>NZ_AP043833.1:0-72666 GCF_055379195.1 Salinicoccus jeotgali | reverse complement strand
TTCTTTAACGGTCTCTCTAGCATTGAATTGAACTGATGCATCTTATTTAGGCAGTTTTCAAATGTGACATCAGATTGATAATTAGCTAAAGACAACGTAAAGACAGTGTTGTCACGCCCACAGTCTTCTCCGCCATGGATAGCTTGCTGCTGGATCAATTTACGATACCAAGCTTCTTCAATTTGTTTGTGCTGAGTATTGAAAGTGTTATCTACCACAACTTTGAGATGTTCCCTCGCATCATCTGATTTGCGTTTCGACCAAGCTATGAGGTCCTTAAATGTATGCTCTAAATCTTTTTGATAGAATAGGACATTGTGCGCATTCGGGCATCTAAAATAGCCAAAATGATTACAGTTAAGATCTACTCCTTCTATCTCTTCGTTGAAGGCCAGTCTCAAGTTTTGAGAGATTTTTTTAGCTACATTTAAACTTTTATAGTTTTTATTTTTTGTAACATAAACTGGTTCTTCTAATATGAAATATGCATGAAATCCTTGGTCAGTTTGCACAATTAAAGTAGGCATTAATTCTAGATTTAGTCCTACATTGAGAATATCGGTATACTCAATATCATAATTATCAAAGTCGATTACGAATGTATTTATTTGCTTCAAGTTTTTCTCTTCATGACCAGAAATAGTGTTATTTTTTCTACTTAACCAATAATAAACATTAGGGGTGAAATGAGTCACAACGTTGCTATTACTCATAAGTGTCTCTACTGAGCTCACCGTGTAACCCTGATTGTAAATCATCTGATTTTTAGAATTTGCTGCAGCTACTTTACCATAAGGGTTCATTTCTTTACTCTTGATTTTTCTATCTGATATTCCTCTTTTTAAGATATGAGAATAGATTTTGTATAGATCGTGCATAGGTAGTCCTTTCCAATAAAAAAAGCGATAGACATAAGCATCCATCACTCACACACCTCTATAATCTACTCAAATGCAACAATATAAAAGTACAGTAAATAAACGTACTCATATCGTCAACTTGATTTATGTACGAACATTTGCTATTCTATAGCTATCCTAATATATATAAATGTTCGCAAAAACACTCTATGCACAGAGATATGTGAGCGAATTATAACAATTGAATTCAATGCTTCCCCAAGCGTTGATTCCGGAGAACTCGTGATGTCCCCACATCATGAGTTTTTTGTTATTAACACACTCTTTTTATTTAGTTTTATTGTAGTGATTTAATAAAATAAGCATACAAGACTAGACGTTATTTGTAAAATCAAAAAAGCATATTGCATATTATATATAATATGCAATATATAATATGCTGATATTAGTACTGGCCTTTTCTTTTTAAGACATCGACTTTTTCTTCAATATTAATACGATAATACTTATCGAAAACCTCCAAACTTTCCTCATCAAGATCTTCAATCATGTTATCAATAGCTTCAGTAATAATTTGCATATTGTTGAGATTACGCTTCGCAACTACATTTTTAAGGGCTAGTATTTTCGCGTGAGTATCTCCATCCAAACGAAGAGATGTTACAGGAAGTTTTTCTTTTTTAATATTATGATTGGCCAAAGGATTTTCATGTTTTTTACCTTCCCTTTTTGCTTTCGTTTCATCTAACAGTCCCATCTATTTCACTCCCAATTATTGAGTTTGTTTTTCTTCCATTCGTTCTAATCTTTCCAGGAATTCTTTAGTCAATCCCGCATATGCATTCACTGCCATCCTATCCCAATGACTTTCCTCTGAGATTCCAAACTCATCCCAGTATTTTACCCTTTCCATCGCTTTCACTATATGCTTAAATACATAGTCTTTATAATCTTCCATCGCATCTTGTAGTGTAATTGTGTCTGTCTTTGTCTTATTCGAAAACATCACAGGTATAATACCTAGGACATCAAACTCATTCCCGTAAGTTTCTTGGAAGTCTACCAAATGCACAAGAAATTTTTCTACTGAGCGATAAGATCGTCTGTGAGTCTGCATTACTATTAAGCTATAGTCACAAGCATATATTGCATTGTTACTAAAGTCAGATATAGTCGGCGGGGTATCGATTAAAATAATATCGTACTCCTCCCTGACTCCTTCTAGGAAGTTGCTCAGTTCTTTAACTTTGTCAAAGGTATCCTTATAGCGGTATTTTTTTATTAGGTGATCTGGAAAACCGATTAAATTAAAGTCACTGGGTATTAAATCTAGATTCTCAGATAAATGAAGCGTTGTCCCTACTCTATCTCCATCTTGGATACCCTCGTATATTGTTTTATAGCCTTCATCGTTAAGCGCATCTGGTTTCTCTGCATTATCATACGTTCGAATTAAAAGCTCCGTCGCATCAGCTTGCGGATCGAAGTCTACCAGTAGCGTCTTCATTCTTTTTTTCTCAGACAAAACATATGCGAGAGCACATGCTGTTGATGTCTTTGAGACGCCGCCTTTGAAGTTATTGATGCTTATAATCTTCCCCAACTGCTTCACTCCTTTGTATCATATTATATACAACATATCATATATAATATACTGCATACAATATATTATATAGTTTAGGTATTCACTACTCAGTTTCAGAGTTGCTGAAATTATTAAAAGTACAAAGACTAAATAAAGTTAATATGACTTAGAGTTAAGCTAATACTCTGTATCAATTAATATATAATATGCAATATATTGTATATTGCATATTTCTTTGAGGAATAATCTTTACTTACTTGATAAAGTGCTATGTTAAGCTAAAAGTAGTAGGGTTTGTATATCCCCTCATTTTGTTCTCTGACATAATTTCAAATTACATAATAGGAATTTATACGCTTCGCAGAAAGTACACCACAATAATCTTATAGAAAAAGGAATAGATAGACATGATGAATTTTCAGGATAAAGTAAACTTTTTATGGACCATCGCAGAAATATTAAGAGGGCCGTATAAACCAGAAGACTATGGGAAAGTGATCTTACCGATGGCGGTATTGCGTCGGTTCGATAATGTTCTGGAAGATACGAAAGAGGATGTACTCGAAAGCTATCAACAATTCAAGCATTTGCCTGAAGAAGCCCGGGACGAAATACTGAATAGAAAATCAAAGCAGCGTTTCAATAATACAAGCAACTATGACTTCCAGAAGCTATTGAATGATTCAGATAACATCGCAGAAAACTTCCGGGATTACATCAATGGCTTTTCAAAAACGGCAAGAGAAATCATAGAGTACTTTGACTTTGATAAGCAGATTGAAAAGATGGATCGTAATGATCTCTTGTATTTGACCGTGAAACGATTTGCAGAGGTTGATCTGCATCCCAATACCGTCTCTAACCTTGAAATGGGGTATATTTTTGAAGAACTGATTCGGCGTTATTCTGAACATGCAGAAGCTGGCGATCACTATACACCGAGGGAAGTCGTACGGCTGATGGTAGGGCTCATGTTCAATGAGGATGATGAGATTCTTACTAAACCTGGAATCACCCAGACCCTTTATGACGGATGTGCCGGTACAGGTGGCATGGGATCCATCGCCCAAGAATACTTACATGAAATGAACGAAACTGCAGAATTGGAGTTTTTCGCTCAGGAGTTCAACGAGGAATCATTCGCCATGTGTAAGGCGGACACCTTAATCAAAGGAGAGAACGCTCAGAACATTCGCTTTGGAAATACATTAACGAGAGATGCGTTTCCGACTCAAAAATTCGATTACCTGATTTCGAATCCACCATATGGGGTCGAGTGGAAACCCGCTGAGAAAGTGGTCAGGGAAGAACATGAAGATTTAGGAATGGATGGCCGTTTCGGTGCCGGGTTGCCTCGTATTGGTGATGGTCAGCTGCTGTTCCTGCAACACCTGGTATCGAAAATGAAACCTGTCAGCGAAGACAACCCACAAGGTTCCCGTATGGCAATCATCATGAATGGTTCCCCATTATTCACAGGAGATGCGGGCAGTGGGGAAAGTGAGATACGCCGCTATGTGATTGAAAATGACCTGGTAGAGGGCATTGTAGCGATGCCTAAAGATCTTTTCTATAACACTGGTATTTCCACTTATATCTGGATTCTTACCAATAATAAATCTAAATGGCGTAAAGGTAAGATTCAACTCGTTAACGCTGTTGATTACTATGAGAAGATGCGCAAAAGCTTGGGGGAAAAGCGGAATCAGATCTCTCAGAAGCAAATCGAGGAGATCATTCGCATATATGGTGAATTTAAAGAGCAGGATAATGTGAAGATTTTTGATAACGAAAATTTTGGTTATCAAAAGATTGTTGTAGAGCGTCCGCTGAAGCTTAACTTCAAAATAGATGATGAACGCATTGCGCGTCTATACGAACAAAAAGCGTTTCAGAACCTGGCTAAATCAAAGAAAAAAGGGGAAGGCGGCCTTAAAAAGCAAGAAGCCGGTGGAGAAGTCCAAAACGCTATTATTGAAGTGTTGCAGCAACTGAAAGAAGACACCCTTTATAAGAACCGGGAAGTATTCACTGAAAAATTGAAAGCTGCATTTGCAGACGCTGGCATCGATATGAAGGCTCCGTTGCTAAAGGCACTGCTCGCAGCCCTGGCTGAGAAGGATGAGACGGCTGATATCTGTGTGAAAAATAAGAAGGGTGATGTGGAAGCAGACCCTGATTCACGTGACACAGAAAATGTGCCACTAAAAGAGGACATTCATGACTATTTCGAACGTGAAGTACTGCCTCATGTACCAGATGCTTGGATCGATGAAGAAAAAACGAAAATCGGATACGAAATACCATTCACTAGACACTTCTATCAGTATCAGGAACTTCGACCTTCCAATGAAATCAAAACGGAAATACAAGAACTTGAAGAGAGTATTTTAGAGAAGCTGAAGCAGGTGATGATGTGAGAATAGAGAATAGATCTGGCCACCCTAATTGGAGACGTTTAAAAATAGCTTGGCTGTTCGATGATATATCAAGTGGAACTACCCCTAGTTCTACGAATGAAGAATACTATAAAGATGGTGAAATCCCTTGGGTAAATACAGGAGATTTAACTGATGGAAAATTATCTAGTGTAAATAAAAAAATAACCAGAAAAGCAATTGCTGATTATCCTGCTCTTAAAGTACATCCGAAAAATTCTTTAATTGTTGCTCTTTATGGAGCAACAATTGGAAAACTGGCTATTACTCAATTTGATGTAACAACAAATCAAGCTTGTTGTGTGCTTAATCAACCTAGAAATATAAATATTGATTTTGTATTTTACTGGTTTCTTGCCAATCGAGAAGGGATTATCCAGCGATCTGTAGGAGGGGGACAAAAAAATATAAGCCAAGGAATCATTCGATCCCTCCGAATCGATGTACCAAGTTTAACAGTACAAAATAGAATAATAAATTTCCTCGACCAAAAAACCTCAGAAATCGACACTTTAATATCAGACAAAGAAAAACTCATCGCACTCCTCGAAGAGAAACGGCAAGCCATTATTACAGAAACCGTTACAAAAGGGCTTAATCCGGACGTTAAAATGAAAGACTCCGGTGTGGAGTGGATTGGCGAGATTCCGGAGCATTGGGAGATAAGCTCCCTAAATCTTCATTTAAAAGAATCAAAAACAAAAAATATAGGAAATAAAGAAAAAAATGTACTTTCCTTAAGTTATGGACGAATAAAGAGGAGAAATATTAAAAATAATTTTGGTCTTTTGCCAGAATCATTTGAGACATATCGAGTAGTTAAAAATGGAGATATAGTATTAAGACTAACCGATTTACAAAATGATAAAAGAAGCCTTCGAGTAGGCTTAGTAAAAGAAAAAGGAATTATTACTTCTGCTTATTTAACATTAGTCCCAAACCAAAATATTCTAAGTGAATATGCTAGTTTATTACTTCATGCATATGACTTAAAAAAAGTTTTTTATGGATTTGGTAGTGGTGTAAGACAGTCTATAGGATTTCAGGAATTAAAGAAGTTGCCTATTCTACTTCCCAGTAAGGAAGAGCAATATGATATATGTATTTACCTAAAAAACTTCACGGAGAATATAGATGAAACTTTGATTCAACTAAAAGAACAAATCACTAAACTCAAAGAATACCGCCAATCTCTTATTTACGAAGCCGTCACAGGCAAAATAGATATTCAGGAGATGCTGAAAGAAACAGAGCAGGAGGAGGTATCGTCGTCGTGAGTATCGACAAAAGTGAGACAGGCTTTGAAGAGAATATAGAACAGGCGTTGATGGCATCCGGCTTTCAACAGCGTACCCTGAAGGGGCCTGCACTTGCCAAGTTCCGAAAGTGGGCGATCGATCAGGAAGTCTTTTTCACATTTTTGGAAGCGACACAGCCAAAGGCTTTGGAACGGTTACAGAAGGTCTACAAGGATGACTATCAGTCCAAGATCATGGAGCGCCTCGACAAAGAACTGAAGCGCCGGGGCATCATTGATTGCCTGCGCCATGGTATCAAAGATTATGGGGCCACACTCAAACTCGCCTATAATAAACCACCGACGGAGATGAATCAGACACTCGTCGAAAACTATGAAAATAATATTTTCACCGTGAGCCGGCAGGTGTATTATAGTGCGTCAAATCAGAATTCGATCGATATGATGATTGCTTTGAATGGGCTGCCACTGATTGTGATGGAACTGAAAAACCAGCTGACCAACCAAACTGTAGAGCATTCAATGCGGCAATTCAAGAAAGACCGGGACCCTAAAGAACTATTATTCCAGTTCAAGAAGCGTGCCGTTGTTTTCTTTGCCGTGGATACCGATGAAGTATATATGGCAACCCAACTCAACAAGAATAATACATTCTTCCTCCCTTTCAATAAAGGGAACAATGGTGGGAAAGGGAACCCACCTGTGGAAGGGGACTATCGAACCTCATATCTCTGGCAGGAAGTACTACAGCCGGACAGCCTCCTCGACATCCTTTTCCGATTTCTATATGTTGAAAAAAAGAGCATAAGAGACAGCAATGGGGACATTATCGATGAAAAAGAAGTGGTCATTTTCCCGAGGTACCACCAATTGGATGCCGTGCGTAAAATCGAGACTGACGTAAAATTGCACCAGGCCGGGCGAAACTATTTGATTCAACACTCTGCAGGCAGTGGGAAAACCAACAGTATTTCATGGTTATCCCACCGGTTGGCAAAAACCCATGATGCAGACGATAATCCGGTGTTCGACAGCATCATCGTAATCACAGATAGACGAGTGCTCGACAAACAACTCCAGAATGCAATTTATCAATTGGAGCATAAAGCCGGCATGGTGGAGAAGATTGATGAGAACTCGGACCAACTGGCCAAAGCGATACGCAACAAGACGAAAATCATTGTGACAACACTTCAGAAGTTTCCCTTTATTTTGGACAAAGTAGGGGAGTTCAACCGGGGCACCTATGGGATCATCATAGATGAAGCACACAGCTCCCAGGGCGGGAAAGCGTCTTCTGCCATGACGGCACTGCTTTCGAATAAAACATTGGAAGAAGCCTATGAACAAAATGCGATGGAAGAAGAAACAGCGACAGATGCAGAAGAACGGATGCTTGAAGCCATTGCGAAAAGTGGGGACCAGTCTAATATTTCCTTCTTTGCGTTCACAGCGACACCAAAACCAAAGACCGTAGAGCGATTCGGTACTCAAAATCCAGATGGCACGTTTGAGCCGTTTCACCTCTATTCCATGCGCCAGGCCATTGAAGAGGGCTTCATTCATGATGTGCTGCGGAATTATGTTACGTATGAAACATTCTATAAAATCGAAAAGAGCATCACAGATGACCCGGAAGTAGCGAAAAGCAAAGCGAGCAAGCAGATTGCGCGTTTCGTTTCTCTTCATCCTCACAATATTGCACAAAAAGCAGAAATCATGGTTGAGCATTTTAGAAATGTCACCCGTCACAAAATTAATGGTCGTGCGAAGTCAATGGTCGTCACAAGCAGTCGCCTCCACGCTGTCCGATATAAACTTGCCTTTGATAAGTACTTGAAGGCAAAAGGATATACAGATCTTCAGACACTTGTGGCATTCTCAGGCACCGTAGAAGACTCTGGAGTATCTTATACTGAAGCAGACATAAATAAAATCAGTGAAAATGAACTGCCGGATAAGTTTCATTCGGATGACTACCAGGTGCTGATTGTCGCTGAAAAGTATCAGACCGGTTTTGATGAGCCATTACTCCATACGATGTATGTCGACAAGCCATTGGATGGGATTAAAGCTGTCCAAACCCTCTCTCGTCTCAACCGAACATGTCGCGGAAAAGACGATACATTCGTGCTGGACTTTGTGAATGACCCGGAAACCATTCAAGCTGCTTTCCAAACCTATTACGAAGTGACAGGACTCGGGGAAAAGACAGATCCGAATATCCTCTATGATTTGCAGGGCGAACTGGATGCGATGCAGGTTTATACAAATGAAGAAGTAGATACTGTAGCAAATCTGGAGTATAGTGAGCAATCTGCAAAAAGTGCTCGTTTTCAAGGCAAATTAAATGCAACACTGGACCCCGGAGTGGAAAGGTATAAACAGGAACTGGGTGATGAAGCACAGGAACATTTTAAGTCCGCAGCTGTAAAATTTGTGAGGACGTATGCATTTATTCTGCAGATTGGGCCGTTCTCTGATTTGGATCTGCATAAACGGTTCATCTACCTCAGTTCATTGCTGAAAAAACTGCCAAAGAAATCAGAGGACCCTGTTTATATCTCTGACGATGTAGCCCTGGAATACTACCGTAATGAAAAAGCATTTGAAGGCAGTATCTCCTTAGACACTACAGGGGGAGAACAACTCTCTCCGCCACAGCATGGAAATGGGGGAGGATTAGAAGAAGAAAAAGAACGCCTGTCTTCAATTATCGACCGTATTAATGATCGCTTTGGAACAGACTTCACAGAAGCAGACAAATTGTCCAGAGATCAAATCATCGAGGACATGAAAGCCGATGAAGAACTGGTGTTAAAAGCACAAAATAATACGAAGGAGAACTTCAAGTTCAGTTTCGAACGTAGCTTCTTGGATTTTGTAATCAGTCGGATGAAAAGTAATGAGAGCTTCTTCATGAAAATATTGGAGAATCCGGAGTTTAAAAAGTACTTGGTGGAAGATATGGTTGATGAAGTGTATAGAGACTTGAGGAGAGTAAAGTAGATATTAAAATCTCTTTAAAACATTGGGATTATCGATCTGAAATAAGAACGATAATCCCAAATCTATTTGATCCTATTTGAGTGTACTATGCGTGAACCTTTTTATGTGTCTAGCTTAATTTTACAATCAGCGCTTAAATAAACCAAGAAATGCCTATTTTATTTTTGAGGGAGAGACCCGTATGCAACTTAAAGTAAAAAGATGTACCCATTGTCAAACCATAGTCAGCGATTCTTTGAATGCGTGCCCCAAATGTGGGAGCGCGTCATTGGAAGAGGGCACTTACCTAATTAACGGCCAACACAAGAGCTTTATTATCACTCCGCGATCCACTAGCAAGGTGATCAGCTGTCCGACCTGTGGTGCAGGAGTCAACATGCGCCAAGGAGGAGAATGCAGGGCATGTGGAGATGAAATCTCAGGTGCAGGCGGTTCACTATACGAGGGTTATATGGATTTTGACTAACTAGAAAAACCATCAACATGAACTTATAAATTGATAGTAAAATGTCTATGGTTTATTAACCATACATCTAAAAGTCAAATTTGCGCTTCTTAGTCCAAGTCTGTCTAATTTTCTGGTTTATAGCTATCGAATACACTATTACTTTATCCTGACTCATTTATATATATGATGTGATCAAGTGGCAATTCTTTCACATACACATGGTTCCCTTCCCAGTTTTCTAAATCACCTTTGACTTTGTCATTTTCAAATGGGAGTATTAGTCTTCCAATAAGTAACGTAAATGTTATTGTGTTATTTAGTTATCATTTTCTTTCATTTGCGGTTCGATAAATAGTATCTTTAGACAACCTGATTATTTTAATGATTTTATTGGTTATGTAACTTTTCCTATCATAATAAGCATAGTAAATACTTTTCCTTATTTAATCAGTTGATAAATTCTCAAATATTTTGTCAGTAATTTTCGATCTCTCCATAGAATGCCTTGTATATCCTACTAAATTATCGTCAAAAGATTCAATTGCAAATAAGAGTATGTCTTTTGAAAATTGTTCATTAATATATTCATGTGGAATTATAAGACCATCGCCTTCATAATCACAGTATATTGATTTCTCTCTCAGATCTTTTAGCTGTCCACTGTATGACATGCTATATATTTCTTCTAATCTTTCCATTCCAATAGCATTTACTAGTCTATCGCCCATACTAATAGTATAGTTCGATCCCATTATTTGCTTCCTCTTGTGATCCCTTAGAGGGTCTCTTTTTACTTCAGCTTGTCTTGTATTAAAGAGTCCTACATGAATTTTTCCTACTTCTTCAATAATAGCAATTGATAGGAATAATGATGTAGAAAATGACTTCATTTGGAATAACATAAAGGAATCTTTAACAAGTCGTATGACATGATCAACACATTCATTAAAGTCTTCTACTGATTCTATTTTAAAATTGCTTGCCTTGGATAATGACCTTTCAAATTCCTTTAACGATTTATCTTTATCCATATTGTACCCCCTTTTATTCACAAGAATTTTAGATCATCTTCGTTATGCTTTCTATCATTAATAATCCGATAGATTGTACCTTTAGATAGTCCCGTTATTTTAATGATCTCATTGATTGTATAACTCTTACTATCATATAAGGAGAGCAAAACCTTTTCCTTATCTTCTGATATTCTTGGTCTTCCTCCGGATCTTCCTCTTGCTCTTGCAGCATCTAATCCTTTTTTCGTTCTTTCGCTCAATAGATTCGCTTCAAGTTCAGCAAATGCTGACATCATGGTGAAGAACATTTTCCCCATGGCATCTTTAGTATTGATATTCATATCTATAATCTCTAGATCGATCCCTTGATCTTCAAGGTATTGCGACAGTTCAATGAGCTGTTTCGTTGTCCTACCCAACCGATCCAACTTAGTGAGAACCAGGGTGTCTCCTTCACGCATATAATCTAATGCTTTATCTAATTCAGTCCGTTGGTATTTCCGGCCACTTACTTTTTCAGAAAAAATACGTTCACAACCGTAATCTTTTAAGGTGTCAATCTGACTATCTAGATTTTGATCTCTTGTACTTACTCTCGCATAACCAATCTTACTCATCATTCATCCTCCTGGAATATCAATTATTAGGGGAGTTATACGCATTCTGTCATTTATTAAGGTGTACAAAATAAGACGATGGTACAAAAACTCGAATAGTTTTATAATTAGTATACATAGATAATTATACGTGTTTTTGTACTTACAAACCATATAAATATAACTGAAAATATAACTACCTAAAATGTTTCAATAAACGGTCGTTATTTAGAATGATTTTTACAACTTTTACTTACCATTAAATTTAATATAAAATATTTATGCAGATGTATCATAATAATTTTCTATATCAGAATGCAAATCTAAACCTACGCACTGTATTACTTCGATGAAGATTTAATTTTGAAGTGTTACACTTTTTAAAAGTATCTATGATTTAATAGAGAAAGGACAATATAGGGGGAAAGATCTATGTGGGAGATAATAATCAATAATAATAGTAATAATGTTTTGGGTTCCATTATAACTGGTCTCTTTACCTTTTTTACTGGTTTAATTGCTATAGTTGTAGTTCGAAAACAGTTAAGAGATTCTTTAGACTCAAAGTCAGGCTGGAGGCAAGAATTATTTAAGGTGTCATCAAAATCCAGGCTACTTTCAGACGATGTATACATATTATATACTGTTCTTAGATTTAGACCTCATGATGAAGCTAAAAAAAAGGATTACACATCTATGCCACCCGAAAACTTTAATGAAATGACTGCTTATATCTTTAAGGAATTAGGCGCTATTGAAAAAAATATTGATACTGGTATCCAATGTATAGAGCATAGCGATGATGAACAAAAAAAATATTTAAACCAAAAAGATTCACGAAAATTAAGGTTGTTTGCCAGATATCTTCTTAAAAATCATTGGGAAACACTAGGAAATGGTTGGCTAAAAAGATGGTATTGGCATAAATTTGAGGAGAAAAAAATGATAAGTGATTTTTATTATTTAATTAAAGAAAACGATAAGAAGGTAGAAGAAAATTGATGACAATAATGTCTATTAATATTAAATGGGATTCTTTGTCTGTCGGACTTCTTATTAATTCTATCGCGTTTTTATCCTTATTTTTTTCTCTGAGTATATTAATAGGATTATTTTATTTTTTCTCTGGCAGTGTTGAAGCGAAAAAAAAGACCTTCGATTACTTTATAACTATTTTTATATCTATAATCATTTGTTGCATACTACTGATAACTATCTCTATTACTTGTTGGATAGTTATAAATGTGATTTATGATTTATTTAACCAACAAATCTCATAATTTACATCAAATATTTCAACTCCGATTTTTCCCTCCATTTCTCTCTATATTCTTTCTCAATTTATTTACAATTTTCATCGGATACATGAGGTGTGTCCGATGGGGTCATTCAATCGTAAATATAAGGTGTATGTATTAAATTTTCTCACACGAAGCAGAACGATTGCTCGATAAAAGTTGATGGGTATATGCATGATCATCTATTCTATTTTTGTGAGTGCTATGGGATACTGCTTTTCCCCACAATACGGACAAGACCCCTTAAAATTATTCGGAACGATGAGAATTTCCAAATATATAGTATAATTTAGGTAGAAATCTCATAATAAGGAGTAGGATATATTTATTAAAACTGATTGATAATAAAGTTACTATAGAACTACTATATGATGAACATTAATATAAATATTTAAGAGTATGGAGAGTGATGCGTTATTACTAATGAATTCAATAAAGAGATCGACTATTTTTACGATACTTATATTAATTGTAAAAAAAAAACAGGGGTAACTTTTTTGAATGGGAGGTGGGGGAGTGGGAAAACATACTTTTTAAATGAATTGAGAGAGAAGAGTAAAAAATATAAGTATATTGAGATGGACTTTTGGGGCGAAGAAATTTCAGATCAAAACTTTACTTTAATAGCAAAAAAACTAAAACCCATAAAGTTTTTTTTCTACAAGTTAACTTATCCAATAATAGTGATAATAATTTCTGCAGTAATAACTTTATTACTTTACTTATTAAGTTACTTATTTACAGGCGACATTTTTACTACCTCAATTTTTACCAACAGCATACTACTATTCTTTTATTTTTTTATAATAGCTTCATTGCTTCAATCCAAAGATTACTTTTCTAGTTCAGATATTTTAGAAAACAGGTCTAAAAAAATAGTTGAAGATTTTTCAGATAAAAACAAAATAATTGTTATTGACGATTTTGATAGAATATCTTCTCAAGATCGTGAAAATCTATATGCTATTATCAATTTACTTAAAAGTAACCAGAATAAGATTATTATAGTTGGAGATATAATACAAATAGATAAAGATATAAGGGATGGTTTCGTAAGAAAAATTATAGATTATAGATATGACATAGATAATCTTCATAGTACGCAGTATTTATATAGTAAAATTGAAGAGAAACTGCAAAAGATAGAAATTGACACTTCCTCTATTGAAATGATCCTTTTGAGAAGTGATTTTACCAATAAGAAAAGAACATACCGAGATTATGAACAATTTTCCGAACTGATAGATGACCATGTTTCCAATAATAGCAACATAGAATACATCAATTCTAATGAAAAAATTTATCTATTATATTTATATCATTTTTACTACGATGTATATAATAAAATTATTTCATTTCGCCGATTGTAAAATTAAGCTAGACACCTAAAAAGGGTCACGCGTGATACACTCAAAATGAGTTTTCCGACCAAAGAAAATCATAGGAGTGATCACGCATGACCTACACCCATATTACCACGGACGAGCTAGTAATCATAGAAGCCTATTTCCATCAAGAGACCCCGACTTCACAGATTGCGAAACGGATTGGGCGTGCCCGTCAGACGGTCCATAATGTCATCGCATATCTCAAGGACGGGCACACTGCGCTGGAGTATTATCGGCGCTATAAGGAAAACAAAAGCCGGTGTGGTAGAAAACGGATTGTTCTACCGACCGATCAGCAGAAACATGTTGAAAAGCAGGTGGCGCAAGGCTGGACACCGGATGTGATTGTCGGTCGGCAGGAGATGCCAATTGACTGCTCGGGCCGTACACTGTATCGAATGTTCAAACGAAAAACCTTTGATGTAGCCACACTGCCGATGCAAGGCAAGCGAAAACCAAATGGCCATCAGGAACGCCGGGGCAGACAGGCCTTCAGGCGAAACATCTCTGAAAGAACAACTGACTACCCGGCGTTCAATGAAGAATTCGGCCATCTCGAGGGAGATACCATCGTCGGTGTCCGCCACAAGAGTGCCGTCATCACGCTGGTTGAACGCCTGTCTAAGGTCATTATCACCTTGAAGCCTGAAGGCCGGACGGCACAGGCAATCGAGTCTGCCATCAATACGTGGTGTCAAGAGATGCCCAGAAACCTGTTCAAGTCCATCACTTTCGACTGTGGTAAGGAATTCTCCAACTGGCAATCGATGAGCAACCAGAACGATCTGTCCATCTACTTTGCCGACCCAGGGACACCGTCTCAACGGGGATTGAATGAACATTCCAATGGCCTGCTCAGAAAGGATGGACTGCCCAAAGACATGGATTTCAACACGGTCGATCAGATATTTGTCTCGTCTGTCGCTTCAAGAAGAAACCACATACCGAGAAAATCATTGAACTACCGGACACCATTGGAAGTCTTTTTGAGTTACATGGGTGAAAAGGAACTGTCTAGCTTATTTTGACAAACGAAATTTATAAATTATGATCGAATTCCATTTTTGGAAATTTTGCAGCCTAAGCAGTCAACCCAAGAGGAAAGTAACAAAAATTTTATGTGTGAATTACAAGATGAATACCAACTGAATAGTTTGCTGTATCCATTCATAAACAATAAAGTTGTAGATTCACCATCCTTATTTAATGGATATCATGATTTATATATAGTTGGTAATGGGAAGAACTTTCATAATATAAGATTGGTACTTGAACATAGTAAGGTTTTATCTGCTGAAAGTTTTAAGGAAGTAACAGAATTGGATTTCCAATCACAAACTTTATTTAGATCAAGAGTCTTTAGACTTATGTCAAGACATCAAGAAGATAAAAAACTTTTAATAGACTATTTAAATAGTATCGTAAATCTATTATTCGATAAGAATCAATACAATGAAGATACTATTTTTAACAACTTAATCGCTGCTACACTTTACGATTTGAAAACTTTTCTAATAAAAACTCCAGAATTTAAAGAATGGTATAAGGACATAGCCTCCAATATTGATTTAAATAAACTATTTTTCTTAAAAGTAAAATTTGATCGAGAAAATAGTGTTTTAACCGATAAAGAATACGAATCTATCGTACAGTCGAAAGAGATTATTTATAATGACGAGCCATTTTATGGCACATTACACTTGCTAAAAAATTATAACGAAAAAAGGTTCAGTGAATTAATTAGGGATATTATTGGTAGTGATGACGAGAAATTTTATGGAAAAACAAAATCAAGCTTGTTAACTGTAATTATAAGAAACGGCAAAGAAGAAATTCCAATGGTACACGAAACGATAATTAACTCTCCTAAATTGAAGATTGAATTTTTAGCAAGGATAAAAGAAATTGAGCATACACAATCAAGAAAAGATCTTTTATCATATTACAATAATGCTATGGATTATTCTGAATTTTCTCTTATATAATTATAGATGAGACCAACTGCTAAACTAGATTCAACAGTTTACCACAATAATCATACCGTGTACTTAGGGTAGGCCCTAAACATACACATAGTATGTATTGATTTGACTGTATGTGACTTTTGACTTTATTTTGCACTTATTTAAGTGATATTTTGCACTAAAATTAAGCCGATATCTCACATTAAAAGAGAGATATCGGCTTATAAAATTTCCTATTAAAATAGGAATGAGAACAGAGCGTTGAATGTGCCATTTTCAAATAGGATATAAATTCCTAATCCTATAAAGACGATTGGAACGATCCAACGTTCATATTTTTCGATTTTATCTGAAACAAAATCCAAGGAAGCCAATCGATAGCTGATTAGACATAGAACACCAACCATAATCATGAAAACAATGATGGCAATAACGATTTCCATCATATTTAAAGTTGTAAAGTATGGTATATAGATAGAAAAATCATCCGCACTGGAAGCCAGTACAATGAAAGTGACCGTTATAAATAATTGATTAAATCTGCCTGAAGAGAAAAGGGAGAGAATGTTATCTTCATCTTCGTCCTCTTCCCCTTTGATCCATATTTTGATACCCAGGTAAAGTGGCAGCAATCCAAGCAGGCCGATCATCCATTGTTGAGGAATAAAATTGGCTACTCCCAATGCGACCAGAAGACTTGCGCCTATAATAATGACTGTCCCTATATATTGTCCAATCCAAATATGTTTTATTTGATTACTCTTTTTGATTTGCGAAAACAGAAGAATCAATATAACGAGGTAGTCGATTCCTGTCGCTACATAAACGGCAGCAGCTGTAAATGCCGTTACAATCATAGTTCCAACTCCAATTTTTCAGCATCAGTACTTTTATTTATCTGGGAAGAACCCAAGCTTAATTCATCTTCCTTCACACGCATAAGCCTCAAACCATTCATGGCCACCACTAAAGTGGCACCCATGTCCGAGAGAATCGCAATCCATAGTGTCAGCCATCCTGGGATGACCAACAATAGAGCAATCAGTTTGATTCCAATGGCAAAAGCGATATTCGCTTTGATGATGTTCAATGTTTTGCGGCTGAGCTTGATGGTAAAAGGCAGTTTCTTCAGGTCATCGCCCATTAAGGCGACATCTGCTGTTTCAAGGGCGGTATCTGTACCGGCGCCACCCATAGCGATACCAACGGTGGAAGCTGCCAGCGCCGGGGCGTCATTGACCCCATCGCCGACCATGCCTACATGACGATAATCAGTTTTTAGTTGCTTAATTACATCCAGTTTATCCTGCGGGAGTAATTCTGATTGAATATCTGTGACACCAACATGTGCACCAATCGCACTGGCGGTACTATGATTATCTCCCGTAAGCATGACTGTTTTTTCGATGCCTGCCTGATGAAGTTTCTCTATCACTGCTTTACTTGATTCGCGGACTTCATCCGCGACCGCAATGATTGCCTGAACTGTATTTTTCGTTCCTGCAACCATGACGGTCTTACCTTGTTCCTGAAGTGTTTTGATATCACTTTTAATTGCATCATTGAAATTAGTTGCCGGTATCTCTTCAAATAATGCCGGACTGCCAACATAATACATTTCATTATTGATTTTACCCCGTATCCCTTTGCCTGTAATGGAAGAAAAGTCTTCGACAAAGATATCAGAATAAGGAAGGTTATAACTGTCTGCCTTCTTTATAATAGCGGATGCCAATGGATGCTGGGAACGATCTTCCAATGCTGTGATGACTGCCAGCATTTCCTTTTCATCAACTGCATTGTCGATTAAACGATAATCGGTTACAACCGGGACGCCTTTTGTGAGTGTGCCGGTCTTATCAAATGCAATGGCTTTTAATCCACCCATTTCTTCGAGGTAGACCCCGCCTTTTATAAGGACTCCCTTCTTGGCAGCGTTTCCGATTGCTGAAACAATTGCTATCGGCGTGGAAATCACCAATGCACATGGACAACCTACAACGAGAACCGCTAACCCTTGATACACCCAAGTGGACCAACTCGCACCGAAAAATAACGGGGGTACAATCGCAACCAGCACTGCGACACCCATAATGGCAGGCGTATAATATTTTGCAAATTTATCAACGAATGCCTGGGCAGGAGCACGCTCACCTTGTGCTTCTTCCACCAGATGAATGATTTTGGCAATGGTCGTATCTTCAACCAATTTAGTGATTTTAACTTCCAGTAAGCCTTCTTCGTTCAGTGTCCCTGCAAATACTTCATCATCGAGCGATTTTTCAACCGGCACTGATTCACCTGTGATTGCTGCCTGGTTGATTACAGAGTAACCATTGACAATTACGCCGTCCATAGCAATTTTCTGTCCAGGCTTAACAATCATGATATCGCCCACAGCAATATCATTGACGTGCACTGTCATTTCCTGTCCGTTGCGTCTGACAAGTGCCTCTTTAGGAGCAATATCCATCAATGAACTGATGGATTGCCTTGCTCGATCCATCGAGAAACGCTCCAACGCTTCACTGATGGCAAACAAGATGACAACAATGGCGACCTCGGCCCATTCTCCGATGATGACACCGCCAATCACTGCGACTGTCATCAGGGTTCGCATATCAAATTCAAACCGGACTAAATTCTGGAGACCCGTTTTCAGCATTGAAGCCCCTCCGACAATCATGGAAGTGATGAATAGCAGTGGTGTAAGAATATTGTCATCACCATTCACCAACATTGAAATGAAGCCAAAAGCGATAAACAGTAGCGAATAGAGCAGAGTGCTGTGCTTTTTATAAAATGGAATGGTTACTTCCTTTTCTTTTTTGTCTTGTCCACTTTCTTCCCGGGATTTCTCAGGCACCACTTTGAGATTTTCAAATGCTCCTGCTTCTTCCAGTTCCTCAACCGTTGCAGAACCATATACAGAAATTTTTGATGCGCCAAAATTCACCTTCGCATCTTGAACTTCAGGTAGTTTCTTCACATTGTTCTCAAATGTGCCAGCACAATTTGCACAGGAAAACCCCTGAACACGGTAAACATTTTTTTCTTTATTAACTTCTGGTTGCGCTTGACGACTAGACTTTTCAGGCACCACTTTGAGATTTTCAAATGCTCCTGCTTCTTCCAGTTCCTCAACCGTTGCAGAACCATATACAGAAATTTTTGATGCGCCAAAATTCACCTTCGCATCTTGAACTTCAGGTAGTTTCTTCACATTGCGCTCAAATTTCCCTGCACAGTTCGCACAGGAAAACCCCTGAACACGGTAAACTTTTTTTTCTTCTTCAGTCAGCTCTGCAATCCCTTCAGACATTGGTTATCACTTCTTTCCTATGTATTAATGCAATCGTCATGATTTCTTTAATATGCTGATCTTCCAGAGAATAGAACGCGAGTTTCCCTTCTTTCCTGAATCTAACGATGCCTTCTTTGTAGAGCGTGCGTAAATGATGAGATGCACTTGCTACAGTCACACCGAGTATATTTGCGATGTCACAGACGCATAATTCCTCTTCCTTGCATAAGGAATAGGTGATTTTTGCCCTATTCACATCGGCAATAGCCTTAAGCATCTGTGATATACCGGCAATATCGACAGTTTGTAAATTCTCTTGCATCCGGTTAACCTTTTCTTCGTCATAACAAAAAACTTCACATGTTTCTTTCTTATTCATACATACACCCCGTCATTCAAATATTTGTTTGAATATAGTATATCATCTTGTTTTCTTTATTCAAGCAGATGTTTGAATAATAATAAATTTGTATAAGTTTTTCGCGACATAGAAAGAATTTTCTGAAATAAAACTGAAAGAAATTACGATATCGTAAGTGAACTTTATTGTGATAAATAATTTATTCGTTCTTAAAAGTACACATTAACGAACGCCCTAAAAATATCCTTAAACATATAGAATCAATCGTTCACAAACATGTTAAAATACTTAGTGAACGTTCATTATGTTACATATACGTTAGCGAACGATTTTCTGGTAAAATGAAAAAAGAGAGATTAAGGAAAAGGGAGAAGATGTGTTCTATGGAAAATCGAAAATATGGATACATCCGTGTCAGCAGTAAAGATCAAAATGAGCAGCGTCAAGTTGTTGCAATGAAAGAAAAAGGCATCCATGAACGCGATATTTTTATGGATAAAGGTAGTGGTAAGGATTTCCAACGTTCCCAATACCAACTGCTCAAACGGATTCTTCGACCTGGAGATGTGTTGTATATCCATTCACTTGATCGCTTTGGACGGAATAAAGAAGAAATTGTGGAAGAATGGAATGCCATCACGAAAGAGCTTCACGCTGATATTATTGTGATGGACATGCCCCTACTGGATACAACCCAATATAAAGACAGCATGGGCACCTTTATCGCCGACCTGGTTTTACAGATACTTTCTTGGATCGCACAAGATGAACGGGAACGCATTCGCAAACGACAAAGTGAAGGGATCGATGCAGCAAAGAATCAAGGAAAGGTTTTTGGTCGTCCAAAAGTCCAGATTACAGAGACATTCATGGTTGCGTATGATGAATGGAAAAAAGGTGAGATTACAGCAACACAGGCGATGCAGCAAGCGAATGTTAAAAAAACAACGTTCTATAAACTGGTTAAACGGGTGGAACTTAAAGAGGTTGGAACATAAAAGTGATTTTGTTCCAATCTCTTTATATATATATAGCGCAAAATAGCTTTTAAAATAGGTGCAAAGTAAAAACAAAAGTCACACAGCAATTAACAAGTTTATAGCTAGTTACTACTTTTTCTTGCACCAAAAAGTAGTGTGAATATCAGATACAAGAAAAAGAGTATGATAATTAAACTGGCAAGAATGTTATATATTTGATCTGCATGGTAGTTAATAAATGTTATTCCCAGGTTATCCAGATTACCGAGAAAATTATCTGTACCTTGAGTGTTGAGACCACTCAGGTCCATTAAAAAAAGTATGATTAACGTTACTGCAACAAGAATTACCACACTGAGTATTTTCTTCAACATTAAAATCACTCCCCAATTCAGAAATCTTTTTTATTGTAGATAGTATATGTGGTTAACCAAGATACTGTATAAATGATTAGAACTGCCATCATAAGAACTATGGGTACTAGCCAACTGAGAACACCATCACTATTTGATAAGGTAATTCCATAAGTACTCATTAACTCAGAAGAATTACTGAGTAATACAGTACTTACAATAAAAACTAATAAAATTATAGATGTGATATTACCCTGCTTAAAGATTTGAAATAATGGAAACGTAAATGCAGCTAACAAAAGAAATAAGGATGATCCTATTAAAATATCCGACATAGCAAATGGTTTGTTGAATAAAAGCAGGGAACCACTCACTAGAATGATGGAAACAATGGTATAAAGTATTGCACCGAGATATCTTGAAGTAATTATTTCCAGCCTTGTATAAGGAAGAGAATTCAGTAATTTATCCGACTCTACTTTTTCATCATAAGCAAAAGCGTTAAATGGTATATATAAAGCTGCTAATGTAAATATCAAAAACGGTGAAGACCACATGAGTACAAAGAATAGTATAAATGGTATGTATAACCATAAAAGTTTCTTCTGTAATATCAAATCTCTTCTTATTAAATTAATCATCATTGTCATCTCCATTGAAAAAGTACATGATTTCTTCTAAAGATATTTTATCTATAATCACGGTATCTCCAAAAATCCGTCGAATTTTTTCAACATCATCAGTCATCGCTTCAAAAGTATCACTTGACTGGTTGATATGGACGAACGCTTTAGAAGTATCTCTATCCAACAGCTCTAGTTCACCTTTTACCAAGGAAAATTTTTCTTGTAAATCATTTATAGAGTGATTGAATATGACTCGTCCGTCTTTTATAAAAGCCACATAATCTGCAATTTTCTCTAAATCTGATGTGATATGAGTAGAGAAGAAAATCGTCCGATTTTCTTCAATCAGAATATCCTGCAGGATATTCAGCAGCTCCCGTCTGAAGACAGGATCTAAACCTGCAGTAGGTTCATCCATAATTAACAGCTCTGCATCATGTGAAAGTGCAATAGCGAGGGAGGCTTTCATCTGCATTCCTTTAGAAAATGTTTTTATCGGTTTATTCTTAGGCAGATTGAACTTTTTAAGATAATTGAAATAAGTGCCCTTATTCCAATTACGATAGGCCGGACCGACTATCCTCTGGATATCTGAAAGATTCAATCCTTCATAGTAGATATTGCTGTCATAAACAAAGCCGATTCGACCCTTAATTTCTTTCTCATGTTCTTCATAATTCAGTCCGAAAATTTCTAAATCCCCTGAATCGGGTCTCATCAAATCCATCATGATTCGTATCGTAGATGACTTCCCTGAACCATTAGAGCCTATGAGCCCAGTAATATAGCCTTTATTAATGTCCAGGCTCAAGTTTTCTAAAGAAAAATCTTTAAATTTTTTGTTTACATTTTTTAATTTAATTATTGTTTCCAATATAATCACTCCTTGTAGAATATGTTCAGCATTTCCTGTAATTCCTCCAAACTGATTCCAATCTCTTTACTGTTTGCTATGACGTCATGCATTTGTTCTTCTACAGCCTTCATTTTCCTCTCTTTAATTATTGAGAGATTTTGTTCAGCTACAAACGATCCCTTGCCAACAATCGAATAAGTATAGCCTTCTTTTTCCAGCTCCTCATATGCACGTTTTGCAGTAATTACGCTAACACCCAATTCTTTTGCTAATTTCCTCATCGAAGGCAATGATTGGCCCTCAGTCAAATCACCTGTCAGTATCAAAGATTTTACTTGTACATATATTTGAGTATAGAAGGGTTCTTTGGAAGTGTTCGATAAAAATATTTTCAAATTTTAACCCTCCCTTTTAATTATATTGTTACTATACAATGTATACAATTATCATAGTATACTTTTTCCTTCTTTTCTACCCTATAAATCAAATTTCCAGAAAAAAATTTAGAATTTTATAAAACCCCATTACTGGCGAATATATTGGCCAATAACGGGGTTTTATAAGAAAAAGGTGAACCGTCTGAAGTCTTTATTTCAAATAGGTTGCTATATATTAATAACTTAGGAGGCATCGATTTTGCATATTATCTTAAGTTCAATGATTTTCTTGGGATATGGTTTCTTCTGGCGGCAACCGATGAGATAAAAGCTTGGTCGACCGTGTTGAAATCCATATCTTTAGGCAGGCCATCCCTTCTGAGCAAGCCATTGGAATGTTCGTTTAATCCCCGCTGTGATGGTGTGCCCGGATCGGCAAAGTAGATGGATAGATCATTTCGATTGCTCATCGACTGCCAGTTGGAGAACTCCTTGCCACAATCGAAGGTGATGGATTTGAATAGGTTTTTAGGCATCTTTTGACACCATGTATTAATGGCAGACTCAATATCCAGTGCGGTTCTGCCTTTGGGTTTTAATGTGATGATGGCTTTTGACAGACGCTCAACCAGCGTGATGACCGCACTCTTGTGACGGACACCGACAATGGTGTCGCCTTCGAGGTGGCCGAACTCTTCATTGAAAGTGGGATAGTCATCCACTCTTTCAGAGATATTACGCCTGAAGGCTTGTCTGCCCCGGCGTTCCTGACGGCCATTCGGTTTTCGCTTGCCCTGCATTGGCAGCTTGGCCGCATCAAAGGTTTCCCGTTTGAACATGCGATACAGCGTGCGACCCGAGCAGTCAATTGGCATCTCCTGCCGGCCGACGATCACATCCGGTGTCCAGCCCTGAGCGACCTTTTCTTCGATGTACTTCCGTTGACTGGTCGGCAAGACACTTTGTTTTCTACCACATCGCTTCTTATTTTCTTTATAGCGCTGATAGTAGTCGATGGCGGTGTGCCCGGCCTTGAAATGCGTGATGACATTGTGGATAGTCTGCCGGGCACGTCCGAGCCGTTTCGCAATCTGAGCCACGGTAGTTCCGTGTCGGAAATAGGCTTCTATGAATACTAATTCATCCGTGGTAATATGGGTGTAGGTCATGCATGATCACTCCTATGATTTCTTTTGTCGGAAAACCATTTTGAGTGTATCATGTGTGACCGTTTTATGTGTCTACTCTAATCAAACATAAATTTAAGAGAGAAAAATACATCTACAAATTGTTTGAGCGGAAGACTATTTTTCTAGTTATAAATGAAAATCGTCCGTAAAAGTATAAGAAACGAACGACAAACAACTGAAAGAGAGGAACGTGACGAATGACTTTAGTCGCTAAAGGGTAAATAGCACTTTAATTATGCTTTGGATGGACACTTTAAAATATGAGGCGGATACCAGTATGATTACAATTCTAGTCCTCTTTATCTTGTGTTTTTGTAAATAAAAAGAGATTGCTTTAATGGCAATCTCTTAGCTTGAGGTAATGGTTTATACAATAATCACATCTGTTTGCGACACAACTCTAATTAATCAATACCAAAAATGTCACCATAAATACTGCATAACTGCCCATTAAACCAAGTGCTGCTTTACTTAATTTTGGTTTGAGGGTTAAACCGTCTCTGCCAAATTTAAATATACTTACTACCAATGCAACAGCAGCCAAAAACAATGATGCCATAGCAATTAATACTGCAATCGTAGCAGCTATTTCCACTTCAATGACCTCCCCTAATGGTTTTAATTTCAAAACAATAAAAAGATTAATGACGGCAACTACCACCAATACTTGACTTATACGATAACCGTAAGCATTTCTTTCCTTTAACTCCATATGCCAAGCATCAATAATGCCTATAAGCAAATCAATTATTGTTTTGAACGATGTATCTGTTTGTTTTAATATATCGGTTAGCTCATTTCCATAACGTTCTTTCCAAGTTTTAGGGTACAAATATACAAGCCATCTCATACCAATCCAAGCCTTTTCATACCTATATTTGTTACCTTTTGAATTTCTTTAATTTGTTCTGTTAGATATATTTCCCCTTCTGTTGTCATCTTGTAAGGTTTTTTACGATCTTGTGATTCAATCGGACTTATATACCCTGCCTTTTCTAAACGCGAAATGGCTCCATATAATGTGCCAGGTCCTAATTTAACATCATAACTACTTTGAATGTCCTCCATGATTGCATAGCCATGACGATTTTGTTCTGCAAGACTGATCAAAATCAACAACGTGGGTTCTGAGAATTTATTTGTTGTCATATACTCACTCCTTTTCAAAGTATTACGTTTAACGTTATACCGTATAAAGTAATAATAAAATATATTGAAATGAAAGTCAATAAAACAAGCCATATTGCTTCGTTAAAAAACGACCGTTTATTGGAAGATTTGTCACATCTATGGAATCGGTGTCACTTTAGGAGTTATTTTGCACTTAGTTTAAATGTTATCTTGCATCATATTCTAATGAATATATATCTTCCAGCTAACATAGAAGCTCATATCTTTTATACTTGATTTTCTTTGTAGCCAGTATTATGATTGATATATCAAAAAAAAATTGATTTATTAAAGAAGGTGACTAGAATGAAATTAATGAATGCTATAAATGAATTGAGTGACGATCAAGCACTCGAATTCTATGAAAATATGTTTAATGCTTTGGCAGATAAAACACGCTTGAAGATCGTAAAAGAAATCAACAAAAGTCCGGAGAAAAATCTGTGTGTCTGTGATTTGGAAACAGTGTTGGACTTGAAACAATCTAAAATTTCTTATCATCTCAAGAAACTTGTGGATGCCAATATTCTTTTAACAGAAAAACATGGAACATGGAACTATTATAGAATTAATGAGGCACAGATACAGGTTGTGCTATCAGAAGATACTTGTTGCAGAATTTTATAATGAGTATCTTTATTTTCAACGTTTAAATCAACTATTTTTGATTAATATATCAAATAATGTTGATTTAATGAAAGTGAGGCGTTATATTGATGTTAGATTCAATACTGGAATTTATCAAAACATTTTTAATATTATTTTTTGAATTGCTTGTGCTGTTTATCATCATCAGTTTTGTTGTCAGCCTGATCCAACAAGTTGTGTCGGAAGAGAAAATAAGACGGGTACTGAATGGACCGAATAAAGGAATCAATTATGTTTTAGGGACGCTCTTTGGTGCCATTACGCCTTTTTGTTCCTGCTCAACCATTCCAATCCTGGCGGGTCTCTTGAACGCAAAAGCCCCTTTTGGCCCCTCAATGAGTTTTCTCATTGCTTCACCGTTAATGAATCCAGTGATGATTTTTACGTTGTGGATTTTATTGGGATGGCAGGTGGCTGGGGTGTACTTTTTGATTGTTAGTCTTTTTAGTATGCTTGTGGGTGTTATATTTTCCCGGCTTAATTTAGAAGAAGCCTATAAAGGTGTGACAATTAAAGGAGAAGGGTTTTTCGCTGATAAGCAAGGATCAAAAGTAAAGCAAGCGTTGAATGATGCCTGGTCTTTCTTATATCCATTACTTCCTTACTTATTTATCGGTGTGTTTATTGGCGCATTCATATACGGCTTCGTGCCTGAAGCATTCGTGACACGATATGCAAGTGGAGATGGCATTATTTCTATAGTCATTGCATCAGTAATCGGCATTCCCATGTACATTCGGCCTGAAACAATGCTTCCTATTGCGGATGCGCTTGTGACCAAGGGGATGGCAATGGGAACCGTCATTGCCTTAATCATCGGAGGCGCAGGAGCCAGCATTCCCGAACTCGCATTATTGTCTAAACTATTAAAAAAGAAATTTTTAGTCGCTTTCATTTCAGCGATCTTAACAGTCGCCATTGGAGCTGGTCTGATTTTCAATCTAATCATTTAGTAAGTATATTCAACCATCAAAGGAGGTGAGCTCATGGGTGTGAAAGATTTTGTTAATAAATTAAAACCGAAAGAACAAAGCTGTTGCTCAGTAGAGATTGAAGAGAAAAAAACAGAGAAAGATTCAAATGAACCCAAGAAACAAAAGTAATTCATAGTAATAAAAGCGTATAGCCCGACGGGGGCTATACGCTTTTATGGAAAATCACTCACTTATTTAAAACATTATTAGAGTGAGATAGAGACCGAGTAATGTAATGAATAAAACAGGGGGAGTGATAATAATGCCGATTTTAAAATAGGTGCCCCATGAAATTTTCATATCTTTTCTGGCTAATACATGGAGCCATAACAGTGTGGCTAAAGATCCAATGGGTGTAATCTTCGGTCCTAAGTCTGACCCAATGCCATTGGCATAGATCATACCTTCTTGGATCAGTGTTGTAATGTTCGCATGATCGATGGCAATTGCATTAATCATTACAGTCGGCATATTGTTCATGATGGAAGATAAAATTGCGGCAATAAAGCCCATCCCCATTACTGAAGCAAACAGCCCATACTCCCCAATATCCATTAATACACTTGCTAGAGCATCGGTTAAACCGACGTTTCTCAATCCAAAGACGACAACATACATACCGATTGAGAACAATACGATGTTCCATGGTGCCCCGTTGATGACTGCTTTTGTATTTACAGCGTGAGATTGTTTGGCCAGTATCAAGAAGATAATCGCAATACCCCCGGCAATGAATGAGACAGGGACATTGATAAATTCACTGACCAAATAACCAACAAGTAATATTAAAAGGACCACCCAGGAATAATTGAACATTTTTTTGTCTTTTATCGCAGACTCGGGCGTTTTTAACTGCGTTTGGTCGATTGTTTTGGGAATGGATTTTCTGAATAGTAGCCAAAGGACGACAATACTCGCAATTAATGAAAAAATATTCGGGATAAACATCCGGCTTAAATACTCTAGAAATCCGATATCGAAGTAATCTGCGGACACAATATTTACTAAGTTGCTGACGACCAACGGCAGAGATGTGGTATCTGCAATAAATCCAGTGGCGATCACAAATGGAAAAATAACTTTTTCTTCTAATTTTAAGTTTCTGCCCATGGCAAGCACAATGGGTGTTAGTATCAAAGCCGCCCCATCGTTAGCGAAAAATGCTGCGATGATTGCACCTAATAGTGCGATATATATGAACATTTTCAAGCCATTTCCGTTTGATGCTTTAACCATATGTATTGCAGCCCATTCGAAAAAGCCAATTTCATCAAGGATCAATGAAATAAGAATGACTGCAACAAACGTTAACGTCGCATTCCAGACAATACCCGTGACTTCGATTACATCACCGAACGAAACGACCCCAGTGATGATTGCAAGCAATGCCCCCGCCAAGGCAGTAATGCCGATATCTAGGTTTCTGGGCTGCCATATAACAAAGATCAGTGTGACTAAAAACATACTAAGATTAGTACCACAGGACCTGGCCGGGTCCTGTGGTACTAATCTTAGTATGTTTCTTACGATTAGTCAGTTCGACCAGTCGATGGGGGTAAGCCCATGACGGATTAATGCGGCGTTTGTTCGTGAAAAGCATTTCGACCCGATGAACGGCGCGCCCGATTTGTATGCACCGAGTGGGCTCGGGTGACTGCTTTTGATCACGATATGCTTGGACGTGTCGATCCGTTTTTCGTAGGCATGTGCATGACCGCCCCACAGAATATAGACGATGGGGTGGGGTTTATGGTTCAGCGCTTCGATTACAGGGTCGATGATGTGCTGCCAGCCGATTGACTTGTGGCTGTTTGCCGCACCGGACCTTACCGTCAGGATCGTATTGAGCAATAAGACGCCCTGGTCGGCCCAGTGCGATAGATTGCCGGACGAACTGACGGGAATCCCGACATCGTTGAGTCGCTCTTTGAAGATGTTTGAGAGGGAACGGGCAATTTTGACGTTTTGGGGTACTGAGAACGCCATCCCCGTGGCGTGTCCCGGTGTCGGATAAGGGTCCTGGCCGAGAATGACCACTTTGACGTCTCGATACGGCGTTCTTTGGAACGCGTGAAAAATCAGACTGCGCTGGGGGAACACGGTGTGGTTCTGGTATTCCGTGTCCACGGCGCATTTTAGTGCCGACAGCGCGTTTGGATTGGATATATGGGGCGTAATTGCACGTACCCAGTCCTGTGGCATGCGTTGGAGCATACTAGCTGACCCGCCTTTCGATGGAGACATGGTGCGTAACTGAATATGAGGCGATGGACGCATATCGGATATACTCTTTGATGATCTCCCCGGTATCGGGGTCTTTATGAAACAGTATTAATTCGTCGGCTGCGGCACGAACGCCCGCCAGGTCGTAGATGTGGTCAGCTTTTCCGCTGACGTAATGGATGACGATGTCGGTCATGGTATCTCTTCCTTTCTGATTTAGAACAACTTTTTCGATATATTCGTTTCTGCTAGGCGGTCAGCCTCTACGCATCGGATGATAGGTCAACCGGTCGCCCTTTGTGTCACGCTTGATGCGGAATGCAATTTCTCCTTGCAGGAGCCGGGTCTCCGGGGTGGTTTCGACCCGGTGGCACACATAGCGGTAATGCTTCTTCTACTTGCGCTTGGCAGTCTCTATGGCTTCCTCCGGTGTCTTAGCACCGACGGCGAGGACTTCTGTCGTGTAGCGCGTATCGCCACCGTGGCGGCAGGATACGATGATGACCTGTATGATTACTGAGGAGTCATCCCAGGACAATATGGTGCTTGCTGGTGGCAACATTGTGTTGAGTCCAAAAGTTGCCCGCATATTGCGCGAGCAACTCGACGGCGAAGCCGGTCAGTAATCCGTCCTGGAGTTATCTGGTACTTCGAGCAAATGGACTGTTGGCAAAAAAAAGACCGACAGACCCTGGTTAAAAGTATATTATAAAGACTTTTAAAAAACTTTTATTCGTGCTATACTTAAATGGATTAGAGGAGGGATAGCATGAAAACCTTAGATGTACCATTCAAAAGCATCTCCGATGTAAAGAAATCCCCGATGACCATCTTCAAAGAGGCCGAAGAACGAAATAATGGCGTCTATATCTTCAATCGCGACAAAGTCGCAGGGGTTGTCCTGACGCAAGAACAGTATGAAAACATGAATAACGAAATCGAAGCACTGTATGACCGCATCGATGAACTCATCGTCAAAGAACGCCTCAAAGATACCAACGTCAAAACCTATAGTGTTGAAGAAGCCACAGGCATCAATCTCGATGACATTGAACTTGATGAAAACGACGGCTGGGAGTAATCAATGTATATTGTAGAACTCACAGAATACGCCAAGTCGGACTATGAAAAACTCGACGGCAGTCAGAAACAGTTGATTCTGAAAGGCTTAAAGCGCATCAAGGAACGCGGTATGCAAGCAGGAGAGGCACTCCGGGACGAACTCAAGGGATGCAACAAGATCAAGCTCAAAAAGCAGGGGCTCCGTATCGTCTTTCGTGAAGTGGAAGGTCGCATGGAAGTCATACAAGTCATTGCCATCGGTAAACGCGATAAATCACAAGTATATAAAGATGCAATGAAACGCATCATAGATGAATAGACGGGCATACGCTCGTCTTTTTTTTTCAGGATAAACCAAGCACTCTTTTCTGGGGAAAAAAGACCGACACCCCGTTAAGGACGTCGGTCCAATTATCATGCTATAAATCCAGCATTTTCTTCATTTCATCGTAGTCATAAGTCGTCACGCCATCATTTTGAACATCGGACTCATAAGATTTAAGAACTGCGATGTCAAATTCATTTTCTATACGTTCTTCGAGCGCATGCTTCATCATCGTAGACAGAAGCACGCCGTGGCGCTCAGCATAGGCTTCAAACACTTCCTGTTCCTTAGCATTCAAACGCACTGTAACCGTACCCACCTGCATCCACCCCTTCTGTTGGACCATATATATTGTCCGATATTATATTTTCAATAAAAGAATCTCAGTAAACATCTCTAATTAAGATTATTTCCTACCTTTTTGACTGGTTCGTTCTAGTATTACCCACTTTGTTATTGATTACATTTGCACAAGCTACCGTGAGAGGTTCTCCAATAGCTTCTCTATAATTAAAACCTAACAACTGCGCAGTCTTTAATGTATCTTTATTAAATAAATCAATAACCATTCTCACATCTTCATCTTTCCCTACAGGAACAACACCATAATTTTTTAGAATCTCTGCAAGTCTCTCAAGTCTCTCAAGTGAAGATTGAAGGTACTCTATATCATCGTCACTAATATTAACTTTCTCATATCTGGATTTATATTCACCCGCAATAAGTTCCAATTCAGCTTTATCATTCATCAATTTGATAATTATCTCTTGATAAATCTCCTGTTGCTCATCACTCTTTTTTTTAAAGTTTCGCTTGTTCCATCCTAGAAAGGATCCACTCATAAGATATTTTCGCTAACTCAGCAGCGAATTAAGTAACTAATTCAGAAGTCTCTAAATCTATTTTATTCCCTCCGATTAAACCTTATATTTCATTTTAGTATTAAAATAAGATATTCTTAATTATATAATTCACTAAGGAAAAATACATAAAACCCTAATAAAAATCCGCTTTTAAATTTTACTTAAACGATGAGAACATGACAAAAAAAGAACTAGAAAATATCTTTAAAGAACTCAACCAAGGAACACAAAAAAACTCTTCCCATTCCCCATCTAGTAAACAGAAATTTAATTATATTTATCAAAAAGAAAATAAACTAGAAAACACCCATATACGGCCTACATTTATCATTGAAAAAGACCTAATAAATCGTCTAGATAAATTAGCTGAAGAAAAATACGGATATAAAAGTCAATTCATTAATCGAGCAATTAAAGATCTCCTAGATAAAGTTGAAAATGATAATATAATAGAGGAAAATTATAAAAATACAACATTTCCATTAAGGAATGATTTAAAAATACAAATAGATCAACTCACAGATAATAACAAAGAAAATCAAAATTACTTTATAAATGAAGCTTTAAATACCATACTAAATAAAATCAACCACACCCATAAGTAAACCTCACACATACAATATATGATATATCATATATTGTATGTCACATCATAAGTTTACCCTCACCATAAAAACACTCCCCAAATCACTATAATAAACGATCAATAGATACTATATACCTCTATGCTGTTTTAATCACCACATCCATCAGGAGAATAAAGAACCATATACACATATAATGTCAGGCAGTTTGTTACATTAACTTCAAATCAGTAATCTGATCTGCTTGATTCTACTTTTGGATGTCTTTTCTGTATTCATTTCTAAGATGTTTGCAATAACTCTTTGGTATTTACTAGGAGTTAATCTGAAGAGTTCATTTATGTCTTTAATAAATAATTGTGTTCTTGCTTTCAACTTCTGAGCATGTTGAACTAACGTCTGCAAAGTATAAATTTTGGTGACGGTGTAACGTCCTCTGCCTACGATTTTTATTTTTATTTTGTTAGATTTCTTCAATACATTTTTGAGTGCTGTAACTGAGATGTCAAATTCAGTTGCAAGACTTCTCAATGATATCCTCACTACCCCATTTGAGGCGTGCGTATTTATATATTCGATGATCTCTTCTTCTCGTTCGTACGCATGCGAATACTTACGATCTTGGCGAGATTTTTTATGCTTATACCAGCGATTAAAGGCTTTTGACTTATATTGTTCATTTACCCAGGATTTCATTATTCTCTCTATATACTCTTTACTAGCGCCTCTATATTTCCCAGAGTATGCACTTTTAACGGTCTTTTCGATCTCTTTATTCTTTAACGGTCTCTCTAGCATTGAATTGAACTGATGCATCTTATTTAGGCAGTTTTCAAATGTGACATCAGATTGATAATTAGCTAAAGACAACGTAAAGACAGTGTTGTCACGCCCACAGTCTTCTCCGCCATGGATAGCTTGCTGCTGGATCAATTTACGATACCAAGCTTCTTCAATTTGTTTGTGCTGAGTATTGAAAGTGTTATCTACCACAACTTTGAGATGTTCCCTCGCATCATCTGATTTGCGTTTCGACCAAGCTATGAGGTCCTTAAATGTATGCTCTAAATCTTTTTGATAGAATAGGACATTGTGCGCATTCGGGCATCTAAAATAGCCAAAATGATTACAGTTAAGATCTACTCCTTCTATCTCTTCGTTGAAGGCCAGTCTCAAGTTTTGAGAGATTTTTTTAGCTACATTTAAACTTTTATAGTTTTTATTTTTTGTAACATAAACTGGTTCTTCTAATATGAAATATGCATGAAATCCTTGGTCAGTTTGCACAATTAAAGTAGGCATTAATTCTAGATTTAGTCCTACATTGAGAATATCGGTATACTCAATATCATAATTATCAAAGTCGATTACGAATGTATTTATTTGCTTCAAGTTTTTCTCTTCATGACCAGAAATAGTGTTATTTTTTCTACTTAACCAATAATAAACATTAGGGGTGAAATGAGTCACAACGTTGCTATTACTCATAAGTGTCTCTACTGAGCTCACCGTGTAACCCTGATTGTAAATCATCTGATTTTTAGAATTTGCTGCAGCTACTTTACCATAAGGGTTCATTTCTTTACTCTTGATTTTTCTATCTGATATTCCTCTTTTTAAGATATGAGAATAGATTTTGTATAGATCGTGCATAGGTAGTCCTTTCCAATAAAAAAAGCGATAGACATAAGCATCCATCACTCACACACCTCTATAATCTACTCAAATGCAACAATATAAAAGTACAGTAAATAAACGTACTCATATCGTCAACTTGATTTATGTACGAACATTTGCTATTCTATAGCTATCCTAATATATATAAATGTTCGCAAAAACACTCTATGCACAGAGATATGTGAGCGAATTATAACAATTGAATTCAATGCTTCCCCAAGCGTTGATTCCGGAGAACTCGTGATGTCCCCACATCATGAGTTTTTTGTTATTAACACACTCTTTTTATTTAGTTTTATTGTAGTGATTTAATAAAATAAGCATACAAGACTAGACGTTATTTGTAAAATCAAAAAAGCATATTGCATATTATATATAATATGCAATATATAATATGCTGATATTAGTACTGGCCTTTTCTTTTTAAGACATCGACTTTTTCTTCAATATTAATACGATAATACTTATCGAAAACCTCCAAACTTTCCTCATCAAGATCTTCAATCATGTTATCAATAGCTTCAGTAATAATTTGCATATTGTTGAGATTACGCTTCGCAACTACATTTTTAAGGGCTAGTATTTTCGCGTGAGTATCTCCATCCAAACGAAGAGATGTTACAGGAAGTTTTTCTTTTTTAATATTATGATTGGCCAAAGGATTTTCATGTTTTTTACCTTCCCTTTTTGCTTTCGTTTCATCTAACAGTCCCATCTATTTCACTCCCAATTATTGAGTTTGTTTTTCTTCCATTCGTTCTAATCTTTCCAGGAATTCTTTAGTCAATCCCGCATATGCATTCACTGCCATCCTATCCCAATGACTTTCCTCTGAGATTCCAAACTCATCCCAGTATTTTACCCTTTCCATCGCTTTCACTATATGCTTAAATACATAGTCTTTATAATCTTCCATCGCATCTTGTAGTGTAATTGTGTCTGTCTTTGTCTTATTCGAAAACATCACAGGTATAATACCTAGGACATCAAACTCATTCCCGTAAGTTTCTTGGAAGTCTACCAAATGCACAAGAAATTTTTCTACTGAGCGATAAGATCGTCTGTGAGTCTGCATTACTATTAAGCTATAGTCACAAGCATATATTGCATTGTTACTAAAGTCAGATATAGTCGGCGGGGTATCGATTAAAATAATATCGTACTCCTCCCTGACTCCTTCTAGGAAGTTGCTCAGTTCTTTAACTTTGTCAAAGGTATCCTTATAGCGGTATTTTTTTATTAGGTGATCTGGAAAACCGATTAAATTAAAGTCACTGGGTATTAAATCTAGATTCTCAGATAAATGAAGCGTTGTCCCTACTCTATCTCCATCTTGGATACCCTCGTATATTGTTTTATAGCCTTCATCGTTAAGCGCATCTGGTTTCTCTGCATTATCATACGTTCGAATTAAAAGCTCCGTCGCATCAGCTTGCGGATCGAAGTCTACCAGTAGCGTCTTCATTCTTTTTTTCTCAGACAAAACATATGCGAGAGCACATGCTGTTGATGTCTTTGAGACGCCGCCTTTGAAGTTATTGATGCTTATAATCTTCCCCAACTGCTTCACTCCTTTGTATCATATTATATACAACATATCATATATAATATACTGCATACAATATATTATATAGTTTAGGTATTCACTACTCAGTTTCAGAGTTGCTGAAATTATTAAAAGTACAAAGACTAAATAAAGTTAATATGACTTAGAGTTAAGCTAATACTCTGTATCAATTAATATATAATATGCAATATATTGTATATTGCATATTTCTTTGAGGAATAATCTTTACTTACTTGATAAAGTGCTATGTTAAGCTAAAAGTAGTAGGGTTTGTATATCCCCTCATTTTGTTCTCTGACATAATTTCAAATTACATAATAGGAATTTATACGCTTCGCAGAAAGTACACCACAATAATCTTATAGAAAAAGGAATAGATAGACATGATGAATTTTCAGGATAAAGTAAACTTTTTATGGACCATCGCAGAAATATTAAGAGGGCCGTATAAACCAGAAGACTATGGGAAAGTGATCTTACCGATGGCGGTATTGCGTCGGTTCGATAATGTTCTGGAAGATACGAAAGAGGATGTACTCGAAAGCTATCAACAATTCAAGCATTTGCCTGAAGAAGCCCGGGACGAAATACTGAATAGAAAATCAAAGCAGCGTTTCAATAATACAAGCAACTATGACTTCCAGAAGCTATTGAATGATTCAGATAACATCGCAGAAAACTTCCGGGATTACATCAATGGCTTTTCAAAAACGGCAAGAGAAATCATAGAGTACTTTGACTTTGATAAGCAGATTGAAAAGATGGATCGTAATGATCTCTTGTATTTGACCGTGAAACGATTTGCAGAGGTTGATCTGCATCCCAATACCGTCTCTAACCTTGAAATGGGGTATATTTTTGAAGAACTGATTCGGCGTTATTCTGAACATGCAGAAGCTGGCGATCACTATACACCGAGGGAAGTCGTACGGCTGATGGTAGGGCTCATGTTCAATGAGGATGATGAGATTCTTACTAAACCTGGAATCACCCAGACCCTTTATGACGGATGTGCCGGTACAGGTGGCATGGGATCCATCGCCCAAGAATACTTACATGAAATGAACGAAACTGCAGAATTGGAGTTTTTCGCTCAGGAGTTCAACGAGGAATCATTCGCCATGTGTAAGGCGGACACCTTAATCAAAGGAGAGAACGCTCAGAACATTCGCTTTGGAAATACATTAACGAGAGATGCGTTTCCGACTCAAAAATTCGATTACCTGATTTCGAATCCACCATATGGGGTCGAGTGGAAACCCGCTGAGAAAGTGGTCAGGGAAGAACATGAAGATTTAGGAATGGATGGCCGTTTCGGTGCCGGGTTGCCTCGTATTGGTGATGGTCAGCTGCTGTTCCTGCAACACCTGGTATCGAAAATGAAACCTGTCAGCGAAGACAACCCACAAGGTTCCCGTATGGCAATCATCATGAATGGTTCCCCATTATTCACAGGAGATGCGGGCAGTGGGGAAAGTGAGATACGCCGCTATGTGATTGAAAATGACCTGGTAGAGGGCATTGTAGCGATGCCTAAAGATCTTTTCTATAACACTGGTATTTCCACTTATATCTGGATTCTTACCAATAATAAATCTAAATGGCGTAAAGGTAAGATTCAACTCGTTAACGCTGTTGATTACTATGAGAAGATGCGCAAAAGCTTGGGGGAAAAGCGGAATCAGATCTCTCAGAAGCAAATCGAGGAGATCATTCGCATATATGGTGAATTTAAAGAGCAGGATAATGTGAAGATTTTTGATAACGAAAATTTTGGTTATCAAAAGATTGTTGTAGAGCGTCCGCTGAAGCTTAACTTCAAAATAGATGATGAACGCATTGCGCGTCTATACGAACAAAAAGCGTTTCAGAACCTGGCTAAATCAAAGAAAAAAGGGGAAGGCGGCCTTAAAAAGCAAGAAGCCGGTGGAGAAGTCCAAAACGCTATTATTGAAGTGTTGCAGCAACTGAAAGAAGACACCCTTTATAAGAACCGGGAAGTATTCACTGAAAAATTGAAAGCTGCATTTGCAGACGCTGGCATCGATATGAAGGCTCCGTTGCTAAAGGCACTGCTCGCAGCCCTGGCTGAGAAGGATGAGACGGCTGATATCTGTGTGAAAAATAAGAAGGGTGATGTGGAAGCAGACCCTGATTCACGTGACACAGAAAATGTGCCACTAAAAGAGGACATTCATGACTATTTCGAACGTGAAGTACTGCCTCATGTACCAGATGCTTGGATCGATGAAGAAAAAACGAAAATCGGATACGAAATACCATTCACTAGACACTTCTATCAGTATCAGGAACTTCGACCTTCCAATGAAATCAAAACGGAAATACAAGAACTTGAAGAGAGTATTTTAGAGAAGCTGAAGCAGGTGATGATGTGAGAATAGAGAATAGATCTGGCCACCCTAATTGGAGACGTTTAAAAATAGCTTGGCTGTTCGATGATATATCAAGTGGAACTACCCCTAGTTCTACGAATGAAGAATACTATAAAGATGGTGAAATCCCTTGGGTAAATACAGGAGATTTAACTGATGGAAAATTATCTAGTGTAAATAAAAAAATAACCAGAAAAGCAATTGCTGATTATCCTGCTCTTAAAGTACATCCGAAAAATTCTTTAATTGTTGCTCTTTATGGAGCAACAATTGGAAAACTGGCTATTACTCAATTTGATGTAACAACAAATCAAGCTTGTTGTGTGCTTAATCAACCTAGAAATATAAATATTGATTTTGTATTTTACTGGTTTCTTGCCAATCGAGAAGGGATTATCCAGCGATCTGTAGGAGGGGGACAAAAAAATATAAGCCAAGGAATCATTCGATCCCTCCGAATCGATGTACCAAGTTTAACAGTACAAAATAGAATAATAAATTTCCTCGACCAAAAAACCTCAGAAATCGACACTTTAATATCAGACAAAGAAAAACTCATCGCACTCCTCGAAGAGAAACGGCAAGCCATTATTACAGAAACCGTTACAAAAGGGCTTAATCCGGACGTTAAAATGAAAGACTCCGGTGTGGAGTGGATTGGCGAGATTCCGGAGCATTGGGAGATAAGCTCCCTAAATCTTCATTTAAAAGAATCAAAAACAAAAAATATAGGAAATAAAGAAAAAAATGTACTTTCCTTAAGTTATGGACGAATAAAGAGGAGAAATATTAAAAATAATTTTGGTCTTTTGCCAGAATCATTTGAGACATATCGAGTAGTTAAAAATGGAGATATAGTATTAAGACTAACCGATTTACAAAATGATAAAAGAAGCCTTCGAGTAGGCTTAGTAAAAGAAAAAGGAATTATTACTTCTGCTTATTTAACATTAGTCCCAAACCAAAATATTCTAAGTGAATATGCTAGTTTATTACTTCATGCATATGACTTAAAAAAAGTTTTTTATGGATTTGGTAGTGGTGTAAGACAGTCTATAGGATTTCAGGAATTAAAGAAGTTGCCTATTCTACTTCCCAGTAAGGAAGAGCAATATGATATATGTATTTACCTAAAAAACTTCACGGAGAATATAGATGAAACTTTGATTCAACTAAAAGAACAAATCACTAAACTCAAAGAATACCGCCAATCTCTTATTTACGAAGCCGTCACAGGCAAAATAGATATTCAGGAGATGCTGAAAGAAACAGAGCAGGAGGAGGTATCGTCGTCGTGAGTATCGACAAAAGTGAGACAGGCTTTGAAGAGAATATAGAACAGGCGTTGATGGCATCCGGCTTTCAACAGCGTACCCTGAAGGGGCCTGCACTTGCCAAGTTCCGAAAGTGGGCGATCGATCAGGAAGTCTTTTTCACATTTTTGGAAGCGACACAGCCAAAGGCTTTGGAACGGTTACAGAAGGTCTACAAGGATGACTATCAGTCCAAGATCATGGAGCGCCTCGACAAAGAACTGAAGCGCCGGGGCATCATTGATTGCCTGCGCCATGGTATCAAAGATTATGGGGCCACACTCAAACTCGCCTATAATAAACCACCGACGGAGATGAATCAGACACTCGTCGAAAACTATGAAAATAATATTTTCACCGTGAGCCGGCAGGTGTATTATAGTGCGTCAAATCAGAATTCGATCGATATGATGATTGCTTTGAATGGGCTGCCACTGATTGTGATGGAACTGAAAAACCAGCTGACCAACCAAACTGTAGAGCATTCAATGCGGCAATTCAAGAAAGACCGGGACCCTAAAGAACTATTATTCCAGTTCAAGAAGCGTGCCGTTGTTTTCTTTGCCGTGGATACCGATGAAGTATATATGGCAACCCAACTCAACAAGAATAATACATTCTTCCTCCCTTTCAATAAAGGGAACAATGGTGGGAAAGGGAACCCACCTGTGGAAGGGGACTATCGAACCTCATATCTCTGGCAGGAAGTACTACAGCCGGACAGCCTCCTCGACATCCTTTTCCGATTTCTATATGTTGAAAAAAAGAGCATAAGAGACAGCAATGGGGACATTATCGATGAAAAAGAAGTGGTCATTTTCCCGAGGTACCACCAATTGGATGCCGTGCGTAAAATCGAGACTGACGTAAAATTGCACCAGGCCGGGCGAAACTATTTGATTCAACACTCTGCAGGCAGTGGGAAAACCAACAGTATTTCATGGTTGGACCAGTCTAATATTTCCTTCTTTGCGTTCACAGCGACACCAAAACCAAAGACCGTAGAGCGATTCGGTACTCAAAATCCAGATGGCACGTTTGAGCCGTTTCACCTCTATTCCATGCGCCAGGCCATTGAAGAGGGCTTCATTCATGATGTGCTGCGGAATTATGTTACGTATGAAACATTCTATAAAATCGAAAAGAGCATCACAGATGACCCGGAAGTAGCGAAAAGCAAAGCGAGCAAGCAGATTGCGCGTTTCGTTTCTCTTCATCCTCACAATATTGCACAAAAAGCAGAAATCATGGTTGAGCATTTTAGAAATGTCACCCGTCACAAAATTAATGGTCGTGCGAAGTCAATGGTCGTCACAAGCAGTCGCCTCCACGCTGTCCGATATAAACTTGCCTTTGATAAGTACTTGAAGGCAAAAGGATATACAGATCTTCAGACACTTGTGGCATTCTCAGGCACCGTAGAAGACTCTGGAGTATCTTATACTGAAGCAGACATAAATAAAATCAGTGAAAATGAACTGCCGGATAAGTTTCATTCGGATGACTACCAGGTGCTGATTGTCGCTGAAAAGTATCAGACCGGTTTTGATGAGCCATTACTCCATACGATGTATGTCGACAAGCCATTGGATGGGATTAAAGCTGTCCAAACCCTCTCTCGTCTCAACCGAACATGTCGCGGAAAAGACGATACATTCGTGCTGGACTTTGTGAATGACCCGGAAACCATTCAAGCTGCTTTCCAAACCTATTACGAAGTGACAGGACTCGGGGAAAAGACAGATCCGAATATCCTCTATGATTTGCAGGGCGAACTGGATGCGATGCAGGTTTATACAAATGAAGAAGTAGATACTGTAGCAAATCTGGAGTATAGTGAGCAATCTGCAAAAAGTGCTCGTTTTCAAGGCAAATTAAATGCAACACTGGACCCCGGAGTGGAAAGGTATAAACAGGAACTGGGTGATGAAGCACAGGAACATTTTAAGTCCGCAGCTGTAAAATTTGTGAGGACGTATGCATTTATTCTGCAGATTGGGCCGTTCTCTGATTTGGATCTGCATAAACGGTTCATCTACCTCAGTTCATTGCTGAAAAAACTGCCAAAGAAATCAGAGGACCCTGTTTATATCTCTGACGATGTAGCCCTGGAATACTACCGTAATGAAAAAGCATTTGAAGGCAGTATCTCCTTAGACACTACAGGGGGAGAACAACTCTCTCCGCCACAGCATGGAAATGGGGGAGGATTAGAAGAAGAAAAAGAACGCCTGTCTTCAATTATCGACCGTATTAATGATCGCTTTGGAACAGACTTCACAGAAGCAGACAAATTGTCCAGAGATCAAATCATCGAGGACATGAAAGCCGATGAAGAACTGGTGTTAAAAGCACAAAATAATACGAAGGAGAACTTCAAGTTCAGTTTCGAACGTAGCTTCTTGGATTTTGTAATCAGTCGGATGAAAAGTAATGAGAGCTTCTTCATGAAAATATTGGAGAATCCGGAGTTTAAAAAGTACTTGGTGGAAGATATGGTTGATGAAGTGTATAGAGACTTGAGGAGAGTAAAGTAGATATTAAAATCTCTTTAAAACATTGGGATTATCGATCTGAAATAAGAACGATAATCCCAAATCTATTTGATCCTATTTGAGTGTACTATGCGTGAACCTTTTTATGTGTCTAGCTTAATTTTACAATCAGCGCTTAAATAAACCAAGAAATGCCTATTTTATTTTTGAGGGAGAGACCCGTATGCAACTTAAAGTAAAAAGATGTACCCATTGTCAAACCATAGTCAGCGATTCTTTGAATGCGTGCCCCAAATGTGGGAGCGCGTCATTGGAAGAGGGCACTTACCTAATTAACGGCCAACACAAGAGCTTTATTATCACTCCGCGATCCACTAGCAAGGTGATCAGCTGTCCGACCTGTGGTGCAGGAGTCAACATGCGCCAAGGAGGAGAATGCAGGGCATGTGGAGATGAAATCTCAGGTGCAGGCGGTTCACTATACGAGGGTTATATGGATTTTGACTAACTAGAAAAACCATCAACATGAACTTATAAATTGATAGTAAAATGTCTATGGTTTATTAACCATACATCTAAAAGTCAAATTTGCGCTTCTTAGTCCAAGTCTGTCTAATTTTCTGGTTTATAGCTATCGAATACACTATTACTTTATCCTGACTCATTTATATATATGATGTGATCAAGTGGCAATTCTTTCACATACACATGGTTCCCTTCCCAGTTTTCTAAATCACCTTTGACTTTGTCATTTTCAAATGGGAGTATTAGTCTTCCAATAAGTAACGTAAATGTTATTGTGTTATTTAGTTATCATTTTCTTTCATTTGCGGTTCGATAAATAGTATCTTTAGACAACCTGATTATTTTAATGATTTTATTGGTTATGTAACTTTTCCTATCATAATAAGCATAGTAAATACTTTTCCTTATTTAATCAGTTGATAAATTCTCAAATATTTTGTCAGTAATTTTCGATCTCTCCATAGAATGCCTTGTATATCCTACTAAATTATCGTCAAAAGATTCAATTGCAAATAAGAGTATGTCTTTTGAAAATTGTTCATTAATATATTCATGTGGAATTATAAGACCATCGCCTTCATAATCACAGTATATTGATTTCTCTCTCAGATCTTTTAGCTGTCCACTGTATGACATGCTATATATTTCTTCTAATCTTTCCATTCCAATAGCATTTACTAGTCTATCGCCCATACTAATAGTATAGTTCGATCCCATTATTTGCTTCCTCTTGTGATCCCTTAGAGGGTCTCTTTTTACTTCAGCTTGTCTTGTATTAAAGAGTCCTACATGAATTTTTCCTACTTCTTCAATAATAGCAATTGATAGGAATAATGATGTAGAAAATGACTTCATTTGGAATAACATAAAGGAATCTTTAACAAGTCGTATGACATGATCAACACATTCATTAAAGTCTTCTACTGATTCTATTTTAAAATTGCTTGCCTTGGATAATGACCTTTCAAATTCCTTTAACGATTTATCTTTATCCATATTGTACCCCCTTTTATTCACAAGAATTTTAGATCATCTTCGTTATGCTTTCTATCATTAATAATCCGATAGATTGTACCTTTAGATAGTCCCGTTATTTTAATGATCTCATTGATTGTATAACTCTTACTATCATATAAGGAGAGCAAAACCTTTTCCTTATCTTCTGATATTCTTGGTCTTCCTCCGGATCTTCCTCTTGCTCTTGCAGCATCTAATCCTTTTTTCGTTCTTTCGCTCAATAGATTCGCTTCAAGTTCAGCAAATGCTGACATCATGGTGAAGAACATTTTCCCCATGGCATCTTTAGTATTGATATTCATATCTATAATCTCTAGATCGATCCCTTGATCTTCAAGGTATTGCGACAGTTCAATGAGCTGTTTCGTTGTCCTACCCAACCGATCCAACTTAGTGAGAACCAGGGTGTCTCCTTCACGCATATAATCTAATGCTTTATCTAATTCAGTCCGTTGGTATTTCCGGCCACTTACTTTTTCAGAAAAAATACGTTCACAACCGTAATCTTTTAAGGTGTCAATCTGACTATCTAGATTTTGATCTCTTGTACTTACTCTCGCATAACCAATCTTACTCATCATTCATCCTCCTGGAATATCAATTATTAGGGGAGTTATACGCATTCTGTCATTTATTAAGGTGTACAAAATAAGACGATGGTACAAAAACTCGAATAGTTTTATAATTAGTATACATAGATAATTATACGTGTTTTTGTACTTACAAACCATATAAATATAACTGAAAATATAACTACCTAAAATGTTTCAATAAACGGTCGTTTATTGGAACATTGGAGGAAGGGCGTCTAGGGAGAATCATCATAATTTTATACGCTTGTTTGCCTTGAAAAATCAATCCATTTCATCCATCAGTGATTGACAGATTCCACCCATCCAACGATGGATGAATGACTACCCACATTAAATTCTTGGATACCAGATATCATCTGAGTATTTAGTCAAGATAATGAATTAGACAAAGTAGGTACGAAGTGCCTAGGGTATAATGTTTCTTTCTTTTTCGCAAGATGAAAACTGGCTATCAAAGTGCTTTCAAAAACTTTGCATTAAGGGGATATACAATTGTCTAACCTAAACTTGAAATTCGTGATGTATAAAAAAACTTCTTTCTAATATATAATTAATAGTAATTGGAGTGATATTTTTGAGAAAATCTATATTTAAATACAATAAAATCGTACTGTTTGATGAAGATGCTGCCTTAGATATACTTGATCAAAATGATGGAGGAAGACTACAATACTTTGAAAAAGTCACTAGAGATGCTAAATTTGATTTGGTATCAAAGATGACTGGATCTTCAAAACCGATTGATAATATAGAAGTAGCTTTAGGCTTCTTTTCTAGACTTAACTTTGAAAAAAAGATTGAGCAACAAATGACAAATACTATAAAAAATGATTTCCTAGCCAAAATCGAAGATAAAATAACAGATTTTGATTTAGAATACATTCAGGGGTATAAGTTGAATATATTGGAAAAAACAACTACTTATTTAAAAACCCTTTCTCCGATTATAGGAATGATAAAAGATATAGAGAAGTTCTCAAATACAACGGAAATGAAAGACATAAACTTCGAAAAATTCGAAGAAACTTTAGATGACATGAAAGCCTACCACGAATTTTTAGCTAATAAAGGTAATTCATATAAAATAATAAGAGTGAATCCTAAACACATGGTAAATGATTATAAATTAACGGACCTTAGAAGTATGAGCTTAAATATGGTAGGTGTAAAAATTGGGCAAGCTACAATTAAAGAAATTTCTTTTGAATCTCTAGTTAACACAGATGATAGTAGAGTTTTTGCTAATGAAGGTAATGATACAGATAGTAGAATTGACAAGATATCAGAAGCCACTAAGGAAAACCCATCGAAAGATGATAATCCTCCCTCGCCAGAGAAAATAACGAACTCACAAGTATTGGTAGAGAGAATAGGCGAGGATAGAAAATTAGATGTGATAGATTTAATAGTAGCGGGTGTTAAGTAATGGAGAACAGTATCTACCTTGTAAAAGGGGTCGTTGATCAATTTTATTCAGCTAATAAAGATATAAACTTTTATAACTTAATTGATTTACTGAATTTGAAAAGTAGCACTGAAGATATTGATGTGGAATATCAACCGACAGTTGGGGTAGGAGATTATATATTAAATGAAGGTAGCGTAAAAAGGCTAAGTAATAGTTTTAGTAATGAGGTATCTTTATTTATAAAAAACTTGATGGAGAAAAGTATTATAGAGAACTTATATGTGATTCTTCCTACAAAACAATTAGAAGATTCTTTATATAAAATATTAGGTAATATAATTCAAGAGTGTAACTATAGTTTTCCGAATTATAGTAACGATGACGTAATTAATACTTTTCAATTGGTCAATAGTGAGATTATAGGACAAGACGCTGCATTAAAATCCATACATTCAAATATAATGAAGAACTTCGTTAATGAGGATACTAAGGTCATCATGATATATGGCCCCTCCGGAGTTGGGAAAACAGATGCAATACTTCAGATACATGAGAGCATATTTGGTCATAAAGATATAAGAAGAATACAAATGTCTATGCTTAACGACATAAAAGGTCATGATTATTTATTTGGAAATGATATTAACGAGAGATCCTTGTCAGAAGACTTATTAAAGAGAAAAAGTAAATTTATTTTATTAGACGAATTCGATAAATGTAACCCTCATCTTTACAATGCTTTTTATCAAATGTTTGATGAAAGTAAGTATAAAGATAATCACTTTGAAGTTGATTTAAGAGATAATGTTATATTTTGTACTTCCAATTTTCAATCCATAGAAGAAATTATTGCTCATGTAGGTAGACCTATATTCAGTCGATTTGATAAAGTAGTAAAATTTGAACATATTGCTAATGACGTAAAACAAAAAATTCTTTATAAACATGTGGAGGAGGTTTATAAGAATTTACTAGATCCATATAAGAAACAAGTCAAAATAGAAGATATAATGAATATTTTAGAGCATGAATCGCTAGAAAATAGGAATATAAGAGAGATTAAAAATTTGGTTGTTTATATTTTCAACCGGTATATATTTAATATCTTCTTACAGAGTAAGTGAAGAACTTTTTATATTACCCTTGACACTAAATAAACATTAATAGGATATTGATTTTACTAATTACCACTTTCATCTTTATTTTGCATGTAAATGAGAAAACTCCAACACCTTTGCTAAGAAAAGGATATTGGAGTTTTTTTGTAATTACAGTAACTGCCGATCAGTGGAATTATGTTAAGTTCTAACTATTACATTAAATTTAATTGTAGCTAGAATTTTAATCCACCAAAGAAAGAAAATCCATAATCATTTCAGTAAATTCAAATCGAGTTTGTCCTTGATCATCAGTATATTTTTCAACTTCTCTTATATTTTCAAAAGTCATTTTAGGCCAATATACTTCTAATACTTTGCTAGTTGCTACACGGGTATGTTTATTTACCTCTTTTTTAGCGTCCATATAATCACCAATGACTAAAGGAGAGTCAAAACAACTTGAATGTAAATAATTCTCTGGTTCTCTTTTTCTGGTTAAATAAGCTTTAATTTCTTGAGCTCGCAAGGATTCTATTGCTTCAATATTTTTTTGTGCTGCCGGGGTCGGTTCATCGGAGTCTTGTAGCACACACCAAGGGACACCAAATTGATCTGCAAGCTTTAAGGTTTTCCACGATTTAAGATTACCGCAACCGCCCGTGGGAATGAATGCAAAACCACTTTCTTGCAGGGTTGCAGGTATAGCCCCTCCTTCTTTAAGCATGTCACAAAGGTGTCTAATAAAAACGACATCTCCTTGCCCCTCTAATAATAAAATAGCTTTTGTTTGAGCATTAATATTTTCAGCCATCAAACCTAATGTCTCGGTTATTTCTTTATAAACATCTTCATCTTTTGATTTTATGACCCGTTCTTCATTCTGTTTAGTGACAAACCTTAAACTTTCTAAGGGAAGTAATCCAGCTAAAGCTGGTGTATGAGTAGTTAAGACCACTTGAGAGTTAGTATTATAAGCCAATTGTATAAATGACTTGATAAGCATTTCTTGATGTTTAGGGTGTTGGGATGTCTCAGGTTCTTCAAATCCGTAGATAATATTTCTAGAATTACTATCATTTAATTTCCTTTCGGCTTCTGCTCTAAAGAAATTTAATAATATTAGTCTTCGTACCCCACTGCCACGTTTATTTATTGATATTCCATCGTCGGATTTAATATTTAATTTAAACTGTGAATCGAACTTAGGATCAGATTTAAAATCTGGAGTTAGTGATTTAGCTAAATCTTTATCCATTTCTTTTAATTTCTCTAGTGTTCTATCCGCAGTCTCTATTGCTTTTTTTCTAACAGTTTCTTTTATTTTATCTAATTCTGGCATCACTTCTTTAAGAGCTTGTTCTATTGCTAAACTCATAGGGTCTGTAACTTCTTTGTCATTATCTTTACTTGCACGATCTGATTGAAATAATGAGTAAATGGGTAAAAATTTTTCTAGTGATTCATATATCTTTTTTGAATCTTCTTTATCTATTAAAAGTTCCTGCGACTCACACTCTAAATCTTCAGCAGAGTTCAAAATTGCACTCCTTAGACTAGTGTTACTTGTAGCATTATATTTATCTTCTGGTATATCCAACTGTTTAGCAATTTGTTTTAACTCTGGGCGTTTTTTTGATAGTAAATCATTATATGGTTCTATTGTAGGGTGGTTACATATTATGTAAATACTAGGTTTAGGTTTAGCTGAAGTAGCTTTAAAAACTTTCTTTATTTCTAGTTCTTTATCCGCATTTAATAAGTACTCACTTGATAAATCAGTCCGAGATGATGTATCTAAAACAATTTCTGCAGGTACGTCGCTAAATACACAAGTTATTTCAATATTTGAATCATCAGCGTTAATATTTAGGTCCTCTCGCTCACATACTACTAATGAATTATTAAAGAATATTTCTAAAGCCTCTAAAATTGTTGACTTACCAGCATCATTTTTTCCGATAAAAGCTGTTAGTTCTTCAAATTCTACACTAATAGGATTCTTATAACCTCTAAAGTTTTTCAACTTAACTGTTTTTAATATCATGTAATCGCTTCCTTCCACGGTTATTATTAAATAATAGATTTTTCATTCCTCGTACTTTGTAAAGCAATAACCGTCACTATCGCAAATATCAAAAGTCTCTTTTACTTATTTTACCATTGTTAAGTGAATAGTCTATGAAACTATTATACGAACTGGATTTTCTAGTCTTGGTTCGAAAAAGTACACTTATCCAAACAAAAAAGAGAAAAAGCTCTAATGAAAAATAATACCACTCTTTTAATCTATGTTTAGATCAAAGGAGTGGTATTTGTATAGATTCTTTCTTAAACTGTTACTCAACCATTTTGGTATTTACATAACCAAGTAGAGCTATGAAGCCCATTGCCATAATTAAAAACAGCATCGTTTCACTGTTTGGGTAGTTAATTATTCCACCGGCTAGCATTACTATACCTGTCAAGGGCAACTTAAAATTGTAGGTTTTCGGCAATCTAAAAATGTAGGTTTTTGACAATGTAATTTGTGGAGGAAAGCCTAAGTGTGTTTCATCCGGTATGACTTACCTTTAATTTTATAAATCTTTACATGGTGGACCATGCGGTCCAGTATCGCTGCGGCCGTTTCCGGACTTTTGAATAGTTCACCCCATCCAGAGAGTGCGATATTGGTGGTGAATATCGTTGAATGGGTTTCATAGCGCATGTTCAATAACTGGAAGATCAAGTCGGCTTCATGCTTCTGAATGGGGAGGTAGCCGATTTCATCAATAATCAACAGCTCGTATCTGGCATACCGTCTGAGCACACGCTCAACGGTCCCTTTTTCATAAGCGGCCCGAAGTCGGATCAACAACTCATGGCAGTTGATGAACAGCGTGCGTTTCTCCTGACGGCAGGCTTCGACCCCCAGAGCAATCGCCAGGTGGGTTTTACCGACACCAGGGCTGCCGATGAAGACAATGTTCTCTTTAGATTCCATGAACCCCAGATGTTTCAATTCAAGGACGGCCGTGCGGTTCAGGCTGGGTTGAAAATCAAAATCGAACGTATCGAATGTCTTCACTTTAGGAAAGCGTGCGCGGTGAATCGCACGCGCCATCTTCTTTTCTTTTTGAAACTTCATTTCTTTGTCTGTGATTTCCAGAAACGCACTCGTCAGCGACATGTCTTCTGTATGAACCTTATCCAACAACACCGGATAATATTCACGCATATTATTTAAACCGAGGGCTTCAAAATTGGACAGAAGCGTTTGATAATCACTCATGGACACCATCTCCCACCGCATCATATAACTGCAGGGATTCATGGATATACGCATGGATATCATCGTCCGGCCGACCAGCCAGCAGATCCGACTTCAATATGTTGAACATATCTGCCTGATTATAATTGAATCTTTGGGTGGTTAACGGGTGTGAACGCACCGTTTCTCCGTTATAATAAATGTGTATGTTGTCCTCAGTATCCGACAGTTCAATCTCAACCGTCTTTCCAATATACTGGGGATCTACAGAGTACTTACATTTACGGAACTGAACCATCGCCTCTTTAGAGACCACTCTCGTCAATTGGTCTTCAAAGTACGGCTTCAACAGGTCTTCAGGGAGTGGATGTAGGTGCTCTTTTTCTTTATCCAGCCACAGTGCGTCGGGGATGGCGTCGGTCGCCTGGGAGACTTCCGTATTGAGTTCATGACACAAATCATGGACGATATGGATCAAATCCACACTGTCATCGAACTCATGGTTATAGACCCGCAACCGGTCCATCGTCCGTGCCAGTGCCTCGACCATCCCTTTGGTCTGGGGACGGTATGGCCGGCAGGCAATGGGCTGAAAGGCGGCATCCTTACTAAATGCGTAGAACCGTTGATTAAACACGACCTTATTATATTGGGTGCTGGATTGATCCACCACAGTCCGCATATTATCAAACCAGATCTCCCCCGGTACGCCGCCAGTGTGGTGAAAGGCATCGTCCAGACATTCAAACAAGGTGTCCTGATGGCGATCAAAGGTCAATGTGATGTATTTCTTGCGGGAAAACGACAGGACGTATAAGAATATGTTGAAACGGAAGATCTCGCCGTGCCGGCTGATTAAAGTCATGTCTTCTTTCCAGTCCACTTGCCCGGCTAAACCGGGGGTGTGGGTCACGCGCATGGTTGCCTGCTTCTGACGGGTTTTCCTCTCTTTTCGACAGTACTGCTTCACCAGACTGTAACTCCCGTCATATCCCTTTTTTTCAATGAATTTAAATATACTATACGCGCTGCACTGGATTTCCAGTTTGTCATGGATGATTGGTTTAAATTCATCCAGCTTACTTTTTCTCTTCACCCGTTTTTTCTTCTCTGGGTACTGTGTCTCTGCTTCATAGGCCGCTTTCACCGTCCGGTAATCGCAGCCATACTGCCGGGCCAATGCGGCAAAGTTGGGTTTGATACCATCGTTCATAAATTTCCTGACTCCTTCGCGTACGTCTTTTCTCATGAATATCCTCCTTCGATGTCATAAGAAAAGCATACAAAAAAATGTAGGTAAACCAACAATTTTCAATTGCCGATTTCCTACATTTTAATACTGCCATTTACACTATACCGATTATAAGACTATAAAATCCAACAATTTTTGAGAGTTTATCTTGATTTTTTACACGTTTTTGGTTGAAACCTGACAATAACCATGTTTGCTTTTTTACACCGATTAGGAAGGCCACGAGAAATAAAACAATACTTGCAGCAATTAGATATAGATTCATTAAATCACCTTTTTCAATAAATTTTATCTTCTTTTAACAATGGTTGGTACAATATAATAAGCGAGAGCTAATGTTACAACGAGATAAATCAAAAGATAATCGATCACAATGTCAGAATGATCAAATGCTATTTCTGAGAACAACAAATAAATGAACAATAATATGATTGATATAGAGAAAGTTTGTAGAGAAGCTCTCTGAATGTTGTAACTTACCCTATCATCATATTCAATTTCATCATCTTTTTCGTTTTTTTTAACTCTTGTCCACTTTAAACCACCTACTATAAAAATAAGACCGATGACTGCTGCCCAATGTAGTTGATTTGTTATCATATACGCTATAAAAGAGCATGCAATTGTTATCGAAATGACTAAGAGTATTTTATTGTTCAAAAAGAATTCCCCCTCTTATTTACTATTCTTTGGCCCAAAACAATTCATCCAATGGTTTACCTAAGTATTTGCTGATTAAGAGACATACTTTAATAGTAGGATTGTACTTCTGTGATTCAATCAAATTCATAGTTTGTCTGGTCACACCCACTAGTTTTGCCAATTCGCTTTGGTTAAGATTTCCTTTTTCGATGCGTGCCAATTTTACATTGTTTTGAACGACGATATCTTTCAAATATTCACCCCCTATATTTATCTACAACTAAATTGTAACATATATATTACTTAAGTAAAATATATATGATAATAAATTCTTATAAATACCATATCAAATATTTATACTGCTTAAAATTTATTTAATACTTATTGGCTTGAATCCCCTCATTGCTAGCGAGCAGTGAAAGTAAAGACTAATAGATCGACGCTATATAATTGATTAAATCTTTACCAGCACATCGGATCTAAATCCTCTAATCAATAATTTTACAATTGTGCTCCTCATAAATGGTGATATATAAACTAGATTATTTTCATAAGTTAGTTTTTTTCTTAGAGAACTGAGTCTACTTAGAATACATATCTCCAACCAAGGATGATTTTAAAATGGAGGTGAATCACTCATTAAATATTTTAAACCACAGCTCTTTTTAAACCGTTCGTAAAAGTTACACTTTTACAAACAGAAAGGGAGAGAAGTACTGTCTTTTCAGCATCTTCTCCCCCTCTTTTTAATTTAAGTATCATCTGATGAATCATCATATATAAACTGGATTTTATAAAATCCACTGTTCCATAACGTGAACCTTCTTTTCCGTAGCATTTAGAGTAATCGTACTGCCAATTGGCATCGTTAACATCGGGTGGGTATGCGCACTATCAAAATCAGCTAGAATTGGAATAGCCTTGTCCCCTAAAACTTCAAGCAGAATCTCGTATGGTTTCCGTCCTGTTCCTTCATCATCAAATAATTCATGCTTTCCTAATAGGATTCCAGCAATCCGATCAAATACACCATTCACTTTTAATAGATTGAAATTCTTTTCTATAATAGAAGCTGATTTCATGGAATCCTCCAAAAGTAAAATGTCGCCATTTTCGATGTTCGGCATATATTTGCTTCCCCAAAAGCCCGTCATGGTATTTAAATTTCCGCCAATCAATCTCCCTTTAGCTGTTCCTTCATTTACACAGATCCATTCATTCTTGCGCTGTTCCTTCTCTCTTTCTTTGACTTCCCAGTTTAGTGGTTCGTCAGACCAATAAGGAGGGATTGGGATTTGTAAAGGCAGCTGCTGTTCTTCTATCAGCATGTTAGAAAAATATTCATATGTATAGTCAAGAAATGGTTCGTGTTCTCCAAATGATGGAACGAGAGCCGGGCCATAGAAAGTCGGAATTCCAGTTTGTGCATAGATCCCTAACAGAATTGCAGTTGCATCGGAATAACCGATCATAATTTTAGGATTTTTCTTAAAAGCTTCGTAGTCTATATATGGCAAGAGTGCATTAGAATTAGTTCCGCCAATTGTGGACATGATGCAGCTGATTTCCGGATTCCTAATAAGTTCGTTCAATTCTTCAACTCGTTCCTGGATAGTTCCGGAGCGATAGAAATCGCGTTTGCCTGTTAAGTTACCTTGTTCAATTTCAAACCCTTTTGATTCCAAAAAGCTTTTAGCCCGTGCATAACGAATAGGTGAGGAATGAGTTATAGGAGAAGACGGTGAATATATACCAATCTTGTCACCTTTTTTTAATCGATTTAATACTATCATGAATAAGCTCCTTCTATTTTCTTATGATGACGCAATGAACTGCAACTCAACTGCATCTATTGTATATTGAGTTTTCTATAAAGATTTAATTAGAGAGTTCAAGCTACGGTTATTTCTATAGCTAATGTACCCCATTTTCTTTCTTGTTCTTTCGAATAGATCTCATAAGTTCCTTCCATCATTTCTTCTATGGTCCACCCTTCACATCCTAAATCTACAAATGGTATCTCATCGTACATAGCTTGGAAGGTAGGATACTTGTGAAGCTTTGATACCTCAACTTTTAAAACTTCATTCTGTTCAGGAACCTTAATAAATTTGATTGTATCCCCAACTTTTATTTCTCTTCTCTTTTCGTCATTCAATCGTACTTCAATCTTTTTCTTGCCTTCTTTAATCGGTTCAAAATAGTCACCGTATAAACCCATAGTATGCTCCATAATTTCGCCCTGTCTTCTAAATTTCTAATTTCAATTTTTCTTTCATATCCACCGATGTTTAATATCTGTAGTAAGTAATCATAATTAAAAGGTTACTTCTAAATATTAACATTAAATTTAACTAACTAATCAGATAAAAATAAATCTGCTTTAAAGAAAACCGTTCGTAAAAGTACACATTAACGAACGCCCTAAAAATATCCTTAAACATATAGAATCAATCGTTCACAAACATGTTAAAATACTTAGTGAACGTTCATTATGTTACATATACGTTAGCGAACGATTTTCTGGTAAAATGAAAAAAGAGAGATTAAGGAAAAGGGAGAAGATGTGTTCTATGGAAAATCGAAAATATGGATACATCCGTGTCAGCAGTAAAGATCAAAATGAGCAGCGTCAAGTTGTTGCAATGAAAGAAAAAGGCATCCATGAACGCGATATTTTTATGGATAAAGGTAGTGGTAAGGATTTCCAACGTTCCCAATACCAACTGCTCAAACGGATTCTTCGACCTGGAGATGTGTTGTATATCCATTCACTTGATCGCTTTGGACGGAATAAAGAAGAAATTGTGGAAGAATGGAATGCCATCACGAAAGAGCTTCACGCTGATATTATTGTGATGGACATGCCCCTACTGGATACAACCCAATATAAAGACAGCATGGGCACCTTTATCGCCGACCTGGTTTTACAGATACTTTCTTGGATCGCACAAGATGAACGGGAACGCATTCGCAAACGACAAAGTGAAGGGATCGATGCAGCAAAGAATCAAGGAAAGGTTTTTGGTCGTCCAAAAGTCCAGATTACAGAGACATTCATGGTTGCGTATGATGAATGGAAAAAAGGTGAGATTACAGCAACACAGGCGATGCAGCAAGCGAATGTTAAAAAAACAACGTTCTATAAACTGGTTAAACGGGTGGAACTTAAAGAGGTTGGAACATAAAAGTGATTTTGTTCCAATCTCTTTATATATATATAGCGCAAAATAGCTTTTAAAATAGGTGCAAAGTAAAAACAAAAGTCACACAGCAATTAACAAGTTTATAGCTAGTTACTACTTTTTCTTGCACCAAAAAGTAGTGTGAATATCAGATACAAGAAAAAGAGTATGATAATTAAACTGGCAAGAATGTTATATATTTGATCTGCATGGTAGTTAATAAATGTTATTCCCAGGTTATCCAGATTACCGAGAAAATTATCTGTACCTTGAGTGTTGAGACCACTCAGGTCCATTAAAAAAAGTATGATTAACGTTACTGCAACAAGAATTACCACACTGAGTATTTTCTTCAACATTAAAATCACTCCCCAATTCAGAAATCTTTTTTATTGTAGATAGTATATGTGGTTAACCAAGATACTGTATAAATGATTAGAACTGCCATCATAAGAACTATGGGTACTAGCCAACTGAGAACACCATCACTATTTGATAAGGTAATTCCATAAGTACTCATTAACTCAGAAGAATTACTGAGTAATACAGTACTTACAATAAAAACTAATAAAATTATAGATGTGATATTACCCTGCTTAAAGATTTGAAATAATGGAAACGTAAATGCAGCTAACAAAAGAAATAAGGATGATCCTATTAAAATATCCGACATAGCAAATGGTTTGTTGAATAAAAGCAGGGAACCACTCACTAGAATGATGGAAACAATGGTATAAAGTATTGCACCGAGATATCTTGAAGTAATTATTTCCAGCCTTGTATAAGGAAGAGAATTCAGTAATTTATCCGACTCTACTTTTTCATCATAAGCAAAAGCGTTAAATGGTATATATAAAGCTGCTAATGTAAATATCAAAAACGGTGAAGACCACATGAGTACAAAGAATAGTATAAATGGTATGTATAACCATAAAAGTTTCTTCTGTAATATCAAATCTCTTCTTATTAAATTAATCATCATTGTCATCTCCATTGAAAAAGTACATGATTTCTTCTAAAGATATTTTATCTATAATCACGGTATCTCCAAAAATCCGTCGAATTTTTTCAACATCATCAGTCATCGCTTCAAAAGTATCACTTGACTGGTTGATATGGACGAACGCTTTAGAAGTATCTCTATCCAACAGCTCTAGTTCACCTTTTACCAAGGAAAATTTTTCTTGTAAATCATTTATAGAGTGATTGAATATGACTCGTCCGTCTTTTATAAAAGCCACATAATCTGCAATTTTCTCTAAATCTGATGTGATATGAGTAGAGAAGAAAATCGTCCGATTTTCTTCAATCAGAATATCCTGCAGGATATTCAGCAGCTCCCGTCTGAAGACAGGATCTAAACCTGCAGTAGGTTCATCCATAATTAACAGCTCTGCATCATGTGAAAGTGCAATAGCGAGGGAGGCTTTCATCTGCATTCCTTTAGAAAATGTTTTTATCGGTTTATTCTTAGGCAGATTGAACTTTTTAAGATAATTGAAATAAGTGCCCTTATTCCAATTACGATAGGCCGGACCGACTATCCTCTGGATATCTGAAAGATTCAATCCTTCATAGTAGATATTGCTGTCATAAACAAAGCCGATTCGACCCTTAATTTCTTTCTCATGTTCTTCATAATTCAGTCCGAAAATTTCTAAATCCCCTGAATCGGGTCTCATCAAATCCATCATGATTCGTATCGTAGATGACTTCCCTGAACCATTAGAGCCTATGAGCCCAGTAATATAGCCTTTATTAATGTCCAGGCTCAAGTTTTCTAAAGAAAAATCTTTAAATTTTTTGTTTACATTTTTTAATTTAATTATTGTTTCCAATATAATCACTCCTTGTAGAATATGTTCAGCATTTCCTGTAATTCCTCCAAACTGATTCCAATCTCTTTACTGTTTGCTATGACGTCATGCATTTGTTCTTCTACAGCCTTCATTTTCCTCTCTTTAATTATTGAGAGATTTTGTTCAGCTACAAACGATCCCTTGCCAACAATCGAATAAGTATAGCCTTCTTTTTCCAGCTCCTCATATGCACGTTTTGCAGTAATTACGCTAACACCCAATTCTTTTGCTAATTTCCTCATCGAAGGCAATGATTGGCCCTCAGTCAAATCACCTGTCAGTATCAAAGATTTTACTTGTACATATATTTGAGTATAGAAGGGTTCTTTGGAAGTGTTCGATAAAAATATTTTCAAATTTTAACCCTCCCTTTTAATTATATTGTTACTATACAATGTATACAATTATCATAGTATACTTTTTCCTTCTTTTCTACCCTATAAATCAAATTTCCAGAAAAAAATTTAGAATTTTATAAAACCCCATTACTGGCGAATATATTGGCCAATAACGGGGTTTTATAAGAAAAAGGTGAACCGTCTGAAGTCTTTATTTCAAATAGGTTGCTATATATTAATAACTTAGGAGGCATCGATTTTGCATATTATCTTAAGTTCAATGATTTTCTTGGGATATGGTTTCTTCTGGCGGCAACCGATGAGATAAAAGCTTGGTCGACCGTGTTGAAATCCATATCTTTAGGCAGGCCATCCCTTCTGAGCAAGCCATTGGAATGTTCGTTTAATCCCCGCTGTGATGGTGTGCCCGGATCGGCAAAGTAGATGGATAGATCATTTCGATTGCTCATCGACTGCCAGTTGGAGAACTCCTTGCCACAATCGAAGGTGATGGATTTGAATAGGTTTTTAGGCATCTTTTGACACCATGTATTAATGGCAGACTCAATATCCAGTGCGGTTCTGCCTTTGGGTTTTAATGTGATGATGGCTTTTGACAGACGCTCAACCAGCGTGATGACCGCACTCTTGTGACGGACACCGACAATGGTGTCGCCTTCGAGGTGGCCGAACTCTTCATTGAAAGTGGGATAGTCATCCACTCTTTCAGAGATATTACGCCTGAAGGCTTGTCTGCCCCGGCGTTCCTGACGGCCATTCGGTTTTCGCTTGCCCTGCATTGGCAGCTTGGCCGCATCAAAGGTTTCCCGTTTGAACATGCGATACAGCGTGCGACCCGAGCAGTCAATTGGCATCTCCTGCCGGCCGACGATCACATCCGGTGTCCAGCCCTGAGCGACCTTTTCTTCGATGTACTTCCGTTGACTGGTCGGCAAGACACTTTGTTTTCTACCACATCGCTTCTTATTTTCTTTATAGCGCTGATAGTAGTCGATGGCGGTGTGCCCGGCCTTGAAATGCGTGATGACATTGTGGATAGTCTGCCGGGCACGTCCGAGCCGTTTCGCAATCTGAGCCACGGTAGTTCCGTGTCGGAAATAGGCTTCTATGAATACTAATTCATCCGTGGTAATATGGGTGTAGGTCATGCATGATCACTCCTATGATTTCTTTTGTCGGAAAACCATTTTGAGTGTATCATGTGTGACCGTTTTATGTGTCTACTCTAATCAAACATAAATTTAAGAGAGAAAAATACATCTACAAATTGTTTGAGCGGAAGACTATTTTTCTAGTTATAAATGAAAATCGTCCGTAAAAGTATAAGAAACGAACGACAAACAACTGAAAGAGAGGAACGTGACGAATGACTTTAGTCGCTAAAGGGTAAATAGCACTTTAATTATGCTTTGGATGGACACTTTAAAATATGAGGCGGATACCAGTATGATTACAATTCTAGTCCTCTTTATCTTGTGTTTTTGTAAATAAAAAGAGATTGCTTTAATGGCAATCTCTTAGCTTGAGGTAATGGTTTATACAATAATCACATCTGTTTGCGACACAACTCTAATTAATCAATACCAAAAATGTCACCATAAATACTGCATAACTGCCCATTAAACCAAGTGCTGCTTTACTTAATTTTGGTTTGAGGGTTAAACCGTCTCTGCCAAATTTAAATATACTTACTACCAATGCAACAGCAGCCAAAAACAATGATGCCATAGCAATTAATACTGCAATCGTAGCAGCTATTTCCACTTCAATGACCTCCCCTAATGGTTTTAATTTCAAAACAATAAAAAGATTAATGACGGCAACTACCACCAATACTTGACTTATACGATAACCGTAAGCATTTCTTTCCTTTAACTCCATATGCCAAGCATCAATAATGCCTATAAGCAAATCAATTATTGTTTTGAACGATGTATCTGTTTGTTTTAATATATCGGTTAGCTCATTTCCATAACGTTCTTTCCAAGTTTTAGGGTACAAATATACAAGCCATCTCATACCAATCCAAGCCTTTTCATACCTATATTTGTTACCTTTTGAATTTCTTTAATTTGTTCTGTTAGATATATTTCCCCTTCTGTTGTCATCTTGTAAGGTTTTTTACGATCTTGTGATTCAATCGGACTTATATACCCTGCCTTTTCTAAACGCGAAATGGCTCCATATAATGTGCCAGGTCCTAATTTAACATCATAACTACTTTGAATGTCCTCCATGATTGCATAGCCATGACGATTTTGTTCTGCAAGACTGATCAAAATCAACAACGTGGGTTCTGAGAATTTATTTGTTGTCATATACTCACTCCTTTTCAAAGTATTACGTTTAACGTTATACCGTATAAAGTAATAATAAAATATATTGAAATGAAAGTCAATAAAACAAGCCATATTGCTTCGTTAAAAAACGACCGTTTATTGGAAGATTTGTCACATCTATGGAATCGGTGTCACTTTAGGAGTTATTTTGCACTTAGTTTAAATGTTATCTTGCATCATATTCTAATGAATATATATCTTCCAGCTAACATAGAAGCTCATATCTTTTATACTTGATTTTCTTTGTAGCCAGTATTATGATTGATATATCAAAAAAAATTGATTTATTAAAGAAGGTGACTAGAATGAAATTAATGAATGCTATAAATGAATTGAGTGACGATCAAGCACTCGAATTCTATGAAAATATGTTTAATGCTTTGGCAGATAAAACACGCTTGAAGATCGTAAAAGAAATCAACAAAAGTCCGGAGAAAAATCTGTGTGTCTGTGATTTGGAAACAGTGTTGGACTTGAAACAATCTAAAATTTCTTATCATCTCAAGAAACTTGTGGATGCCAATATTCTTTTAACAGAAAAACATGGAACATGGAACTATTATAGAATTAATGAGGCACAGATACAGGTTGTGCTATCAGAAGATACTTGTTGCAGAATTTTATAATGAGTATCTTTATTTTCAACGTTTAAATCAACTATTTTTGATTAATATATCAAATAATGTTGATTTAATGAAAGTGAGGCGTTATATTGATGTTAGATTCAATACTGGAATTTATCAAAACATTTTTAATATTATTTTTTGAATTGCTTGTGCTGTTTATCATCATCAGTTTTGTTGTCAGCCTGATCCAACAAGTTGTGTCGGAAGAGAAAATAAGACGGGTACTGAATGGACCGAATAAAGGAATCAATTATGTTTTAGGGACGCTCTTTGGTGCCATTACGCCTTTTTGTTCCTGCTCAACCATTCCAATCCTGGCGGGTCTCTTGAACGCAAAAGCCCCTTTTGGCCCCTCAATGAGTTTTCTCATTGCTTCACCGTTAATGAATCCAGTGATGATTTTTACGTTGTGGATTTTATTGGGATGGCAGGTGGCTGGGGTGTACTTTTTGATTGTTAGTCTTTTTAGTATGCTTGTGGGTGTTATATTTTCCCGGCTTAATTTAGAAGAAGCCTATAAAGGTGTGACAATTAAAGGAGAAGGGTTTTTCGCTGATAAGCAAGGATCAAAAGTAAAGCAAGCGTTGAATGATGCCTGGTCTTTCTTATATCCATTACTTCCTTACTTATTTATCGGTGTGTTTATTGGCGCATTCATATACGGCTTCGTGCCTGAAGCATTCGTGACACGATATGCAAGTGGAGATGGCATTATTTCTATAGTCATTGCATCAGTAATCGGCATTCCCATGTACATTCGGCCTGAAACAATGCTTCCTATTGCGGATGCGCTTGTGACCAAGGGGATGGCAATGGGAACCGTCATTGCCTTAATCATCGGAGGCGCAGGAGCCAGCATTCCCGAACTCGCATTATTGTCTAAACTATTAAAAAAGAAATTTTTAGTCGCTTTCATTTCAGCGATCTTAACAGTCGCCATTGGAGCTGGTCTGATTTTCAATCTAATCATTTAGTAAGTATATTCAACCATCAAAGGAGGTGAGCTCATGGGTGTGAAAGATTTTGTTAATAAATTAAAACCGAAAGAACAAAGCTGTTGCTCAGTAGAGATTGAAGAGAAAAAAACAGAGAAAGATTCAAATGAACCCAAGAAACAAAAGTAATTCATAGTAATAAAAGCGTATAGCCCGACGGGGGCTATACGCTTTTATGGAAAATCACTCACTTATTTAAAACATTATTAGAGTGAGATAGAGACCGAGTAATGTAATGAATAAAACAGGGGGAGTGATAATAATGCCGATTTTAAAATAGGTGCCCCATGAAATTTTCATATCTTTTCTGGCTAATACATGGAGCCATAACAGTGTGGCTAAAGATCCAATGGGTGTAATCTTCGGTCCTAAGTCTGACCCAATGCCATTGGCATAGATCATACCTTCTTGGATCAGTGTTGTAATGTTCGCATGATCGATGGCAATTGCATTAATCATTACAGTCGGCATATTGTTCATGATGGAAGATAAAATTGCGGCAATAAAGCCCATCCCCATTACTGAAGCAAACAGCCCATACTCCCCAATATCCATTAATACACTTGCTAGAGCATCGGTTAAACCGACGTTTCTCAATCCAAAGACGACAACATACATACCGATTGAGAACAATACGATGTTCCATGGTGCCCCGTTGATGACTGCTTTTGTATTTACAGCGTGAGATTGTTTGGCCAGTATCAAGAAGATAATCGCAATACCCCCGGCAATGAATGAGACAGGGACATTGATAAATTCACTGACCAAATAACCAACAAGTAATATTAAAAGGACCACCCAGGAATAATTGAACATTTTTTTGTCTTTTATCGCAGACTCGGGCGTTTTTAACTGCGTTTGGTCGATTGTTTTGGGAATGGATTTTCTGAATAGTAGCCAAAGGACGACAATACTCGCAATTAATGAAAAAATATTCGGGATAAACATCCGGCTTAAATACTCTAGAAATCCGATATCGAAGTAATCTGCGGACACAATATTTACTAAGTTGCTGACGACCAACGGCAGAGATGTGGTATCTGCAATAAATCCAGTGGCGATCACAAATGGAAAAATAACTTTTTCTTCTAATTTTAAGTTTCTGCCCATGGCAAGCACAATGGGTGTTAGTATCAAAGCCGCCCCATCGTTAGCGAAAAATGCTGCGATGATTGCACCTAATAGTGCGATATATATGAACATTTTCAAGCCATTTCCGTTTGATGCTTTAACCATATGTATTGCAGCCCATTCGAAAAAGCCAATTTCATCAAGGATCAATGAAATAAGAATGACTGCAACAAACGTTAACGTCGCATTCCAGACAATACCCGTGACTTCGATTACATCACCGAACGAAACGACCCCAGTGATGATTGCAAGCAATGCCCCCGCCAAGGCAGTAATGCCGATATCTAGGTTTCTGGGCTGCCATATAACAAAGATCAGTGTGACTAAAAACATACTAAGATTAGTACCACAGGACCTGGCCGGGTCCTGTGGTACTAATCTTAGTATGTTTTTATTGTGTAGATAGAAATAACTTGATAAACGCTTTTTCATCATGTTTCAGTTGTTTCCACTGATGTTTATGTTTTTTCTTCTTTAATGAAATCTTAATTGCACTCTTCATTAGCCGTTTCATACCTTTTGTCCCGTTTTTTCCAAAAACATGGACATTGTTTAAAAAATTTGGCTCGATTCATTGTCAAAGTTTGACCTGCTTCAATAACTTGAATAATCGCGCTTTTAAAATCTGTCATGTTGCTTTTCCAACAATACTGGATCAGTCTTAAAGTGACGTCTTTCAGATAAGGTTTTTTATCAGACCCAATCATTCTTCCGTGACTTTAACTTTATTCTTATCGAACAACCTCACCCCAATCTCTCCGAGCTCATTTACAAACTTCTTTATACATTCACCACCAACTAAAAGTTCGTCGTCATTAATTTTATTTTTCACAAGGTACTCATAACGATTATTGGGTTGATTACATAATGACAACTGGCTTGTGCATGTTGATTATCATATATAAACTCATCTAACGCTTTCCCAAAGTCATAATTCTCCTCATTTTTTGAAAATAAATTTTCTTGAGCGGTACTTAGCCATGTCATCAGTGTTTGAGTTTCTGCTTTCACTACATCTTAATATGATTTTTTCGTTTCTGAGTTGATTTCGAATGCACCGCACGACTCGCAATCAATATCTGCAAATGCTTTACCCGGTACTCTGACTATCAATCCATCATTCTTATTTCCATGATTAAATGTTCAACCAGTCATCCCCAAACAGTTCATCTATTCGATCTTTTTTCTTTGGCGCATCGTCTGTAACATCCGCTTTCTTCTTCTCAGTCACTTCTTCTTTCGTCTCTAATTTTTCTTCTGACTGCTTTGAAATTCTATTCTTCGCATCTCGCTCACGAATCATTTTTGTAATCTCTTTTCTCGCTGCATCATGATAATATCCATCCAATGTTCTTCGATTAATAATTGCTTTTGGATATTTCCCTATCTCAAACCAAGACGCAAGAAACAGATTATTCACGCTGACCCCATGATCGATATAATTGATTTTTCTCTTCAAATTTTTCAGTTCATTTTCAATATCACGCATCTTTTCAAGCATTTTATACTCAGCAGATTGATGCTCGATCATTTCAGATAAAGCATAGTTTTCCACTGCTTCGACAATAACTTGTTTCTCTGACTTCATATTCTTCGCAGCTTTAATTGTTTTGATGAGTGATATTGTCTCTTCACTTAATTCAAATGACTTCAATTTCATTTGATCTCACCCGCCTCATCATTATGATAAAAATCTTCATCCAGATGCAATACCTCTTCAGTCATTAAGTCAATAAAGAACTTCCTGAAGCGTTTATTTTCCTCAAGGAATAGATTATATGCCTCTGTATTTGCATCTAAACTTTCCTGAGTATTCCTCAATGCGATTTCAAATTTCGTGAGAGACGTCGATAAAATCCGATCTTCCACATAATTTTCTAATACTTCTCTAATCAAATCACTAAATGTCATACCTCTTTCTTTTGCAATGGCTTTCAGCTGAATCATAACTTGTTCATCAAAATCTTTTACATCAATACGTGCCATTTTTTTATCAATCTCCTTTAATTATCCTATATATATTTCTATATATTTATAATATTACCCTAAAAAGATAGCATTTTTCTATATAATTCACTATATATTTAACTATTTTTGAGACGGAAGAAACATATGTCGGCACTGCCGACATATCAAGGTTTTTGAGGTTTTGTAGGATGAAAATCCGGAAAAATCTCCTTATGCTCTTACTTAAAAAATCAATTTGAGAGATTTGCTTCAAGGATTGAAAGCTTTTCCTCACGTCCTTCAATGTCATTTTCGATATCTTTTATGTCTTCTTCAAAAGATTCTATCTCGCTTTTTTCTTCGTCCGTCATCATATAAATTACTTAAGTTAAGCAATTCAGAGATCAAAATATTACAAAGATTAAATATTTTCTAAGTTGATGATATATATTCGTATTGAATATTATAAAGTTATAGCATTAAAGTCATATCGTATTCTTTTAGATAAAAGCAACTGAAAAAGATATGACGTATAGTATCAAGATAAGAAAAAACCGGTCAAAACCCCTTAAATATCTCTCTCTTTTTCTTTACTTTTTCCTACAAAAATATTTTTAAAAAACATCGCAAGCAAATAAATAATACATAACCCAAGAATGAATAATATAAAGCCACTAGGTTTAGTATCAAAAATTATATAAAAAAGAATGACAATACCAACTGCAAGTAATGTTCTGTAAAAAAAGTTATTCATGTTTTACCCCCCCATACATTTATTCCAATTTCCTTTTCTGTGTGTGATGCGCTGCGTTCTTAAAAATCAATGTAAAGATTAAGTTAAGATTATCTAACTCGACTATTAAAAGTAAATAAACAATGACAAACTACAAGAAAATACATAAATTATAAAAGGAGATTAATATGTCTAAAAAATTTGCCTTAAAAACATTTTTTATGATTTTAGCTCTTGTTCTAACTATTTCTAGCACTTTATCTCTAAACGCATCAGCAAGTACACAAGAATTAAAAACGGAAGAAGCCGTTCAAATTCTTGAAAGTTTAAATCAAAGTAGTGTACAAATGGCAGACGGCACTAGCTTAATCAACGAAAATAAATTAAAAGAAAATCTAGGAAGTAACAAACATTATGATGAAATCTATACTGAATTAAAAAACGCAAATATGTTAACAACAAAGGAAAACCCAAATATAGCAACAATGGCTTCAGATAATAGGAATCCTAAATGGGTAGCAGCAAGAGATGCTTGTGCTTCACAATATCTAAAAGATGAATTCAGCGTAGCAGCTTTAGGTTCAGCAATAGGATTAGTATTTGCTGGTAATTGGTCAGCAGCCGCTAAAGAACTTGTTAAAAATGGTGCTAAAGTAACACCTGCAGGGCTAGCAGCTGTATATGTTCATATGAACTACACATGTATTAAAGAAGCAAATTCAAAACATAGTGTATATTAATTAATCTGAACTAAAAGGATGATTAACATTTTAGAATTTTTTTTCAATAATTTATTGTTTTGGTTCTTATGGTTACCACTCATATTCTCCATTTCAATTATTGTAGTTTACAAAAAAGAAAATAAAAGTTTTATAAAACCACTATTAATATTTTTAATTGCATATTACATCGCTAGAACAATAATTTATATTATATAATTTTTATTCCAATTTCCTTTTGGTGTGAACCAACAGCGAAACAAAAAATAAAAAAGCTGTCGAATGGCAAAATTGATACCTAAACGGTATCAGCCATTCGGCTTTTTAGTATGTTTCCGTTTCGCCTTTCCCACCAAAAGTTTTCTCGGCATAAACAGATCATTGCCGTTTTTTTAGGTTTTGACTTTTGATAAATCGAGCGTAGGCGAGAATAAAAAAGACACCACTTTTCAAAAGTTTTGGTGTCTTTTTTTGCATGTCGTCGTTCAACGACGTATAAATGCACCCTATACGGGTTTACTGATAAATTCTAAAAACAGAAAAGCATTTAAAGCTCATATAAGCTCATAGAGAAGATTTTTGTATTAAACACTAGTTTTTGTACCTAAATTTAATTTAAAAGCTCATATGGGCTTTATTTGCGTTTTAAATTGCATTTTAAGTTCAAAGTACAATTCTTTTTTAGCACTTTTGTTATTTGCATTATTTGAATATCGGAACACCGCCCAGTTATACGCACATATTTTTCTTACGAAAAAACGAGCGCTCACTGGGCAAAATATCGCCTCATGGGTGAAAACAAAAAATGAGCAACTTTTCAGTTACTCATCTTCAAAATCTTCTTCGTCTAGCATTTGATTATTGACTTCTTTTTGCATATCTTCAGTCATTAATTTTTTCTCAGTTTCTAGATATTTTTGCTGACCCCAATGATAAAAAATTTGATAAATATATTGAGTTGGATCTAACTCTTTATATTTTTCTAATTCTTTATTTTCGTAAAGTTTGCTGGCGTCTTTAAATAATCCCGAATAAACGATTAATCTTTTTCCAGAAAGTGATTTATAAAACGTATCAAAAAATTTTTCATCTTCCAGATAATCGCTATCTTTTGCACTGTATTTTGCAATTTCAGAGACTTCTTTTTTGTTATCTGTTGCTTTGACTTTTCGAACATCTACTTGTGTTATCAAATTATTTTTCGTTGATTTTTGCCAAAGTTCAAGCCATCTATCACGTGCTATATAAGCTTTAGTATCCGTAAAATAGCTCTTGTTTACTGCTAAAATTACATGAAAATGTGGATGATAATCATCTCGTTCTTTGTTGTAAGTCACTTCAAGTTTTCGTACATAACCTTTTACTGCACTCTTAACTTCTTTACGTTGCATTAACCGTTGAAATGACTTGTTATAATGCTTGATTTCATCATCAAGTTCATCTGCTTTAACATTTGGTGCAGTCAAAGTTAGAAAGACAAAATCTTTCCTTTCTTCTTCTCTCAAATACTGCATTAACACACTAATTTTCAGTGCATTCTTACGTGACTTCTTCCAAGCACAAATCGGACAAAATCGATTATCACAATTGTTCGAGCGATGTAATTTTGTTTTTTCCATAGTTTTATCTGCCACCATCAAGATAAGAAAAAACTAATTCAAAGCTACAAAAAAGAACTTCAAAAACACCCTCTTTGTTTAAAATTCTAATATTATAAAATATGTTTTATCACTCAAAATATAGGAATAAATATAGAAGGATAGGAGTTTTTAAATTATGAATAAAAAAGCCACATATTCTCTTAATATATTGGTCGGCATTTTCTTCTTTATTTTTTATACTACAATTGTTAATGCCGTACTTAATCAAGATATTCTTAGTTTTCCCTTTATCATACTAACAATATATTTTTTTATTTCTATCTTCACGCTAACTCCAGCTAGTACAGAACTTGGAGAAAAGACTAAAGATTGGAATGCTATTATTGCTAGTTATTCAATGATTGTTGCCTATTTGATATCTCCAATATGGGTATTAATAAAATCTTTCAAAAATTAGGAGTGATTTTTTGTATAAGAAAATTATACTTTCTCTAGCGATAATTTTAATCGCTTCCTCGGGAATTTTATCTAATGTGACTATGGCATCAGAAGTTGAAAATTTTACTGAAGAAGAAGTAAAAGAAGTAGCAAAAGAAATGCAATTCTATTTTGAAGAAGTCGGTAAATTAGACAAAAACGGCAACTATACTATACATGATTATGAATTACTTAAAGAAAGAGCAGATTCTGGAGACGAAACAGCCCAAGGTGTTCTAGCACAAGCTAACTATGAAGCACAACAAACAGGAATAACTACCTATGGGATAGTAGACTACAGTAAATGTATTCTAGCCAATTATTTCAGCACTGAAATCGCTGCTGTAAATGGAGATCTTGCTAATGCTATCGCTGGTGCTGTTGAACGAGGCGCCTGGATGGAAGTTGCGAGAATAGTTCTAAGTTCTATTGGAGGTTCAGTAGGTAAAGCAAACGTAGTAGCAACTGCCGGCCAATTAGTAATGTACACTGCTTATTGTGGTGGTCAACAAGTAACTTAAAATAATTAATATTAAAACTACACAAAATTAAATAAAAGGCCTAATTCTATCTAGTCAGACCTTTTATTTTTTTATTCCAATTTCCTTTTGGTGTGAACCAACGGCACCCCTAAAAACCCAAAAGCTGTCGGCAGGCATTTTTGATACCTCACGGTATCTGCCTACCGGCTTTTTAGTTTATTCAGGGGTGCTTTTCCCACCAAAAGTTTTCTCGGCATAAATGGATCTCCACTGTTTTTTCTAGCACAGGCAAGAAAAATTCCCGCAGAAACATCGTATGCGACGTATAAGTGCGCCCTCATGGATTATCTTAACCCAGACCCATATAAACACCCCTTAAAATTCATTTAAATGCTCATATGGGCTTATTTGAGCTTTGAAAAGACATCTAACTTCAAGTTAGTTTGGATACCAGGAATGAATCCAGAATTTGAAAATCGTTAATTTAAGTAAAAGAGCATAAGGAGGTTTTTCCGGATTTCTATCCTGCAAAACCTCAAACCCCTTGATATGTCGGCAGTGCCGACATATTTTTCTTCCGGATGGTTTTCGGCTAAGTATATATGGTTTTATATATAAAAACGGCCTTATTTTGGTGTAATAATAGAAATATATACAAAAGTATATATGCAAATTTAAAGTGATTTTTGAGTAGTTAAAGAAAAAATCATTCTACATACAATGCCAAAGCGCATATAACATTCAAGATAAACATTTCTTAAATGGGTACTTCCGACTATCACATGTATTATTCTTCTGGATATAAATCTACTAAACGCACCCCCAGTTGCTCTTTTATTTTCAATAGATTTAGTATCGTAATGTTCTTCTCCCCTCTTTCCACGGCGCCGATATATGTGCGATGAAACTCACATTCAAATGCTAAATCTTCTTGTGACCAGCCTTTTTGCTTACGATATTGACGAATGTTTTTACCGATGTCTCTCAGTACTTCTGATTTATTTTTATTAGTATCCATGGATTAATTCTGCTAATATGAATACTATAAATCGACAGACTATAAATAGCATTTTATTTTTAAACACTTTAAAGGAGGCAGTATTTTGAGTCACTTATATGTTGTTTATGCATTAGATAGTAAAATCTCAGTTGTCGAAGCTGAGTCAAAAGCAGAAGCATTGGATACCTTTGCTATGGATCAAATCGACGATGAAAATCTCAATTACTTTATCAAAGATTTTTCTTTTGGTGACGGATTGCTTACACAGTTTTATCACGATGATCAAGGATATCTGTTTGATATAGATCAAAATGAAGTCCCTGAACGCCTACAGCAATTAAATGAACAAGAGAAAGATGATTATATTGATTCATGGATTGAAAGCAATGCCAGACAGTTTTGGAATGACGAACCGCAATTTGCTTTAGAATATCTTAAAAAATTAGACAAAGCGAAACACTCAGATGACCCTTACACTGATGATTTTTCTCATCCTTTTTTAGTGTCTACAATCAAAAAATTAATTCAACAAGATGATTGGTATGAGGCGTTTGATATTGTTAAAATCGATTTAGCCGACACGAATTATCAGGTGATTTACGAGGATTAATTGATACATATCCATTTACACACTTCAGCCTGAGAATTTTCATGGATGATTTTTATTTTTACATGTGACAACCAATATCAAATAAAACAATATTAATACAGGGCATCGCCCAAGTTTTCGGCACTTCCCAAAACCGACTTAATACAGGGGGGTATCCCGAGTTTCCGGTGCTCATCAAAACCGATCTAATCCGAACCACGTTAATATCGTGGTTTTTCTTACGATTAGTCAGTTCGACCAGTCGATGGGGGTAAGCCCATGACGGATTAATGCGGCGTTTGTTCGTGAAAAGCATTTCGACCCGATGAACGGCGCGCCCGATTTGTATGCACCGAGTGGGCTCGGGTGACTGCTTTTGATCACGATATGCTTGGACGTGTCGATCCGTTTTTCGTAGGCATGTGCATGACCGCCCCACAGAATATAGACGATGGGGTGGGGTTTATGGTTCAGCGCTTCGATTACAGGGTCGATGATGTGCTGCCAGCCGATTGACTTGTGGCTGTTTGCCGCACCGGACCTTACCGTCAGGATCGTATTGAGCAATAAGACGCCCTGGTCGGCCCAGTGCGATAGATTGCCGGACGAACTGACGGGAATCCCGACATCGTTGAGTCGCTCTTTGAAGATGTTTGAGAGGGAACGGGCAATTTTGACGTTTTGGGGTACTGAGAACGCCATCCCCGTGGCGTGTCCCGGTGTCGGATAAGGGTCCTGGCCGAGAATGACCACTTTGACGTCTCGATACGGCGTTCTTTGGAACGCGTGAAAAATCAGACTGCGCTGGGGGAACACGGTGTGGTTCTGGTATTCCGTGTCCACGGCGCATTTTAGTGCCGACAGCGCGTTTGGATTGGATATATGGGGCGTAATTGCACGTACCCAGTCCTGTGGCATGCGTTGGAGCATACTAGCTGACCCGCCTTTCGATGGAGACATGGTGCGTAACTGAATATGAGGCGATGGACGCATATCGGATATACTCTTTGATGATCTCCCCGGTATCGGGGTCTTTATGAAACAGTATTAATTCGTCGGCTGCGGCACGAACGCCCGCCAGGTCGTAGATGTGGTCAGCTTTTCCGCTGACGTAATGGATGACGATGTCGGTCATGGTATCTCTTCCTTTCTGATTTAGAACAACTTTTTCGATATATTCGTTTCTGCTAGGCGGTCAGCCTCTACGCATCGGATGATAGGTCAACCGGTCGCCCTTTGTGTCACGCTTGATGCGGAATGCAATTTCTCCTTGCAGGAGCCGGGTCTCCGGGGTGGTTTCGACCCGGTGGCACACATAGCGGTAATGCTTCTTCTACTTGCGCTTGGCAGTCTCTATGGCTTCCTCCGGTGTCTTAGCACCGACGGCGAGGACTTCTGTCGTGTAGCGCGTATCGCCACCGTGGCGGCAGGATACGATGATGACCTGTATGATTACTGAGGAGTCATCCCAGGACAATATGGTGCTTGCTGGTGGCAACATTGTGTTGAGTCCAAAAGTTGCCCGCATATTGCGCGAGCAACTCGACGGCGAAGCCGGTCAGTAATCCGTCCTGGAGTTATCTGGTACTTCGAGCAAATGGACTGTTGGCAAAAAAAGACCGACAGACCCTGGTTAAAAGTATATTATAAAGACTTTTAAAAAACTTTTATTCGTGCTATACTTAAATGGATTAGAGGAGGGATAGCATGAAAACCTTAGATGTACCATTCAAAAGCATCTCCGATGTAAAGAAATCCCCGATGACCATCTTCAAAGAGGCCGAAGAACGAAATAATGGCGTCTATATCTTCAATCGCGACAAAGTCGCAGGGGTTGTCCTGACGCAAGAACAGTATGAAAACATGAATAACGAAATCGAAGCACTGTATGACCGCATCGATGAACTCATCGTCAAAGAACGCCTCAAAGATACCAACGTCAAAACCTATAGTGTTGAAGAAGCCACAGGCATCAATCTCGATGACATTGAACTTGATGAAAACGACGGCTGGGAGTAATCAATGTATATTGTAGAACTCACAGAATACGCCAAGTCGGACTATGAAAAACTCGACGGCAGTCAGAAACAGTTGATTCTGAAAGGCTTAAAGCGCATCAAGGAACGCGGTATGCAAGCAGGAGAGGCACTCCGGGACGAACTCAAGGGATGCAACAAGATCAAGCTCAAAAAGCAGGGGCTCCGTATCGTCTTTCGTGAAGTGGAAGGTCGCATGGAAGTCATACAAGTCATTGCCATCGGTAAACGCGATAAATCACAAGTATATAAAGATGCAATGAAACGCATCATAGATGAATAGACGGGCATACGCTCGTCTTTTTTTTTCAGGATAAACCAAGCACTCTTTTCTGGGGAAAAAAGACCGACACCCCGTTAAGGACGTCGGTCCAATTATCATGCTATAAATCCAGCATTTTCTTCATTTCATCGTAGTCATAAGTCGTCACGCCATCATTTTGAACATCGGACTCATAAGATTTAAGAACTGCGATGTCAAATTCATTTTCTATACGTTCTTCGAGCGCATGCTTCATCATCGTAGACAGAAGCACGCCGTGGCGCTCAGCATAGGCTTCAAACACTTCCTGTTCCTTAGCATTCAAACGCACTGTAACCGTACCCACCTGCATCCACCCCTTCTGTTGGACCATATATATTGTCCGATATTATATTTTCAATAAAAGAATCTCAGTAAACATCTCTAATTAAGATTATTTCCTACCTTTTTGACTGGTTCGTTCTAGTATTACCCACTTTGTTATTGATTACATTTGCACAAGCTACCGTGAGAGGTTCTCCAATAGCTTCTCTATAATTAAAACCTAACAACTGCGCAGTCTTTAATGTATCTTTATTAAATAAATCAATAACCATTCTCACATCTTCATCTTTCCCTACAGGAACAACACCATAATTTTTTAGAATCTCTGCAAGTCTCTCAAGTCTCTCAAGTGAAGATTGAAGGTACTCTATATCATCGTCACTAATATTAACTTTCTCATATCTGGATTTATATTCACCCGCAATAAGTTCCAATTCAGCTTTATCATTCATCAATTTGATAATTATCTCTTGATAAATCTCCTGTTGCTCATCACTCTTTTTTTTAAAGTTTCGCTTGTTCCATCCTAGAAAGGATCCACTCATAAGATATTTTCGCTAACTCAGCAGCGAATTAAGTAACTAATTCAGAAGTCTCTAAATCTATTTTATTCCCTCCGATTAAACCTTATATTTCATTTTAGTATTAAAATAAGATATTCTTAATTATATAATTCACTAAGGAAAAATACATAAAACCCTAATAAAAATCCGCTTTTAAATTTTACTTAAACGATGAGAACATGACAAAAAAAGAACTAGAAAATATCTTTAAAGAACTCAACCAAGGAACACAAAAAAACTCTTCCCATTCCCCATCTAGTAAACAGAAATTTAATTATATTTATCAAAAAGAAAATAAACTAGAAAACACCCATATACGGCCTACATTTATCATTGAAAAAGACCTAATAAATCGTCTAGATAAATTAGCTGAAGAAAAATACGGATATAAAAGTCAATTCATTAATCGAGCAATTAAAGATCTCCTAGATAAAGTTGAAAATGATAATATAAT
>NZ_AP043832.1:0-21872 GCF_055379195.1 Salinicoccus jeotgali | reverse complement strand
TGCCAATCATGGCGAAAAATAAGGGTTATGCAGTGATAGAAAAGCCGAAAGAAATTGATACAAAATTAGTTGCTGATGTATCAGAAGATGATGTTACAGAACGAGAATATAAAGGCGAGGAACTTACTCAATCAGATATATCAGAGTTTAAGACTACGTTAAATGATTTCTTTACGGCATATGGTAAAGACAATGAGAATGTAAGGTTAATTAGTAACTTTGATGGAGGCATAGGCGAGAAAGAATTAGTGGAATTTAATGTACTAAAAGCCTTCTCCTTTAATGAAAAGGATCAATCAAAAATAACAGCAGTTGTCGATGTGAAGTATCAAGATGAAAACACAAATCTTATTACCACAAATAATTATACAGTTACTCTACTGTATTACGATGATAGGTACATTGTTGATAATATTGAATAGCTTGAAATATATAGGCTTTCATTAAAAGGGGGTGAAATCATGTTTGATGTATCCAATATAGCAGAAAATATTGTGTCCCAAATAGGCTTTATTATCCTAGTTATAATGGCAGTCAGAGCCGTCATATCTTATCTACGCGAGGACTGGATGGGATTCTTCAGCGGTTTAATCATGGGCTTGCTATGTATGATAGTTGTATTCTTCGGGCCACAATTGCAAGAATTGGCAAGAACATGGGGTAACGCACTTTTCGGATAAGTTGAAGTTAAAAGTAGAGGGCAGAAGCGTAGATTCTGTCCTCATTTTTAATAATTAGGAGTGGCTATATATGAAAAATGACGTAAAAATCATGGGGAACAACTATACACAAGAACTAAAATACCCCATTAAAATATATAAGATATTTCAAGGTACCAAGTATGAGATTCAATTTTCAAAGGGGATTGAATTAAAGAAGATTATCACAGGGGTCTTTGCTGTTTTCTTAATGCTTATATTGATGACTATATCAATAAGAATTGGCAGTACAGATACACTTCTATTTATTTTGAATAATTGGCTGATTGTTCTGGTCGCTGGCGTGGCGATCACGTTAATTGTAGTATTCAGCTTGAATTATGATTACAAGCCGATACATGACTATTTTAAAGATAGATACACATTCTATCGCACTCGTCATATATCTTTTGAACATGATATAGAAGTCGATGAAAGTTTTGGAAAACCGATACAATATGAAGCATTTAAAAGGAGTGATGATTGATTGAAAACACTAGAATTTCCATACGTTGATGTTCAAGACAATATGATACTGAACAAAAATAATGAGGTGTGGGGTTTTTATAAACTGGATTACTCCTATCTTAAAATCAATGATGATGAAGATTATTTACGCTATGTCGAGAACACCGCTAATTTTTTAAATAACAAAGATTACAAATGGTCTTTCCATTTGATTCCAAGACCGTCAGACTTTGAAACGCATTTAGATAAGACCATTGAAAAGTTTATTGATGATAGAAAAAGTTCATCTACTTTCGATGAAGTGGGTCGCTTTTATTTAAAAAACTCCGCTAAAGTTTTAACAGATGAAATGTCGAATTATGAGCATGATATTGTATTCTCTGTTCAATTAAACGATAGCGAGTATGAAATCTCTGCTGATTTAATGGAATTGAGTAAACGTTTTGCTGAAAGGGTTTCAAATGATTTACAACGTTTTATCTTCAAAACTGCACAACATAAAAATGAATTTAAAGATGCTAAAAAGTCAGAAGAAGTCTTTTTAGATCATGTCGGATATTTTAAATCATTTAAACCTTTATCTGAAGAACAAATATATAGATATACCTATTATTTTTATCATCGTACAGAGGGAATACCCGAAAAAATTGAAAATAACTACAATGTAACAGAGGGTATTATCACTCAACATACTGGATATATCACAATTGAACATAAAGAGCATACTGAATATATAGCGACTTTACCAATTATTGAAATGCCTGCTTTAATCAATGGCTTTAAATTTATAGATAGTCTTAAAAGCACTTTTAATTTCCCATTAGAAATTAATTTTAAGTATAAATTTAATCCGAAATCAAAAGATGAGGGCTATGTGAGAAAGTATAGAAATCGGCTTAAAAACTTTGATAAGGAAATACAGACAGGCGAACAGATAGACGAGGACGATGTGGTCTCGCTGGCAAGTGAACGCTTAACAGTCCTACTAGATGATATTAAAAAAAATCATACCAATCTAATGTACTTCAATATGAATATTGTAGTATCAGCGCAATCACTGGAAGAACTGAAAAGACGGATAAAAAGTATTGAAGATTACTATAACGGCACTGATTTTAAAATCACACAGCCTAATGTAGACCAATTAATTTTATTCCATACTAATTTATTTGCCACAACAAGCAAATATAATTATTTTGAACAGATTATAGACCCATTTTATTTATCACAGTCTGCAATTGATCTTGATAAAAAGGTTGGTAATAACTACGGATTTCCATTTGGAAAGAACATTACTAACCTAAGATTGAAAGATGTATCTGAAGCTCGTTTTAAGAACAATGGCACTGTCTTTTTATACCCAGCTTTAACAAAGTACGATTTAAAAGGGGCAAGCCATACAAACGGTAATATGCTGATTACTGGCCCACAAGGTAGTGGGAAATCAATGGCTTCAAAATATATGTTTACATGGTCTGCATTTTTCGGAACTAAAATTTTATATGTAGACCCTAAAAACGAGTATGAACGGAATTTTAAAAATGCAGTAGATAAGTTTGGAGAAGATAGTGCGATTGCTCAAATTTATAAAAACATCAACTTTACGCACTTATCAAGCGAAGAACGGTATAGAGGAAGTTTAGACCCACTAATATTTTTGAAAGACGAGGACGAAATCGCATTGCAAACAGCAGAGCAAATCTTCTTGTCGCTGGGGAGTGTTAAGAACGATGATAGGGAGTTATCCAACATCATTACAAGTGCCATCAAGGACGAAATGCAGACACACAAGAAGAAAGCCACGATGACTGGTGCTTTAGAACGTATTAAAGAAGAAGATAACAGTCTAGGCAAGTTTATAGAACGATTTAATACAGGGCTAGGCAAGGTGCTTTTTGGCAAGCCAGACAGCAAGCCGTTAGCTTTCGATAGTCAAATCTCGGTACTCGGTATTCAAGGTATTAATCTAGGCAATGACAACGAAAATACAGGCAGTCAAACGGACGCTGAAAAACTAGGCACTTCAATAATGACAGCCATTTCACGCTATGTATATATTTTCAGTCGAGATGTAAATGAGGACGCTGCGATCTATATAGACGAGGCTTGGATATTAAGAAGTTCAAGACAAGGCGAAGAATTGATTAACGAAACGTTGCGGACAGGTCGCTCTCTAAAAACCGACATCATACTCATTACACAAGCCTTTGATGACTACAATACGGAAACCTTTAAAGAGTTGATAGGCTGTAAAATGTCATTTAAACCAAAATCCAATGAAAGCATTGATTCTTTGCTTGATTTCTTTGGTATTAAACAAAATCAAGAAAACATACAGATGATAGAGTATTTAAAATCTGGTATGTGTCTGTATCAAGACCATAAAGGACGAAACGAGGTCATCGCAGTGGATATTCTATTTGATGATATGTTTACTGCATTTAAGACAACAGACAAAGAGAATACGCTTGTGCAAGCAGAGGAAGATTATTATGGATAAATATAAAACAATCACTTTGATGATAAGTATTATTCTATTAGCCAGTTGTTCAAAAGCCATTCCGTATGGTTATTCAGAAGATGATATAGAAAAAATTAAAGAGGAAAGTTATTCATACTTTCCTCTCTCACTAAAAAATATAAATGATACATCTGATGTGGCAGTAGACAAGATATGTGAAGTCAATACGGAGACACTTACCACTAATAATTATGAGCATGTCTTTATTGCTCAACTTGATGAAGAAACACTCAATGTTGGATTAAACAAAGAAACAAATGAAGTGAATATTTTAGGCGATTTTTCTAATACTGAACAATGCAAAACTTTATAAGGGGTGGAGAAAATGAAGAAGTTAATTGTAGTCCCAGTACTGGCGTTAGTCATGACAGCATGTGGCAGTAATGCCAATCCATACGACATATCAGACGAGACACTAGATAAAGTACAAACAAGAGTGGCTGAATCATTCTTACCAAAATCAATAATAGATGATTATAAGAAAGAAGATATTATCATCACAAATATCTGTAAAGCTGAACATCCACTCGGAAATGAGAATGTGGATTATATATATCAATATAAAACTGATGATGATGAATATGAAAGTGAAATAGGAATTTTTAAAACTGATGATAAAGTTAAAAGATTAGGTCAGTATGAGATAGTCGAAGGCACTTGTGAATCAGTGAATTATCAGTAAGGGAGGTGTAGGAGATTAGATATTTAAAAATCCTTTTCTTAGCTGTTGTCGTGGTATTTCTATCATCAGATACACTCCTTGCTGATACAGGAACTAGTGCTGAAGAAGAATTTGATAGTTACTTCGAGCAACAGGAAGAAACATTCGAGGAAAGACGCTCTAAAGATTACGATGATCTCATGCATTATGAACTCATGTCCCATGCTGATGAAAACTGGTGGGATGTGGCAAGTAAGACAGGAAACAATATTTTAGTTGGTGTACGAGATTTGGCATGGTCAACCTATACAGTGGTGGCAGATGTCATTTCAACAGTTGTCTATCATATGTTCAATGTGGACTTGCTGGAAATGTTAATGCCGAACTTAAATAGCTTTACCAGTAGTACAGCAGGACAAATCATCAACAATCTACTTGTCTTTGGAATGGCATTTGTTGGCGTAACAATCACAATTAGAGGGTTTGTAAAGCAAGATTGGGGCGCATTTTTTAAGATACTGTTACTCACTTTAGTGTCCCTTACATTACTTTTTTCGATACAATCCGAAAAATTTAATTATATCGGATTGGTCAATGGCATATCAAAAGACATTGAAAATACGTTAATTGCCACCCCGCCCTCACTTTTAACAGGTCAAGAGGTTAATTATGGCACACAAGATACAGCCATTAATATGGAAAATAGGATATATAATGCATTACTGCTTCAACCGTATCTCGATTTACAGTATGGAGATACCAGTGTTTCAAGGATAAATGGCGAAAGAGAGGAAGATTATAAAGTCTATGATTATCTTGACGCCAGTCCATTTAATGAGGAAGGACAAGAAACAAGAAGTACAATAGCAGAATATGAATTTGAGGATATGAATAATAACAACGTGAACAGTGCCAACGCCAGTACACAGATTGGGAAAATATTTATGTACTTCATCTCATTATTGGTGCAAGGCTTCATTTATATTGTCCTCGCTGCTATACGGTACATGTTACAGATTGGTATGATAATTGCCCTTGTTATGCTCCCTTTCGTGCTCTTTTTAAGTTTAATATCATCATTTGAAAAAATCATAATTGGATATACACGCAAGGTATTTCAACTGATTCTATATAAAGCCATTCTCGTATTTTATATGATTTTCGTCATGGCGATCATGCAGATTACTTATACGATTCAAAACTACGGCATGATACAAGCCATTGTATTTCAAGTGGTGCTTGCGATTTCAGCAATCATGCTTTATTTCTACCGTAACAGCGCACTGGACACAATCTCTGATTCAAGTAGTATCAATGCTTCAGAAGCAAGTGGACAAGGTTTTGGACGGAGTATGAGCAATATGGGACACCGTATGAAATCGACAGCAACTAGGCAAGCTGGTTTTAAAGACCACAACGCCAAAGACTTTAAAGAAAGCAACCAAAGACAGGGTGCGACGGCTTTCGCAAACAAAGGCGAAACAGAACAATCACAATCAAACTTCCGTAAAAATACAAATCAGACCGACAATCAAGACATGAATACCCAACAAAATAAACGAGATAATGTAACCAGCTTTAGCGACTATCAGAATAAAAAACAGCAACAAGATGAACAGATGAATAAGCAAGAAGATACACTAAAAAATAATCAAACTGAAAACAGTCAACGCCAGTCTGCTGTACAAAGTGATGTAAGAGAAACTGAAAATAATCAACGCCAATCGGATATGAAAGAAAGCGGAAATATCAATGAAGAAACTACTGACATTAACCGCAATAATAATAATGCCCAGCACCAACAATTGAATACAAACCAAAGCGAAAATAGAGAATCTGCCACTTCTTCATATAGGTCAGAACAGACAGCTAAAGATAATCAGATAAATACATCAGAGAATAAAGACACAGCAAACACAGAGCAATACAGCCGTTCCAATATCAGCCACAATGCTCAAAATACCAGTTCAGCTCGCAATGTAGGTAGCAATCAATTTATTAATGATAAACCGCAATCTCAAAACAACAGTAAGCCAAGCCAAAATAGAACAGCAACTGACAGCAATTCAGATACTAAAAATAATCAAGCTAACAAAATCAATACTCCATCGAGTGATAAAGCCAAATCAAACAGAAATCGCAAATTGTCTGCTGTAAGGAACTCAAAAAACTTTGAATCAAAAGAGGGTCGTATTGATAATCGGAAACCGACACAATTAAATAAAAAGTCTGCTGTAAATCGGACAGACACACCATCAAGACAAAGTAATCTAAAGGGCATGGATAAGAGTAATAGTCCGCAACGCAATGCAAAAGTATTAAACCGCAAAAATACGCCACAATCAAACAGCGTAGGACAGACACCAAATCGTGCCAAACACACGCAACAAGGACGGCAAAACCGAAATGTAAAAGGACGAGCCAATGACAGCATTAATGAAATGAATAACCGTATAAAGCCTGTTAAACAGTCAAAGCGTCCTACTCCCCCCAAGCAAGAAGAAAACCATCAGAAAGTGGACGTAAATAAACATGTATCAAATAAATCACAGCGTCAAAAAACATTTGATACATTCAAGAACAAAAGAAAGGAGTAATTAAATGAGTGTAGGCAGTATGTCCAAAGAGTACGTTAAGAAACAAGTTAAGAAAAAAATCAGACGGAAATTGACTCAAACTGTCGGAATAAGAGTATTGATTCCAATATTCTTATTCCTCATTCTCTCCTTTGTTGGGTTGTTACTCATCACTGTTATGATGGGACAAAGCCAAGATGTTCAAGAACATAATATCAGTGAATACAGTGTCAACGGAGGATATGTTGAAAATCCGCTTGCTTCATATTCACTCAATGAGATACCCGAAGAATTTGAAGATATTTATAAAAAAATTGCAGACAAATATAATGTCGATTGGGAGATACTGGCTTCAATCCATCGAGTGGAAACAGTGTTCAGTAGTAATACTTCTGTTTCATCGGCTGGTGCAATCGGTCATACTCAATTCATGAAATGTACATGGGTAGGCTGGGACTATGGCGGGTGCAATGGTACGCTCGGAAATGCTGACGTCCCGAAAGAGGTTTATACAGATCCCGATAAGATTGCACAGTACGGTGGGGAGGGTGTTGATGGCAATGATAATGGCAAAGCCGACCCAATGGAACTATCAGACGCATTGAGTGCTACTGCTAAGAAGTTAGAAAAAGATGGTGTTAATTCCGACACTGAAAGTGCGGTCTTTAGCTATAACCATGATAGTAGCTATGTATCTAATGTTATGGAACACTACAACGCTTATAAAGATAATGCCTCGTTTATAACTGCTGGTATAGATGATATTACTATGCTCGGTAAAGGAGGCGGAGGTAAAGGTATGGTTGTAGGCGATATGGCACTCCCTCTTGATACAGAATTATTTTTAAATCAAATGACTGGTGGTATCGGACATTACAGTGGACACCCCGGATATGATTTCTCTGTACCAATGCGAACGCCTGTATATTCCCTTGTAGATGGCGAAGTCATTGAATCTGTAAAAGATAGACCAAATTACCCTGCTGGGCGTACACTAGCCCAAGCCCTAAGTTCTGATGATTTAGGGAATTATATTAGAATCAGACCGACTAACAGCCCAAATTTAGTAGTAAATTATATGCACTTAAATACAAAAGATAATGCTGGGAATCTTGTAAGTAAAGGCGATAAAGTAAAAAAAGGACAACATATAGGTGCGGTTGGAAATAGCGGTAAAAGTACAGCCCCTCATTTACATTTAGATGTATTGGAAAATAATCATTACAGCATTGATAGTGCCGTCAGATGGTATGACACCTTAGTGAAAGATTATAGAGCAAGCAAAGTAGAAGATAGTGATGGATAAGGGGGATTATATGAGGAAAACAATTGGATTACTGCTCACGCTATCACTACTTACGGCATGTGGGAATGATAACCTTGAACAGCAAGAAAAAGCGACACAGGAAAGTTTAGAAGATACTACTGAATCTGTCGAAAGTAAAGCCGAAGAACGCACTGATGAAAGTGAAGAATCTGCACCGACTAATGAAGCCCCTTATGAATTAGAACAAAATATAAGCCAATTCATTGAAGATATGTACACAAAAAATAAGTTAGAGGACTTTAGGAATTTAGATGAAGTTGTCAGTGATGATTTTAAAGAAAAGATAACTGCTCAATTCTCTGATACCGAGACCAACGAGGGTGGCACACAAGATACAGATATATCCTTACAAGATGTAAAGATATATAAATCGACTTCCGAACGTGATAATGAATATATGTATGTGATTGATATGGAAGTGATTAATCATGATACAAAGGATATTTTAAAGAATCAGCATATCGGTATTATAGATATGGTTGAAGAATCAAGTAACCTTAAAATCAATAATGTAAAAGAAATTAGTAATAAAGAGATTAATGGATAGGAGTGCTGGTCAATGTTTAAGCCCCAAAATGATAAAGGGTTGGAAAGTAATTTAAGTGTAGATGAAAACCTAAAATCGGGAGAAGTTTCAACTCTAGTTATTAGGAATCCTAAAAGCCCATCTGAATCTGAAACCTCCACTTTTCTTTTTAAGTATGAAGAAGATTTATACCATGTTTATGATGATTTAAAAAACATTCCAAGTTTCATCAATCAAATAAATAATGGACTTGTTACAAGCATTAAAAAGGCGTATAAGTACGCTAAAAAACCAAAATATATTATTATCTATTGTCCCCCTGTTCACAACGATCAGCCGTTCACTACGGTCTGGAATGTTAGTAAAAATGACTTTGGATATACAAACTTTAATTTAGAAGAACAGCTAGACGAGGAATTTTTAGATTATGCAAAGAGAGAAAAAAGATTATCTCATGACGTGTAAATTTTTATGCCGAGAAAACTTTTGGTGGGAAAAGCAACCCTGAATAAACTAAAAAGCCGGTAGGCAGATACCGTGAGGTATCAAAAATGCCTACCGACAGCTTTTGGGTTTTTAGGGTTGCCGTTGGTTCACACCAAAAGGAAATTGGAATAAATGGATTATAGGAGGTATTTAATCGTGAGAACAAGACTGCAAAAAGACCTGTATAGGGTAGCATTATTAATTACTGCATTTGAAGATAATTGCATTGAAGATTATACAGTACATTACAATAAATCTTTTCCCTATTTAACAAAATACATTGCTTATTATCCGAATCTAAAAGTAATGGAAAGCAAGAATGGAAGATATATAAAAGAAGAAAATACAGGGGAAAAAATGGATTATAAAACATTTGAGGATTGCGTATATACTCACGTTTACAATTTAATATAAATAAAGAGGACTTGCGATCTGCAAGTCCTCTTTTACATCAGACCATATATATATTTGAATTTAATATAAATCAATTCATTCTCTTTATTTACAATTACCATTTTTGATTTATCATCTATATATTCAATAATACATTCAAGAGCGATTTCATGTCCATTATTCCAGTACCTTATTACTACTGATTTATTTAATTTACTTCTCACTTGCGCTTCAATATACATGAGAGTGTCATTATCAAAGCTGGGTGGATTACATTTAGATTGTTCTTCAATCATATTATCTATTCTTTCATACTGCTCTGGCATTGTTTTAAAGGCTTGCCATTTAATCATACCTCTACCTTGCGGAATATTATTATCCAAGTATTCCACAGGTATCTCACGATAGTCATATCCCTCATAATTACATATCATAATTATCATCTCCTTACTGTTCTATTATACAGAACATATGTTCTGTATAATAGGGCGAATATATTTGTCTTTTAAACGATGATTTAAAAGACGATTTACATATCAACTTAACTATCAATATTTATAGGTATAAATGTCTTTAAACTCATATCGAAATCAAAGTAAATTAAACTCAATATCAAACCCTTTTAAATACAGAGCCATCTGTTTTAATTTTTCATTTAAGATCAATAAATTGACCTTAAATAAAAATTAACTTTGACGGAAAGGGATTAGAAGAAAATGAGAGGACTTGCTGTCAGCAAGTCCTTTTCTATTTAAGGCATTATAAATTTCCTTTTGCTTAGCGACACGTTCGCCACAAAGTGGCTCACTATTAATATGACTAACTCAACATCAGCCCTAAACGTGCGAGTATCTGTACTCTTCGCACGTTTTTTGCTGTGTTTCGTAATTGCCGTAAACAGTCGCAAAAACTTTTTACTTAACCGCTACGCTGATAAAAACTTTTTGTCTAAAGCAGCACTCTCCAAGATCGGGAGAGTGTGGCTTTCCTGTTTACGGCAATTTGCTAGTCATATTGCTGTCGCACATGCAAAAGGGAAATTTCATACCTTTTCGGTACAGACTTTCGCCAAGCAAAAGTTTTAAATGCCAAAGTCAAAACCAAAACATCAAACAATTAACTGATTAACTGTTTAACCAGTTAAAAAAGAAAGGGAGATTAAAATGAGTAAAAAAGTCTATGAAATGGTAACAAACCAAATTATCGAGAAGTTGGAAGAAGGCACTATACCATGGAACAAGCCATTTAAAAATGGCATTGCGAGAAATTGGAAAACGCAAAAACCATACAGAGGCATTAATGCTTTACTGCTGAATGGTGGAGAGTACGCCACATTCAAACAGATAAAAGAGGGTGGCGGTAAAGTTAAAAAAGGCGAAAAAAGTCAAATCGTTGTATTTTGGAAAATGCTAGATATTGAAGATGAAGAAACAGGACAAGACGCAAGAATCCCAATGCTAAGATATTACAGGGTGTTCCAAGTTGGGAAACAGACAGAAGGCATTGAGCCTAAACAAGAAATAGAAACCTTTGAACATGACCCAATAGAATCTGCTGAACAGTTGGTTGATGATTATATAGGTAAACCGAGAATCACTTTCGAGGAAGGTGGGGCATATTATCAGCCGTTTTTTGACAAAGTAAACGTGCCACCAAAAACAAGTTTCCCAAAAATTCATGAATACTACAGCACACTATTTCATGAATTAGTACACAGTACAGGACATGCAGAAAGGCTGAACAGAGAGGGTGTCAGTCAAATGGATAAGTTCGGCAGTGAACGATACAGCAAGGAGGAACTGGTCGCAGAGATAGGCGCTTCAATGTTATGTGCGGTGGTCGGTATTGAAAATAAAACAATAGATAATTCAGCAAGCTACATTGCTTCATGGTTAAAGGTACTAAAAAACGATAAGACAATGATAATTAAAGCGTCCCAGCAAGCACAGAAAGCATGCGACCACATGCAAGGCATTAAATTTGAAAACAAAGTCACCAGTTAAACTGGTGGCTTTTTCATTTTAAAATCAGTCGGGTTTGCTTAAATCTAATCGCTTTAAGCAACTTTCCAAAAGAAAGCCATTAATACAAGCGATTTTAAAGCAGTTAGTGATGGAGTACCCATGATAATGATACTAACTTGCCTTAAAATCGCCCTAATAGAATCAATCGGGTTTAATTTTTGCATTTAAGATCAATAAATTGACCTTAAATAAAAATTAACTTTGACGGAAAGGGATTAGAAGAAAATGAAAGGACTTGCTGTCGGCAAGTCCTTTTCTATTTAAGGCATTATAAATTTCCTTTTGCTTAGCGACACGTTCGCCACAAAGTGGCTCACTATTAATATGACTAACTCAACATCAGCCCTAAACGTGCGAGTATCTGTACTCTTCGCACGTTTTTTGCTGTGTTTCGTAATTGCCGTAAACAGTCGCAAAAACTTTTTACTTAACCGCTACGCTAATAAAAACTTTTTGTCTAAAGCAGCACTCTCCAAGATCGGGAGAGTGTGGCTTTCCTGTTTACGGCAATTTGCTAGTCATATTGCTGTCGCACATGCAAAAGGGAAATTTCATACCTTTTCGGTACAGACTTTCGCCAAGCAAAAGTTTTAAATGCCAAAGTCAAAACCAAAAATCAAAACAGAAAGGAAGATTCAAATGAACAGTTTAAATCTAATTGGAAGAGTAGCACATGACGTAGAAGTTAAGTATGTAGGGGAAAAAGAAATGCCAGTTGTGAATAACAGCATTGCTGTTACAGACAAAGGTAATCGAGAGAAAGTGAATTTTATTCCATTTACGATATTAGGTAAAGGTGCTGAAAACCTTAAAAAAGTAGCTGAAAAAGGCGATATGATAGCACTGGAAAATGCAGAATTAAAGGTTGAGAACTACACCAATAAAAACGATGAAAAGCGAACTAGAACATATGCACTCGCATTTTTCTTCTCGCTAGTAAAAAAGAAAAGCAAAGGTAAAGAAGAACAAAAAGAGAGTAACGAAAAATTTGAAAGTCCACTCGATTTTGAAGATGATGATATGCCGTTCTAAAAAAATACTTTGATTAACCAATTAATTAATTAATTGGTTAATCAATTAAAAAGGAAAGGAAGATTAAAATGAGAAAAGTTTATGTAGAGGAATTATCAAAAGAAAGTAAAGAAATATTTATTCTACTTGCGAATGAACAAGGAATTAATAAAGAAGATATTGAAAATGGATTAGATAGTAAAATAAGCGATTTAGAAGATATGGAACAGCATTTAGGATTTAGAGTATGTGAAAATAATGAATGTAGGGAGATATTTAATGCGGGATTTTTAACAGAAGATGACAATACATTTTGCAGTGAAAAATGTGCTGAAAAAACAATCTCCGAAATAGTACCAGAAGATTATGGAGAATATATTTTTTATACAGATTGGCACTCTGAAATGTCATATGAAGATTATCTTTATTACTTTAGATGAAGTGGAATATTAGATAAACTAAAAACTCCCCTGGTCGATTGACTAGGGGAGTTTTTATATTAAAATCAATCGGGTTTGCTTAAATCTGATTGATTTAAGCAACTTTCTAAAAGAAAGCCATTAATACAAGCGATTTTAAAGCAGTTAGTGATGGAGTATCCATGATAATGATACTAACTTGCCTTAAAATCGCCCTAATAGAATCAATCGGGTTTAATTTTTGCATTTAAGATCAATAAATTGACCTTAAATAAAAATTAACTTTGACGGAAAGGGATTAGAAGAAAATGAAAGGACTTGCTGTCGGCAAGTCCTTTTCTATTTAAGGCATTATAAATTTCCTTTTGCTTAGCGACACGTTCGCCACAAAGTGGCTCACTATTAATATGACTAACTCAACATCAGCCCTAAACGTGCGAGTATCTGTACTCTTCGCACGTTTTTTGCTGTGTTTCGTAATTGCCGTAAACAGTCGCAAAAACTTTTTACTTAACCGCTACGCTGATAAAAACTTTTTGTCTAAAGCAGCACTCTCCAAGATCGGGAGAGTGTGGCTTTCCTGTTTACGGCAATTTGCTAGTCATATTGCTGTCGCACATGCAAAAGGGAAATTTCATACCTTTTCGGTACAGACTTTCGCCAAGCAAAAGTTTTAAATGCCAAAGTCAAAACCAAAAATCAAAACAGAAAGGAAGATTTGAATGATAAAAATAAAACTTGAAAATCCAGATACGAATGAAAAAAGTGAGTGGTTTGATTTACTAATTGGGAACGGTACAAAGGAGGCTCACGAGCATTTATATAGTACATTGAGAGAGATATATAATAATTATGATGATTGTATTATAACTGACATTGAAAGCGATTGGGCTAGGTTTGATGACTATACAGCGTTAGATGATGTAGTTGATACAGTTAGAGTGCTAGTAACAATGTTTACTGATGAAATGACTATATTTAAGACCCTTTATAAAGAGGGGATTCATGAGCCACTAGATATAGCGAATAAAGTAAGATACCATGATTTCAAATATTATGATGATGTAACTGAAGATGATGAAGTTTGGGAAACGGTGTACTTTGAAAAAGAGAAAGTAACATACGCAATTTTGGAAGTTTAAGATGAAAGTATAATTAACTACTTAATCAATTAATTGATTAAGTAGTTAATTAATGATAAAATGGCTTCATAAGGAGGTTTTAGCTTGTTTAAACTATTACTTGTTTTCGCATATATATTTATAGTAGCACCTATGAAATTTACTAAATGGATATTATCAGTATAAGGAAGTGATAAAATGACGGTTATTTTTTTCGGAAACCATAAGGGCGGAGTAGGGAAAAGCTCACTAACAGAAGTAATGGCATACATTTACTCCGAACATAAAAAATATAAGGTGCTGGCGATAGATACCGACCCACAAACTAATTTAACAGATAAAATATCCAAGACATTTAAGAAAGATATATCGGATTTACCCCAAGAAGAAGATAGGTTTATGGGGGCAATCGAACAAGCAGACCTCACAAAAGCTATAATTAATATCACAGACAACTTAGATTTAATGGTGGGGGATTGGCATTTGGAACGCTTCCACGATTCTATCAGTGGCTTAGATAAACAGGCACGATTCTATTTACTGCATACATTATTAAAAGATATTGCTGATGATTATGATTATGTATTCATAGATACAAGACCCAGCACAGACTTAATGATGAATAATGTAGTATGTGCCAGTGATTATGGGATCATCGCCAGTAAGAGTGAAGAAGATAGTTTTATGAGTTCTGTAAAATACATTGAGTATTTAAAGCGTATGACAGAATATAATCCGGAATTGAATTTGATTGGTATTGTAAACTACCTTGTCAATCCGAGGGGCTATGTAGATAATGAAATTATGGCTCGTTTTAAAGCAGAATTTGATACTCTAGTATTTGATAATAAAATAAAATCGAGTGAAGTAGTAAAGCGATGGGGACTTTATGGAATTACAGAAAACAGACCATATGATAAAAAGATAATGCAGATGTATTATGCTGTTGCAGATGAATTAAATGAAAGAATTAAGGAATTGGAGGAATAATAATGAGCAAAGATAATAGCAATTTGAAAAATATTAATTATGTTGGTAGAGGTAATCAAACTGTTCCAGTAGATAAAAAGAAAAAAGAAAAGAAAGATAGGGTGCTTGTGGTTTATGATGAACAACACAGAATGGTTAAACAAGAAGCCTTTAAAACAGATAGAGAAATGAGAGAAATAACAAGTGAAGCGATTGATTTTTATTTTAAAAATAGATAATTATCTATATAACATTGCAATTGTTTAACAATTGAGTCTATAATGGCAATAACAAAAAAAAGAACGGGATTTACACAGTGCGGGAAACACTCTGTAAATCACAATTATTTGTACTAACCTACAAACAATTGCTGTCCGTTCTTGAAATCATCTTACTTATACAAAGATTATATAGCAAGGCGTAAGAGATTTCAAGAATGGAAATTCAATTTTAAGGGCTAGGTACATTTAATTGTACCTAGCCCTTTTTTAGATTGGAGGAGTAGTCATGCATACATCACAATATATAGAATTTATTATGAAAAATAGTATTAACCAATATGCTGTTAAAAATTCAAAAGTAACCCATATAAAAAATACTGTTGCTCGTCCTGGTAAAGTAGCAGCTACTTTCTCCAAAGAAGATCTATCCAATTATGGAGTGAATGGTGTAATATACGGCTCTATCGAAAAACTGGTTGAAAGTAGTCGCTACATTACCCATTGGACACCTAATCCGTATCGTTATTTAAAATATGATGATAATAAAAGAGTAACCAAGCATACAAAGGACAATATAAAGCAGATTAATACTTTTGTAATAGATATTGATACAGATTACAGCCAAGAGCATTTAACGCAATCTCTCATATCTGCTCATATAGATAATGGCGTACCGTTTCCAAATATGTATGTAAAATCGCCTAACGGCTGGCACTTATACTATGTATTAGATAATCCTTTATATATGAACAGAGAAAAACGTTCTCTGTTTGTCGCTGAAAAGGTACAGAGAAGTATTCTAAGCGCTTTGAATAATTATATTGATATAGATATCCATTGTGTCCCATTTGGTTTCTATCGCTTTCCTACGGTCGATACAGTTAAACATTTTACGAATGAGTATATATCTAAAGATGAATTGATTAATTGGAGTATGTCATATAGTGAGAAAAACAAGCCCGCTTTAGAAGTGGTTTATAGCCGAAATAAGAGCGAGCGTCCAGAATGGGTCAGTACACTACTCAATCTAAAAAATATAAAGCCTAAGAACGGATATAGGGCTTGTCGAAATAATACTATCTTCACGCTGGCACTGTATTTTTATAGTGCAGATGAAAGTTATGAAAAGACATTTAATATTTTAGATGAATTTAATTCTGCTTTAAATATCCCTCTGAATGTTAGTGAATTTAAAGGGATAATTCAGAGTGCTTTCAGTGGTAAATATAAAGCACCTAACAAAGATCATATCCAAAATATTATCGAAACATGGACTAATGAAGAACATGAAATAAGTGCTAATTATTTCAAAACATTCTACAAGCATAAGAAGAAAAGAACAGATAGAGTACGTTCACATTACGAGGAAAGAATACAAGATGTAGTCAATTACTTAGAAGAACATACAGACACAGAAAGTCTATATATTGAGGGAACAATCTCTAATATATTGGCTGAGTTCAACATGCCTAAATCGACGTTTTATGACGTTCTAAACACTCTACAAAATGACAACATTATATATAAGAAAACAGAGGGGAAAGGACGGTACAGTAAAACACGTATTGCTCTTTCCAAAAACATTCTAATGAAGTTCTATATACTTATCCAAAAGAACAAGGTAAAACAAGCTAATTATGTAGCTTATGTGGAGAGTATTGTACCAGCTATATTTGAAGTGAAAGATAATAGTGAATTAGATGTAATGGCTCTTAAATTGATAACCAAACTGATTAAAAAATTAGATAACATACAGCAGATTCAAGACAAAACAATTGCGTACAATAGTCTAATAATTTAATAGTCCGATGTGCCAATACAACCTCTAGTGAGAGAGGGTCATAGTAAACAAGGGATAATTATTAAGAGAATTATATTGTTAGTGCTATTAATATAGTGAGCCTATATGTAAAAAATAAATAAATAAATAATAAGCTAACCACTGTATAAATGTATTCTAATAATAATTCAAATGGGATTCTAATTAGATTCTAAATACTATATATAAGCATGGTATTGTTAAGGTTTTATGTGTTTATATGTTGTGTATTTAATTATTACTTTAATAGATTTTAGTATGGTATATGGTAAGTCCTTATCTGAATATTTATCTCTTATTAGTATTTATTAAGTCAGTTAAAGAGTATCGTTGTTAAGTGTACCAGCTACTATTAATCTGTATAAGTGATCTTTTTAGTTACTATAATTACATTGTCTGTTTCACTTTTACTAAAACTAAATATAATGCCGTTATATAATGGTATTGAATATAATCAAAGTTAATTGTTTTATTCCAACAACATTCTAATTACTTTCCAAAGTGGGGGATAAAGTGGGGGGTAAAGTGTCCCTGTCTGCACTTTTGCAATTATACGGTCTTTAGACGCTGACAACCCTTGCTGGGCGCCCGTTACATAAATATTCGATAGCAACGAGTTGCTATACTCAAACCTTGACCCCTGCATCACTACGTGGTGTGATACAGGGGTCAAGGTTAAAATTTATGTTTTCGGGCGAAATTATGGGTTGTCAGCGTCAGTAAAGAGGAGTAGTATAGCAGTAAGAAAGGAGATTAGTTAGAAAGTAATTAGAAATAATATGGAATTAGATTAGAATGTTGTTGGAAGTTTGAGGGTTGCTGGAGTAAGAGTATGTAATTAAAAGTAATGGTTAAAGAAAGAGGTGAAATATAAGAGAAAGGTATTAAGATCAAGTTCAAGTAAGTAAGGGCAAATGGTAAAAAGAATTAGTGAAATAAGAGATAGTTATGTTTGATTGAAATTGAATTAAGAAGTTAAATGATATTTGAAATAATATAAGAATTGGAGTTGGTAATAGTTTATTAAAAGAAGTGAGTATTTAGATGATTAAAGTTGTAGTTAGGGGGTTGATAGAGGTTGAAGAAGTGGAAAAAAAAGAACAGGCTCTCTAGTGAATAAGAGTAGCCTGTTGGGTGTAGAATATGAGTTCTACTTCTTCAATTATACTAAAAGCTGGGGGAATTAAAAGTGCTAATTCTAGGAGAGAATAAACTAAAGGTATTGAATTTAATCAATCGGTTTGGAGTTATTGGTTATCGGCAGTTGTTTGATTATTTTGAGGGTCAAATCAGTCAAGGTGCAATATATAAAATACTATCCGATTTACATGAAAATGAGTTAATTAAAAAAGGAAACGTAGGACGTATCTTCTATTGCTATATCACACCAAATGCTGAAGCAATCATAGATAAACCAATGTACAATTTTAAAACAGTAAATAAGACTGAAGTTATTCACGATTTAAGAGTAAATGATTTTATTTTAAAACAATATAAAAGTGCAGTCGCAACTGATAAATATAAGTACGTTGATTTTACTACTGAAAGAGAACTAACAGATGAACAATTGATAGAAAGAGAGGATTCTTTTAAATCCAATAACCTTACTCGAAATGTAGAAAAGATAAAGCGGAACATACCCGATGGAATGTTGAATTTGGAAACACAAGATGGTCGATTATTAAGAATAGCGATTGAATATGAATTTACGCAAAAGTCGACTAGAAGATATAAAGAAATACTCGGTCGGTATCAAAAACAATATGATAGAAACGAAATTGCGACCGTAACCTATATTTATAAAGGTAGTCGAGTTCGTCATAAAATTGAGCAAGTTATGAGTGAGAATAACTACAATTTTAATATCACATTCCGCAATGCTGATAACATATTCGATTAGAGGTTTTTAAATGAGAAATCAAAATAATCAATACCAAAGACCCCAAAAAAGTCGAGAAGAGATTGAACAAGGTAATCAACGATTTATGGAAATCGCATTGCCACTGTTGCTGATAATTGTAGTATTCCTCGTTTTACCGTTATTTGTAATAGCCTTGTTCATGTTAATACCATTATCGCTGGTCGGGAAAAAGACTAGGCGTTTAATCGCTCTCACAAGTGCCATAGTATTTGGCTACTTCATCTATAAAGAGCCAAGCCAGTTATTTGGATATTACGGCACATTGCAAGCAAACATTGGATTAGATATTCAATGGATTAATAGTATATTGACTGCTGTATTCAATGAAATACCAACAGCAAATGGTTTTACGTATCTACTCTATGTCATAGGATCAATTGTTGTCGCTTTCCCTTTAGTTGAATACAAGGAGTATAAAAAGCGATTGAGAGTAGATACAAAAGAACAGGAAATAGATAAATTTTATGATTCCGACAAGTATAAAAAGACTAAGGCAAATAGGCTTAAAGCTAACGAGCAATTACAGAAAAAGTGGCGTAAAAATCCGAAAGACAAAATGCTTGTAGGTATTAATGAGCATGGCAATCCAATGTATATGAATTTTAAAGAATTAAATCAACATGCTTTCGTATCAGCTACTACTGGTGGTGGTAAGACTGTACTTTTAATGTCATTTGTTGAATATGCCGTCATGAAGAATTATCCAATACTTTTTATTGATGGCAAAGGGTCAGCAAGTACAGTCAATGAGTTTGAACGTATCAATAATGATTATGGTCGTGATGTAACGGTCTTTGGAGATAACTATAATGTAACCTACAATCCTATCAAATACGGCAATTCACAGGTCATAGTTGATAAGTTACGCCAGCTGGTCGAAACAGAGAGTGTTTATTACTCAAACATAAATGACTTACTCATTCAGAACTTAATCATGTTTATTGATGATTATGGCTTCAAAAGAGATTTAAAGACTTTCGCTTATTATTTAGACAGTGAGAAAGTGAAAGATGTACTAAATAATGATTATGAAAAAAAGACAGTAGAAGTTGAAGTCGAAGAAGAAGATGATGATGAAGTTCAAGAAGATGACGATAATGAGTTTGATTTGCTCGATGGTATCGAAGAAAAACCTACGAAGCAAAAAATCAAACGTACAGAGAAAAGAGAAGTTCGTGAAAAGACAGAACGGTCTAAAAAGTTTTATGAACGATTCTTTACTAATTATGCAGATAGTAAAGAGGGAGAAGAATACTTGTTCATACATGGCTCGTCAGTACGGACAGAAATAATAAAAATTACAGAAAGTGATTTAGGTCATCTATTTGAAGAAACAGAGAACAGCGTGGATTTAATAGATGTATCGAGAAATAAAAAATCAGTTTTTGTTAGTTTTGACGGCACGATATATGAAAAGTTTATAGAGAAAACAGCAAGATTTATGATTTTAGATATAAATTATCTTGTCAGTGTGAGAAATAAACAGCTTGAAGATGTCGGCAATGATCCATTCCTTGCGATATACGATGAATTTGCTGTCTATGCTACTGAAAAGATAATTGATACAGTCAATAAATCTCGTGAAGCAGATTTCCATTGTGTTATATCTACTCAAACGATTCATGATTTAACAGCTATTGATTCAACATTCACAGACCGTATCTTAGCGAATACGAACACTTACTTTGTTGGACAAGTGAATGAAGATACGGAAGTCGATAAATGGACAAAAACGTTTGGTGTATATAAAGACCAAGAAATCACTACTGTTACTGAACGAGGGACTAAATCGAAGTTAAACCGTAAAGAAGAACGTGGCGACAGAGGGACAGCAAGAGGTGTACAGCGATTCCTTATTGAACCGCAACGCCTTAGAAACCTTTCAACAGGTCAGTTTGCTGTTAAGCGGAAAGCAAGCGGTATTGAGGCAGAGCCAGAGATTATATATGCCCGCAATCCTTTGGTTAAGTAGTAGGAGGTGTGAAAAATCAGTCGATTCAAACGAATGATTAACTTTGCTAAAAATCGAGGCAATGAAGAAAATAAAACTCAAAAAGAGCCTAAAAATCCCAAACAAAGTATAAATGGGGAAAGAAAAATAAAGTTAAGTAAGCATATGATTCAAAGGATTGTTAGCTGGGCGATCATATCATTGATTCTATTAAGTATATTTTTCAACGTAGTATTCTTCTCGAAGTACCACAATATCAGCAATGATGTACAGGTACAGAAAGAAGAAATTGAACAAGAATTAAATAAAGTAGAAGAAAACAAAGCATACTCCAGTGATAAAGTAATCCACTTCACGAAAGAATTTTTAAGAGAATATATCTCAATTAGTGAAGATGATGAAACTAGAAATAGCCAGGCACAATTATTGGAAACTTATTTCTATGATGGATTTGATGTAAATACTTTATACAATGTAAATGATTTTAACGGTAGTCGTACTCTAAAAAGTATTGAATACGTTGAAAAATCAGTTGATGAAAAAAACATTATAGATGTTGTTTTTGAAATCACATATGACCTTACCAGCATAGAGAATTTTTCAGATGAAGAAAAAACACAGCTAGAAAGTGAGATAAGGGCAGAAGTTAAAAAAGACGATGATATTAAAGATAAAAAGGTAGATGAAGAAGTCGCTAAACGCATGAAGAAAGAAGAAGAAGAACGTACATCGACAGATGAACATACTACCATGATTAAAG
>NZ_AP043831.1:0-39339 GCF_055379195.1 Salinicoccus jeotgali | reverse complement strand
CAAACATTATGATGAAATCTATACTGAATTAAAAAACGCAAATATGTTAACAACAAAGGAAAACCCAAATATAGCAACAATGGCTTCAGATAATAGGAATCCTAAATGGGTAGCAGCAAGAGATGCTTGTGCTTCACAATATCTAAAAGATGAATTCAGCGTAGCAGCTTTAGGTTCAGCAATAGGATTAGTATTTGCTGGTAATTGGTCAGCAGCCGCTAAAGAACTTGTTAAAAATGGTGCTAAAGTAACACCTGCAGGGCTAGCAGCTGTATATGTTCATATGAACTACACATGTATTAAAGAAGCAAATTCAAAACATAGTGTATATTAATTAATCTGAACTAAAAGGATGATTAACATTTTAGAATTTTTTTTCAATAATTTATTGTTTTGGTTCTTATGGTTACCACTCATATTCTCCATTTCAATTATTGTAGTTTACAAAAAAGAAAATAAAAGTTTTATAAAACCACTATTAATATTTTTAATTGCATATTACATCGCTAGAACAATAATTTATATTATATAATTTTTATTCCAATTTCCTTTTGGTGTGAACCAACAGCGAAACAAAAAATAAAAAAGCTGTCGAATGGCAAAATTGATACCTAAACGGTATCAGCCATTCGGCTTTTTAGTATGTTTCCGTTTCGCCTTTCCCACCAAAAGTTTTCTCGGCATAAACAGATCATTGCCGTTTTTTTAGGTTTTGACTTTTGATAAATCGAGCGTAGGCGAGAATAAAAAAGACACCACTTTTCAAAAGTTTTGGTGTCTTTTTTTGCATGTCGTCGTTCAACGACGTATAAATGCACCCTATACGGGTTTACTGATAAATTCTAAAAACAGAAAAGCATTTAAAGCTCATATAAGCTCATAGAGAAGATTTTTGTATTAAACACTAGTTTTTGTACCTAAATTTAATTTAAAAGCTCATATGGGCTTTATTTGCGTTTTAAATTGCATTTTAAGTTCAAAGTACAATTCTTTTTTAGCACTTTTGTTATTTGCATTATTTGAATATCGGAACACCGCCCAGTTATACGCACATATTTTTCTTACGAAAAAACGAGCGCTCACTGGGCAAAATATCGCCTCATGGGTGAAAACAAAAAATGAGCAACTTTTCAGTTACTCATCTTCAAAATCTTCTTCGTCTAGCATTTGATTATTGACTTCTTTTTGCATATCTTCAGTCATTAATTTTTTCTCAGTTTCTAGATATTTTTGCTGACCCCAATGATAAAAAATTTGATAAATATATTGAGTTGGATCTAACTCTTTATATTTTTCTAATTCTTTATTTTCGTAAAGTTTGCTGGCGTCTTTAAATAATCCCGAATAAACGATTAATCTTTTTCCAGAAAGTGATTTATAAAACGTATCAAAAAATTTTTCATCTTCCAGATAATCGCTATCTTTTGCACTGTATTTTGCAATTTCAGAGACTTCTTTTTTGTTATCTGTTGCTTTGACTTTTCGAACATCTACTTGTGTTATCAAATTATTTTTCGTTGATTTTTGCCAAAGTTCAAGCCATCTATCACGTGCTATATAAGCTTTAGTATCCGTAAAATAGCTCTTGTTTACTGCTAAAATTACATGAAAATGTGGATGATAATCATCTCGTTCTTTGTTGTAAGTCACTTCAAGTTTTCGTACATAACCTTTTACTGCACTCTTAACTTCTTTACGTTGCATTAACCGTTGAAATGACTTGTTATAATGCTTGATTTCATCATCAAGTTCATCTGCTTTAACATTTGGTGCAGTCAAAGTTAGAAAGACAAAATCTTTCCTTTCTTCTTCTCTCAAATACTGCATTAACACACTAATTTTCAGTGCATTCTTACGTGACTTCTTCCAAGCACAAATCGGACAAAATCGATTATCACAATTGTTCGAGCGATGTAATTTTGTTTTTTCCATAGTTTTATCTGCCACCATCAAGATAAGAAAAAACTAATTCAAAGCTACAAAAAAGAACTTCAAAAACACCCTCTTTGTTTAAAATTCTAATATTATAAAATATGTTTTATCACTCAAAATATAGGAATAAATATAGAAGGATAGGAGTTTTTAAATTATGAATAAAAAAGCCACATATTCTCTTAATATATTGGTCGGCATTTTCTTCTTTATTTTTTATACTACAATTGTTAATGCCGTACTTAATCAAGATATTCTTAGTTTTCCCTTTATCATACTAACAATATATTTTTTTATTTCTATCTTCACGCTAACTCCAGCTAGTACAGAACTTGGAGAAAAGACTAAAGATTGGAATGCTATTATTGCTAGTTATTCAATGATTGTTGCCTATTTGATATCTCCAATATGGGTATTAATAAAATCTTTCAAAAATTAGGAGTGATTTTTTGTATAAGAAAATTATACTTTCTCTAGCGATAATTTTAATCGCTTCCTCGGGAATTTTATCTAATGTGACTATGGCATCAGAAGTTGAAAATTTTACTGAAGAAGAAGTAAAAGAAGTAGCAAAAGAAATGCAATTCTATTTTGAAGAAGTCGGTAAATTAGACAAAAACGGCAACTATACTATACATGATTATGAATTACTTAAAGAAAGAGCAGATTCTGGAGACGAAACAGCCCAAGGTGTTCTAGCACAAGCTAACTATGAAGCACAACAAACAGGAATAACTACCTATGGGATAGTAGACTACAGTAAATGTATTCTAGCCAATTATTTCAGCACTGAAATCGCTGCTGTAAATGGAGATCTTGCTAATGCTATCGCTGGTGCTGTTGAACGAGGCGCCTGGATGGAAGTTGCGAGAATAGTTCTAAGTTCTATTGGAGGTTCAGTAGGTAAAGCAAACGTAGTAGCAACTGCCGGCCAATTAGTAATGTACACTGCTTATTGTGGTGGTCAACAAGTAACTTAAAATAATTAATATTAAAACTACACAAAATTAAATAAAAGGCCTAATTCTATCTAGTCAGACCTTTTATTTTTTTATTCCAATTTCCTTTTGGTGTGAACCAACGGCACCCCTAAAAACCCAAAAGCTGTCGGCAGGCATTTTTGATACCTCACGGTATCTGCCTACCGGCTTTTTAGTTTATTCAGGGGTGCTTTTCCCACCAAAAGTTTTCTCGGCATAAATGGATCTCCACTGTTTTTTCTAGCACAGGCAAGAAAAATTCCCGCAGAAACATCGTATGCGACGTATAAGTGCGCCCTCATGGATTATCTTAACCCAGACCCATATAAACACCCCTTAAAATTCATTTAAATGCTCATATGGGCTTATTTGAGCTTTGAAAAGACATCTAACTTCAAGTTAGTTTGGATACCAGGAATGAATCCAGAATTTGAAAATCGTTAATTTAAGTAAAAGAGCATAAGGAGGTTTTTCCGGATTTCTATCCTGCAAAACCTCAAACCCCTTGATATGTCGGCAGTGCCGACATATTTTTCTTCCGGATGGTTTTCGGCTAAGTATATATGGTTTTATATATAAAAACGGCCTTATTTTGGTGTAATAATAGAAATATATACAAAAGTATATATGCAAATTTAAAGTGATTTTTGAGTAGTTAAAGAAAAAATCATTCTACATACAATGCCAAAGCGCATATAACATTCAAGATAAACATTTCTTAAATGGGTACTTCCGACTATCACATGTATTATTCTTCTGGATATAAATCTACTAAACGCACCCCCAGTTGCTCTTTTATTTTCAATAGATTTAGTATCGTAATGTTCTTCTCCCCTCTTTCCACGGCGCCGATATATGTGCGATGAAACTCACATTCAAATGCTAAATCTTCTTGTGACCAGCCTTTTTGCTTACGATATTGACGAATGTTTTTACCGATGTCTCTCAGTACTTCTGATTTATTTTTATTAGTATCCATGGATTAATTCTGCTAATATGAATACTATAAATCGACAGACTATAAATAGCATTTTATTTTTAAACACTTTAAAGGAGGCAGTATTTTGAGTCACTTATATGTTGTTTATGCATTAGATAGTAAAATCTCAGTTGTCGAAGCTGAGTCAAAAGCAGAAGCATTGGATACCTTTGCTATGGATCAAATCGACGATGAAAATCTCAATTACTTTATCAAAGATTTTTCTTTTGGTGACGGATTGCTTACACAGTTTTATCACGATGATCAAGGATATCTGTTTGATATAGATCAAAATGAAGTCCCTGAACGCCTACAGCAATTAAATGAACAAGAGAAAGATGATTATATTGATTCATGGATTGAAAGCAATGCCAGACAGTTTTGGAATGACGAACCGCAATTTGCTTTAGAATATCTTAAAAAATTAGACAAAGCGAAACACTCAGATGACCCTTACACTGATGATTTTTCTCATCCTTTTTTAGTGTCTACAATCAAAAAATTAATTCAACAAGATGATTGGTATGAGGCGTTTGATATTGTTAAAATCGATTTAGCCGACACGAATTATCAGGTGATTTACGAGGATTAATTGATACATATCCATTTACACACTTCAGCCTGAGAATTTTCATGGATGATTTTTATTTTTACATGTGACAACCAATATCAAATAAAACAATATTAATACAGGGCATCGCCCAAGTTTTCGGCACTTCCCAAAACCGACTTAATACAGGGGGGTATCCCGAGTTTCCGGTGCTCATCAAAACCGATCTAATCCGAACCACGTTAATATCGTGGTTTTTCTTACGATTAGTCAGTTCGACCAGTCGATGGGGGTAAGCCCATGACGGATTAATGCGGCGTTTGTTCGTGAAAAGCATTTCGACCCGATGAACGGCGCGCCCGATTTGTATGCACCGAGTGGGCTCGGGTGACTGCTTTTGATCACGATATGCTTGGACGTGTCGATCCGTTTTTCGTAGGCATGTGCATGACCGCCCCACAGAATATAGACGATGGGGTGGGGTTTATGGTTCAGCGCTTCGATTACAGGGTCGATGATGTGCTGCCAGCCGATTGACTTGTGGCTGTTTGCCGCACCGGACCTTACCGTCAGGATCGTATTGAGCAATAAGACGCCCTGGTCGGCCCAGTGCGATAGATTGCCGGACGAACTGACGGGAATCCCGACATCGTTGAGTCGCTCTTTGAAGATGTTTGAGAGGGAACGGGCAATTTTGACGTTTTGGGGTACTGAGAACGCCATCCCCGTGGCGTGTCCCGGTGTCGGATAAGGGTCCTGGCCGAGAATGACCACTTTGACGTCTCGATACGGCGTTCTTTGGAACGCGTGAAAAATCAGACTGCGCTGGGGGAACACGGTGTGGTTCTGGTATTCCGTGTCCACGGCGCATTTTAGTGCCGACAGCGCGTTTGGATTGGATATATGGGGCGTAATTGCACGTACCCAGTCCTGTGGCATGCGTTGGAGCATACTAGCTGACCCGCCTTTCGATGGAGACATGGTGCGTAACTGAATATGAGGCGATGGACGCATATCGGATATACTCTTTGATGATCTCCCCGGTATCGGGGTCTTTATGAAACAGTATTAATTCGTCGGCTGCGGCACGAACGCCCGCCAGGTCGTAGATGTGGTCAGCTTTTCCGCTGACGTAATGGATGACGATGTCGGTCATGGTATCTCTTCCTTTCTGATTTAGAACAACTTTTTCGATATATTCGTTTCTGCTAGGCGGTCAGCCTCTACGCATCGGATGATAGGTCAACCGGTCGCCCTTTGTGTCACGCTTGATGCGGAATGCAATTTCTCCTTGCAGGAGCCGGGTCTCCGGGGTGGTTTCGACCCGGTGGCACACATAGCGGTAATGCTTCTTCTACTTGCGCTTGGCAGTCTCTATGGCTTCCTCCGGTGTCTTAGCACCGACGGCGAGGACTTCTGTCGTGTAGCGCGTATCGCCACCGTGGCGGCAGGATACGATGATGACCTGTATGATTACTGAGGAGTCATCCCAGGACAATATGGTGCTTGCTGGTGGCAACATTGTGTTGAGTCCAAAAGTTGCCCGCATATTGCGCGAGCAACTCGACGGCGAAGCCGGTCAGTAATCCGTCCTGGAGTTATCTGGTACTTCGAGCAAATGGACTGTTGGCAAAAAAAGACCGACAGACCCTGGTTAAAAGTATATTATAAAGACTTTTAAAAAACTTTTATTCGTGCTATACTTAAATGGATTAGAGGAGGGATAGCATGAAAACCTTAGATGTACCATTCAAAAGCATCTCCGATGTAAAGAAATCCCCGATGACCATCTTCAAAGAGGCCGAAGAACGAAATAATGGCGTCTATATCTTCAATCGCGACAAAGTCGCAGGGGTTGTCCTGACGCAAGAACAGTATGAAAACATGAATAACGAAATCGAAGCACTGTATGACCGCATCGATGAACTCATCGTCAAAGAACGCCTCAAAGATACCAACGTCAAAACCTATAGTGTTGAAGAAGCCACAGGCATCAATCTCGATGACATTGAACTTGATGAAAACGACGGCTGGGAGTAATCAATGTATATTGTAGAACTCACAGAATACGCCAAGTCGGACTATGAAAAACTCGACGGCAGTCAGAAACAGTTGATTCTGAAAGGCTTAAAGCGCATCAAGGAACGCGGTATGCAAGCAGGAGAGGCACTCCGGGACGAACTCAAGGGATGCAACAAGATCAAGCTCAAAAAGCAGGGGCTCCGTATCGTCTTTCGTGAAGTGGAAGGTCGCATGGAAGTCATACAAGTCATTGCCATCGGTAAACGCGATAAATCACAAGTATATAAAGATGCAATGAAACGCATCATAGATGAATAGACGGGCATACGCTCGTCTTTTTTTTTCAGGATAAACCAAGCACTCTTTTCTGGGGAAAAAAGACCGACACCCCGTTAAGGACGTCGGTCCAATTATCATGCTATAAATCCAGCATTTTCTTCATTTCATCGTAGTCATAAGTCGTCACGCCATCATTTTGAACATCGGACTCATAAGATTTAAGAACTGCGATGTCAAATTCATTTTCTATACGTTCTTCGAGCGCATGCTTCATCATCGTAGACAGAAGCACGCCGTGGCGCTCAGCATAGGCTTCAAACACTTCCTGTTCCTTAGCATTCAAACGCACTGTAACCGTACCCACCTGCATCCACCCCTTCTGTTGGACCATATATATTGTCCGATATTATATTTTCAATAAAAGAATCTCAGTAAACATCTCTAATTAAGATTATTTCCTACCTTTTTGACTGGTTCGTTCTAGTATTACCCACTTTGTTATTGATTACATTTGCACAAGCTACCGTGAGAGGTTCTCCAATAGCTTCTCTATAATTAAAACCTAACAACTGCGCAGTCTTTAATGTATCTTTATTAAATAAATCAATAACCATTCTCACATCTTCATCTTTCCCTACAGGAACAACACCATAATTTTTTAGAATCTCTGCAAGTCTCTCAAGTCTCTCAAGTGAAGATTGAAGGTACTCTATATCATCGTCACTAATATTAACTTTCTCATATCTGGATTTATATTCACCCGCAATAAGTTCCAATTCAGCTTTATCATTCATCAATTTGATAATTATCTCTTGATAAATCTCCTGTTGCTCATCACTCTTTTTTTTAAAGTTTCGCTTGTTCCATCCTAGAAAGGATCCACTCATAAGATATTTTCGCTAACTCAGCAGCGAATTAAGTAACTAATTCAGAAGTCTCTAAATCTATTTTATTCCCTCCGATTAAACCTTATATTTCATTTTAGTATTAAAATAAGATATTCTTAATTATATAATTCACTAAGGAAAAATACATAAAACCCTAATAAAAATCCGCTTTTAAATTTTACTTAAACGATGAGAACATGACAAAAAAAGAACTAGAAAATATCTTTAAAGAACTCAACCAAGGAACACAAAAAAACTCTTCCCATTCCCCATCTAGTAAACAGAAATTTAATTATATTTATCAAAAAGAAAATAAACTAGAAAACACCCATATACGGCCTACATTTATCATTGAAAAAGACCTAATAAATCGTCTAGATAAATTAGCTGAAGAAAAATACGGATATAAAAGTCAATTCATTAATCGAGCAATTAAAGATCTCCTAGATAAAGTTGAAAATGATAATATAATAGAGGAAAATTATAAAAATACAACATTTCCATTAAGGAATGATTTAAAAATACAAATAGATCAACTCACAGATAATAACAAAGAAAATCAAAATTACTTTATAAATGAAGCTTTAAATACCATACTAAATAAAATCAACCACACCCATAAGTAAACCTCACACATACAATATATGATATATCATATATTGTATGTCACATCATAAGTTTACCCTCACCATAAAAACACTCCCCAAATCACTATAATAAACGATCAATAGATACTATATACCTCTATGCTGTTTTAATCACCACATCCATCAGGAGAATAAAGAACCATATACACATATAATGTCAGGCAGTTTGTTACATTAACTTCAAATCAGTAATCTGATCTGCTTGATTCTACTTTTGGATGTCTTTTCTGTATTCATTTCTAAGATGTTTGCAATAACTCTTTGGTATTTACTAGGAGTTAATCTGAAGAGTTCATTTATGTCTTTAATAAATAATTGTGTTCTTGCTTTCAACTTCTGAGCATGTTGAACTAACGTCTGCAAAGTATAAATTTTGGTGACGGTGTAACGTCCTCTGCCTACGATTTTTATTTTTATTTTGTTAGATTTCTTCAATACATTTTTGAGTGCTGTAACTGAGATGTCAAATTCAGTTGCAAGACTTCTCAATGATATCCTCACTACCCCATTTGAGGCGTGCGTATTTATATATTCGATGATCTCTTCTTCTCGTTCGTACGCATGCGAATACTTACGATCTTGGCGAGATTTTTTATGCTTATACCAGCGATTAAAGGCTTTTGACTTATATTGTTCATTTACCCAGGATTTCATTATTCTCTCTATATACTCTTTACTAGCGCCTCTATATTTCCCAGAGTATGCACTTTTAACGGTCTTTTCGATCTCTTTATTCTTTAACGGTCTCTCTAGCATTGAATTGAACTGATGCATCTTATTTAGGCAGTTTTCAAATGTGACATCAGATTGATAATTAGCTAAAGACAACGTAAAGACAGTGTTGTCACGCCCACAGTCTTCTCCGCCATGGATAGCTTGCTGCTGGATCAATTTACGATACCAAGCTTCTTCAATTTGTTTGTGCTGAGTATTGAAAGTGTTATCTACCACAACTTTGAGATGTTCCCTCGCATCATCTGATTTGCGTTTCGACCAAGCTATGAGGTCCTTAAATGTATGCTCTAAATCTTTTTGATAGAATAGGACATTGTGCGCATTCGGGCATCTAAAATAGCCAAAATGATTACAGTTAAGATCTACTCCTTCTATCTCTTCGTTGAAGGCCAGTCTCAAGTTTTGAGAGATTTTTTTAGCTACATTTAAACTTTTATAGTTTTTATTTTTTGTAACATAAACTGGTTCTTCTAATATGAAATATGCATGAAATCCTTGGTCAGTTTGCACAATTAAAGTAGGCATTAATTCTAGATTTAGTCCTACATTGAGAATATCGGTATACTCAATATCATAATTATCAAAGTCGATTACGAATGTATTTATTTGCTTCAAGTTTTTCTCTTCATGACCAGAAATAGTGTTATTTTTTCTACTTAACCAATAATAAACATTAGGGGTGAAATGAGTCACAACGTTGCTATTACTCATAAGTGTCTCTACTGAGCTCACCGTGTAACCCTGATTGTAAATCATCTGATTTTTAGAATTTGCTGCAGCTACTTTACCATAAGGGTTCATTTCTTTACTCTTGATTTTTCTATCTGATATTCCTCTTTTTAAGATATGAGAATAGATTTTGTATAGATCGTGCATAGGTAGTCCTTTCCAATAAAAAAAGCGATAGACATAAGCATCCATCACTCACACACCTCTATAATCTACTCAAATGCAACAATATAAAAGTACAGTAAATAAACGTACTCATATCGTCAACTTGATTTATGTACGAACATTTGCTATTCTATAGCTATCCTAATATATATAAATGTTCGCAAAAACACTCTATGCACAGAGATATGTGAGCGAATTATAACAATTGAATTCAATGCTTCCCCAAGCGTTGATTCCGGAGAACTCGTGATGTCCCCACATCATGAGTTTTTTGTTATTAACACACTCTTTTTATTTAGTTTTATTGTAGTGATTTAATAAAATAAGCATACAAGACTAGACGTTATTTGTAAAATCAAAAAAGCATATTGCATATTATATATAATATGCAATATATAATATGCTGATATTAGTACTGGCCTTTTCTTTTTAAGACATCGACTTTTTCTTCAATATTAATACGATAATACTTATCGAAAACCTCCAAACTTTCCTCATCAAGATCTTCAATCATGTTATCAATAGCTTCAGTAATAATTTGCATATTGTTGAGATTACGCTTCGCAACTACATTTTTAAGGGCTAGTATTTTCGCGTGAGTATCTCCATCCAAACGAAGAGATGTTACAGGAAGTTTTTCTTTTTTAATATTATGATTGGCCAAAGGATTTTCATGTTTTTTACCTTCCCTTTTTGCTTTCGTTTCATCTAACAGTCCCATCTATTTCACTCCCAATTATTGAGTTTGTTTTTCTTCCATTCGTTCTAATCTTTCCAGGAATTCTTTAGTCAATCCCGCATATGCATTCACTGCCATCCTATCCCAATGACTTTCCTCTGAGATTCCAAACTCATCCCAGTATTTTACCCTTTCCATCGCTTTCACTATATGCTTAAATACATAGTCTTTATAATCTTCCATCGCATCTTGTAGTGTAATTGTGTCTGTCTTTGTCTTATTCGAAAACATCACAGGTATAATACCTAGGACATCAAACTCATTCCCGTAAGTTTCTTGGAAGTCTACCAAATGCACAAGAAATTTTTCTACTGAGCGATAAGATCGTCTGTGAGTCTGCATTACTATTAAGCTATAGTCACAAGCATATATTGCATTGTTACTAAAGTCAGATATAGTCGGCGGGGTATCGATTAAAATAATATCGTACTCCTCCCTGACTCCTTCTAGGAAGTTGCTCAGTTCTTTAACTTTGTCAAAGGTATCCTTATAGCGGTATTTTTTTATTAGGTGATCTGGAAAACCGATTAAATTAAAGTCACTGGGTATTAAATCTAGATTCTCAGATAAATGAAGCGTTGTCCCTACTCTATCTCCATCTTGGATACCCTCGTATATTGTTTTATAGCCTTCATCGTTAAGCGCATCTGGTTTCTCTGCATTATCATACGTTCGAATTAAAAGCTCCGTCGCATCAGCTTGCGGATCGAAGTCTACCAGTAGCGTCTTCATTCTTTTTTTCTCAGACAAAACATATGCGAGAGCACATGCTGTTGATGTCTTTGAGACGCCGCCTTTGAAGTTATTGATGCTTATAATCTTCCCCAACTGCTTCACTCCTTTGTATCATATTATATACAACATATCATATATAATATACTGCATACAATATATTATATAGTTTAGGTATTCACTACTCAGTTTCAGAGTTGCTGAAATTATTAAAAGTACAAAGACTAAATAAAGTTAATATGACTTAGAGTTAAGCTAATACTCTGTATCAATTAATATATAATATGCAATATATTGTATATTGCATATTTCTTTGAGGAATAATCTTTACTTACTTGATAAAGTGCTATGTTAAGCTAAAAGTAGTAGGGTTTGTATATCCCCTCATTTTGTTCTCTGACATAATTTCAAATTACATAATAGGAATTTATACGCTTCGCAGAAAGTACACCACAATAATCTTATAGAAAAAGGAATAGATAGACATGATGAATTTTCAGGATAAAGTAAACTTTTTATGGACCATCGCAGAAATATTAAGAGGGCCGTATAAACCAGAAGACTATGGGAAAGTGATCTTACCGATGGCGGTATTGCGTCGGTTCGATAATGTTCTGGAAGATACGAAAGAGGATGTACTCGAAAGCTATCAACAATTCAAGCATTTGCCTGAAGAAGCCCGGGACGAAATACTGAATAGAAAATCAAAGCAGCGTTTCAATAATACAAGCAACTATGACTTCCAGAAGCTATTGAATGATTCAGATAACATCGCAGAAAACTTCCGGGATTACATCAATGGCTTTTCAAAAACGGCAAGAGAAATCATAGAGTACTTTGACTTTGATAAGCAGATTGAAAAGATGGATCGTAATGATCTCTTGTATTTGACCGTGAAACGATTTGCAGAGGTTGATCTGCATCCCAATACCGTCTCTAACCTTGAAATGGGGTATATTTTTGAAGAACTGATTCGGCGTTATTCTGAACATGCAGAAGCTGGCGATCACTATACACCGAGGGAAGTCGTACGGCTGATGGTAGGGCTCATGTTCAATGAGGATGATGAGATTCTTACTAAACCTGGAATCACCCAGACCCTTTATGACGGATGTGCCGGTACAGGTGGCATGGGATCCATCGCCCAAGAATACTTACATGAAATGAACGAAACTGCAGAATTGGAGTTTTTCGCTCAGGAGTTCAACGAGGAATCATTCGCCATGTGTAAGGCGGACACCTTAATCAAAGGAGAGAACGCTCAGAACATTCGCTTTGGAAATACATTAACGAGAGATGCGTTTCCGACTCAAAAATTCGATTACCTGATTTCGAATCCACCATATGGGGTCGAGTGGAAACCCGCTGAGAAAGTGGTCAGGGAAGAACATGAAGATTTAGGAATGGATGGCCGTTTCGGTGCCGGGTTGCCTCGTATTGGTGATGGTCAGCTGCTGTTCCTGCAACACCTGGTATCGAAAATGAAACCTGTCAGCGAAGACAACCCACAAGGTTCCCGTATGGCAATCATCATGAATGGTTCCCCATTATTCACAGGAGATGCGGGCAGTGGGGAAAGTGAGATACGCCGCTATGTGATTGAAAATGACCTGGTAGAGGGCATTGTAGCGATGCCTAAAGATCTTTTCTATAACACTGGTATTTCCACTTATATCTGGATTCTTACCAATAATAAATCTAAATGGCGTAAAGGTAAGATTCAACTCGTTAACGCTGTTGATTACTATGAGAAGATGCGCAAAAGCTTGGGGGAAAAGCGGAATCAGATCTCTCAGAAGCAAATCGAGGAGATCATTCGCATATATGGTGAATTTAAAGAGCAGGATAATGTGAAGATTTTTGATAACGAAAATTTTGGTTATCAAAAGATTGTTGTAGAGCGTCCGCTGAAGCTTAACTTCAAAATAGATGATGAACGCATTGCGCGTCTATACGAACAAAAAGCGTTTCAGAACCTGGCTAAATCAAAGAAAAAAGGGGAAGGCGGCCTTAAAAAGCAAGAAGCCGGTGGAGAAGTCCAAAACGCTATTATTGAAGTGTTGCAGCAACTGAAAGAAGACACCCTTTATAAGAACCGGGAAGTATTCACTGAAAAATTGAAAGCTGCATTTGCAGACGCTGGCATCGATATGAAGGCTCCGTTGCTAAAGGCACTGCTCGCAGCCCTGGCTGAGAAGGATGAGACGGCTGATATCTGTGTGAAAAATAAGAAGGGTGATGTGGAAGCAGACCCTGATTCACGTGACACAGAAAATGTGCCACTAAAAGAGGACATTCATGACTATTTCGAACGTGAAGTACTGCCTCATGTACCAGATGCTTGGATCGATGAAGAAAAAACGAAAATCGGATACGAAATACCATTCACTAGACACTTCTATCAGTATCAGGAACTTCGACCTTCCAATGAAATCAAAACGGAAATACAAGAACTTGAAGAGAGTATTTTAGAGAAGCTGAAGCAGGTGATGATGTGAGAATAGAGAATAGATCTGGCCACCCTAATTGGAGACGTTTAAAAATAGCTTGGCTGTTCGATGATATATCAAGTGGAACTACCCCTAGTTCTACGAATGAAGAATACTATAAAGATGGTGAAATCCCTTGGGTAAATACAGGAGATTTAACTGATGGAAAATTATCTAGTGTAAATAAAAAAATAACCAGAAAAGCAATTGCTGATTATCCTGCTCTTAAAGTACATCCGAAAAATTCTTTAATTGTTGCTCTTTATGGAGCAACAATTGGAAAACTGGCTATTACTCAATTTGATGTAACAACAAATCAAGCTTGTTGTGTGCTTAATCAACCTAGAAATATAAATATTGATTTTGTATTTTACTGGTTTCTTGCCAATCGAGAAGGGATTATCCAGCGATCTGTAGGAGGGGGACAAAAAAATATAAGCCAAGGAATCATTCGATCCCTCCGAATCGATGTACCAAGTTTAACAGTACAAAATAGAATAATAAATTTCCTCGACCAAAAAACCTCAGAAATCGACACTTTAATATCAGACAAAGAAAAACTCATCGCACTCCTCGAAGAGAAACGGCAAGCCATTATTACAGAAACCGTTACAAAAGGGCTTAATCCGGACGTTAAAATGAAAGACTCCGGTGTGGAGTGGATTGGCGAGATTCCGGAGCATTGGGAGATAAGCTCCCTAAATCTTCATTTAAAAGAATCAAAAACAAAAAATATAGGAAATAAAGAAAAAAATGTACTTTCCTTAAGTTATGGACGAATAAAGAGGAGAAATATTAAAAATAATTTTGGTCTTTTGCCAGAATCATTTGAGACATATCGAGTAGTTAAAAATGGAGATATAGTATTAAGACTAACCGATTTACAAAATGATAAAAGAAGCCTTCGAGTAGGCTTAGTAAAAGAAAAAGGAATTATTACTTCTGCTTATTTAACATTAGTCCCAAACCAAAATATTCTAAGTGAATATGCTAGTTTATTACTTCATGCATATGACTTAAAAAAAGTTTTTTATGGATTTGGTAGTGGTGTAAGACAGTCTATAGGATTTCAGGAATTAAAGAAGTTGCCTATTCTACTTCCCAGTAAGGAAGAGCAATATGATATATGTATTTACCTAAAAAACTTCACGGAGAATATAGATGAAACTTTGATTCAACTAAAAGAACAAATCACTAAACTCAAAGAATACCGCCAATCTCTTATTTACGAAGCCGTCACAGGCAAAATAGATATTCAGGAGATGCTGAAAGAAACAGAGCAGGAGGAGGTATCGTCGTCGTGAGTATCGACAAAAGTGAGACAGGCTTTGAAGAGAATATAGAACAGGCGTTGATGGCATCCGGCTTTCAACAGCGTACCCTGAAGGGGCCTGCACTTGCCAAGTTCCGAAAGTGGGCGATCGATCAGGAAGTCTTTTTCACATTTTTGGAAGCGACACAGCCAAAGGCTTTGGAACGGTTACAGAAGGTCTACAAGGATGACTATCAGTCCAAGATCATGGAGCGCCTCGACAAAGAACTGAAGCGCCGGGGCATCATTGATTGCCTGCGCCATGGTATCAAAGATTATGGGGCCACACTCAAACTCGCCTATAATAAACCACCGACGGAGATGAATCAGACACTCGTCGAAAACTATGAAAATAATATTTTCACCGTGAGCCGGCAGGTGTATTATAGTGCGTCAAATCAGAATTCGATCGATATGATGATTGCTTTGAATGGGCTGCCACTGATTGTGATGGAACTGAAAAACCAGCTGACCAACCAAACTGTAGAGCATTCAATGCGGCAATTCAAGAAAGACCGGGACCCTAAAGAACTATTATTCCAGTTCAAGAAGCGTGCCGTTGTTTTCTTTGCCGTGGATACCGATGAAGTATATATGGCAACCCAACTCAACAAGAATAATACATTCTTCCTCCCTTTCAATAAAGGGAACAATGGTGGGAAAGGGAACCCACCTGTGGAAGGGGACTATCGAACCTCATATCTCTGGCAGGAAGTACTACAGCCGGACAGCCTCCTCGACATCCTTTTCCGATTTCTATATGTTGAAAAAAAGAGCATAAGAGACAGCAATGGGGACATTATCGATGAAAAAGAAGTGGTCATTTTCCCGAGGTACCACCAATTGGATGCCGTGCGTAAAATCGAGACTGACGTAAAATTGCACCAGGCCGGGCGAAACTATTTGATTCAACACTCTGCAGGCAGTGGGAAAACCAACAGTATTTCATGGTTATCCCACCGGTTGGCAAAAACCCATGATGCAGACGATAATCCGGTGTTCGACAGCATCATCGTAATCACAGATAGACGAGTGCTCGACAAACAACTCCAGAATGCAATTTATCAATTGGAGCATAAAGCCGGCATGGTGGAGAAGATTGATGAGAACTCGGACCAACTGGCCAAAGCGATACGCAACAAGACGAAAATCATTGTGACAACACTTCAGAAGTTTCCCTTTATTTTGGACAAAGTAGGGGAGTTCAACCGGGGCACCTATGGGATCATCATAGATGAAGCACACAGCTCCCAGGGCGGGAAAGCGTCTTCTGCCATGACGGCACTGCTTTCGAATAAAACATTGGAAGAAGCCTATGAACAAAATGCGATGGAAGAAGAAACAGCGACAGATGCAGAAGAACGGATGCTTGAAGCCATTGCGAAAAGTGGGGACCAGTCTAATATTTCCTTCTTTGCGTTCACAGCGACACCAAAACCAAAGACCGTAGAGCGATTCGGTACTCAAAATCCAGATGGCACGTTTGAGCCGTTTCACCTCTATTCCATGCGCCAGGCCATTGAAGAGGGCTTCATTCATGATGTGCTGCGGAATTATGTTACGTATGAAACATTCTATAAAATCGAAAAGAGCATCACAGATGACCCGGAAGTAGCGAAAAGCAAAGCGAGCAAGCAGATTGCGCGTTTCGTTTCTCTTCATCCTCACAATATTGCACAAAAAGCAGAAATCATGGTTGAGCATTTTAGAAATGTCACCCGTCACAAAATTAATGGTCGTGCGAAGTCAATGGTCGTCACAAGCAGTCGCCTCCACGCTGTCCGATATAAACTTGCCTTTGATAAGTACTTGAAGGCAAAAGGATATACAGATCTTCAGACACTTGTGGCATTCTCAGGCACCGTAGAAGACTCTGGAGTATCTTATACTGAAGCAGACATAAATAAAATCAGTGAAAATGAACTGCCGGATAAGTTTCATTCGGATGACTACCAGGTGCTGATTGTCGCTGAAAAGTATCAGACCGGTTTTGATGAGCCATTACTCCATACGATGTATGTCGACAAGCCATTGGATGGGATTAAAGCTGTCCAAACCCTCTCTCGTCTCAACCGAACATGTCGCGGAAAAGACGATACATTCGTGCTGGACTTTGTGAATGACCCGGAAACCATTCAAGCTGCTTTCCAAACCTATTACGAAGTGACAGGACTCGGGGAAAAGACAGATCCGAATATCCTCTATGATTTGCAGGGCGAACTGGATGCGATGCAGGTTTATACAAATGAAGAAGTAGATACTGTAGCAAATCTGGAGTATAGTGAGCAATCTGCAAAAAGTGCTCGTTTTCAAGGCAAATTAAATGCAACACTGGACCCCGGAGTGGAAAGGTATAAACAGGAACTGGGTGATGAAGCACAGGAACATTTTAAGTCCGCAGCTGTAAAATTTGTGAGGACGTATGCATTTATTCTGCAGATTGGGCCGTTCTCTGATTTGGATCTGCATAAACGGTTCATCTACCTCAGTTCATTGCTGAAAAAACTGCCAAAGAAATCAGAGGACCCTGTTTATATCTCTGACGATGTAGCCCTGGAATACTACCGTAATGAAAAAGCATTTGAAGGCAGTATCTCCTTAGACACTACAGGGGGAGAACAACTCTCTCCGCCACAGCATGGAAATGGGGGAGGATTAGAAGAAGAAAAAGAACGCCTGTCTTCAATTATCGACCGTATTAATGATCGCTTTGGAACAGACTTCACAGAAGCAGACAAATTGTCCAGAGATCAAATCATCGAGGACATGAAAGCCGATGAAGAACTGGTGTTAAAAGCACAAAATAATACGAAGGAGAACTTCAAGTTCAGTTTCGAACGTAGCTTCTTGGATTTTGTAATCAGTCGGATGAAAAGTAATGAGAGCTTCTTCATGAAAATATTGGAGAATCCGGAGTTTAAAAAGTACTTGGTGGAAGATATGGTTGATGAAGTGTATAGAGACTTGAGGAGAGTAAAGTAGATATTAAAATCTCTTTAAAACATTGGGATTATCGATCTGAAATAAGAACGATAATCCCAAATCTATTTGATCCTATTTGAGTGTACTATGCGTGAACCTTTTTATGTGTCTAGCTTAATTTTACAATCAGCGCTTAAATAAACCAAGAAATGCCTATTTTATTTTTGAGGGAGAGACCCGTATGCAACTTAAAGTAAAAAGATGTACCCATTGTCAAACCATAGTCAGCGATTCTTTGAATGCGTGCCCCAAATGTGGGAGCGCGTCATTGGAAGAGGGCACTTACCTAATTAACGGCCAACACAAGAGCTTTATTATCACTCCGCGATCCACTAGCAAGGTGATCAGCTGTCCGACCTGTGGTGCAGGAGTCAACATGCGCCAAGGAGGAGAATGCAGGGCATGTGGAGATGAAATCTCAGGTGCAGGCGGTTCACTATACGAGGGTTATATGGATTTTGACTAACTAGAAAAACCATCAACATGAACTTATAAATTGATAGTAAAATGTCTATGGTTTATTAACCATACATCTAAAAGTCAAATTTGCGCTTCTTAGTCCAAGTCTGTCTAATTTTCTGGTTTATAGCTATCGAATACACTATTACTTTATCCTGACTCATTTATATATATGATGTGATCAAGTGGCAATTCTTTCACATACACATGGTTCCCTTCCCAGTTTTCTAAATCACCTTTGACTTTGTCATTTTCAAATGGGAGTATTAGTCTTCCAATAAGTAACGTAAATGTTATTGTGTTATTTAGTTATCATTTTCTTTCATTTGCGGTTCGATAAATAGTATCTTTAGACAACCTGATTATTTTAATGATTTTATTGGTTATGTAACTTTTCCTATCATAATAAGCATAGTAAATACTTTTCCTTATTTAATCAGTTGATAAATTCTCAAATATTTTGTCAGTAATTTTCGATCTCTCCATAGAATGCCTTGTATATCCTACTAAATTATCGTCAAAAGATTCAATTGCAAATAAGAGTATGTCTTTTGAAAATTGTTCATTAATATATTCATGTGGAATTATAAGACCATCGCCTTCATAATCACAGTATATTGATTTCTCTCTCAGATCTTTTAGCTGTCCACTGTATGACATGCTATATATTTCTTCTAATCTTTCCATTCCAATAGCATTTACTAGTCTATCGCCCATACTAATAGTATAGTTCGATCCCATTATTTGCTTCCTCTTGTGATCCCTTAGAGGGTCTCTTTTTACTTCAGCTTGTCTTGTATTAAAGAGTCCTACATGAATTTTTCCTACTTCTTCAATAATAGCAATTGATAGGAATAATGATGTAGAAAATGACTTCATTTGGAATAACATAAAGGAATCTTTAACAAGTCGTATGACATGATCAACACATTCATTAAAGTCTTCTACTGATTCTATTTTAAAATTGCTTGCCTTGGATAATGACCTTTCAAATTCCTTTAACGATTTATCTTTATCCATATTGTACCCCCTTTTATTCACAAGAATTTTAGATCATCTTCGTTATGCTTTCTATCATTAATAATCCGATAGATTGTACCTTTAGATAGTCCCGTTATTTTAATGATCTCATTGATTGTATAACTCTTACTATCATATAAGGAGAGCAAAACCTTTTCCTTATCTTCTGATATTCTTGGTCTTCCTCCGGATCTTCCTCTTGCTCTTGCAGCATCTAATCCTTTTTTCGTTCTTTCGCTCAATAGATTCGCTTCAAGTTCAGCAAATGCTGACATCATGGTGAAGAACATTTTCCCCATGGCATCTTTAGTATTGATATTCATATCTATAATCTCTAGATCGATCCCTTGATCTTCAAGGTATTGCGACAGTTCAATGAGCTGTTTCGTTGTCCTACCCAACCGATCCAACTTAGTGAGAACCAGGGTGTCTCCTTCACGCATATAATCTAATGCTTTATCTAATTCAGTCCGTTGGTATTTCCGGCCACTTACTTTTTCAGAAAAAATACGTTCACAACCGTAATCTTTTAAGGTGTCAATCTGACTATCTAGATTTTGATCTCTTGTACTTACTCTCGCATAACCAATCTTACTCATCATTCATCCTCCTGGAATATCAATTATTAGGGGAGTTATACGCATTCTGTCATTTATTAAGGTGTACAAAATAAGACGATGGTACAAAAACTCGAATAGTTTTATAATTAGTATACATAGATAATTATACGTGTTTTTGTACTTACAAACCATATAAATATAACTGAAAATATAACTACCTAAAATGTTTCAATAAACGGTCGTTTATTGGAACATTGGAGGAAGGGCGTCTAGGGAGAATCATCATAATTTTATACGCTTGTTTGCCTTGAAAAATCAATCCATTTCATCCATCAGTGATTGACAGATTCCACCCATCCAACGATGGATGAATGACTACCCACATTAAATTCTTGGATACCAGATATCATCTGAGTATTTAGTCAAGATAATGAATTAGACAAAGTAGGTACGAAGTGCCTAGGGTATAATGTTTCTTTCTTTTTCGCAAGATGAAAACTGGCTATCAAAGTGCTTTCAAAAACTTTGCATTAAGGGGATATACAATTGTCTAACCTAAACTTGAAATTCGTGATGTATAAAAAAACTTCTTTCTAATATATAATTAATAGTAATTGGAGTGATATTTTTGAGAAAATCTATATTTAAATACAATAAAATCGTACTGTTTGATGAAGATGCTGCCTTAGATATACTTGATCAAAATGATGGAGGAAGACTACAATACTTTGAAAAAGTCACTAGAGATGCTAAATTTGATTTGGTATCAAAGATGACTGGATCTTCAAAACCGATTGATAATATAGAAGTAGCTTTAGGCTTCTTTTCTAGACTTAACTTTGAAAAAAAGATTGAGCAACAAATGACAAATACTATAAAAAATGATTTCCTAGCCAAAATCGAAGATAAAATAACAGATTTTGATTTAGAATACATTCAGGGGTATAAGTTGAATATATTGGAAAAAACAACTACTTATTTAAAAACCCTTTCTCCGATTATAGGAATGATAAAAGATATAGAGAAGTTCTCAAATACAACGGAAATGAAAGACATAAACTTCGAAAAATTCGAAGAAACTTTAGATGACATGAAAGCCTACCACGAATTTTTAGCTAATAAAGGTAATTCATATAAAATAATAAGAGTGAATCCTAAACACATGGTAAATGATTATAAATTAACGGACCTTAGAAGTATGAGCTTAAATATGGTAGGTGTAAAAATTGGGCAAGCTACAATTAAAGAAATTTCTTTTGAATCTCTAGTTAACACAGATGATAGTAGAGTTTTTGCTAATGAAGGTAATGATACAGATAGTAGAATTGACAAGATATCAGAAGCCACTAAGGAAAACCCATCGAAAGATGATAATCCTCCCTCGCCAGAGAAAATAACGAACTCACAAGTATTGGTAGAGAGAATAGGCGAGGATAGAAAATTAGATGTGATAGATTTAATAGTAGCGGGTGTTAAGTAATGGAGAACAGTATCTACCTTGTAAAAGGGGTCGTTGATCAATTTTATTCAGCTAATAAAGATATAAACTTTTATAACTTAATTGATTTACTGAATTTGAAAAGTAGCACTGAAGATATTGATGTGGAATATCAACCGACAGTTGGGGTAGGAGATTATATATTAAATGAAGGTAGCGTAAAAAGGCTAAGTAATAGTTTTAGTAATGAGGTATCTTTATTTATAAAAAACTTGATGGAGAAAAGTATTATAGAGAACTTATATGTGATTCTTCCTACAAAACAATTAGAAGATTCTTTATATAAAATATTAGGTAATATAATTCAAGAGTGTAACTATAGTTTTCCGAATTATAGTAACGATGACGTAATTAATACTTTTCAATTGGTCAATAGTGAGATTATAGGACAAGACGCTGCATTAAAATCCATACATTCAAATATAATGAAGAACTTCGTTAATGAGGATACTAAGGTCATCATGATATATGGCCCCTCCGGAGTTGGGAAAACAGATGCAATACTTCAGATACATGAGAGCATATTTGGTCATAAAGATATAAGAAGAATACAAATGTCTATGCTTAACGACATAAAAGGTCATGATTATTTATTTGGAAATGATATTAACGAGAGATCCTTGTCAGAAGACTTATTAAAGAGAAAAAGTAAATTTATTTTATTAGACGAATTCGATAAATGTAACCCTCATCTTTACAATGCTTTTTATCAAATGTTTGATGAAAGTAAGTATAAAGATAATCACTTTGAAGTTGATTTAAGAGATAATGTTATATTTTGTACTTCCAATTTTCAATCCATAGAAGAAATTATTGCTCATGTAGGTAGACCTATATTCAGTCGATTTGATAAAGTAGTAAAATTTGAACATATTGCTAATGACGTAAAACAAAAAATTCTTTATAAACATGTGGAGGAGGTTTATAAGAATTTACTAGATCCATATAAGAAACAAGTCAAAATAGAAGATATAATGAATATTTTAGAGCATGAATCGCTAGAAAATAGGAATATAAGAGAGATTAAAAATTTGGTTGTTTATATTTTCAACCGGTATATATTTAATATCTTCTTACAGAGTAAGTGAAGAACTTTTTATATTACCCTTGACACTAAATAAACATTAATAGGATATTGATTTTACTAATTACCACTTTCATCTTTATTTTGCATGTAAATGAGAAAACTCCAACACCTTTGCTAAGAAAAGGATATTGGAGTTTTTTTGTAATTACAGTAACTGCCGATCAGTGGAATTATGTTAAGTTCTAACTATTACATTAAATTTAATTGTAGCTAGAATTTTAATCCACCAAAGAAAGAAAATCCATAATCATTTCAGTAAATTCAAATCGAGTTTGTCCTTGATCATCAGTATATTTTTCAACTTCTCTTATATTTTCAAAAGTCATTTTAGGCCAATATACTTCTAATACTTTGCTAGTTGCTACACGGGTATGTTTATTTACCTCTTTTTTAGCGTCCATATAATCACCAATGACTAAAGGAGAGTCAAAACAACTTGAATGTAAATAATTCTCTGGTTCTCTTTTTCTGGTTAAATAAGCTTTAATTTCTTGAGCTCGCAAGGATTCTATTGCTTCAATATTTTTTTGTGCTGCCGGGGTCGGTTCATCGGAGTCTTGTAGCACACACCAAGGGACACCAAATTGATCTGCAAGCTTTAAGGTTTTCCACGATTTAAGATTACCGCAACCGCCCGTGGGAATGAATGCAAAACCACTTTCTTGCAGGGTTGCAGGTATAGCCCCTCCTTCTTTAAGCATGTCACAAAGGTGTCTAATAAAAACGACATCTCCTTGCCCCTCTAATAATAAAATAGCTTTTGTTTGAGCATTAATATTTTCAGCCATCAAACCTAATGTCTCGGTTATTTCTTTATAAACATCTTCATCTTTTGATTTTATGACCCGTTCTTCATTCTGTTTAGTGACAAACCTTAAACTTTCTAAGGGAAGTAATCCAGCTAAAGCTGGTGTATGAGTAGTTAAGACCACTTGAGAGTTAGTATTATAAGCCAATTGTATAAATGACTTGATAAGCATTTCTTGATGTTTAGGGTGTTGGGATGTCTCAGGTTCTTCAAATCCGTAGATAATATTTCTAGAATTACTATCATTTAATTTCCTTTCGGCTTCTGCTCTAAAGAAATTTAATAATATTAGTCTTCGTACCCCACTGCCACGTTTATTTATTGATATTCCATCGTCGGATTTAATATTTAATTTAAACTGTGAATCGAACTTAGGATCAGATTTAAAATCTGGAGTTAGTGATTTAGCTAAATCTTTATCCATTTCTTTTAATTTCTCTAGTGTTCTATCCGCAGTCTCTATTGCTTTTTTTCTAACAGTTTCTTTTATTTTATCTAATTCTGGCATCACTTCTTTAAGAGCTTGTTCTATTGCTAAACTCATAGGGTCTGTAACTTCTTTGTCATTATCTTTACTTGCACGATCTGATTGAAATAATGAGTAAATGGGTAAAAATTTTTCTAGTGATTCATATATCTTTTTTGAATCTTCTTTATCTATTAAAAGTTCCTGCGACTCACACTCTAAATCTTCAGCAGAGTTCAAAATTGCACTCCTTAGACTAGTGTTACTTGTAGCATTATATTTATCTTCTGGTATATCCAACTGTTTAGCAATTTGTTTTAACTCTGGGCGTTTTTTTGATAGTAAATCATTATATGGTTCTATTGTAGGGTGGTTACATATTATGTAAATACTAGGTTTAGGTTTAGCTGAAGTAGCTTTAAAAACTTTCTTTATTTCTAGTTCTTTATCCGCATTTAATAAGTACTCACTTGATAAATCAGTCCGAGATGATGTATCTAAAACAATTTCTGCAGGTACGTCGCTAAATACACAAGTTATTTCAATATTTGAATCATCAGCGTTAATATTTAGGTCCTCTCGCTCACATACTACTAATGAATTATTAAAGAATATTTCTAAAGCCTCTAAAATTGTTGACTTACCAGCATCATTTTTTCCGATAAAAGCTGTTAGTTCTTCAAATTCTACACTAATAGGATTCTTATAACCTCTAAAGTTTTTCAACTTAACTGTTTTTAATATCATGTAATCGCTTCCTTCCACGGTTATTATTAAATAATAGATTTTTCATTCCTCGTACTTTGTAAAGCAATAACCGTCACTATCGCAAATATCAAAAGTCTCTTTTACTTATTTTACCATTGTTAAGTGAATAGTCTATGAAACTATTATACGAACTGGATTTTCTAGTCTTGGTTCGAAAAAGTACACTTATCCAAACAAAAAAGAGAAAAAGCTCTAATGAAAAATAATACCACTCTTTTAATCTATGTTTAGATCAAAGGAGTGGTATTTGTATAGATTCTTTCTTAAACTGTTACTCAACCATTTTGGTATTTACATAACCAAGTAGAGCTATGAAGCCCATTGCCATAATTAAAAACAGCATCGTTTCACTGTTTGGGTAGTTAATTATTCCACCGGCTAGCATTACTATACCGATTATAAGACTATAAAATCCAACAATTTTTGAGAGTTTATCTTGATTTTTTACACGTTTTTGGTTGAAACCTGACAATAACCATGTTTGCTTTTTTACACCGATTAGGAAGGCCACGAGAAATAAAACAATACTTGCAGCAATTAGATATAGATTCATTAAATCACCTTTTTCAATAAATTTTATCTTCTTTTAACAATGGTTGGTACAATATAATAAGCGAGAGCTAATGTTACAACGAGATAAATCAAAAGATAATCGATCACAATGTCAGAATGATCAAATGCTATTTCTGAGAACAACAAATAAATGAACAATAATATGATTGATATAGAGAAAGTTTGTAGAGAAGCTCTCTGAATGTTGTAACTTACCCTATCATCATATTCAATTTCATCATCTTTTTCGTTTTTTTTAACTCTTGTCCACTTTAAACCACCTACTATAAAAATAAGACCGATGACTGCTGCCCAATGTAGTTGATTTGTTATCATATACGCTATAAAAGAGCATGCAATTGTTATCGAAATGACTAAGAGTATTTTATTGTTCAAAAAGAATTCCCCCTCTTATTTACTATTCTTTGGCCCAAAACAATTCATCCAATGGTTTACCTAAGTATTTGCTGATTAAGAGACATACTTTAATAGTAGGATTGTACTTCTGTGATTCAATCAAATTCATAGTTTGTCTGGTCACACCCACTAGTTTTGCCAATTCGCTTTGGTTAAGATTTCCTTTTTCGATGCGTGCCAATTTTACATTGTTTTGAACGACGATATCTTTCAAATATTCACCCCCTATATTTATCTACAACTAAATTGTAACATATATATTACTTAAGTAAAATATATATGATAATAAATTCTTATAAATACCATATCAAATATTTATACTGCTTAAAATTTATTTAATACTTATTGGCTTGAATCCCCTCATTGCTAGCGAGCAGTGAAAGTAAAGACTAATAGATCGACGCTATATAATTGATTAAATCTTTACCAGCACATCGGATCTAAATCCTCTAATCAATAATTTTACAATTGTGCTCCTCATAAATGGTGATATATAAACTAGATTATTTTCATAAGTTAGTTTTTTTCTTAGAGAACTGAGTCTACTTAGAATACATATCTCCAACCAAGGATGATTTTAAAATGGAGGTGAATCACTCATTAAATATTTTAAACCACAGCTCTTTTTAAACCGTTCGTAAAAGTTACACTTTTACAAACAGAAAGGGAGAGAAGTACTGTCTTTTCAGCATCTTCTCCCCCTCTTTTTAATTTAAGTATCATCTGATGAATCATCATATATAAACTGGATTTTATAAAATCCACTGTTCCATAACGTGAACCTTCTTTTCCGTAGCATTTAGAGTAATCGTACTGCCAATTGGCATCGTTAACATCGGGTGGGTATGCGCACTATCAAAATCAGCTAGAATTGGAATAGCCTTGTCCCCTAAAACTTCAAGCAGAATCTCGTATGGTTTCCGTCCTGTTCCTTCATCATCAAATAATTCATGCTTTCCTAATAGGATTCCAGCAATCCGATCAAATACACCATTCACTTTTAATAGATTGAAATTCTTTTCTATAATAGAAGCTGATTTCATGGAATCCTCCAAAAGTAAAATGTCGCCATTTTCGATGTTCGGCATATATTTGCTTCCCCAAAAGCCCGTCATGGTATTTAAATTTCCGCCAATCAATCTCCCTTTAGCTGTTCCTTCATTTACACAGATCCATTCATTCTTGCGCTGTTCCTTCTCTCTTTCTTTGACTTCCCAGTTTAGTGGTTCGTCAGACCAATAAGGAGGGATTGGGATTTGTAAAGGCAGCTGCTGTTCTTCTATCAGCATGTTAGAAAAATATTCATATGTATAGTCAAGAAATGGTTCGTGTTCTCCAAATGATGGAACGAGAGCCGGGCCATAGAAAGTCGGAATTCCAGTTTGTGCATAGATCCCTAACAGAATTGCAGTTGCATCGGAATAACCGATCATAATTTTAGGATTTTTCTTAAAAGCTTCGTAGTCTATATATGGCAAGAGTGCATTAGAATTAGTTCCGCCAATTGTGGACATGATGCAGCTGATTTCCGGATTCCTAATAAGTTCGTTCAATTCTTCAACTCGTTCCTGGATAGTTCCGGAGCGATAGAAATCGCGTTTGCCTGTTAAGTTACCTTGTTCAATTTCAAACCCTTTTGATTCCAAAAAGCTTTTAGCCCGTGCATAACGAATAGGTGAGGAATGAGTTATAGGAGAAGACGGTGAATATATACCAATCTTGTCACCTTTTTTTAATCGATTTAATACTATCATGAATAAGCTCCTTCTATTTTCTTATGATGACGCAATGAACTGCAACTCAACTGCATCTATTGTATATTGAGTTTTCTATAAAGATTTAATTAGAGAGTTCAAGCTACGGTTATTTCTATAGCTAATGTACCCCATTTTCTTTCTTGTTCTTTCGAATAGATCTCATAAGTTCCTTCCATCATTTCTTCTATGGTCCACCCTTCACATCCTAAATCTACAAATGGTATCTCATCGTACATAGCTTGGAAGGTAGGATACTTGTGAAGCTTTGATACCTCAACTTTTAAAACTTCATTCTGTTCAGGAACCTTAATAAATTTGATTGTATCCCCAACTTTTATTTCTCTTCTCTTTTCGTCATTCAATCGTACTTCAATCTTTTTCTTGCCTTCTTTAATCGGTTCAAAATAGTCACCGTATAAACCCATAGTATGCTCCATAATTTCGCCCTGTCTTCTAAATTTCTAATTTCAATTTTTCTTTCATATCCACCGATGTTTAATATCTGTAGTAAGTAATCATAATTAAAAGGTTACTTCTAAATATTAACATTAAATTTAACTAACTAATCAGATAAAAATAAATCTGCTTTAAAGAAAACCGTTCGTAAAAGTACACATTAACGAACGCCCTAAAAATATCCTTAAACATATAGAATCAATCGTTCACAAACATGTTAAAATACTTAGTGAACGTTCATTATGTTACATATACGTTAGCGAACGATTTTCTGGTAAAATGAAAAAAGAGAGATTAAGGAAAAGGGAGAAGATGTGTTCTATGGAAAATCGAAAATATGGATACATCCGTGTCAGCAGTAAAGATCAAAATGAGCAGCGTCAAGTTGTTGCAATGAAAGAAAAAGGCATCCATGAACGCGATATTTTTATGGATAAAGGTAGTGGTAAGGATTTCCAACGTTCCCAATACCAACTGCTCAAACGGATTCTTCGACCTGGAGATGTGTTGTATATCCATTCACTTGATCGCTTTGGACGGAATAAAGAAGAAATTGTGGAAGAATGGAATGCCATCACGAAAGAGCTTCACGCTGATATTATTGTGATGGACATGCCCCTACTGGATACAACCCAATATAAAGACAGCATGGGCACCTTTATCGCCGACCTGGTTTTACAGATACTTTCTTGGATCGCACAAGATGAACGGGAACGCATTCGCAAACGACAAAGTGAAGGGATCGATGCAGCAAAGAATCAAGGAAAGGTTTTTGGTCGTCCAAAAGTCCAGATTACAGAGACATTCATGGTTGCGTATGATGAATGGAAAAAAGGTGAGATTACAGCAACACAGGCGATGCAGCAAGCGAATGTTAAAAAAACAACGTTCTATAAACTGGTTAAACGGGTGGAACTTAAAGAGGTTGGAACATAAAAGTGATTTTGTTCCAATCTCTTTATATATATATAGCGCAAAATAGCTTTTAAAATAGGTGCAAAGTAAAAACAAAAGTCACACAGCAATTAACAAGTTTATAGCTAGTTACTACTTTTTCTTGCACCAAAAAGTAGTGTGAATATCAGATACAAGAAAAAGAGTATGATAATTAAACTGGCAAGAATGTTATATATTTGATCTGCATGGTAGTTAATAAATGTTATTCCCAGGTTATCCAGATTACCGAGAAAATTATCTGTACCTTGAGTGTTGAGACCACTCAGGTCCATTAAAAAAAGTATGATTAACGTTACTGCAACAAGAATTACCACACTGAGTATTTTCTTCAACATTAAAATCACTCCCCAATTCAGAAATCTTTTTTATTGTAGATAGTATATGTGGTTAACCAAGATACTGTATAAATGATTAGAACTGCCATCATAAGAACTATGGGTACTAGCCAACTGAGAACACCATCACTATTTGATAAGGTAATTCCATAAGTACTCATTAACTCAGAAGAATTACTGAGTAATACAGTACTTACAATAAAAACTAATAAAATTATAGATGTGATATTACCCTGCTTAAAGATTTGAAATAATGGAAACGTAAATGCAGCTAACAAAAGAAATAAGGATGATCCTATTAAAATATCCGACATAGCAAATGGTTTGTTGAATAAAAGCAGGGAACCACTCACTAGAATGATGGAAACAATGGTATAAAGTATTGCACCGAGATATCTTGAAGTAATTATTTCCAGCCTTGTATAAGGAAGAGAATTCAGTAATTTATCCGACTCTACTTTTTCATCATAAGCAAAAGCGTTAAATGGTATATATAAAGCTGCTAATGTAAATATCAAAAACGGTGAAGACCACATGAGTACAAAGAATAGTATAAATGGTATGTATAACCATAAAAGTTTCTTCTGTAATATCAAATCTCTTCTTATTAAATTAATCATCATTGTCATCTCCATTGAAAAAGTACATGATTTCTTCTAAAGATATTTTATCTATAATCACGGTATCTCCAAAAATCCGTCGAATTTTTTCAACATCATCAGTCATCGCTTCAAAAGTATCACTTGACTGGTTGATATGGACGAACGCTTTAGAAGTATCTCTATCCAACAGCTCTAGTTCACCTTTTACCAAGGAAAATTTTTCTTGTAAATCATTTATAGAGTGATTGAATATGACTCGTCCGTCTTTTATAAAAGCCACATAATCTGCAATTTTCTCTAAATCTGATGTGATATGAGTAGAGAAGAAAATCGTCCGATTTTCTTCAATCAGAATATCCTGCAGGATATTCAGCAGCTCCCGTCTGAAGACAGGATCTAAACCTGCAGTAGGTTCATCCATAATTAACAGCTCTGCATCATGTGAAAGTGCAATAGCGAGGGAGGCTTTCATCTGCATTCCTTTAGAAAATGTTTTTATCGGTTTATTCTTAGGCAGATTGAACTTTTTAAGATAATTGAAATAAGTGCCCTTATTCCAATTACGATAGGCCGGACCGACTATCCTCTGGATATCTGAAAGATTCAATCCTTCATAGTAGATATTGCTGTCATAAACAAAGCCGATTCGACCCTTAATTTCTTTCTCATGTTCTTCATAATTCAGTCCGAAAATTTCTAAATCCCCTGAATCGGGTCTCATCAAATCCATCATGATTCGTATCGTAGATGACTTCCCTGAACCATTAGAGCCTATGAGCCCAGTAATATAGCCTTTATTAATGTCCAGGCTCAAGTTTTCTAAAGAAAAATCTTTAAATTTTTTGTTTACATTTTTTAATTTAATTATTGTTTCCAATATAATCACTCCTTGTAGAATATGTTCAGCATTTCCTGTAATTCCTCCAAACTGATTCCAATCTCTTTACTGTTTGCTATGACGTCATGCATTTGTTCTTCTACAGCCTTCATTTTCCTCTCTTTAATTATTGAGAGATTTTGTTCAGCTACAAACGATCCCTTGCCAACAATCGAATAAGTATAGCCTTCTTTTTCCAGCTCCTCATATGCACGTTTTGCAGTAATTACGCTAACACCCAATTCTTTTGCTAATTTCCTCATCGAAGGCAATGATTGGCCCTCAGTCAAATCACCTGTCAGTATCAAAGATTTTACTTGTACATATATTTGAGTATAGAAGGGTTCTTTGGAAGTGTTCGATAAAAATATTTTCAAATTTTAACCCTCCCTTTTAATTATATTGTTACTATACAATGTATACAATTATCATAGTATACTTTTTCCTTCTTTTCTACCCTATAAATCAAATTTCCAGAAAAAAATTTAGAATTTTATAAAACCCCATTACTGGCGAATATATTGGCCAATAACGGGGTTTTATAAGAAAAAGGTGAACCGTCTGAAGTCTTTATTTCAAATAGGTTGCTATATATTAATAACTTAGGAGGCATCGATTTTGCATATTATCTTAAGTTCAATGATTTTCTTGGGATATGGTTTCTTCTGGCGGCAACCGATGAGATAAAAGCTTGGTCGACCGTGTTGAAATCCATATCTTTAGGCAGGCCATCCCTTCTGAGCAAGCCATTGGAATGTTCGTTTAATCCCCGCTGTGATGGTGTGCCCGGATCGGCAAAGTAGATGGATAGATCATTTCGATTGCTCATCGACTGCCAGTTGGAGAACTCCTTGCCACAATCGAAGGTGATGGATTTGAATAGGTTTTTAGGCATCTTTTGACACCATGTATTAATGGCAGACTCAATATCCAGTGCGGTTCTGCCTTTGGGTTTTAATGTGATGATGGCTTTTGACAGACGCTCAACCAGCGTGATGACCGCACTCTTGTGACGGACACCGACAATGGTGTCGCCTTCGAGGTGGCCGAACTCTTCATTGAAAGTGGGATAGTCATCCACTCTTTCAGAGATATTACGCCTGAAGGCTTGTCTGCCCCGGCGTTCCTGACGGCCATTCGGTTTTCGCTTGCCCTGCATTGGCAGCTTGGCCGCATCAAAGGTTTCCCGTTTGAACATGCGATACAGCGTGCGACCCGAGCAGTCAATTGGCATCTCCTGCCGGCCGACGATCACATCCGGTGTCCAGCCCTGAGCGACCTTTTCTTCGATGTACTTCCGTTGACTGGTCGGCAAGACACTTTGTTTTCTACCACATCGCTTCTTATTTTCTTTATAGCGCTGATAGTAGTCGATGGCGGTGTGCCCGGCCTTGAAATGCGTGATGACATTGTGGATAGTCTGCCGGGCACGTCCGAGCCGTTTCGCAATCTGAGCCACGGTAGTTCCGTGTCGGAAATAGGCTTCTATGAATACTAATTCATCCGTGGTAATATGGGTGTAGGTCATGCATGATCACTCCTATGATTTCTTTTGTCGGAAAACCATTTTGAGTGTATCATGTGTGACCGTTTTATGTGTCTACTCTAATCAAACATAAATTTAAGAGAGAAAAATACATCTACAAATTGTTTGAGCGGAAGACTATTTTTCTAGTTATAAATGAAAATCGTCCGTAAAAGTATAAGAAACGAACGACAAACAACTGAAAGAGAGGAACGTGACGAATGACTTTAGTCGCTAAAGGGTAAATAGCACTTTAATTATGCTTTGGATGGACACTTTAAAATATGAGGCGGATACCAGTATGATTACAATTCTAGTCCTCTTTATCTTGTGTTTTTGTAAATAAAAAGAGATTGCTTTAATGGCAATCTCTTAGCTTGAGGTAATGGTTTATACAATAATCACATCTGTTTGCGACACAACTCTAATTAATCAATACCAAAAATGTCACCATAAATACTGCATAACTGCCCATTAAACCAAGTGCTGCTTTACTTAATTTTGGTTTGAGGGTTAAACCGTCTCTGCCAAATTTAAATATACTTACTACCAATGCAACAGCAGCCAAAAACAATGATGCCATAGCAATTAATACTGCAATCGTAGCAGCTATTTCCACTTCAATGACCTCCCCTAATGGTTTTAATTTCAAAACAATAAAAAGATTAATGACGGCAACTACCACCAATACTTGACTTATACGATAACCGTAAGCATTTCTTTCCTTTAACTCCATATGCCAAGCATCAATAATGCCTATAAGCAAATCAATTATTGTTTTGAACGATGTATCTGTTTGTTTTAATATATCGGTTAGCTCATTTCCATAACGTTCTTTCCAAGTTTTAGGGTACAAATATACAAGCCATCTCATACCAATCCAAGCCTTTTCATACCTATATTTGTTACCTTTTGAATTTCTTTAATTTGTTCTGTTAGATATATTTCCCCTTCTGTTGTCATCTTGTAAGGTTTTTTACGATCTTGTGATTCAATCGGACTTATATACCCTGCCTTTTCTAAACGCGAAATGGCTCCATATAATGTGCCAGGTCCTAATTTAACATCATAACTACTTTGAATGTCCTCCATGATTGCATAGCCATGACGATTTTGTTCTGCAAGACTGATCAAAATCAACAACGTGGGTTCTGAGAATTTATTTGTTGTCATATACTCACTCCTTTTCAAAGTATTACGTTTAACGTTATACCGTATAAAGTAATAATAAAATATATTGAAATGAAAGTCAATAAAACAAGCCATATTGCTTCGTTAAAAAACGACCGTTTATTGGAAGATTTGTCACATCTATGGAATCGGTGTCACTTTAGGAGTTATTTTGCACTTAGTTTAAATGTTATCTTGCATCATATTCTAATGAATATATATCTTCCAGCTAACATAGAAGCTCATATCTTTTATACTTGATTTTCTTTGTAGCCAGTATTATGATTGATATATCAAAAAAAATTGATTTATTAAAGAAGGTGACTAGAATGAAATTAATGAATGCTATAAATGAATTGAGTGACGATCAAGCACTCGAATTCTATGAAAATATGTTTAATGCTTTGGCAGATAAAACACGCTTGAAGATCGTAAAAGAAATCAACAAAAGTCCGGAGAAAAATCTGTGTGTCTGTGATTTGGAAACAGTGTTGGACTTGAAACAATCTAAAATTTCTTATCATCTCAAGAAACTTGTGGATGCCAATATTCTTTTAACAGAAAAACATGGAACATGGAACTATTATAGAATTAATGAGGCACAGATACAGGTTGTGCTATCAGAAGATACTTGTTGCAGAATTTTATAATGAGTATCTTTATTTTCAACGTTTAAATCAACTATTTTTGATTAATATATCAAATAATGTTGATTTAATGAAAGTGAGGCGTTATATTGATGTTAGATTCAATACTGGAATTTATCAAAACATTTTTAATATTATTTTTTGAATTGCTTGTGCTGTTTATCATCATCAGTTTTGTTGTCAGCCTGATCCAACAAGTTGTGTCGGAAGAGAAAATAAGACGGGTACTGAATGGACCGAATAAAGGAATCAATTATGTTTTAGGGACGCTCTTTGGTGCCATTACGCCTTTTTGTTCCTGCTCAACCATTCCAATCCTGGCGGGTCTCTTGAACGCAAAAGCCCCTTTTGGCCCCTCAATGAGTTTTCTCATTGCTTCACCGTTAATGAATCCAGTGATGATTTTTACGTTGTGGATTTTATTGGGATGGCAGGTGGCTGGGGTGTACTTTTTGATTGTTAGTCTTTTTAGTATGCTTGTGGGTGTTATATTTTCCCGGCTTAATTTAGAAGAAGCCTATAAAGGTGTGACAATTAAAGGAGAAGGGTTTTTCGCTGATAAGCAAGGATCAAAAGTAAAGCAAGCGTTGAATGATGCCTGGTCTTTCTTATATCCATTACTTCCTTACTTATTTATCGGTGTGTTTATTGGCGCATTCATATACGGCTTCGTGCCTGAAGCATTCGTGACACGATATGCAAGTGGAGATGGCATTATTTCTATAGTCATTGCATCAGTAATCGGCATTCCCATGTACATTCGGCCTGAAACAATGCTTCCTATTGCGGATGCGCTTGTGACCAAGGGGATGGCAATGGGAACCGTCATTGCCTTAATCATCGGAGGCGCAGGAGCCAGCATTCCCGAACTCGCATTATTGTCTAAACTATTAAAAAAGAAATTTTTAGTCGCTTTCATTTCAGCGATCTTAACAGTCGCCATTGGAGCTGGTCTGATTTTCAATCTAATCATTTAGTAAGTATATTCAACCATCAAAGGAGGTGAGCTCATGGGTGTGAAAGATTTTGTTAATAAATTAAAACCGAAAGAACAAAGCTGTTGCTCAGTAGAGATTGAAGAGAAAAAAACAGAGAAAGATTCAAATGAACCCAAGAAACAAAAGTAATTCATAGTAATAAAAGCGTATAGCCCGACGGGGGCTATACGCTTTTATGGAAAATCACTCACTTATTTAAAACATTATTAGAGTGAGATAGAGACCGAGTAATGTAATGAATAAAACAGGGGGAGTGATAATAATGCCGATTTTAAAATAGGTGCCCCATGAAATTTTCATATCTTTTCTGGCTAATACATGGAGCCATAACAGTGTGGCTAAAGATCCAATGGGTGTAATCTTCGGTCCTAAGTCTGACCCAATGCCATTGGCATAGATCATACCTTCTTGGATCAGTGTTGTAATGTTCGCATGATCGATGGCAATTGCATTAATCATTACAGTCGGCATATTGTTCATGATGGAAGATAAAATTGCGGCAATAAAGCCCATCCCCATTACTGAAGCAAACAGCCCATACTCCCCAATATCCATTAATACACTTGCTAGAGCATCGGTTAAACCGACGTTTCTCAATCCAAAGACGACAACATACATACCGATTGAGAACAATACGATGTTCCATGGTGCCCCGTTGATGACTGCTTTTGTATTTACAGCGTGAGATTGTTTGGCCAGTATCAAGAAGATAATCGCAATACCCCCGGCAATGAATGAGACAGGGACATTGATAAATTCACTGACCAAATAACCAACAAGTAATATTAAAAGGACCACCCAGGAATAATTGAACATTTTTTTGTCTTTTATCGCAGACTCGGGCGTTTTTAACTGCGTTTGGTCGATTGTTTTGGGAATGGATTTTCTGAATAGTAGCCAAAGGACGACAATACTCGCAATTAATGAAAAAATATTCGGGATAAACATCCGGCTTAAATACTCTAGAAATCCGATATCGAAGTAATCTGCGGACACAATATTTACTAAGTTGCTGACGACCAACGGCAGAGATGTGGTATCTGCAATAAATCCAGTGGCGATCACAAATGGAAAAATAACTTTTTCTTCTAATTTTAAGTTTCTGCCCATGGCAAGCACAATGGGTGTTAGTATCAAAGCCGCCCCATCGTTAGCGAAAAATGCTGCGATGATTGCACCTAATAGTGCGATATATATGAACATTTTCAAGCCATTTCCGTTTGATGCTTTAACCATATGTATTGCAGCCCATTCGAAAAAGCCAATTTCATCAAGGATCAATGAAATAAGAATGACTGCAACAAACGTTAACGTCGCATTCCAGACAATACCCGTGACTTCGATTACATCACCGAACGAAACGACCCCAGTGATGATTGCAAGCAATGCCCCCGCCAAGGCAGTAATGCCGATATCTAGGTTTCTGGGCTGCCATATAACAAAGATCAGTGTGACTAAAAACATACTAAGATTAGTACCACAGGACCTGGCCGGGTCCTGTGGTACTAATCTTAGTATGTTTTTATTGTGTAGATAGAAATAACTTGATAAACGCTTTTTCATCATGTTTCAGTTGTTTCCACTGATGTTTATGTTTTTTCTTCTTTAATGAAATCTTAATTGCACTCTTCATTAGCCGTTTCATACCTTTTGTCCCGTTTTTTCCAAAAACATGGACATTGTTTAAAAAATTTGGCTCGATTCATTGTCAAAGTTTGACCTGCTTCAATAACTTGAATAATCGCGCTTTTAAAATCTGTCATGTTGCTTTTCCAACAATACTGGATCAGTCTTAAAGTGACGTCTTTCAGATAAGGTTTTTTATCAGACCCAATCATTCTTCCGTGACTTTAACTTTATTCTTATCGAACAACCTCACCCCAATCTCTCCGAGCTCATTTACAAACTTCTTTATACATTCACCACCAACTAAAAGTTCGTCGTCATTAATTTTATTTTTCACAAGGTACTCATAACGATTATTGGGTTGATTACATAATGACAACTGGCTTGTGCATGTTGATTATCATATATAAACTCATCTAACGCTTTCCCAAAGTCATAATTCTCCTCATTTTTTGAAAATAAATTTTCTTGAGCGGTACTTAGCCATGTCATCAGTGTTTGAGTTTCTGCTTTCACTACATCTTAATATGATTTTTTCGTTTCTGAGTTGATTTCGAATGCACCGCACGACTCGCAATCAATATCTGCAAATGCTTTACCCGGTACTCTGACTATCAATCCATCATTCTTATTTCCATGATTAAATGTTCAACCAGTCATCCCCAAACAGTTCATCTATTCGATCTTTTTTCTTTGGCGCATCGTCTGTAACATCCGCTTTCTTCTTCTCAGTCACTTCTTCTTTCGTCTCTAATTTTTCTTCTGACTGCTTTGAAATTCTATTCTTCGCATCTCGCTCACGAATCATTTTTGTAATCTCTTTTCTCGCTGCATCATGATAATATCCATCCAATGTTCTTCGATTAATAATTGCTTTTGGATATTTCCCTATCTCAAACCAAGACGCAAGAAACAGATTATTCACGCTGACCCCATGATCGATATAATTGATTTTTCTCTTCAAATTTTTCAGTTCATTTTCAATATCACGCATCTTTTCAAGCATTTTATACTCAGCAGATTGATGCTCGATCATTTCAGATAAAGCATAGTTTTCCACTGCTTCGACAATAACTTGTTTCTCTGACTTCATATTCTTCGCAGCTTTAATTGTTTTGATGAGTGATATTGTCTCTTCACTTAATTCAAATGACTTCAATTTCATTTGATCTCACCCGCCTCATCATTATGATAAAAATCTTCATCCAGATGCAATACCTCTTCAGTCATTAAGTCAATAAAGAACTTCCTGAAGCGTTTATTTTCCTCAAGGAATAGATTATATGCCTCTGTATTTGCATCTAAACTTTCCTGAGTATTCCTCAATGCGATTTCAAATTTCGTGAGAGACGTCGATAAAATCCGATCTTCCACATAATTTTCTAATACTTCTCTAATCAAATCACTAAATGTCATACCTCTTTCTTTTGCAATGGCTTTCAGCTGAATCATAACTTGTTCATCAAAATCTTTTACATCAATACGTGCCATTTTTTTATCAATCTCCTTTAATTATCCTATATATATTTCTATATATTTATAATATTACCCTAAAAAGATAGCATTTTTCTATATAATTCACTATATATTTAACTATTTTTGAGACGGAAGAAACATATGTCGGCACTGCCGACATATCAAGGTTTTTGAGGTTTTGTAGGATGAAAATCCGGAAAAATCTCCTTATGCTCTTACTTAAAAAATCAATTTGAGAGATTTGCTTCAAGGATTGAAAGCTTTTCCTCACGTCCTTCAATGTCATTTTCGATATCTTTTATGTCTTCTTCAAAAGATTCTATCTCGCTTTTTTCTTCGTCCGTCATCATATAAATTACTTAAGTTAAGCAATTCAGAGATCAAAATATTACAAAGATTAAATATTTTCTAAGTTGATGATATATATTCGTATTGAATATTATAAAGTTATAGCATTAAAGTCATATCGTATTCTTTTAGATAAAAGCAACTGAAAAAGATATGACGTATAGTATCAAGATAAGAAAAAACCGGTCAAAACCCCTTAAATATCTCTCTCTTTTTCTTTACTTTTTCCTACAAAAATATTTTTAAAAAACATCGCAAGCAAATAAATAATACATAACCCAAGAATGAATAATATAAAGCCACTAGGTTTAGTATCAAAAATTATATAAAAAAGAATGACAATACCAACTGCAAGTAATGTTCTGTAAAAAAAGTTATTCATGTTTTACCCCCCCATACATTTATTCCAATTTCCTTTTCTGTGTGTGATGCGCTGCGTTCTTAAAAATCAATGTAAAGATTAAGTTAAGATTATCTAACTCGACTATTAAAAGTAAATAAACAATGACAAACTACAAGAAAATACATAAATTATAAAAGGAGATTAATATGTCTAAAAAATTTGCCTTAAAAACATTTTTTATGATTTTAGCTCTTGTTCTAACTATTTCTAGCACTTTATCTCTAAACGCATCAGCAAGTACACAAGAATTAAAAACGGAAGAAGCCGTTCAAATTCTTGAAAGTTTAAATCAAAGTAGTGTACAAATGGCAGACGGCACTAGCTTAATCAACGAAAATAAATTAAAAGAAAATCTAGGAAGTAACAAA
>NZ_AP043830.1:1600000-2281923 GCF_055379195.1 Salinicoccus jeotgali | reverse complement strand
TATTGGTCCGGATCATTACCGCTTAGATTGAACTCGGATTGCGAGGCAGTGATTTTCGTTTGGAACTGATCATTGGTTTCAAGCGCTACAAAATCGCCGGATAATTTCTTGATGATGTCTACAAAGAATCTACCGGATAATACTACAGTACCTGGTTCCTCGATTTCGAGTATTTCCTCATTGTCGATTTCAGTTGGTATCGTGATTTCTATGGAAATCTCCGAATCACTGCCAGTCAATACTAGTGACTCTTCTTTCACTTCCATTTTTATACCGTTGAGAATGGGTAGGGTGGTGCGTGGAGAGATTGCTTTGAGACAGTGATTCAACTGTTCGATGAAATATTGGCGGTTGATGCTGATTTTCATAAGTATAGGCTCCTTATATATATTTAGTAATAATTTAAGTAATAACAGTAATAGGCCCTGTGGGTTTGTGGATAAGTGACTTCACCCCTTGAGATGTGAGTTATCCACATGTTGATAAGCTGTGGGCTGGAATGCACCATTCATCCACACTCTGCACAGGTCTAGCTGATCCTATTTTCTATTTCCTCGAGTTCCTGCTTGAAGGTTTCATCTTCACTCACCATCTTTGATATCTTCTCATGGGCGTGGATGACTGTCGAGTGGTCACGACCCCCGAAAACCTCTCCGATTTTAGGGAGGGAGTAGTCTGTCAATTCCCTGGCAAGATACATTGCAATCTGACGTGGGAAAGCAATTGATTTGGTCCGTTTTTTGGATTCGAAGGCTTCAATCTGAATATCATAGAATGAGGCCACAGCCTCTTGGATATCGGAAATGGTGATTTTCTTTGAGTTCGATTGAGTAACAAGATCTTTCAAAGCTTCAGAGACCATTTCCGGCGTCAACGGTTGATTGACGAGTTTCGAATATGCTGCTACGCGGGTCAATGCGCCTTCCAATTCACGGATATTCGTATGGATGTGATTGGCAATGTAGATCATCGCTTCATTTGGAATTTCAACTTTTTCCTCTTCGCATTTCTTGCGCAATATGGCAATGCGTGTCTCAAGATCAGGTGGTGTAATATCGGTGATCAGTCCCCATTCAAAGCGGGAACGCAACCGGTCTTCCAAAGTCGGGATCTCTTTTGGCGTGCGGTCACTTGAGATGACGATCTGCTTGTTGTCTTCATGCAGTGCATTGAAGGTATGGAAGAATTCTTCCTGGGTGGACTCTTTGCCGGCAAGAAACTGTATGTCGTCAATCAGCAGCACATCAACATTGCGATAGCGGTTCCTGAACTCTTCGGTCTTATTGTCACGAATCGAGTTGATGAATTCGTTGGTGAATTTTTCACTCGACAAGTAGGCGACTTTGGCATTTGGACGATGCTCCAGAACATAATGCCCGATGGCGTGCATCAGATGGGTTTTTCCAAGCCCGACGCCCCCGTATATGAATAATGGGTTGTATGCCTTAGCTGGTGCTTCCGCAACCGCAAGTGATGCAGCATGGCTGAAGCGGTTGCCATTCCCGATGACGAATGTTTCAAATGTATTATTGACGTTTAACTGGGTGTGGACCGGAACTTCAGGTTCAGGCTTTTTCTCAGTTACGGGCTGCATCGGAGTTTCTTCCTCTTCGGTTGTAATCCGAATTTCCGGTTTCTCTCCCATGACTTCATACAACTGCTCTTGGATCAGTCCGCTGTAGTTCTTTTCAAGCCAGTCCCTTTGGAACTGGGTATCTGCCTTGATGACTGCCTTCTCGTTATCGAGATGGATCATGCTCGTTTCCTGAAACCAAGTTTGGTAGCTGGCATTGGCAATCGTACCCTTTATCCCCTTCAGCGTATTTGACCAGATTTCTTTTATACTACTCATACATTCTGTCCTCTTTTCCTATTCACATAATCACAGCGTGTGGATAATGTATTCCACAGTCTTGAATAACTATCCACAAGTTACACACAGTCTGTGGACAAGTACAATTGACAGGACAATTTTTCCACAAAATCATATTCTGAATTATAACGAATAATTGAGATGATATCAACAGTTATAGTGAGATACCCACATTTTCAACAGTTATCCACAAGGCGTTTAGTAACATGTGTGAAACTGGGGATAACTCCGGAATAAGTGTGTGGACATAACTATCCACAAGGATGTTATCCACAAAAGCTATCAACAAAAAAGTTATCCACAATGCGTTTTCTGGCATCTCATGGTGAAAAATGTATTGAAATATGACTGTCCATCTGTTATTCTTTAATAGTTACAATTTTAGAAGCAATCCACAGGCAATAGCATTATGGAGGTGTATTTAATATGGTAAAACGTACTTACCAGCCAAATAAACGTAAACACAGCAAAGTGCACGGTTTCCGTAAAAGAATGAGTACAAAGAACGGACGTAAAGTTTTAGCCCGTCGCAGAAGAAAAGGCAGAAAAGTTCTTTCAGCCTAAATCCTCAAGATCATCTAAAAGGTGATCTTTTTTTGTGCATATGGCGTGCTATTTTATGAAAAAAGGTGTATTTTGTATAATAAAATATCATATGTAAGTGAGCGTAATCAGTGATGAAAAAACGATTCCGAATAAAAAAAGAACATGACTTCCAACTTGTCTTCAAGAAAAGGAAGTCTTTTGCCAATAGACAATTTGTCATCTACTTGTCAGATCATCCGAAAACAAATCATATGAGGGTGGGCATCAGCGTCTCCAAACGCCTGGGGAACGCAGTTAAACGCAACAAAATCAAAAGGCGTATTCGTGTTTTCTTCCAGAAACACCAGGATAGGTTAGAACCAAAGGAATATGTGGTCATCGCCAGACAGCCTGTGAGCAACATGGACTATCATGAGATGGAGAAGTCCTTGGTGCATGTGTTGAAGATCGCCAAATGCATAAAATAAGACGGGGGTTGCCGCCATGTTTAAAATCTATGAGGGTGAAACTGTTGCACGCGCAATTGTTGAAGGCCTTGAAGAGTTGAAGGTATCTGAGGACGATGTGCGGATTGATGTGGAGGATGAAGGAAGGAAAGGCTTTTTTGGCCTCGGGAAGAGGGATGCCGTCATCAAATTGACGGTCATCAATCCCGAGTTGAAGATGTACGGTTCCATCGACTCGTTAATAGCGAGGGAACAATCTCCAAAAACTAATGAGGCATCCTCTGCATATGAAAAATCATCTGCTGACGCCATTGTTTATGCCGAAGAAGTGGGCGATGAGCGGGATAACGATGACAGCAGAGCCGGAAAAGAGGAGCACACTGCAGAAGAAGCCGCTTCGCTCACACAGGGTTACATCATGCAGGTAATCAAGGACATGAACATCGATGCAGAGAGCAGCATGAGTGTTTTACAAAACGAAGTGACCATTGAACTGACTTCTCCCATGGCCGCGAAACTCATCGGCAAAAGAGGCAATACTCTCAATGCCCTGCAGGAGATTGCACAGCAATTCTTCAATACGATATACAAAAGTTATGGGACCATAGTAGTGGACGTTGAAGGCTATAGGAAAAAACGCCGTGAAACCTTGGAGAATCTGGCTGTAAACATGTCAAAAAAGGCATTGCGCAGCGGACAACCGATCCGGCTGGAGCCGATGCCTTCCTCAGAACGAAAAATCATGCATAACGTCCTGAGCCGTGAGAAGGAGATTAATACGTACTCCGAAGGCACTGAGCCGAGGCGTTACATTGTTATAGAAAAGAAGTAAAGGAGCATTGCATCATGCAATTAGAAACCATATCCAGCATATCGACTCCGGTTGGTGAAGGTGCAATCGCAATCGTGCGTCTGTCGGGGGCAGATGCAGTTGAAATCGCAGATCACCTCTATAAAGGTGCGAAGAAGTTGGATGAAGTCGCGTCCCATACAATCAATTATGGTCATATAGTAGACCCTGATACGGGTGAGACGGTTGAAGAGGTCATGGCCGCTGTTATGAGGGCTCCCCGCACCTATACCCGCGAAGACATTGTCGAAATCAATTGCCATGGCGGTATACACACCGTCAATCGTGTACTGCAGTTGACTTTGAAGAACGGTTCCAGAATGGCCGAGCCTGGGGAATTCACCAAGCGTGCTTTCCTGAATGGACGGATTGATCTGTCCCAGGCCGAGGGTGTGATGGACTTCATTCGTTCCAAGACGACTGAAGCGTCAAAAGTGGCCAATCAGCAGATGCAGGGCAGATTGAAAACTTATATCGAAGGGTTGCGCCAGAGGATCCTTACAGTTCTGGCTCAGGTCGAAGTGAACATCGACTATCCTGAATACGATGATGTCGAAGAAGCGACAACTGCCTTCTTGAAAGAAGAATCCGCCAAAATAGAAGCGGAAATTGAGAAGTTGCTGAAGACCAGCGCCCAGGGCAAGATATTGAGGGAAGGGCTCAGCACTGCCATTGTCGGCAAGCCGAACGTCGGGAAGAGTTCCCTGCTGAATTATCTCATCCAGGATAATAAGGCGATCGTTACGGAAGTTGCCGGTACCACCCGGGATATATTGGAAGAATACGTCAACGTCAACGGTATTCCGCTAAAGCTGATCGATACGGCGGGCATTCGCGACACAGATGATATCGTCGAGAAAATCGGGGTCGAACGGAGCAGACAGGCTCTGAAGGAAGCGGAACTGATTCTTTATGTACTGAACAACAATGAACCTTTGACTTCAGAGGATCTCGAGATATTGGATTCCCTGGCAGATCAGAACGTCATCATCATTGTAAACAAGCTGGATCTGGAAGCGAAGCTTGATACCAGTACCCTTCAGTCCAGATATCCCGAGATGCCGATTGTCAGAACATCAATCGTTGAAGGCACCGGGGTGGACGATCTGGAAGATAGGATCGCCACTTTATTCTTCGAAGGTGATATACAGTCCGCAGATTCAACCTATGTATCGAATAACCGTCATATCCATCTGCTTGAACAGGCAAAGGCCGTCATATCGGATGCGATAGAATCGGCAGATATGGATGTGCCGATCGATATCGTCCAGATCGATCTCGTCAAAACGTGGGAACTGCTTGGAGAAGTTATCGGGGAAGATGTCAGCGAACAGCTGATCGACCAGCTCTTCAGCCAGTTCTGTCTTGGAAAATAAAAGGAGGAAAATTATGCCACATAATGTGAAATATGATGTTGTCGTCATCGGTGCAGGCCATGCAGGTGTGGAAGCGGGGCTCGCTTCTGCCAGAAAAGGGCTGCGTACGCTGATGCTGACCATCAACTTGGATAGCATCGCCTTTATGCCATGCAATCCTTCAGTCGGTGGACCGGCAAAAGGTATCGTCGTCCGTGAAGTTGATGCTCTGGGTGGCCAGATGGCCAAAGTAATCGATAAAACCCATATACAAATGCGCATGTTGAATACAGGCAAGGGGCCGGCCGTCCGTGCACTGCGCGCGCAAGCGGACAAAGTGCTCTATCAGCAAGAGATGAAACAAGTTCTAGAGGATGAACCGAACCTCGACATCCTGCAAGGTATGGTGGATGAAATCATCGTTAGAGATGATGTTGTAAAAGGTGTCAGGACAAATATCGGTACAGTCTACGATGCAGATTCAGTCATTGTGACGACCGGAACTTTCCTGCGCGGTGAAATCATCCTCGGAGACTTGAAATATTCCAGTGGTCCGAACCACCAGATGCCGTCAATTCCACTTGCGGATCAGTTGAAAGATCTCGGATTTGAAATTGTTCGATTTAAAACTGGTACACCGCCACGCGTCAATTCGGATTCCATCGATTATTCCAAAACGGAAATACAGCCTGGGGACGATGTTCCCCGCGCCTTCAGCTTCGACACGACCGAGTTCATCATGGATCAGCTGCCTTGCTGGTTGACTTATACATCGGAAGATACACATCTCATCATCAACGACAATCTTCATCTTTCCGCAATGTATTCCGGAATGGTGAAAGGTACAGGGCCGCGCTACTGTCCATCTATAGAGGATAAAGTGGTGCGCTTCAATGATAAGCCACGCCACCAGATATTCCTGGAACCAGAAGGCCGTTCTACGAAAGAAGTGTATGTGCAGGGACTTTCCACAAGCATGCCTGAGAATGTCCAACGCGAAATGCTGTCGTCCGTACCAGGACTTGAAAACGCCAGAATGATGCGCGCCGGTTATGCCATCGAATATGATGCCCTCGTACCGACGCAATTATGGCCAACGCTTGAAACGAAGAAAATCAAAAACCTCTATACTGCCGGACAGATTAACGGTACAAGTGGTTATGAAGAAGCAGCAGGTCAAGGACTCATAGCAGGTATCAATGCCGCGAGCAAACTGCTTGGTGAAGAAGAATTGGTGCTGCGCCGTTCTGATGCCTACATTGGTGTGCTTATAGATGACCTTGTGACGAAAGGCACGAATGAACCGTATAGACTGCTGACTTCCCGTGCAGAGCACCGTCTTTTGTTGAGGCATGACAACGCAGATATGCGCCTGACTGAAATCGGTCATGACATCGGTCTGATTTCAGATGAGAGATACGAAACATTCAAAGCGAAAAAGCAGAATATAGAAGATGAGCTGGAACGATTGAAGAATATCAGGATAAAACCAAATGCACATACGCAATCCATCATTGAAAAAAGAGGCGGCACGCCTTTGAAAGACGGAATTCTCGCCGTCGATCTGCTGAGGCGTCCTGAGATGGACTATGAGTCCATCATGGAGATTCTCGGAGAAGAGCATCCAATCAGACAGGAAGAGTATGAACAAGTTGAGATACAGCTGAAATATGACGGCTACATCAAGAAATCGCTTATGCAGGTGGATAAAGTGAAACGTATGGAGAAGAAGAAAATACCTGCGGATATCGACTATGATGCGATACACTCCCTGGCCACTGAAGCGAGACATAAGCTGAAGACGGTTAAACCGTTGGATATTGCCCAGGCATCCAGAATTTCAGGGGTCAACCCGGCGGATATTTCGATTCTGCTCGTCTATATAGAGCAAGGCAACATCAAGCGGGTGCACGCATGAACGAACAAGAATTCATAGATGCATTGAAACAACAAGGAATAGAGTTGAGCGATGGCCAGATCAACCAGTTCAGAAGGTATTTCAATTTGCTGGTCGAATGGAATGATAAGGTGAACTTGACTGCTGTGACGGATGAAGCGGGTGTATATTTGAAGCACTTCTATGATTCGCTCACCCCTCTATTCCATACTACCGTGCCCGAAGAGGCAAGTATATGTGATGTGGGAGCAGGTGCAGGATTTCCAAGCATCCCGCTAAAAATAGTCAGACCAGACTTAAAGGTGACCATCGTGGATTCTTTGAATAAACGTATCATCTTTTTGAATGAACTGACTGCAGAGCTCGAACTTGATAAGATTCACCTAGTCCACGACCGGGCGGAAACGTTCGGCCAAGGTCCTCAGCGCCATATGTTCGATATTGTGACTGCCCGGGCCGTAGCCCATCTGAATGTCCTTGCCGAATTGTGTCTGCCACTTGTCAGAACAGGCGGACACTTCTTGGTCCTTAAAGGTAAAAAAGGGATGGAAGAGCTCGAGGACAGCGATTTTGCATTAGAGCTGCTGGGGGGTGAAATTATGGACACCCATAATTTCACACTGCCTGAAGAAGACAGCGAGCGTTATATAATCGATATCAAGAAAAAGAGGAAATCACCCAGGAAATATCCCCGTAAACCAGGGACTCCAAATAAATCTCCACTAAAGAAATAGGCAGGTGACATGTGTGAAAAAACCATTTTCAAGACTTTTCGGTCTGATGGATAAAAGTGAAAACCAGCAGGAGAAGGTCTCACTCCAACATCTGCCTATGGAAAATATTGTCCCCAACCGGTATCAACCGCGGACTGAATTCGATCGGGATAGGATCAGGGAGCTGGCTGACTCCATTGAAGAACATGGTCTGCTGCAACCGATAACCGTACGGCCGATTGAAGAAGGCATGTATGAAATTATTGCAGGGGAGCGCAGATTCCGGGCACTGAAGATGCTGAACCGTGAAGAGGCGGAAGTGATCGTCAAATATCTGACGGATACTGAGTCTGCAGCAATCGCCCTGATCGAGAATATCCAGCGGGAGAACCTTTCCAGTATAGAAGAAGCCAGAGCCTACAAAAAACTGCTCAAGATGGATGGCATCACCCAGAAGAACCTTGCCCAAAACTTGGGTAAAAGCCAATCCTTCATTGCGAACAAGCTCAGGCTGCTGAAATTGTCCGAACCAGTCATCGAAGCGCTCCAAAGGCAGGAAATCACGGAGCGGCACGCACGCTCGTTGCTGAGTCTAGAAGATGACCAGCAAGGTGAAGTGTTAGAAGACATCAGAGCCCGTAAGTGGACTGTAAAAGATACTGAAATGGCAGTGAAAAAGAAAATTCAGCCGGCTAATGATGAAATGGACTTCAATCAGGATGCCTCATTCGCCCTCAATGGCTTGAACCGTGAAGTGGAACGGCTCAAGAACAAGGGAGTGGATGTTTCCTGCGAAACTTCTGATACTGCCGATTTTAAAGAGATGACCATCAGAATATATAAATAGACACTCACACATGTGGGTGTCTTTCTCACGTTTTAATTATCAGATCCAAATGATGTATCCTAGGCAAGAACAATTTCATGTAAAATTACGGGGGGCGAAATGAAAATGGAAGAGATCAGAATTTCCGATATCAGACGTAACCCTTATCAGCCCCGTATGGAATTCGATGAAGAAAAATTAGGTGAGCTGGCGGATTCCATCAAGGTGCACGGCGTAATACAACCAATCATCCTCAGGAAATCCATCAAAGGATATGATATTGTCGCTGGAGAAAGGCGTTACCGAGCCAGTCTGATGCTTGGTCGGGAAAGGATTCCAGCAATAGTTAAAGAGATGACGGACGCTGAGATGATGGAGCTTGCCATCATAGAGAATCTGCAGCGTGAAAATTTGAATCCCCTGGAAGAAGCCATGAGCTACAGGGAACTGATGACAGCACTCGACATCACCCAAAATGCAGTGGCAGAAAGACTGGGGAGGTCAAGACCCTACATAGCAAACATGTTGCGGCTGCTCAACCTTCCGCATACAGTGAAGATGTTGATCAATGATGAAAAACTCTCAGGTGCTCATGGTCGGACGCTGCTTGCTTTGAACGATACTCTGCAGATGGAACAGGCAGCACGTTATGCCGTCAAAGAGAAGATGAGTGTGCGTGCACTTGAATCCTACGTAAAAAGCCTTCAACAAAAACCCGTCAGGCAAAAAGTAGAAAACAGTAAACCGCGTTTTATCGAGAAACAGGAAAAGGCCTTGAAGGAACGCTTTGGCACCACGGTGGAAATCAAGAAATCCCGCAAAAAAGGGACAATCTCATTCGAGTTTAAAAATGAAGAGGAATACAGAAGAATCATTGCACTCCTTGAGAAAGAATAATAAATGAAAGCGAAGGTGGAAACAGTGTTCGGCAATATATTGATGGCAACAACAGAAGACCCTCTCACATTCATCGAAGAAATCATGGCGACGATCAAAGATCCAGATATATGGACGGATCTCGCTTCGAAGATCATTTGGTCGATAGTTCTAGTTATCATAGCGATGGTTCTGATCAGAATTGTCAATCGGACAATTGAAAACTTTTTTAAAGTAAAGTCAAAATCCCGTTTGAAGGGTAATGAGAAGCGCAATCAGACATTGATCAATGTATTGGAGAACGCAGCAAGCGTCTTCATATGGTTCGTCATCATCATGATGATCTTTGAAACATTCAGCCTGCCTGTGCGCACGCTCCTTGCCGGTGCCGGAGTGGTTGGTCTCGCTATAGGTTTTGGGGCACAGAGCTTGGTGAAAGATATGATAACCGGTTTCTTCATCCTCCTAGAAAATCAGTTCGATAAAGGCGATTTCGTACGGGTGAACACATCAGGCACGACTGTTGCGGAGGGAGAAGTCATTTCTCTTGGGATGCGTGCTACGAGGATTCAAGGCTGGGAAGGTGAACTCATCAACCTGCCGAACAGTACCATCAATGAAGTTGTGAATTTTTCCAGGTATAATGCGATATCGATGCTCGATATCAATGTATCCGTCTCAGAAGATCTGGATAGGGTGGAACGAATACTTGAGACATATTTTGCTGAGCATTGGCAGGAAGAAGAAATGCTTGTGGCACAGCCAGAATTGTTGGGTCTACAAGGCATAGAGAGCGGTGAAGCAATTATACGTGTAATGCTTGAGACCCAGCCTATGGAACATTTCGGTGTGACGCGGCGTGTAAGGAAGTCGCTCAAAAATCATCTCGAAAGCAAAGGTATCTACATTTCTGTACCTAAAATGGACATACAGGATTATGATGGTAAAATGGCTAAAGATGAAGGTGACAGGTATGGCAAAAAATTATGATCTGAATGATATCGTTGAAATGAAGAAACCACACCCTTGCGGCAGTAGACTCTTTTCTATTACGCGGATGGGTGCAGATATAAAAATCAAATGCAATGAATGCGGGCGGGTCATCATGATGCCGCGCCGCGACTTCGAGAAGAGAATGAAAATGGTAAGAAAAAAATATGAATCGTAAAGGTGATATCAGATGGCTCTGACAGCAGGTATAGTCGGATTGCCGAATGTCGGCAAATCCACATTATTCAACGCAATAACTAAAGCAGGCGCACTCGCGGCAAACTATCCATTCGCTACAATCGATCCGAACGTCGGCATCGTGGAAGTACCAGATGAAAGATTGAACATTTTGACTGAAATGGTCGAACCTAAAAAGACTGTTCCGACAGCATTCGAGTTTACGGATATTGCAGGAATAGTAAAAGGGGCTTCAAAAGGCGAAGGTCTCGGCAACAAATTCCTGGCCCACATCCGCGAAGTGGATGCCATCTGTCAGGTGGTGCGGGCATTCGATGACGATAATGTCACCCATGTGTCCGGAAAAGTGGATCCGATCGATGATATTGAAATCATCAATATGGAACTCATATTTGCAGATCTTGAAAGTATAGAGAAAAGATTGCCGAGACTTGAGAAGATGGCCCGTCAAAAAGACAAGGATGCGATGGCAGAGCGCGATCTTTTGAGCAAAATCAAAGAAGGTCTGGAAAATGACCAGCCGGTCCGTGCATTGGATTTTACGGAAGAAGAGGCGCAAATGGTCAAGACGCTCCACCTTCTGACACAAAAGCCGATGCTTTACGTCGCCAATGTCTCTGAAGAGGATCTTGGTGGTCTGGAAGAGAATGATAACCTGAAAAAAATCCGTGAATACGCAGATAAAGAAGGGTCTGAAGTCATCGTCATCTCAGCGAAAGTAGAAGAGGAGATAGCGGTACTTGAGGAAGACGAGAAAGAGATGTTCCTGGAAGAATTGGGCATAGAGGAATCCGGACTGGATAAGCTCATTAAAGCAACTTATGATCTGCTTGGGCTGGCCACATATTTCACAGCTGGAGTCGAAGAAGTACGTGCTTGGACATTCAGGGAAGGAATGTCTGCACCGGAATGTGCAGGTATCATCCACACCGATTTCCAAAAAGGCTTCATCCGTGCAGAGACCGTAAGCTACGACGACCTGGTCGAAAACGGTAATATGGCAAAAGCCAAGGAAGCGGGCAGGGTGCGCCTGGAAGGTAAGGAGTATATCATGAAGGATGGCGACGTCGTCCATTTCAGATTTAACGTTTAAAAAGATTGTAAAATGAGTCGATGACTGGTATAATTTCAGATTGTGAGTAATGAAAATTATTCCTTGCCTATTTCCAAGGAGATAGGCCGCTAAAGACCATAAGGAGGTGTAGAAGATGAAAGCATATGAAATTCTATATGTGATCCGCCCGAACATTGAAGACGATGCGAAACAAGCGCTTGTTGAGCGTTTTGATAACGTTTTGACTTCACAAGGTGCGGAAATCGTCGAATCAAAAGAGTGGGGTAAACGTCGTCTCGAATATGAGATTGAAGATTTCACTGAAGGACTTTATCACATCATCAAAGTAAATGCAGATGTGGAAGCAACAGATGAATTCGAACGTTTGGCCAAAATTAACAATGATATCATCCGTCATATCATTGTCCGCGACGAACAAGCAGAAAAAAAGTAATAATACAATGGAGTTGATTACATGCTGAACCGTGTTGTACTGGTCGGGCGTCTTACAAAAGACCCTGAACTGAAAGTCAGTCAGAATAATATCTCTGTAGCAACCTTCACTTTGGCAGTCAACCGCCCATTCACAAATGCGAATGGCGAGCGTGGCGCTGATTTCATAAACTGCGTCGTTTTCCGTAAGCAAGCAGAAAACGTCAATCAGTATCTTAAAAAAGGCAGCCTAGCAGGAGTTGACGGCAGGTTGCAGAGCCGTTCCTATGAGAATAAGGAAGGGCAGAGAGTATATGTGACTGAAGTAGTGTGTGATAGTGTACAGTTCCTGGAACCTAAAGGGCAAGGCAGTAATCAACAAAACAATAACTCAGCAGACAGCTATCAGAATGCGTATGGAAATCAGTCCACTGGTTCAAAACCCGCTCAACGTTCCCGTCAGGATTCAGTTGAGGAAAATCCATTTGCCAATGCAGATGGACCGGTCGACATCAGTGATGATGACCTACCATTCTAAAAAGTGCCCGATTTAACGGGTGACTGATTAACGTGTGAGAAGTATGTGTGTGTATAGAATATAGTGTGGATTCTATACGTAAGGCATCCCGGAAATCCGGGATGCCTTTTTTATTTCACAATAATTCCAAGTAAAGCGTTCTATACAGAATCATAAATGGTTATAATGGCAAGTAAGCATATGACAGGATAGGAGATTTACTATGGGCCGTCGCTTTTTTGCCATGATCATCATGACCGCAATTCTATCAGCCGCATGCAGTGGAGGACAGAAGTCTCAATCCGCGCTTACAATTTCTGTAGCAGCGAGCCTCAGCGCTCCGATGGAAGAACTGGAAAAGATTTATGAGAATAATCATCCCGACGTTGAAATCTCATTCAACTTCGGTGGATCAGGTACATTGCAGCAACAGATTTCCAAAGGGGCGCCTGCAGATCTATTCATCTCAGCGGCTTCAGATAAATTTCAACTGTTAATGGACGAGGGTAGGATTGATGAACAAAACAAGACGGTATTGCTCGGAAACTCTCTAGTATTGATTGTACCTGTAGAAGAGGAAGAAGTGTCAATCAGTTCCCTCGATCAGGTGAACAGAATTTCCATCGGGACCCCGGATTCGGTACCAGCTGGCCGCTATGCTGAAGAAGCATTGGGGGGCATGGATATCCTTAAAGAACTTGAAGATGATATCGTGTATGCAAAAGATGTCAAACAAGTGTTATCTTATGTAGAGACAGGTAATGTGGAAGCCGGCATCGTCTACCGGACTGACGCATTGGTGAGTGATAAGGTGGAAATCATTCATGAATTCCCTGCTGGTTCCCATACGACGATAGAATATCCGGCGGGTGTCCTAAAAGAGGCTCCAAATTATGAAGCTGCAGTGGAATTTTATGAGTTTCTCCAGACTGATGCAGCATTGAAGGTGTTTGAAAGCTATGGATTCACTATTAAATAGTATAACGTGGGAGGCATTTTTCGATCCCATCAGACTCTCCATAAGAGTATCGCTGATTGCTTTTATCATTGTAGTCATTTCAGGCACGCTTATGGCAAAGTGGATGACATCACGGACGTTTCCTGGACAATCCATCATTGAAACACTCATCATGCTGCCGCTCGTGCTGCCACCGACGGTCGTCGGTTTTTTGCTGATTGTCCTATTTGGCAATGACGCGCTGCTCGGATCATGGATAATTTGGCTGTTTGATCAGCCGGTCATCTTTACCTGGTATGCCGCTGTCATCGCCAGTGCAGTAGTGGCGTTTCCACTCATGTACCAATCAGCAAAGGCTGGTTTTGAGAATGTGGATCATGATATAGAAGAAGCTGCTAAGGTAGATGGTGCAGGCCGTTTCCAGACTTTTTTCCGTATTTCGGTTCCACTCGCTTCAAAAGCGCTTTTTGCGGGTGGCGTACTGAGTTTTGCCAGGGCGTTAGGCGAATTCGGCGCGACACTTATGTTTGCGGGAAACATCCCGGGTCGTACACAGACAGTACCAACGGCAATATACATCGCCCTCGATTCAGGAAAGATGACGCTGGCATGGATGTGGGTCATTACTATCGTCATCATTTCTTTCATCATGATGTATTTTGTCAGGGTCAGAAATCGGTGATCCACCTGGCGCCATAATTGTGTAATTATATTCGACAAATGATATAATCCACCAATTGACATAGGAAACAATAGTGTGTACAATATAGCATGCACATACACTTATACACGTTCATCAGGAAATAACGAAATTATAGATTTGGATTTATGAATGCAGTAGCCACACACTGCTGCGTCATCCATTCAATCTGTAGAGGAGGAAAAAATCATGGCAGGTCCAAGAAGAGGCGGTCGCCGTCGTAAAAAGGTTTGCTACTTCACAGCTAATGGTATTACACACATTGACTATAAAGAAGTAGATCTCCTTAAAAAGTTCATTTCAGAACGTGGTAAAATTCTTCCAAGACGTGTAACAGGTACTTCTGCGAAGTATCAGCGCCAGCTTACAAAAGCAATCAAACGCGCACGTCATATGGCATTGCTTCCATATGTTAAGGAAGAACAATAATATAAGCTAAATGAAAACCCCTTGATATCAATAGTATCAAGGGGTTTTCCTATGTCTAAATTTGATTTTCAGGTGAGGTAAATAAAGAGTCTCCCGGAACTAAAGCTCGATGAATGAAGAAATTATCGTAGGAGCAACTCTCCTGATCACAATGGTGGTTGTTTATAGGAGAGTTGCTGATAAACAAGAACCTCAAGTTAAAAATTCCTGGTGGGGAAGGTACCAACTGATTAAAATCCTCTTCCGTCTCTTTAACGGTCAGTTCTGCTGCTTTAGGGACCAACTCATCAAACTTAATTGTAACGTTTTCCATGTCATCACCACCTCCCTTTAAGGAGAGTACCAATTGATATCAAAAGGTTTCCTCCCTCTTTTAACGTCCAACTGTCCAGCCACCGTCTACTTTAATTTCAGCTCCCTGCATATAGTCGGATTCGTCCGAAGCCAGGAAAACGGCTACGGCGGCTATTTCATCCGGTTTGCCGGCTCTGCCTGCAGGAATATCTTTTAGCCTTTCATCTTGGATGCCTTCAGTCATGGGCGTCTCAATGAATCCTGGAGCGATTAAATTGGATTTGATGCCTTTATGGCCGAAATCATAGGCCAATTGTTTTGTGAAACCGCTGATGGCATGTTTACTCGTTACATAAGTGTTGCCACCCGCACCAGCGACAAATGTCGATTGTGATCCGACATTGATGATGGAACCTTTGCCCTTATCTAAAAGTATGGGCATGATTGCTTTTGTGACAAGGTATGGCCCTTTAACATTCACATCCATCAATTTATCAAAATCCGCTTCATCCGTTTCAATGATGTTGTTGTAGGCATCATGGATGCCTGCCCCGTTATACAGCACATCAATAGTACCGTATTCCTTCACTATTTTATCAACGCCATCTTTAACCGAAGCTGTATTTGTTATATCCATTTGTACGAAGATCGCCTCTCCGTTTTCTTTTTCGATATCTGTAACGATGCTTTGGGCGTGCGCTTCATTGGTTCCGACTACAGCGACCTTGGCATCTTCTTTTGAGAACATTTTAGCCGTAGCTTCGCCAAGTCCTGACGTACCTCCTATTACTACTGCCACTTTGTTGTCTAATCTTCCCATTCTTTTCTCCTCCTTGATTATTTTAAAGTCCCATTATCTCTAAATGAATCCAAAACTATCATCGATACCTATCTATTGGGGATAGTAATGAATAAATCCCCACGGCTTGGCACCGTAGGGAAGGGCAATCGTTAAAAATCATTCCTCTTATCATTCTCATCTGTGCGCCTACGTTCTATAGATTCGTCGTGAGAATCCGGTGTCACGGTTTTGTCGACATGTATCTCTTGTGTACCGGTTTCGTCTTTATCATTACGCCCTGTGAACGTCCTGCGGGAATTAGGCTCTACAGTTTTATTGACGTGTACTTCTTGTGTACCAGTTTCGTCTCTAGCTCCATGCTTCGTAGGGGCGTTATCGGGATCAGGTTCCACAGTTTTGTCGACGTAGACTTCCTGTGTGTCGGTCTGGTCTCCATCTTTTTCATCAGTATCCGGATTTGACGATGATTCTCCTTCAAATGAATCTTCCATATGATGGGTATCGACCAAATCTTGATTACGAGGTGTTTCAGACATCTCCTCATCTATGATACGAGTTTTCTCTTTCTCATTATCGTCCAACTTGCTTGTGGCATATACACTGCCTGGAGTGGAATCAGGCATGTTCGGAGTCTGTCCTTTATCGACACGGTTTTCATCCGTTTCAAGAAGTGGATCTGTCGGAGCATCAATCGTAGCTCCTTTTTCTTCGTCACTAACATAAAGCAGGATTTTCCCACTGTCCAGTGCTTCTTTATATTCCTTTTCTTCTTCAGTGCTGAGATTCAATTCAGTCATTACGTGGTCTTCAGGATTTTCAGATGAGAACCAGGCGACGATTTTGTCCCAAGTGGTTCCGTCGGCATTCTTGTAATTGACATCATTATAATTTACAGAAGCCCCTTCGATATTTTGACTGGAAATCACCGTCATCTGCTTCTCTTTGATACCTTCTGCCTTCAATCCTTCGATTCTACCTGTCAATTCCTGTTCGCTCAAAAATGTTTCAATCTTACGCATCGTCCATCCCTCCATCTTATTGGGTTCAATCATCATCTACATATACTGGAATATAAATTGGCTTGAATACATCCTGCTGTTTAGTAGGTTTTTCATACAATATTCATATACCCTGCACAATTGGGCATAAACTCCCCTTCATAATTTGATGGACGCATCACCTCATGCTGTGGAATAATATCAAAAAGGGGTGACATTTATTGGAAAGTGTCGGAAGTAGAATCAGTATGAGAAGAAAGATGATCGGATTATCCCAAACTGCCTTAGGCAGAGGGATCGTCTCTCAATCAGTAATCTCAAGGTTGGAAAATGATCAATTTGACATATCGTTGGATAAATTGATGCGTATAATGGAGCGATTGAATCTAAGCCTCCATGATGTGTTCTGTAATGGGGAGAAGACACCTGCAAAAATGATGCAAGAAGCGTTGGATACAGCAAGAAGAGAGCAGGATTTCGTTAAAATCAAAAGTATATTGGAGAAGCATGATCAAAAAACCTGGAGTCAGACGCCAGATCTTGAAGGGTATAAACATTGGCATGAAGGTTTGATAGAGTATTCCAAAGGACATCTGGAAGTGGCTCAGGAGAAAATTTCCCGGGCAATAGAAAAGAATATAACAAATGAATGGATGTATGAAGCGGTAGCGGAAATGTATCTGGATAAGGGGAACATCCACCATTTGCTGGGAAAAGAAGGCATCGATTTCTATAAGGAAGCCGAGGCCTACTATCAGAAGTCAGGACGGAAATCCTATAGATTAATCGTGAAGATACTTTATAATTTGAGCACTGCATACTGCAGACAAGAAGAATATAGTAAGGTGATGAAATACTCGGATAAAAGTATAGAAATTTTAAATAGACATGAATCGACTTATCTCATGTGTGAAACGCTCTGTAACCAGTCCGTCGCCGAGTTTCATCTGGGTAATGAGTCAAAGGCCTTAAAAATAATTGATGAAAGTAGACATTTATTCAGAATGGGTAGGAAACTGGAAATGGTAATCCAATTGAATAATTATTCTGAGGAGAATATTTGAGGTAACTAGCTATCTTATTCATAAAGCGCAATTTAAAATATGGATAGGATGCTGAAAGCATCTAATACAAGGGGGAATTAATATGAAGGATGTCCATCAGAAAGAATCTGTTGTGCCAAGTGTTCTGGATAAGCTAAAAAAGAAGTGTGTGCAAGAATCGAGAAGGGGCCGGTCGAATGGGTACAGATGTCTGGATTGTATCTTCTAGATGAACGGATTGAATAATAAGAGCATTCGATTATTGATTTTTAATCAGTTCAAATTGTTTAGTATACTTGAACCTTCCAATAAGGAATCCTATAAGTATTATATGGATATTCTTACAGAAGGAATCATAAAACACTATCCTGATATTTTGGAGTGCATCTGCAGTGAAGGGGATGAAGTGCGGTCAGAAATTTCGGACGAAGTCGATCTGCTTATTGAAATGTTCAATAAGATTGAAAGTGCAGTCAACCTCATGGAAAAAAGCCAAAAAAGAATCATAACCGATAAATATCATGTGCATTTCAATGGTTTTGACCCTGACAATAATAAAGAAATTCAGCATTATACATATTTTAATTTTCTGAAGCGGTATGGGAAAGTGTGTGGGGAAGAAAGAAGTGATGCTTTCAATCTTTCACTGCATCACTATAGGTGGATGATCAAAAAGTATGAACCATATATGCATTCCAACAGTCTTTCTGTGAAACAGATAAAACGCATATGTTTGAAGAAAGGGGATGAGTCACAAGTTTTGAGACCCATCTACCGCGATTTCTCAGAAGCAGCCGTAGGCCATGGTATGCATGCCATAAAAGAGCCTGAATTATACCTGAACGATAATTAAAATATAAAAATACGATTCGGTCCATTGCCGAATCGTATTTTTATTCTAAGTCTCTGGTACTTTCCTTGAAATCAGCTTCTGCACTCTCTGTCCTTTCGTCTCCATCTTCTTCCCTTTCTTTCTTTTCAAGATCAGAATAGATGAGTAGATAGTTGCCTTGGCTTATTTTGAAAAGATATTTTTCGATCTCGTCCTCATCGAGTTCAAAATCATGAAGATAGCGCTCGGCGGGTTCATTTCTAGATAATATCTCCTTTAAACCCCTCTCGTCAGGCACATGCATATGAAAGTGGACTTCCATATATTCGAGTGCATCAAATTCAAGATCATCTCTTCCTAGGAGATGTATATCATCTTCATAGTAGTCTTCAGCTTTCAACTGTGTAATCCGATCTAGCACCGATTCTTGACTATCGTAGAGTTCAAAAAAGTTCACAACGGCCACCTCATATCTTCTATTAGCTTTTCATGATGTTTTCCCTTTGCAGCGAACTTATAAACTTAAATATCCATTGTTTAAATTTTCGTCATTTTCTACATATTAGCAAATGCATTGTTAATGCTGCTGCTTTTTGCTATCATAAATAATTAAATATTTTATTTCATATAATCATAATGATATGGATTATGAGTTTCTATGCTTTACCTTAAATGAAGCTACTATGGAATAACAAGTGAATGTCCGAATGGGGCTGTTTTTTCATTGTTCCTATCATATGTGTTTTATTGAGGTGCACTAATTCAAATAGGAGGCAATAAAATGTGGGAAAGTAAGTTCGAAAAAGAAGGTTTGACATTCGATGATGTGCTGCTTATGCCAGCTCATTCAGAAGTACTGCCTAAAGGAGTGGACTTGTCAGTCCAGCTCTCGGAAAAGATTAAGCTCAACATTCCAGTATTGAGCGCAGGCATGGATACCGTCACGGAATCTGCAATGGCGATTGCCCTTGCACGTCAGGGCGGCCTCGGTGTCATCCACAAAAACATGTCGATCGAACGCCAACGAGACGAAGTCCAAAAGGTTAAACGTTCAGAAAATGGCGTCATCACGGACCCATTCTTCCTGACCAAAGAAGAACAAGTCTTTGCGGCAGAACATCTGATGGGTAAATACAGAATTTCTGGCGTACCGATAGTAAACGATCCCGATGAGAAGAAACTGATCGGCATCATCACCAACCGTGACCTTAGATTCATAGAAGACTACTCCAAACCGATAGATGACGTCATGACGAAGCACAATCTTGTCACTGCTGGCGTTGGAACAACCCTGAAGGAAGCAGCCCAGATTCTTCAAGAGTACAGGATTGAAAAACTGCCCCTAGTTGATGAAAATAACATATTAAAAGGCCTCATCACGATAAAAGATATCGAAAAGGTTATAGAATTCCCTCAAGGTGCAAAAGATGATCAGGGACGCTTATTGGTAGCAGCAGCCATCGGTATCGCAAGAGAGACCGACAAGCGTGCAGAAGAGTTGATTTCAGCGGGTGTCGACGCACTTGTCATCGATACGGCCCACGGCCATTCAGAAGGCGTGCTGAATTCAATAGCAGATATACGCAAGAAATTCCCAGACATCACTCTTATTGCAGGTAACGTGGCGACTGCCGAAGGTACGAAAGCACTAATCAATGCAGGAGTGGATGTAGTCAAAGTAGGCATTGGCCCAGGTTCAATCTGTACAACGCGTGTCGTTTCAGGTGTCGGTGTCCCACAAATCACAGCCATCTATGATGCTGCGACAGAAGCGCGTAAACACGGTAAAGCTATAATCGCAGATGGCGGCATAAAACTATCCGGTGATATCGTCAAGGCGCTCGCAGCGGGCGGACATGCTGTAATGCTCGGCAGCCTTCTGGCGGGAACAAGCGAATCCCCAGGCGATACCGAGATATTCCAGGGCAGAAGATATAAGACCTATCGCGGCATGGGCTCTCTCGGCGCCATGGAACAAGGCTCGAAAGACCGTTATTTCCAGGAAGATTCTGAAGCTAAAAAATTCGTTCCTGAAGGCATAGAAGGCCGTACGGAGTACAAAGGCCCACTTAGTGATACAGTCTATCAGCTAATGGGTGGCCTTAGATCGGGTATGGGTTATACCGGATCTGCGAACCTTCAGGAATTGAGGGAAGAATCGCAATTCATTAAAATCACAGGTGCTGGGATGGTCGAAAGTCATCCACATGATGTACAGATTACTAAAGAATCCCCAAACTATTCTAGATAGGAGCACTGTTTAAAGATGGAAATGGCTAAAGAACAAGAACTGATCCTGGTAATCGATTACGGCAGTCAATACAACCAACTCATTACAAGACGCATCAGAGATCTCGGAGTCTACAGTGAGCTCCATAACCCGAGCATTACACTTGAAGAGATAAAAGAGTTGAATCCACAAGGCATCATTCTCTCCGGTGGCCCACGCTCTGTCTATGCTGACAATGCCTGGACAGTCGATCCTGGAGTGTTCGATTTGGATATACCAGTGCTCGGCATCTGCTATGGCATGCAACTCATCACGCATCTTAATGGTGGGGAAGTAATCGCCTCTAACGAAAGAGAGTTTGGTGCGACCAATATCACTTTAGACTCTGAAGTGGAATCTCCATTATTCAAAGGACTCAATGAAGTTGAGACTGTCCTTATGAGCCACAGTGATAAAGTTACCCGCATCCCTGAAGACTATATAAAGATAGCTGAAACATCGAATTGCCAGTACGCTGGTATCCAGCATAGAGATAAGGATATCTACGGAGTGCAGTTCCATCCCGAGTCCAAACACACGGAGAACGGAGATACATTCATCAAAAACTTCATCCGGGATATATGTGAATGTCATGGTGAGTGGACGATGGATAATTTCATCGATATCGAAATTGAAAAGATCCGTGAAACAGTCGGCGATCGGAAAGTGCTTTGTGCCATGAGTGGCGGAGTCGATTCCTCCGTTACAGCAGTATTGATGCACAGGGCAATCGGCGATAATCTCACGTGCATCTTCGTCGATCATGGACTCCTTAGAAAAGGTGAAGCGGAAATGGTTATGGAACACTTTGGTGAAGGTTTCAATATGAACATCATCAAAGTGGATGCGAAAGACCGGTTCATGAACAAACTTAAAGGCGTCAGCGATCCAGAACAAAAGCGCAAGATCATCGGCAACGAGTTCATCTATGTATTTGATGATGAAGCATCCAAACTTGAAGATGTGGACTTCTTGGCGCAAGGTACACTGTATACGGATATCATCGAATCCGGTACAGAAACTGCAACAACCATCAAATCCCATCATAATGTAGGCGGCTTGCCTGAAGATATGCAGTTCAAGCTGCTCGAGCCGCTCAATACATTATTCAAGGACGAAGTGCGCGAACTCGGCATCGAGCTTGGGATTCCTGAACACCTCGTATGGAGACAACCATTCCCAGGCCCTGGTCTCGGCATCAGAATCCTAGGTGAAATCACTGAAGAGAAGCTTGAAATCGTCCGTGAAAGCGATTGGATCCTACGCGATGAGATCGCTAAAGCAGGGCTCGATCGGGAAATATGGCAGTACTTCACTGTACTTCCAGACATCCGTTCAGTCGGTGTGATGGGCGATTACAGGACATACAGCCACACCATCGGCATCCGGGCCGTTACAAGCATCGACGGTATGACGAGTGAGTTCGCTAAGATTGACTGGGATGTGCTCGAGCGCATATCCAAACGCCTCGTCAATGAGAGCGAGCAGATCAACCGGGTCGTATATGACATTACAAGTAAACCACCTGCCACGATCGAGTGGGAGTAGGGGAAAAGAACGAATCAAATTGGCCACTGTGCTAGATACTTCTCTACTATTTACTTCTTATCTTTGTTGCCGTGAGTATTTGATCAAATAAAAAATACAAGAAGTATAAAAGGAGCTAAATCTCGAAGGATTTAGCTCCTTTTCTTTTTCATTTTTATAGCAAAATATGAGGTAGCGATAGAAATAAGAAATCGAGATCTAATGGTAATAGTTTTGCGTGGATTAAATTCTCAGGTCTCGATATTTAGCATATGAATAGCATCATCTTCAGGAAATATATTCGATAAAGATTCTACTGTGCTTCGCATGCCTGTTTAATATCTTGGAGGTCTTGTTCGAGTGTTTTGCCCATGGATTTCTTCATCATATTACCAAAAACTTTAGACATCGTCTTAGATATAAAAGTCGTACCTCGTCCTTCAAATGACATTTCAAGGATTACGCTATCCCCATCTTCTGTAATCGTGAGGCAGGATACATAAATTGCACCATGGTTCTCTGCTCTCGTCTTATAGTAGTGGTTTTGCTGATATTCGGTAATCCACATCACTTCATAAGATTCTTTCCCAAATATTCTTCTTGTTTCTTTCCATTTGAGACCAACAAGATCATCGCCGGCTGGCGTAATTATTTCTATATCAGTGATGCCTCCGATAAAATCAGAAGAGTGTTCAATATCCGTAATTATCGCCCATACTTTTTCTTTTGTGTTATTAATTTTAACTTTTTTCGATACTATCATATACTAACCTCCATATTTTGAGAGATGAGAAACCTTGTTTTAATCATATTTTTCCAGAGCAAAAATTATTATTAACTAAATATCATTGTATTCTCAATTGACACTCTTTTCAGTTAATAGTAACATACCTTTAAATAACCGAATCTATTCTAGAGTAGAATTTTGTTTATTTCATCATAACTAAAAGAAGGAGGATAATATGAAGAAATCTAATGAAAATGAATTAGAGGATAACCATCCGAAAAAAAGACGTTTTGCGATGCCAGATGCTTTCATCATAATATTTGGTATTGCTTTTTTATCGGCAATTGCGACTTATATCGTACCGGCTGGGTCTTATGAGCGCGAAGAAGTAGGCGGTATTACACAAGCTATACCAGACAGTTTCAGTTTCACAGAATCCAATCCTACATCTTTACTGGATCTATTTCTTGCTATTCAACAAGGAATGATAGAATCGGGTAACATTATTTTCCTTATTTTTATGATAGGCGGGGCCGTAGCTGTTTTGGATGCTTCTGGAGCGATTGATGCAGGAATAAATGCTCTGGTTAGAAAAACCAAGGGAAATACGATGCTGCTCATCGCCTCGGTTACAACGATTTTCGGTATCATCTGTACAGTTGGCGTTGCTTCAAATGCGGTAATTGCTTTTATCCCATTGGGAATTGGACTTGCAAAAGCTCTGAAGTTGGATGCGATTGCTGGTGTAGCAATTGTCTATCTCGGATTTTATGCAGGAAATACGGCAGGAGTTCTGGAACCGACCATACTGGGTGTCGCACAGACTATTGCTGAATTGCCACTATTCTCTGGTCTTCTTCTGCGTTTGGCAGTATTCATAGTATTGATGGCTGTGACCATTCTATACATCGTCCGCTACATAAATAAAATCAGTAAGGATCCATCGCTCAGTCTGATGGGTAATACGCCCTTCACCATCAGTTCTGATGAAGATGATGCTAGACAGGCGAATCAATCCTTTACCAAAAAGCATGTTGCAGTTATTTTTGTATTCTTGATTTTTATAGGCATATTCCTATTCGGTGCACTGAGATTGGGATGGTCAGTAAATGAATTGTCAGCAATTTTCATCATGATGGCTATCGTCGTTGCAGCAGTAGACAGAATAACACCTAATGAATTCATCAGAAGGTTCATGAATGGTGCTAAAGCAATCACTTATGGAGCACTCGTTGTAGGTATTGCGCGTGCAGTCATCGTAGTGATGCAAGAAGGCAATATCATGGATACGATTGTATATGCTGCTTTGACACCATTGGAATCAATGGGTGTGGGTTTCGGTGCAATGGCACTTTATGCTTTCAACTTGCTTTTTAATCTGCTGGTTACCTCCGGAACAGGCCAGGCATCTATTGTCATGCCACTGATGGTGCCACTTGTTGATATGCTCGACATTACTCGCCAAACAGGTGTTTTAGCAATGAAATTGGGTGATGGAATTACTAATATCATAACACCTACCTCGGGCGTTCTTATGGCAGTTTTAGCTGTTGGTGGCGTTTCTTGGACCAGATGGTTCCGCTTCATCTATCCACTTGTCCTGATATGGGTAGGAGTAGGGGCAATATTTATGCTCCTTGCGGTCATGATCGATTATGGTCCGTTTTAAAATTTTTCGGTAATGATTTCCAGTAACAATAAAAGCATAAAAGTATTTGTAAACAGAAAAATACTCTTCATGTGTTAAAAGTATAGGAGGACGTTATGAAATCGTTTATCTATGACCACTCAAAAGAAATGTTGGAGATGCTCAAAAAGTTGGTTAATACTGATAGTGGTTCCTATGATAAGGAAGGCGTCGATAAAGTAGGACAACTATTAATGGAGCATTTCAACAATCTTGGCTTTATAGCAGATGTACATGAAAATGAAAAGTTAGGAAATAATATTGTGCTGAGACATCAAGATGCTCGACGACCAAAATTTTTGATAGTTGCGCACATGGATACAGTTTTTCCGAAAGGAACAGTGGATGAACGACCGTTCAGTATGGAGGATGGTTTTGCATATGGACCGGGCGTGATAGATATGAAGGCGAGCCATGTCATGCTTTATTACGCTATGAAAGCTTTGATGGAAGAAAATGTCCCCGCCTATAAAGATGTGGAAATCATATTCAATAGCGACGAGGAGATAGGGACCATCGGATCGCGAAAACTAATAGAAGAAAAAGCTAAGGATAAAGAATATGTGCTTGTTCTAGAACCGGCCCGCCCAAGCGGTTCATTTGTAAGTTCACGTCGTGGAGTAGGGCAATACCAGTTAGAAATCAGAGGGAAATCAGCACATTCTGGCATGAATCCTGAAGATGGCATCAGTGCCATTGAAGAGATGGCACATAAGATAATTGAATTGAAGACACTTGAGGACCCCGAAAATGGCTTGAATATAAATATCGGACTAATTGAAGGAGGGACCTCCGTCAATACAGTAGCACCAATCGCCAAAGCGGGAATTGATGTTCGCATCAGCACCCAGGAGCAAGCGGCGGAAATTGATGAAAAGATCCAAAAAGTGTGTAATGAAAGCACGGTTACAGGAGCAGAATTAACACTCACTGGGGGTATCAATCGGCCACCGATGGAATTTGCGTCTAGTGTCGGGGAGCTTGTCGATATCGTCTTGAAGGAAGCGGAATCACTTGGAATAGAAATTGATCATATTGCAAGCGGTGGCGGTTCGGATGCCTCATTTACAGCTGCGATGGGTATTCCAACAATTGACGGGATGGGACCTGTCGGCGGTAAACAACATACTGAGAGAGAATATCTAGTTATAGATACGCTTATGGAAAGGACAACCCTGTTCATTAATGTCGTACGCCGACTCCATAAAATGTACGTGAATGAATAGTCGAATGAAAATCTGCCCTGTTTGATTGCTGCCCCTCCATTGGATACAACATCATAGACTTAAGATAGATTAAACAGAGACCAATATAGAGATTAGATTATAATACGAAAAAGAACGATTATTTACGGATGCTGCTTTTATAAGCAGCATTTTTTTAATACCACCGGATTTATGAAAGCCTTTACATAACATGTATATACATGCTATAATTACACCGAAATATAAAATAGGGGAGAGTGAATAGGATGGCAGTGAATAGGGATGATGTTAAAGAAATTATCGAGGCGATCGGCGGCAAGGAAAACGTTAATGCCGCTACGCATTGTGTGACGCGCTTGCGGCTTGCATTGGAAGACGAATCGAAAGTGGATAAAGAGAAGCTTGATTCCATCGACCTGGTCAAAGGCTCATTTGCAGCAAACAACCAGTTTCAAGTGGTCATCGGCCAAGGCACGGTGAATGACGCCTTCAAAATCTTCGAAGAGGAGACCGGCAGGGGCGGCGGCTCTAAAGATGAAGTGAAAGCTGCAGCTGCGCAGAAGATGAACCCGATCCAGCGTTTCATCAAGGTGCTTGGAGATATCTTCATACCTATCCTACCGGCCATCGTGACCGCGGGTCTGCTTCTTGGTATCAATAACCTGCTTACAGTAGAAGGCTTGTTTTGGGAAAATGAGTCCGTCATAAGTCAATTCCCAGGTATCGAAGGCATCGCGAGCATGATCAACTTCATCGCGGTCGCACCATTCATCTTCCTTCCTGTGCTGATTGGCTGGTCGGCCATGAAGGTGTTTGGGGGCAATCCTTTGCTTGGTATTGCTTTAGGTGTCGCACTTTGTCACCCAGATCTTGCCAGTCAGTACGGTTTATTCGATGCTGATGCGGGAGAACTTGCTGAAATTCCTACATGGAACTTCTTTGGACTTCAGATTGAACAATTGAACTATCGGGGACAGGTTCTCCCAGTGCTGGTCGCAGCATGGCTGCTTGCCAAAGTGGAGAATTTCTTCGATAAACGCATCCACGACATGTTTAAGCTGCTTCTGGTTGCACCGATTTCCCTGCTGGTTGTCGGTATCCTTACATTTACACTAATCGGACCGGTCACGTTATTCCTGAGCGGCATCATCTCAGACAGCATCGTATGGTTGTTTGAATCTGCAGGAATATTGGGCGGAGCAGTATATGGATTGTTCTATGCTCCACTTGTCATTACAGGACTCCATCATATGTTCCTTGCGATGGATCTTCAGCTAATTGGAACTACCGGAGCGACATATCTATGGCCGATCCTCGCGATCTCCAATATTGCCCAAGGTTCTGCAGCGTTCGGCGCATGGGTCATCTATCGTCAACAGAAAAAGAAAAAAGAGGAAGGCCTGGCCATGACTTCTGGTATTTCAGGTTGGCTCGGGGTTACTGAACCCGCAATGTTCGGTGTGAATCTCCCTCTTAAATACCCATTCCTTGCAGCGATTCTGACAACTTCAGTGGTCGGCGGAATATTCGGCATGAATGGTCTGACAGCTGCCAGTGTCGGAGTCGGCGGAGTACCGGGCGTCATCTCAATTACTGAAGGTTTCTGGCTCCTATTCACAATCGGAATGCTGATCGCGATCGTTGTACCATTCTTGCTTACCCTGCTCTTTTCGAGATTCGCTAAAGAGAAGACTAAAGATATGGTGGATGAGTAAAACAATTAAAAGGAGTTTTTTATAATGACGTCTAAAGACTGGAGAAAATCGGTCGTTTATCAAATCTACCCGAAATCATTCAATGACACGACCGGAAGCGGTCAGGGGGACATTAGGGGAATCATCGAGAAACTTGATTATTTCAAGTTTCTCGGTGTGGACTATCTCTGGTTGACGCCGGTTTATAAATCACCAATGAATGATAATGGGTATGATATCAGTGACTATTACGAAATTAATCCTGATTTTGGAACTAAGGAAGATTTGAAAGAACTCCTCGACCAGGCACAAGATAAAGGTATCAAAATAATGATGGATATAGTCATCAATCACACCTCCACTTCCCACAATTGGTTCGTAGAATCAAAAAAATCCAGGGATAATGAATATCGGGATTACTATATATGGAAAGATGGCACCTATGACGCTCCTCCCACGAACTGGGAATCAAAGTTCGGCGGCAATGCATGGACTTATGATGATGATACAAACCAGTATTACCTGCGCCTTTTCGATGTGACCCAAGCGGACTTGAATTGGGAAAACGAAGAAGTGCGTCGTAAGATCTACGATATGATCAACTACTGGATAGACTTCGGAGTCGATGGATTCCGCTTCGATGTCATCAACTTGATCTCTAAAGGTGAATTTAAAGATGCTGACGGACCGGGCAAAGAATTTTACACTGATGGCCCTAAGGTTCATGAATATATAAAAGAATTGAATCTGGAAACGTTCGGAGGCAAAGATATCATGACGGTCGGGGAAATGTCCTCGACGACCATAGAACATTGCCTGAAATATACACGTCCAGAGAGGAACGAATTGAATTCGGTGTTTACATTCCATCATTTGAAGGTGGATTATCCGGGAGGGGAAAAGTGGGCCTTGGCGGATTTCGATTTCCTGCAACTGAAGCGGATATTGATGGAATGGCAGGAAGCGATGGACCAGGGGGGCGGATGGAACGCAATTTTCTGGTGCAACCATGATCAGCCCCGGGTCGTCTCCCGATTTGGAAGTGATGCGACTGAAGAAGATAGAGTGCTCAGCAGCAAGATGCTTGCGATTGCGCTGCATGGGTTGAAAGGAACTCCTTACATTTACCAAGGAGAAGAGATCGGTATGACCAATCCCGGCTTCACCCGTATTGATCAGTATTGTGACGTCGAGAGCTTGAACGCATATACATCAATGAGGGAAAAGGGTATGAGTATTGACCTTGTCATGAGGATTCTCGCCTCAAAATCGAGGGATAATTCGCGCACGCCGATGCAGTGGAATGACTCGAAGCATGCTGGCTTCACAGAAGGGTACCCTTGGATAGAAGTAGCTGATAATTACGGGACAATTAATGTAGAAAAAGCATTGGAAGACAAAAATTCCATCCTCTATACCTATAGGGACTTGATTCGACTTAGGCATGAAAAGGACGTTCTGACCTACGGCGATGTCAGACCACACCTTATGGGGGATGATGATCTATTCGTGTACGAGCGCCTGTATGAGGGTGAGCGCATTACAGTGATAGCTAATTTTCGTAATAAGGCTGTTGAATATCCGCCAGATGTTGAGCGTGGAGGAGAAGTGCTTATTTCCAACTATGATAAAACAGCAGAGGTGCTCAGGCCTTTTGAAGCTCTGATGATTTATGGACAAGATAGCTAGAAAAAGTTAAGATGTATATGATTTATATACATCCGAAGAATGGCCGGTGAACAGAATGAACATAAATAAGTATAACCATATATATCAGGTGCTATCGAGTGACATCGCAGAAGGTAAGTATGAAGTCGGCGGCGTACTGCCTTCAGAACATACACTTGTCAGCGTTTTTGAGGTTTCCCGCGAAACAGTGAGGAAAGCGCTCAACCTTTTGAGGGAAAATGGGTACATCCAAAAAGTGAAGGGTAAGGGTTCAGTCGTCATCTACAATCCTTCCATGGACTTCACCGTCTCCCACCTCACAAGCTTTAAGGAAATACAGAGTCTGAAAACAACACAATATTCTACTAATGTTGTAGAATTGGAACAACATTTCGCACAAGACTTTCCAAAAGTTATGGATGCGTTAAAAATTAAACCTGATGAGAAAATATGGCAGCTTATCCGGGAACGCAAATTCAACGATAAAACGCATATCGTCGACACTGACTTCTTCATGGTCGACATGATGCCCGGACTTACAGAGGAAATTGCAGAGGACTCGATCTATGAATATATAGAAGATAAATTGGGTCTGACTATCGCCTATTCCCATAAGGAGATCACCTTCGACCCGATGAATGAAAGAGATCTCGAGCTGTTTGGAAATGCCCTTCCCAGATATACTGCTACCGTTCGTTCCATAGTGCATTTGAGCAACGCTCAGCCATTCCAATATAATATCTCCAAGCATCTGGCCAATGAATTCAAGTTCATTGATTTTTCTCGCAGGTTTCATGGAGAGTAGCATTAATCTTGCATTCGATTGTTGATTTTGATATTATATAACGTGCCGTGCTAAGTGGGGAGGTAGCGGTGCCCTGTACCTGCAATCCGCTCTAGCAGGACTGAATTCCGCTTCTGAGGGTATTCGGTGTGAGGACTGCCTCAATATCATCAGTGTTGAGATTCCGGTCCTATGCAATAGAACGTCACGAACTATGTCAGGTCCGGAAGGAAGCAGCATTAAGTGGCCCATTCTATGTGCCGTAGGACAGCCGGAGTTGAGCTGATGTTTTGAGTAACGCTTGTGCCGAAAATTCAAGGAAGCGGTGCACGGTTACATAATGTATGACTGCATCTGATGATGCAGTCATTTTTTAATGTTCTCCTTTAAAGGTGGACAGTGTTTATATATGATATAATTATTGGCATGGAAGAATCATTACGGAGGTGCTGCTGAATGGAATATCAGGCGTTATACCGGGCATTCAGGCCGCAGAAATTCGAAGATGTCGTCGGTCAGAAACACGTAACGAAAACTTTGAAGAATGCAATAATCAGGAATAAGGAATCCCATGCCTATCTGTTCAGCGGACCGAGGGGCACGGGTAAGACCAGCATTGCGAAAATATTTGCAAAAGCATTGAACTGCAACTTCGGTACTGATGGGGAACCGTGCAACGAGTGCGATATATGCATGAGCATTACAGAAGGCAGTGCGAACGATGTCATTGAAATAGATGCTGCAAGCAATAACGGTGTAGATGAAATCCGGAACCTCAGGGAAAAGGTGAAGTATGCACCTTCTGAAACAAGATATAAAGTATATATCATAGATGAGGTGCACATGCTGACGACGGGTGCATTCAATGCGCTTTTGAAGACTTTGGAAGAACCACCGGGTCACGCCATATTCATATTGGCGACGACTGAACCCCATAAAATACCGGCTACCATCATCTCCCGAGCCCAACGCTTTGATTTCAAGTCGATTGAAATGAGTGAGATTGCAGATCGACTCAAGTATGTGGCCGAAAGCGAGACGCTGGAGTATGAGGAAGAAGCAATCGAATATATTGCACGCGCCTCAGAAGGCGGCATGCGGGACGCATTGAGCATCATGGATCAGGTCATCGCCTACAGCAATGATGTCATAACGTTGGACGATGCCATCATGATCACGGGCGGAATCAAATCCGAAGAGCTGAACACTTGGCTTAAAATGATTGACCAGCGGGATTCAAGGCAGGCATTCATCAGATACCATCAGTTCATCGAAGAGGGTAAGGACCCTACGCGGCTGGTTCATGAATTGGTCTACTATATAAGGGATATCATCCTGATGAAGCATGAAGGCGATATCGACGAGGATACTGCCTTTGTGCACACTGAAGATAAGATGTTATATGAAATGATAGATGTGCTCAATGATGCCATGGTGATGATGCGCTTTTCCGTCAACACCAGCGTCCATCTTGAAGTAGTCATCGTTAAACTGATTCAGGTACTCAACCGTAATGATCAGGCGAACGTGCCTCAGGCAGTCGACCTTTCGCACATCGAACAGAGATTGGCTGAAATCGATAAAAAATTGGCGGATCAGCCGAAGGATACATCAAGGACGCAAACGGCAGAGCCGCCAAGAAAATCCTCGAACCAAATGGCTAAAGGATTCTCACTGCGTCAGATAGAAAAAGTGCTGGATCATGCCAATAAAGATGATCTTGTTAAACTTAAAGATGACTGGCCCAAGGTCTATCAACATGTCGAGGAAAAGGGATACCATGCGCTCCGCTCACTCATTAAAGATTCAGAACCCGTTGCTGCAAGCGATACACATGTACTTCTCAAGTTTCAAAGTGACCTGCACAGCGATCTGATAAACAAGGATGAGAAGAAACGAAAGGAGTTGGAGGAAGTCATTCCTTCCATTATAGGGAAAGATGTAAAGGTGGTGGGCGTCCCCGACTCCAGCTGGCTGCAGGTTAGACATGATTATATCCAAGAGAAGAAATCGAACCGGAAAAAAGAGGAACCTGAAGCTTCTATAACAAAAGAGAAAAAACCTTCCGATGTCGCCAAGGAGATATTCGGCGATGATATAGTGGAGACCCGTTAAGGATATCTGTTTATAAAAGCTTTCATTTCGTATATACTATTATAGAAGAAAATTAAAATTAATTGGAGGAGAATATATATGGCTGGCGGAATGAACAATATGCAAGGCATGATGAAGCAAATGCAGAAAATGCAAAAGAAGATGCAAGAAGAACAGGAAAAACTGAAAGAAGAAAAAATTGAAGGTACAGCTGGCGGCGGCATGGTTAAAGTGACTGTCTCCGGACATAAAGAAGTATTGGATGTCGAGGTGCAGGAAGAAGTTGTGGATCCTGATGACATCGAAATGCTCCAGGATCTGATCGTAGCCGCAACCAATGAAGCAATGACGAAAGCGGATGAACTTACAAGCGAGCGTCTAGGAAAACATACTAAAGGCATGAACATTCCGGGAATGATGTAGATGCATTATCCAGAACCAATATCCAAGCTGATAGACAGTTTCATGAAATTGCCGGGCATTGGGCCGAAGACTGCCCAGCGTCTGGCATTTTATGTACTTAATATGAAGGAAGACGACGTAGTCAATTTTTCGCGGAGCCTTATGGAGGTAAAAAGAGACCTCCAATTCTGTTCTATCTGTGGACACATCACCGATGTAGATCCATGCTACATCTGCCAAGATAAGAGTAGGGATCGTTCCATAGTATGTGTCGTTCAAGATACGAAAGATGTTATAGCTATGGAGAAGATGCGTGAATATCAAGGGTTGTACCATGTCCTGCATGGGGCAATAAGTCCAATGGATGGCATAGGCCCTGAAGATATCAATGTAGCCACGCTGATAGAACGCTTGAAGGATGAACAGATAAAAGAAATCATCCTGGCCACGAACCCGAACATCGAAGGTGAGTCGACAGCGATGTACATCTCGCGACTCGTAAAACCGATAGGGGTTAGGATAACTCGTCTAGCCCACGGTCTTCCTGTAGGTGGAGACCTGGAGTATGCAGATGAAGTGACACTGTCGAAGGCGATAGAATACCGGACGGAACTGTAGAAAGTTCGGGGGTTTCAAAGCAATTTGAAGCTCCTGAAACTTTTTTTAAAAAACCCCTTGCATTAATTGAACAGACCCTGTATAGTTATATCTTGTCGGACGAAACACATACCGACACAACAAACGTTACTATTTAGTTAAAAAAGATATAAATAAGTGTTGCATTCCAAAATGCGACATGCTATAATAGTAAAGCAGTCAACGAGAGAACATTGAAAACTGAATGACAATATGTCAACGTTAATTCCAATAAAACTGGATGGTTTTACCATTCAACTTGGGCGACAAGTAAAACCGCAACGAGTCAGAGCACTCCAATTATGGAGAGTTTGATCCTGGCTCAGGATGAACGCTGGCGGCGTGCCTAATACATGCAAGTCGAACGCGCAGCCCCGGAGCTTGCTCTGGGGTCTGCGAGTGGCGGACGGGTGAGTAACACGTAGGCAACCTACCCATCAGACTGGGATAACCGCGGGAAACCGTGGCTAATACCGGATAATCCTTATTCCCGCAGGGGGATAAGTTGAAAGGCGGTCTTTGACTGCCACTGATGGATGGGCCTGCGGCGCATTAGCTAGTTGGTGGGGTAAGGGCCCACCAAGGCGACGATGCGTAGCCGACCTGAGAGGGTGATCGGCCACACTGGGACTGAGACACGGCCCAGACTCCTACGGGAGGCAGCAGTAGGGAATCTTCCGCAATGGACGCAAGTCTGACGGAGCAACGCCGCGTGAGTGAAGAAGGGTTTCGGCTCGTAAAACTCTGTTGTCAGGGAAGAACGCCGGTGGGAGTAACTGTCCATCGGGTGACGGTACCTGACCAGAAAGCCACGGCTAACTACGTGCCAGCAGCCGTGGTAATACGTAGGTGGCAAGCGTTATCCGGAATTATTGGGCGTAAAGCGCGCGTAGGCGGTTCGTTAAGTCTGATGTGAAAGCCCCCGGCTCAACCGGGGAGGGTCATTGGAAACTGGCGAACTTGAGTGCAGAAGAGGAGAGTGGAATTCCATGTGTAGCGGTGAAATGCGCAGAGATATGGAGGAACACCAGTGGCGAAGGCGGCTCTCTGGTCTGCAACTGACGCTGATGTGCGAAAGCGTGGGGATCAAACAGGATTAGATACCCTGGTAGTCCACGCCGTAAACGATGAGTGCTAAGTGTTAGGGGGTTTCCGCCCCTTAGTGCTGCAGCAAACGCATTAAGCACTCCGCCTGGGGAGTACGGCCGCAAGGCTGAAACTCAAAGGAATTGACGGGGACCCGCACAAGCGGTGGAGCATGTGGTTTAATTCGAAGCAACGCGAAGAACCTTACCAAATCTTGACATCCTCTGACCGCCATGGAGACATGGCTTCCCTTCGGGGCAGAGTGACAGGTGGTGCATGGTTGTCGTCAGCTCGTGTCGTGAGATGTTGGGTTAAGTCCCGCAACGAGCGCAACCCTTATCATTAGTTGCCAGCATTCAGTTGGGCACTCTAGTGAGACTGCCGGTGACAAACCGGAGGAAGGTGGGGATGACGTCAAATCATCATGCCCCTTATGATTTGGGCTACACACGTGCTACAATGGACAGGTTACAAAGGGCAGCTACGCCGCGAGGCCAAGCGAATCCCATAAAACTGTTCTCAGTTCGGATTGGAGTCTGCAACTCGACTCCATGAAGCTGGAATCGCTAGTAATCGTGGATCAGAATGCCACGGTGAATACGTTCCCGGGTCTTGTACACACCGCCCGTCACACCACGGAAGTCGGTAACACCTGAAGCCGGTGGGCCAACCTTTATGGAGGCAGCCGTCGAAGGTGGGACCGATGACTGGGGTGAAGTCGTAACAAGGTAGCCGTATCGGAAGGTGCGGCTGGATCACCTCCTTTCTAAGGAATATAACGGAACGTCCCTTTGGGACGGCGGGATTAACGATTGACATATTGTATTCAGTTTTGAATGGTCTTCATTGACGATTCAACCCTTGCACATTGAAAACCGTATAGAAGCAATGCGAAAAATGATTTTAACCGAAATCAAGCGTAGAAACCGAGAACTGAAGAGTTCATAAAAACACGCGTTGTGTCGCAAGACACACTCACAAATTCATTGCGATTAAGTAATGAAGGGCGCACGGTGGATGCCTTGGCACCAAGAGCCGATGAAGGACGGAACCAACACCGATATGCTTTGGGGAGCTGTAAGTAAGCGTTGAACCAAAGATTTCCGAATGGGGGAACCCCGCACATTAGTGCGACTTTCAGGTGAATACATAGCCTGAGAGAGGTAGACCCGGGGAACTGAAACATCTTAGTACCCGGAGGAAGAGAAAGAAAAATCGATTCCCTGAGTAGCGGCGAGCGAAACGGGAAGAGCCCAAACCAGTCTTTGACTGGGGTTGTAGGACACCGAAAAAGCAGATTGAAGCGAGCAGAAGCGACTGGAAAGTCGCACCATAGGGGGTAACAGTCCCGTATGCGAAGTTTTGATCTGTGGCGGTGTATCCTGAGTACGGCGGAACACGAGAAATTCCGTCGGAAACTGGGAGGACCATCTCCCAAGGCTAAATACTTCTTGGTGACCGATAGTGAACCAGTACCGTGAGGGAAAGGTGAAAAGCACCCCGGAAGGGGAGTGAAATAGAACCTGAAACCGTGTGCTTACAAGTAGTCAGAGCCCGTTAATGGGTGATGGCGTGCCTTTTGTAGAATGAACCGGCGAGTTGTGATTGCATGCGAGGTTAAGCAGCGAATGTGGAGCCGTAGCGAAAGCGAGTCTGAATAGGGCGTCTAGTATGGGGTTGCAGACCCGAAACCAGGTGATCTACCCATGTCCAGGCTGAAGTCCAGGTAACACTGGATGGAGGGCCGAACCGACTTACGTTGAAAAGTGACCGGATGAGGTGTGGGTAGCGGAGAAATTCCAATCGAACCTGGAGATAGCTGGTTCTCTCCGAAATATATTTAGGTATAGCCTCGTGTTAGCATCGTGGAGGTAGAGCACTGTTTGGACGAGGGGCCCATCCCGGGTTACCGAATTCAGACAAACTCCGAATGCCACCTATGTGATGCACGGGAGTCAGACAGCGGGTGATAAGGTCCGTTGTCGAGAGGGAAACAGCCCAGACCACCAGTTAAGGTCCCAAAATATATGTTGAGTGGAAAAGGATGTGGCGTTGCACAGACAACTAGCATGTTGGCTTAGAAGCAGCCATCATTTAAAGAGTGCGTAATAGCTCACTAGTCAAGTGACGCTGCGCCGAAAATGTACCGGGGCTAAACATATTACCGAAACTGTGGATCAATTATATTGATGGTAGGAGAGCGTTCCGATTGCAGCGAAGCATGATCGTGAGGACATGTGGAGCGATCGGAAGTGAGAATGCCGGTGTGAGTAGCGAAAGACGGGTGAGAATCCCGTCCACCGAACGACTAAGGTTTCCAGAGGAAGGCTCGTCCGCTCTGGGTTAGTCGGGACCTAAGCCGAGGCGAAACTGCGTAGGCGATGGATAACAGGTAGAAATTCCTGTACCGGTGATGTGTGTTTGAGCGATGTGGTGACGCAGGAGGAGAAGCAGAGCGTGCGGAAGGAAGTGCACGTCCAAGCATCGAGTCGTCAGGGTAGGCAAATCCGCCCTGTGTAACGACGAGATGTGATGGGGAGCCGAAAATAGTAGGCGAAGCTGTGGGTTCACACTGCCAAGAAAACCCGCTAGTGAATACATTACCGCCCGTACCGCAAACCGACACAGGTAGTTGGGAAGAGAATTCTAAGGTGAGCGAGCGAACTCTCGTTAAGGAACTCGGCAAAATGACCCCGTAACTTCGGGAGAAGGGGTGCTCATGAAAATGAGCCGCAGTGAATAGGCCCAAGCGACTGTTTATCAAAAACACAGGTCTCTGCCAAACCGAAAGGTGACGTATAGGGGCTGACGCCTGCCCGGTGCTGGAAGGTTAAGAGGAGCGCTCAGCGTAAGCGAAGGTGCGAATCGAAGCCCCAGTAAACGGCGGCCGTAACTATAACGGTCCTAAGGTAGCGAAATTCCTTGTCAGGTAAGTTCTGACCCGCACGAAAGGCGTAACGATTTGGGCACTGTCTCAACGAGAGGCTCGGTGAAATCATAGTACCTGTGAAGATGCAGGTTACCCGCGACAGGACGGAAAGACCCCGTGGAGCTTTACTGTAGCCTGATATTGAACCTCGACCTCACTTGTACAGGATAGGTGGGAGCCGTTGATGCGTGGACGCCAGTCTACGTGGAGGCACTGGTGGGATACCACCCTGGTGATGTTGAGATTCTAACCCGCACCCGTAATCCGGGTGGGAGACAGTGTCAGGTGGACAGTTTGACTGGGGCGGTCGCCTCCTAAAGAGTAACGGAGGCGCTCAAAGGTTCCCTCAGAATGGTTGGAAATCATTCATAGAGTGTAAAGGTATAAGGGAGCTTGACTGCGAGACAGACACGTCGAGCAGGGTCGAAAGACGGACTTAGTGATCCGGTGGTTCCGCATGGAAGGGCCATCGCTCAACGGATAAAAGCTACCCCGGGGATAACAGGCTTATCTCCCCCAAGAGTTCACATCGACGGGGAGGTTTGGCACCTCGATGTCGGCTCATCGCATCCTGGGGCTGTAGTCGGTCCCAAGGGTTGGGCTGTTCGCCCATTAAAGCGGTACGCGAGCTGGGTTCAGAACGTCGTGAGACAGTTCGGTCCCTATCCGTCGTGGGCGTAGGAAATTTGAGAGGCGCTGTCCTTAGTACGAGAGGACCGGGATGGACATACCACTGGTGTACCAGTTGTCGTGCCAACGGCATCGCTGGGTAGCTATGTATGGTCGGGATAAGTGCTGAAAGCATCTAAGCATGAAGCCCCCCTCAAGATGAGATTTCCCCATTAGATCCCTCAGAGATGATGAGGTAGATAGGTTCGGCGTGTAAGTGTGGCGACACATTGAGCGGACGAATACTAATCGATCGATGACTTATTCAAATGAAGAAAACCGTGTATGGTCTTCTACGCAACGCATTGCTTCTATCCGGTTTTGAATGTCCAAGGGGCATTCAAGCATTCCATATTGTCCGGTGGCAATCGCGGAGAGGTTCCACCTGTTCCCATGCCGAACACAGCAGTTAAGCTCTCCAGCGCCGATGGTAGTTGGACTGACGTCCCGTGAGAGTAGGACGCCGCCGGGCAGTATGTACAGCATTATATTATGGATGCGATGAGCCGCATTGAGACCTTTATAGGTCTCTTTTTTTTATACCTTTATACTGAAAGGATCGGTTTGATGGTACTGTATCAGGCGATTACAAAACTATTAGAAGACGACTCGATTTCCATGCATGTTCCAGGACATAAAAACAATACGATTGGTCAACTTGATTCCTTTGATTTCAGATATGACATGACAGAAATCAATGGACTCGATGATCTACATGAAGCAGATGGGGTCCTCCATCAGCTCAATGAAAAGATTTCTGCAAAGTATCCAGGTTACATTTCTCAGATGATGGTGAATGGCACGACGAATGGTATTTTATCTGCGATATATGGCCTTAAACATTTAAACAGAACGCATTTCATTGTTTTGGAAGGTGCCCACAAGTCAGTTCATCATGCGCTTGAAATTGCCGAAGTCTCTTATAAAGTCGTTTCAAAAGAAGTTTTCTTCTCCTATAACTTTACCGAGCGTGATACTGCTGTCATCACTTACCCTACATATACCGGAGAATGTTTTGATATAGGCGCACTTATAGATCATGTGCATGCAGGGAATGGTGTGGTCGTCACAGACGAAGCACATGGCGCCCATCTGGACATTACCGGAGCTTTTCCAGCTTCGTCTATGAAGTATTCCACAGACATCGCAGTCCAGTCTTACCATAAGATGCTCCCTGCCTTGACGATGTCCTCTGTCATTTTTATGAAGTCCGAATTTTATGAGGCAATCCTTAAATATATAGATTACTTTGAAACATCCAGTCCTTCCTATATGCTTATGCTTTCGATGGAACATGCCCATGATTTCTATATATCCTATTCAGATGAACAGTTCCATAAGAAGAGGGGAGTGCTGATAAATAAGCTTCGTGAAACGGAATTGGAAGTAACAGAGATGGATGACCCCTCGAAACTGCTCATCAATCATGTTAGGCACTCACCCTATACAGTTTACGATGCCTTCGTCGATGCTTCGGTTTATCCAGAGATGGTCACAGATGAAGGTGTGCTTCTCTGTCTGCCACTCTTCCATGAAGGTGACCGCTATCCGTTTGAGCTTCTTCTGTCGCGCATCGAATTACTCGTATTTCAAGATGTGGAAAATGATCCTTCACTGGACCTTTCCTTCTTAAGGGACAAAGTATGCCGGAGGACCATGATTCCCTATCCTCCCGGAATTCCGATTGTTTTTGAGGGAGAAGTCATTACCAGTGAGCATCTAAAATCGATTGCACATGCTTTAATGAATCATGTTAGAATAGAAGGTATAAAACAAAATATAGCGTACTATACGGGTAAGGAGAAGCAATGAGTCATTTCATTACGTTTGAAGGTCCGGAAGGCTCCGGTAAGACAACGTTGATTTCAGCAATCCATGCTCATTTGTCGAAGACTCATAAAGTGGTTACGACGCGTGAACCCGGGGGGATCGGCATCAGTGAAATGATCCGGGAAATACTTCTCTCCAAAGGCAATGATATGGATGAACGCACAGAAGCATTATTGTTTGCAGCTTCAAGGCGGCAGCATCTTGTTGAAAAGATACTGCCGGCACTCGAAAACGGCAATATCGTACTATGTGATCGTTTCATCGACAGTTCGATTGCCTACCAAGGAGTTGCGCGTAATATAGGCTCTGATGCTGTTATGGAAATCAACCGTTTTGCGATAGAAGATCACATGCCTGATTTGACACTGTATCTTAAACTGGACCCTAAAGTCGGTCTCGAGCGTATTAAACGCAACAAGCGCGACGACAACAGACTTGATGGCGAAGAATTGGATTTCCATGAATCAGTGGTCATGGGGTATAATCAATTGAGGGAAGAATATCCCGAAAGAATTCGAATGATCGATGCAGCACAAAGCCCCGAAAAGGTTTTTGCAGACGCAATGGACATAATTGAACAATATCTGAATCAAGAGGTGAACCAATCATGAAAATGGTAATTGCAATCGTACAAGATCATGACAGTCAAAGGTTGGCTGATCGTCTAACTAAAAATGACTTTAGGAACACCAAGCTTGCGACTACAGGCGGATTCCTAAGAGCTGGAAATACAACTTTCCTATGTGGTGTTGAAGATCAGCGCGTCGATGAATTGCTTCAGCTCATCGATAACACATGTGGAAACAGGGAGCAGACGGTCGCACCCGTCACCCCGATGGGTGGAAATGCAGATTCCTATATTCCATACCCTGTAGAAGTGGAAGTCGGCGGAGCGACAGTATTCGTATTGCCTATTGAACAATTTGAAAGATTTTAAGTGAAGCAGTAATGACAGCTGAAAACTACACTGTTGAATACCAATTGGATAAAATCATAGAAAACGACAGGCTCAGCCATACCTACATGTTTGAAGGGGACGCCATAGAAACCTTAAAACGCTACAGTGAATATTTTGCCCTAAACATACTCGGCGACACAGCCCGTAATGCCAGATTAATCTCTGAAGGGAATCATCCCGACTATTTTTATCTTGCGACTGCAGAGACGGCCATCAAAAAGGAAGCTGTAGAGGATCTTGTGCGCAGGATGAACCGCAAACCAACCGAGTCGGACTATAAGGTGTACGTGATAGAGGCATTTGAAAAACTGACGCCGCAGGCTGAGAATAGTGTCCTTAAGTTTTTGGAGGATCCTCCAGCCAGGACTGTGGCCATTCTCTTGACGATAGATAAAAGCAGTATATTGCCGACCATCCATTCAAGGGCCCAACATATTCATATTCGGGGGGAACGGGATGACCGGATCGGAATGCTTGAGGATTTGAATGAGGCGGAACTACAAACAGTGGATATACTGGCTCTCAATGCCGAACATGTAAAGGAACTGGGTGAAGTGTTCCCCCGTTTACGCCAGGCAGCAATGGACTTTTCGAGAAAATGGGTCGGAGGGCATCCACTCGTGTTGATAGAAATAAAATCAATGCTGGATATCTGCCAAAACAGAAAAGACCATGCGCTGTTACTGCAGTTGATTGATGGATTCGTAAGACAATGCATGCATGAAGTACTGGAGCTGGAAGATTTTAGGCCATACGGCAATGAAACAGGAAACACCGGGGTAGGACAGCGTGTTGAACATCTGGCACGCATGCTGGAAGAGATACAGACTGCAAACCGCATGTTGTCATCTAACGTGCATCCTATGCTTGTGTTTGAGAGTATGGTCATATGCTCGAAAGGTTGAATGATTATGATAGAACTCATTACTGCTACGCAGTTGGATTATTTTGAGAATATATATTTGCAAGTTAATGGAGAGTCGACGGAACGCGACGATTATATCATCGCTGAGACAAAGCGCGGTATAGAAATGTTGCGGGTGGTGAAGCCGAACTATCAGGTTCCTGAAGATGATATTGTGGAACCGGATGGCAAATTGATCCGGGCTGCGACTGATAAAGATATGGAAAAGTTCCATGAAAACCAATCGAGTGCAGAAGAAGCGCTTCAGTTCTGTAGAAAAGCCATTTCTGAAGAGAAATTGGATATGCAGCTCGTCAATGCCAAGTATACGCTGGAGCGCAAAAAACTCATATTTAATTTCACTTCGGATGAACGTGTGGATTTCCGTAACCTCGTCCGGATTCTTGCGAACCGTTTCAAGACACGCATCGAACTCCGTCAAATCGGGGTAAGGGATGAAGCGAAGTATCTCGGTGGCATTGGTCCCTGTGGCCGTGCACATTGCTGTTCGACCTTCCTTGGGGATTTTGTGCCAGTCAGCATCCAGATGGCAAAGAATCAGGACCTCTCGCTCAGCCCCACCAAAATATCAGGCGCGTGCGGACGTCTGATGTGCTGCTTGAATTATGAGGATGAATATTATGAGAATGCACGTGAAGCATTACCGGATGTCGGTCAGATGATCGAGACGCCTGACGGTAGAGGTTTGGTAATCGGCATGAACATTCTGGACCTTGTGGTGAAGGTGAAATATAAAGATGATTATATACGTGAATTCCATTGCGACGAACTGGACGCAGTCGGCGGGGTGCAGTGATGGAACGTGAGCGCCTATTTATGCATATAAGCAAGATGGAAGCAGATATGGACCTCATGTATGAAGATCTTCAGACATTGAAGGAGCTTTCTGTCCGACTCGTTGAGGAGAATGTCAGTCTTCAGATGGAAAAGGAAAATTATGAACAGTTATTGGCGAAAGAAGCCTCAGAGAAAGGGGCATCCTTCAAGCAGAACACATTGAATAACTTGTATGAGGAAGGGTTCCACGTATGCAGCGTCCACTTCGGTACGCATCGGCACGGGGAAGATTGCCTGTTTTGTCAGGGCTTTCTCCAACATCGAAACAACTAGGCGGCTTCGGCCGCTTTATTTATTGGGGGTGGATATATGTTGCAAGAAGGTGAAAGAGTGGATGAATTGTTCCGGGAATCCATGCAGATCATCCAGAGCAGCGAGGTTTTTTCATTTTCAGTAGATGCATTGCTGCTGGCTGATTTCACAAGATTTTTGAAACGGGATAAACATATCATCGATCTATGCTCAGGAAATGGCATCATCGCGCTTCTTTTATCCCATCGCACGGCTTTGCCGATAGATGGATTGGAACTTCAACCCCAGCTCGTAGATATGGCCAGAAGAAGCATCACCATGAATGGTAAGGAAGAACAGATCGACATCCGGATGGGTGATCTGAAAGAAGTCAGATCACTCTACGAACATTCTTCCTATGACGTTATTACTGTGAATCCACCTTATTTCACAAATAATCAACCCTTAAAGGAAAAAGGACCACACAGCATCGCACGGCACGAGATACATATCGACCTTGAAGGCGTCATAAAAGCAGCGCGTTTCCTCATCAGGAATAAGGGCAGGCTCCATATGGTCCACCGGGCAGAAAGAAGTATGGAAGTCGCGCATGAACTGTCAAAGGCAGGCTTTCGTGTGAGACGTGTCCAATACGTCTATAATGATAAATCTGCACGAACCGCACTGTTCGTTCTGATTGAAGCGGTGTTTAATAGCCATGCGTATGCAGATATCCTGCCACCCCTTTATATCTATGATCAGCAAGGCCGTTACACTGATGAAATGATGAAGGTCTATTATGGCTGAGCATTTCGTGTATATCGTAGAATGTCGTGACGGTACATTGTATACAGGTTACGCAAAAGATGTGTCCAGAAGAATTAAAATGCATAATGAAGGCAAAGGGGCCAAATATACACGGAACAGGCGTCCGGTTCATCTGCTCCACAAAGAAGTTTATGAGACGAAGAGTGAGGCCCTAAAACGGGAATATGCCATAAAAAAATTATCGCGGCACGAAAAATTGAAGTTGATCAGGAGGGAATGACATGCATCTGTATATTACAGGGACACCGCTTGGGAATCTTGATGATATGACTTTCCGTGCAGTCGATACGCTCAGGAAAGTTGATGTGATATTGTGTGAAGATACTCGCAATACCCGTAAGTTGACGAACCATTTCGAGATTGATACGCCGCTTAGGGCGTATCATGACTTCAATAAGGAGAGTGTCGAGGATCAGATTATCGAAGAAATGAAGGACGGCCGTACTTTCGCTCTCGTCAGCGATGCTGGCATGCCGGTCATTTCGGACCCTGGCTTTGAGCTTGTATCAAGAATGCAGATGGAGGGGTTGGAATATGTCATTATCCCTTCGGGAACTGCTTTCACAATGGCCTTGGTCGCAAGTGGTATTCCTTCGTATGAATTTACCTATTTTGGTTTCCTCCCGAAATCGCGCAGTAAAAAGAAGAATAAGATTCAAGAGATAATGGCGCGACAATCGACTTCAGTGCTCTATGAATCACCGCATAAGATTAAAGATACGCTTACGGAGATAAACGCGATCGATCCTGAGCGGATAGTCAGCATATCCAGGGAAATCACTAAAAAATTTGAGCAGCATGTCCGTCAACCGGTGAAGATGCTTCTGGATAAGATGGAAGAGGAAATACCGCTGAAGGGAGAATTTGTCATTGTGGTGGAGGGCGCAGCTCCTAAAGAAGAAACTTTCGACATTCCCGTAAAAGAGCATGTGGAGGCGTTAGTGAAAGAAGGACTAACACCGAAACAAGCCATCAAGAAAGTAGCAGAAGCAAGAAGTTTGAAAAAACAGGATGTATACGATGAATTTCATGATATAAAAAAATAAGCGGCCCGAGGCCGCTTATTTGATTAATTCATTTTCGATTGGATTTCTTTGATGAGCTGTTCTGCACCTTCTTGACTCAAAATGATGCGGCCGTCAGCCAGACGCATGTTCTGCTCGGAAACGTCTCCCGTTACAGCACATGTCATTTGTGGCTTATACTTTTTCAAGATGATCGTATCGTCATCTGTATATATTTCAAGTGCGTCTTTAACTTCGATATCAAGCACGCGTCTGAGTTCTATAGGTATAACCACACGTCCGAGTTCATCTACTTTACGTACAATGCCAGTTGATTTCATAGCCTTTCCCTCCATTTTCTCATTTTGCATACGACTATTCATTCCACCTCATAATGAAGAGAAAACATTATGGAGAAGAATTAAGTTGCGGACAACTTTATTTCCGGGAATGGGCCTAGTTTGTTCGTTTGCCATAATTATGCTTTAAAGTCAATAAACATATTGGGTTTTTTTGTCTAATTCTTGATGATTATAGCATATCGCCGTTGTGTAAGCCAATATAAAGTATCCATTTCATTGAAAAGAATCCTTAAATTAGTTATATTTAAAGAATGAACAAATAGGAGGAAGAGCATGGAAAAACCAACTTACTATATCACGACGCCGATATATTACCCAAGCGGTAAATTACATATTGGTAATGCCTATACAACAATTGCATGTGATGTCACTGCGAGATATAAACGCATGCGCGGCTACGATGTCTATTATCTTACAGGTGCTGATGAACATGGCCAAAAAATTGAACAGAAAGCCGATGAAATGGGTATCTCGCCGCAGAAATATGTAGACGATATGGCAGATAGTATGAAAGCGCTCTGGTCCCTTCTTGAAATCACCCACGATCAGTTCATCCGCACGACGGATGCAGGCCATAAGATAGCCATCCAGAAAATATTCGACAAGCTGTACCAACAGGGTGACATCTATCTGGGGGAATACGAAGGGTGGTATTCCGTTCAAGATGAGGAATTCTTTACAGAAACACAACTGGAGGAAGTATATAAGGATGAAGCCGGCAACATGATCGGTGGCGTTGCGCCGAGTGGTCATGAAGTGGAACTTATCAAAGAAGAAAGCTACTTCTTCAAGATGAGCAAATACGCAGCCCGTCTTGAGAAATATTATGAAGATCATCCGGAATTCATCCAGCCTGAAGCACGCAGAAATGAAATGCTGAATAACTTCATCCGCCCGGGGCTCGGGGATCTTGCGGTTTCCCGTACGACATTCGACTGGGGCATCCCAGTAAAATCGAACCCCGAGCATGTCGTTTATGTATGGATTGACGCGCTGTGCAACTATATCACTGCTTTAGGCTATGCTTCTGATGACGAAGGAATGTTTGAAAGGTATTGGCCTGCAGACGTCCATATGATTGGTAAGGAAATCGTAAGATTCCACGCAATCTACTGGCCGATCATGCTCATGGCCCTGGATCTGCCTCTGCCCAAAAAAATTGTAGGGCATGGTTGGCTTGTGATGAAGGATGGCAAAATGTCCAAGTCCAAAGGAAACGTCATTTATCCCGAAATGGTAGTTGAGCGCTACGGGCTTGATGCGCTACGGTACTACTTGATGCGTGAAGTTCCATTCGGTTCAGATGGCGTATTTACACCTGAAGCATTCGTCAACCGCACCAATTACGATCTAGCCAATGATCTCGGAAATCTGGTCAACCGCACCATCTCCATGATCAACAAATACTTTGATGGTGAATTGCCGGCATATGGCGGTCATGGTGGCGCGCTGGACGAAAACCTTGAACAGACAGTATACGACAACGTCAAGCTCTATGAAGAGGGCATGGAGGATATGGAGTTCAACAAGTCACTCAGGGCAGTCTGGACCATCATCAGCCGCACGAACAAGTATATTGATGAAACGGCACCTTGGATACTTGCGAAGGACGACTCTGAAAGGGATGCGCTCGGCAATGTCATGATCCACCTTGCAGAGAACATACGCATCATCGCCATCCTGTTGAAACCTTACCTGACGCATGGTCCGGAAGAAATCTTCAGGCAGATGAACATAACGGATCCGGAGCAGCAGACTTTCGATTCGATCATGGATTACGGCAGCATAAAAACTGCAGGCAGAATGGTTGAGAAGCCAAAGCCAATCTATCCGCGATTGGATGTAGAAGAAGAAGTGGCGCATATTAAAGGATTGATGACGCCGAAGGAGCCGGAAGAGCCGGCGTCAGAAGCGACTGAAATTACGATAGATGATTTTGACAAAGTAGAAATGAAAGTCGCTACAGTCATCAACGCCGAAGGGGTCAAAAAAGCGGATAAACTTCTTAAGATCCAAGTGGACCTTGGAGAAGAGAAGCGTCAGATTATTTCTGGCATAAGGGAATCTTATGAGCCTGAGGAGATCATCGGCAAGAAAGTGCTCGTCGTTACAAACCTCAAACCGGTTAAGCTCAGGGGAGAACTTTCCGAGGGAATGATCCTGACAGCAGAAAAAGGCAATCATCTTACATTGATCTCTGTACCGAGTGGCATTGAGAACGGCAGCATAGTCAAGTAGACAGGAGGGTTATTTATGCTTATAGATACACACGTTCATCTGAACGCCGACCAATATGATGATGATCTGGAAGAAGTGTTGGAGCGGGCAGAATCTGCTGGCATCGAAAAGATGGTGGTGGTGGGTTTCGACCGCAAGACGATTGAACGGACCATGGAGTTGGTTGAGCGATACGATAATGTCTATGGCGTAATAGGCTGGCATCCAGTCGACGCGATCGATTGTACTGAAGCAGATCTGGCATGGATTGAAAAATTATCCGAACATGAGAAGATAGTCGGCATCGGCGAGACCGGTCTTGATTACCATTGGGACAAATCACCCCATGACGTCCAAAAGGAAGTATTCAAAAAACAGATCGCACTCGCAAAACGAGTCGATCTGCCGATTATCATCCATAACCGCGAAGCCACAGAAGATTGTGTGGAGATCCTCAAATCTGAAGGGGCGCACGAAATCGGAGGCATTATGCATGCTTTCAGCGCATCACCGGAAGTGGCAGATGAAGTCATTGATATGAACTTTTATGTATCCTTAGGCGGACCTGTGACCTTTAAGAATGCACAGGAGCCTAAAGAGATTGCGAAGCATGTCCCGTTGGATCGTCTATTGGTCGAAACGGATGCACCTTATCTTGCACCGCATCCATACCGTGGCAAGCGTAATGAGCCTGCACACGTCAAATTGGTCGCGGAGAAGATTGCAGATCTCAGGGAGATCTCCTATGAAGAACTGGCTAAGCAGACTACACTTAATGCCGAACGTCTTTTTGGCATATAGATAAAATCACCGCCCGGCGGTGATTTTATTTTTTGCAGTGCAAATATGATATTATGAAAAGAGGTGCAGACATGGAGAAACCAGTCATAAAGGAAGTCATCATCGTGGAAGGCAAGGATGATACGAGACGGTTGAATGAAGCTGTTTCCTGTGAAACGATCGAAACAAAAGGGTCGGCCATAGATGAGGTTGTGCTGAAGGAAATAGAAGTGGCGCTGAATACAAGAGGGGCCATCATCTTTACAGATCCCGATTATCCGGGCCAGAAGATCAGAAATACCATTCTTGAACGCTTCCCTGACATAAAAGAAGCGTTTGTCTCGAGGACTAAGGCAAGAGGCAGAAATGGCAGCATAGGCATCGAACATGCTTCAAAAGAAAGCATCATCGAGAGCCTATCAAAGGTCTACACGAGTGTTTCTGATTATACCCCCCACATCACCATCAGTGACATGGTGGGCTGGGGGCTATCCGGCAGTCAGGAAGCCGCTGTAAAGCGCACTCGTCTGTGTGAAGAATTGAATATCGGCTATGCAAATGCCGGACAGCTGAGGAAGAAATTAAACCGGTATGGCATTCAGCATGAACAGATCGAAGATATATTAAAAGCAATTGAAGGGGAATAAGATGAAAGATATCGCAACGGCGGGAAGAACGAAGCAGATACTGGCTGACCATGGTTTTAAATTCAAGAAGAGCCTGGGCCAGAACTTCCTTGTGGATTTGAATGTAATCAGGGAAGTACTCGATAAGGCTGGCATTTCAGATAAGACGGGCGTCATCGAAGTGGGGCCTGGCATCGGATCATTGACTGAGCAACTGGCGAAAAGGGCGCAGAAAGTAGTAGCCTTCGAGATAGACCAGCGGCTGATTCCGGTGCTTGACGATACGCTATCGCCTTATCCCAATGTAAAAGTCATCAATGAAGATATATTGAAGGCAGATATCGAAGCCGTCATCAAAACAGAATTCGACGGATGTGAAGAGGTCATTGTAGTGGCAAACTTGCCGTACTATATTACGACACCGATACTGATGCACTTCCTTGAGTGGAATCTACCGATTTCGCGCTATTATGTCATGATGCAGAAAGAAGTGGGGGAACGCATCAGCGCACGTCCGAACAGTAAGGCGTATGGCTCATTATCGATCGCCATCGATTATTTCACAGAAGCCAGAATCATCCGTAATGTACCTAAGGCAGTCTTCATGCCGCCTCCTAATGTCGATTCCATCATTGTGGAAATGGTTGCGCGGACGAAGCCCAAAGTTGCGGTTGAAGACGAAGAATTATTCTTTGCGCTGACGCGGGGTGCATTTGCGCAGAGGAGAAAGACGATACTGAACAATTATTCGATGCTGTTTGAAGAAGGAAAAGAGAATAAGGCCAGAATTGAGGCTATGCTGACACAGGCAGATGTCGATCCGAAAAGGCGGGGGGAGAGCCTGGCGATCGAGGATTTTGCACGCATATATGAAGCTTTGGAATCGTTTACTGAATTGAAATTGGCACCTAAAGCATAAAACTGTCGCAATTACCATGAAATTTTGACAAATTCATGTAAACTTGCTATAATGGTTTTAGTGAGGTGGGCCAAATGCCAAAAACTTTGATCGACATCAAAAAAATTCTTGATTGTCAATTGGGTAACCCAGTTTTACTCCGTGCAAATGGAGGGCGCAAGAAATTGATTGAGCGACGAGGTGTTCTTAGAGAAACGTACCCTTCTGTATTCGTCGTGGAATTAGACCAGGAGGAGCACAGCTTTGAAACAGTGTCATATACATATACAGATGTATTGACATCCAATGTTGAAGTGACATTCTATAACGAAGAAAAAGAAGCATTTGTAATCCAGTAACTGAACGCAGTTGCTATCTTTGATGGCAGCTTTATGCATGATAATAAAAATAACGGACAGCCGATGGCTGTCCGTTATTTTTATTTTATCTGATTGTCTTCAGGCCTTTCGACCAGTTTACCGTTGTAGTGATGACGTTCTCCACCGTAGCATTATGGATAGGGTTCGGTTTGAATGTCTTCATATCTTCAAAGTCGGTGAATAGGCTGAATGCTCCAAAAGGTGTTACGGTCGCAACATTAAGGTTGCCGAGTATTTGGCGCAGCGACAGAGAAGCTGCTACGCCAAGCGTCGAACCATAACCGATGATGCCGGCGGCTTTATGCCCCCACTCAGGACCGATGTAGTCAATGGCATTCTTGAGTGATGAAGTGATGCTTTTATTGTATTCAGGAGTGATGAATATGAAGCCATCCAACTCATCAATCTTTTTTGACCATGCATTAACTGTATCTTTAGAGTAGGATTTGTTAGCCATTGCCGGCGGCAGATCCTCATTGAACATCGGAAAATCATATTCTTTTATATCCACAATCTCAAATTCAGCTTCCAAATCCATTTTTTCTGCAAAATCCTTGACCCATTCTGCCACCTGGAGATTGACTCGAGCAGGGCGTGTACTACCAGTTACGATACCTATTTTAACCATTGCAATTGCCTCCATCATAAAATATTATCAATTTACGCAGTAGACTATTAAAAAGTAACTACCGTTTATAATAATATCTCAAATTCGTATTAGTGCAACCTTTTTGTCTGCGAAGCGGCGTGTTGTGGCTTCATATATCATAAAGTCATATTTTATATATGCTTTTTATGATAAACTGATAAAAAAATGACCGTATGATGGAAGTGAAATTATGCATTTTGAAACGGCACCCGCCAAAATCAACTTGACTCTGGATACGTTGTACAAAAGAAAAGACGGCTACCACGAAGTGAACATGGTCATGACGACAGTCGATCTGAATGATCAGCTCTCGTTCGAGAAGCGCAATGACCGGAAGATCGTAATCCATACGGAACATCGGCATGTTCCCCTGGATCGGAGGAATCTGGCCTATCAGGCTGCTGAACTGATGTTCCGGGAATATGGGATTGAAGCGGGCGTTACGATAACTATCGATAAAAATATTCCCATCGCTGCCGGACTTGCCGGTGGTTCTGCAGATGCTGCGGCAACGCTTAGGGGCATCAACGCACTCTTTGGACTCGGCATAGACATCGATACCCTGGCCCATCTAGCCAGTCGACTCGGGTCTGATATTCCATTTTGTGTATACGGGGGGACTGCATTGGCAACAGGCAGGGGCGAGCAGGTGGAACGCCTGCCGAAGCCTCCGAAGGGTTGGGTCGTGCTCGCGAAGCCAAATATGAAAGTGTCGACTAAAACAATCTACCAGGCATTGGAGCCGGGGAAAAATGCGGCGGTTTCAACGGCTATGGCAGAAGCGCTCCGTGCAGGGGATCACGAAAAGATGATGCGCCTGATGAAAAATGATCTGCAAGAAGTGACTGTAAAGAATTACCCCGAGGTCAATAAGCTTATAGATACGATGCTGCGCAACGGTGCTGAAGGCGCCATGATGAGTGGTAGCGGCCCCACGGTCTTCGGCCTGGTCCAGAAAGAACGGCAGGCGATCCATCTCTATAATGCGATCAAAGGATGCTGTAATGAAGTATATAAAGTCAGATTGTTGGGATGATTGCTAAAAACCGAACTTTTATGTTAAAATCACTATATTAAATACGGTTTAGGAGTCAGTGTATGAAATTCAAACGCAGTGAACGGCTGGTCTTCATGACCCAGCATCTCACTTCACATCCGAACCAGTTGATCCCACTGACCTACTTTGTCGATAAGTTCAGTCAGGCTAAATCTTCCATCAGTGAAGATATTAAAATAGTCAAAGATGTCTTTGAAACAGAGGGTATCGGACTGGTTCAAACTACCGCAGGAGCTGGCGGAGGCGTGACATTCCGTCCAAAGATCGATCATGTACGCTCAGTGGAGATCGTTGAGCGGTTCATGGAAGTGCTTAAAACTAAAGATCGGCTACTGCCTGGAGGCTACCTTTACATGTCGGATATAATGGGGGATCCCCATATGATGTCCGACATCGGAAAATTGATCGCCACGATGTATGGAGGGGCGTCCATCGATGCCGTCGTCACCGTCGCCACAAAAGGGATATCACTGGCAAACGCTGTGGCAAGGGAACTTAATGTATCGGTCGCGGTCATACGCAAAGACAACAAAGTGACTGAAGGATCCACTGTTTCCGTCAACTATGTATCGGGATCGACTCGTAAAATAGAAACGATGGTCTTATCGAAGCGGACTTTGAAGGAAGGAGCGAAAGTCCTTGTAGTCGATGATTTCTTGAGGGCAGGCGGGTCTATTACAGGCGTCATCAATCTTATGGAGGAATTTTCGGCCCAAGTCGTCGGTGTAAGTGTCCTGGTTGAAGCCAAGCAGGTGGAGAACCGGAGATTCAACGATTATACATCATTGCTCAAAGTATCGGAGATTGATGAATTCAACCAATCCTTTGTAGTGGAAGAAGGCAATTGTCTGGAGTATATTGAAAATGATACTGAGGAACATCAGTCATAACAATAAAAGGAGTTTTGAAATATATGGAACCAATTAATGCAAAAAAAGCACCGGAAGCACTCGGTCCCTATAGCCACGGCGTCAAGGTAGGCAACATGTTCTATTCATCGGGACAGATTCCGCTCAATTTGGAGGGCGAGGTGATTTCCGAGGAAGTACAGGCCCAGACTAAGCAAGTCATGGACAATGTCGGCCATGTCCTCGAAGCTGCAGGCCTCGGTTATGAAAACGTGGTCAAGACGACGATCTTCATCAATGACATGAATGACTTCCCACAGATCAATGAAGTTTACGGACGTTATTTTACGGGTAAACTACCAGCAAGATCATGTGTAGAGGTCAGTCGTTTACCGAAGGATGTCAAAGTGGAAATAGAAGTCATTGCATCTGATGTGATTTAACAATATGGTTGACTGAAGCAGTACACATACGATCCAACAATAATTATTATTGGGGGAAGCGGATAATGAAGATAACAGACGTAAGACTGCGTAAAGTAAACAACCAGGACACTCGGATGAAAGCACTTGTATCAATCACTTTTGAGGGTGCTTTTGTAATCCATGACCTCAGAGTCATAGAAGGGAACAACGGACTCTTCGTCGCGATGCCGAGCAAACGTACACCGGATGGAGAGTTCCGTGATATCGCCCATCCGATCAATTCTGAAATGCGGCAGCATGTGCAGGAAGAAGTGATGCGGGTATATGAGGAAACGGAAGATCCTGAACCCGCAGGGGAAGCATCCGATGAAACGTCGGAGACAATCGTGGACCCTTCTGAACAGGAGACGATCCGACGCGAAACAGATTCTGACGAGGCCGGACAGGCCCAGATAAAAGAAGAAGAATAGCCTGAACCCGCAAAGTACCCGCTTTGTGGGTTTTTTAGGTTCCGAAAGTATGGGAATGATGACGGTTAAACCTTGAAACTGGAAGGTTACTAAAATATAATTGAATGTAGCTATAAAATGGGGGGACATTATGCAGACGAGAGCGATAATCTTGGCAGCCGGAAAAGGTACACGGATGAAATCAGAGAAATCTAAAGTGCTGCATGAAGTGGGCGGAGTCCCTATGATCCAGCACGTCATCGACAACTTGAGAAAAGCAGGGATAGAAGAGATCCACGCTGTGCTGGGGCATGAAGCGCAAGTTGTGCGGGATCGTCTTGATGACGACATCAAGACTACGATCCAAAAAGAACAGCTTGGAACTGCACATGCAGTACAGCAGTTGCAAGAAGCACTTGGCGGTACCGACGGACAGACGATGGTCATATGCGGAGATACGCCGTTGATCAGCGAGACGACAATGCAGACATTCATGAAATATCATCTGGAGTCAGGCGCAAAGGCGACGATTTTATCAACAAGGACCCAAATACCTTATGGTTATGGCAGAATCATAAGGAAAGAGAATGGGTCGGTCAGAAGGATTGTGGAGCAGAAGGACGCAAATCCCGCCGAGCAGGAAATCAAGGAAGTAAGCTCAGGAACCTTCATTTTTGATAATAGACTACTGTTTGAAGCATTGGAGAAAGTGGATAATGATAATGCACAAAATGAGTACTATCTGCCGGATGCCATAGCGATAATGCGCGACAGGGGTGCCCGTGTGGAAGCATATCTCACACCCGATTTCGAAGAGGTGCTCGGCATCAACGACAAGATGGCGTTGGCGAAGGCGGAAGAGGTGTTACGCGAGCGGATAAATACGCAGCATATGCAAAATGGTGTCACCTTGATAGATCCGAACGCCACTTATATAGACGCAGAGGTGCAAATCGGTCCTGATACCATCATATATCCTGGAGCAGTGCTCAGAGGGCGGACCAGAGTTGGAGAAAATGTAGTCATTTCTTCAGGCTCTGAAATCAAAGATTCGTTCATCGACGATGAGGTGGAGGTCAAGCATTCGGTTGTGCTTGGTTCTAAAGTCGGCAAAGGCACAACTGTCGGTCCATTCGCCCAACTGCGGCCAGGCTCTGAACTCGGCAAATCAGTCAAGATCGGCAATTTTGTCGAAGTGAAAAAATCACAGCTTGCGGATGAGGCGAAAGTGTCGCATCTCAGTTATATAGGAGATGCTGAAATTGGTGCGAGGTCGAACATCGGTTGTGGTACAATTACAGTGAACTATGACGGCAAAAATAAATTCAAGACTGAAATCGGCGCGGATGCCTTCATCGGGTGCAACTCCAATCTGATGGCACCGGTGAAGATCGGGGACCGCTCCTTCATAGCCGCAGGATCGACGATTACAGACGAAGTGCCGGAAGATAGCTTGGCCATTGCGCGTAACAGACAGACGACAAAAGAAGGATACTTAAAAAAAGACAATTAATTGGAGGATCAACATGTTAGCTTCTAGCAATCAATACAAAAACTCGAATCTGCGTCTCTTCTCCCTGAAGGCCAACGAACCACTTGCAAAAGAAATTGCAGACCACATCGGCATTCCCCTCGGCAAATGCCAGGTCAACAGGTTTTCGGATGAGGAAGTCCAAATCAATATAGAAGAGAGTGTCCGCGGCTGCGACGTCTTCGTAGTACAGCCGACAAGCCAGCCGGTCAACGAACATCTGATGGAATTGCTTATTATGATTGATGCATTGAAGCGCGCCTCTGCAGCAACGATAAATATTGTAATGCCCTACTATGGTTATGCCCGTCAGGATAGAAAGAGCAGATCCCGCGAACCGATTACGGCGAAGCTTGTTGCAAACTTGATAGAAACAGCTGGAGCGGACCGCGTCATTTCACTCGATCTGCACGCCCCGCAACTGCAAGGTTTCTTCGATATCCCGATAGACCACCTCATGGGCGTTCCGATCCTCAGTGATTACTTCGTAGAGCATAAGGGTCTGGACTTTGAGGAAGTAGTCGTAGTTTCCCCGGACCACGGCGGTGTGACCCGCGCCCGTAAGATGGCGGATCGTCTGAAGACACCGATTGCCATCATCGACAAAAGGCGGCCGAAACCGAATGTTGCAGAAGTGATGAACATCGTCGGGGAAATCGAAGGCCGGACGGCAATCATCATTGATGACATCATCGATACAGGCGGCACGATGAAATTGGCAGCTCAGGCGTTACTCGATAAAGGCGCCAAGGAAGTCTATGCATGCTGTACACACCCTGTATTGTCAGGCCCGGCCATTTCGAGGATCGAAGAGTCTGTCATCAAGGAACTTGTAGTCACCAACTCCATTCAAATGCCTGAAGAGAAAAAGAGCAGCAAGATTGTCGAACTATCAGTCGGCGAGTTGATGGCTCAGGCAATTGTACGTGTCTATGAAGAGGAATCTGTAAGTATCCTGTTCGACAATTAACTGAATATCACAAGATTTTTTACAAACACCATGGTAATATGCTATTATTATCCATGGCTATGTGTTAAATTAGGCAATGCTAAAACAACTGTCTGTAAATGAAAGGTGGAAATATACCATGGCAAAATTGGCCTCAAAGCATAGAGAAGGCAAAGCGAAGCGTTCAGAAGTTACTGAACTGCGCAGAACGGGACAAATCCCGGCGGTCATCTATGGCTATCAAGTGGAAAATACTGCTGTTGCAGTAGACGAGAACGAATTCATCAAAGTAATACGCGAAGTTGGACGTAACGGTGTCATCGACCTTGATATCGACGGAAATACAACTAAAGTGATGGTTACTGAGTATCAGTTCGATTCCTTGAAGAACCAGATCACGCACATCGACTTCATCGCAATCAACATGAAGTCTGAAGTGACGGTTGAAGTAACCATTGAAGTAGTGGGTGAAGCAGCTGGAACTAAAGAAGGCGGCATCGTTGAGCAGCCGATATTCGAAGTTTCTGTAACAGCAACTCCGGACAACATTCCAGAATCCATCGAAGTCAATGTCGAGGAAATGGAAATCGGAGATACACTCTACGTTTCAGATATCCGTGAAAAAGGCAACTTCACCATCGAAAATGAAGATGATGAAGCGCTTGTCACAGTGGTACCTCCTCAAAAAGAAGAGGAACCTGAAGAGGACGAAGAAGCTGCTGAAGGTGAAGAAACAGAAGCTGCTGAAGAAGAGAAAGACGAAGAATAATAATGTGAATGAACATGGCGGTGGATTTCCCATCGCCTTTTTTCACGTTGTATGAGGTGAGTATATGAAATGTGTCATCGGTCTTGGAAACCCCGGAAAGAAATATGATGGTACGCGTCACAATATTGGGTTTATGGTCATCGATCACCTGTCGGATGACCTTGGTATAGAACTGTCGAACAAAAAGTTTAAGTGCCACTTTGGTGTGGGTTATCATAAAGGTCAGAAAGTGATGCTGGTAAAGCCTCAAACTTTCATGAACCTAAGCGGTGAAGGTGTCAGACCCCTCCTTGACTATTATAATATTGAGACGGAGGATATCTTGGTGCTGTATGATGATCTGGACCTTCCTGTCGGCAGATTACGCCTGAGGCAAAAAGGGAGTGGTGGAGGCCATAATGGCATAAAATCGCTGAACCAACATCTTGGTACCGAAAAGTACAACAGGATCAGGATTGGCATTGACAGGCCGGCTCCCGGCTCCTCGATCCCGAATTACGTATTGGACAAATTTCCGAAGGCTGAGCACAAACTGCTCGATAAAGTCATTCAGCGGTCTGGAGCAGCTTCAGCTGCATTTGTTACAGATCCCTTCCAGGAAATCATGACAGAATATAATGGTGATGTAGATGAATAAGAATATATCCCGGCGCATCCAGGAAGATGAACGCTTCTTGGAAGTGGCGAATCATCGGGATGCCCTCAACATGATGGTGACGGGCATCAACGATGACTTTAAACCTGCCCTGTTGTACGAACTCGCGCAAGCTGAAAAGCGTCCGATTGTAATATTCGTTCAGAATAACCATCAGATGGAAAAACTGGCCAACCCCTTGATGGACATGATGGATAATGTCCATACGTTCCCGGTCGGCGATATCATGGTGGAAAACCATGCCAAACAAAGCCCTGAATTCATGAAGTCGCGCATGAGCAGCCTATTTGCTCTGGCCCACAATGAACCGGGCTTATTCGTCGTGCCTGTACACGGGCTTCTCAAGCCGGTCATGCCGAAGGATAAGCTCCTAAGCTATGAGAAGACCATCAAGCTTGGCAGTGTAATCGATTATGACCAGTTCATAGAAGATCTTGTAAGCCTCGGGTACAGGAGGATGAATCAGGCAGTCCATTTTGGTGAATTTGCGGTGCGCGGAGACATCATAGACGTCTATATGTCAGAGCGACTTGTACGGATCGAGTTCTTCGACGATGAAGTTGATTCACTCCGATCCATAGATCCTGAAACGCAGCGCTCCATCGAAAATATCGATGCAATCACGATGGAGCCCCATGCAGAGCATATCATCGAGCGGCAAGAGCGGGAGCAGCTACTCGAAAGGATCGAAAAGCTGTACCAGGAGACACGCGAACAGCTCGACCAGGCAGGGAAAGAAGCACTTGATGAATATTATGATACCGTCACGCATCCGGATCAGACGTTCAATCATCTGGTCCAGTACAGCCATCTGTTGTTTGAACGGCCGATATCCATCATCGACTATATTACAGAGGACCACCGTGTAATCGTCGACGAAGTGAAGAATATGGCTTCAGCGTACGAGGCGGAATTCACATCGGTAAGCAGCTATTATGAGTCGATGGTTGCCGCAGGGCGGATGTTCAAAGGTGGTGGGAACTTCCTTGAAGGCCAGTATGAACGCATGCTGTCGATAAAAGGTGCGACCTACTTTACGCTCTTCACTAAAAGCATGCCCGTCGACATCGGACATATAGTGAAGATTTCGGTGCGTCCGACTGAAATCTATTACGGCCAGTATGATATTCTGGCGTCCAATTTGAACCGCATGCTCCAGGATGACTATATGATAAACATCGTGCTCCGTGATGAAGATGAGATCATGAAGACACGTCAACTTCTTGAAGACTTGAAGATACCGAGCTATATCCGGGAGATCCCCGTGGACTCCGGGATCGTCCTTACGGAAGGGGCACTCCCTAAAGGCTTCATATTGCCGTTCATGAAGGTGGCGGTACTCGGCTCAAAGGAACTGTACAACAAGACCAGCCGAAAGAAGAAGCGCCAAAAGAAGCTCTCCAACGCCGAAAAGATCAAATCCTATCAGGAGTTGAATGTAGGCGATTACGTCGTTCACCTCCACCATGGTGTAGGCCGTTACCTTGGCATTGAAACGATGGAAGTATCCGGCATCCATAACGACTATATGAAACTCCAGTATAAAGGGACCGACCAGCTGTACATTCCGGTCGATCAGATGGATCTTGTCCAAAAATACGTGGCGAGTGACGATGGCCAACCTAGAATGCACAAGCTCGGCGGTACGGAGTGGAAGAAGACGAAAGCCAGGGTCGAGGCCAATGTCAACGAGATAGCGGATGAGCTGATCAAGCTCTACCAGGAACGCAGCCAGGCGAAAGGGTACGCGTTTGCCGAGGACAATGATATGCAGATGTCTTTTGAAGAACGCTTCCCATATGAACCGACGCCCGACCAGTATGCTTCAGTCAATGAAATCAAAAAAGACATGGAGGCAGAGCAGCCGATGGACCGTCTGCTCTGCGGGGATGTAGGATACGGCAAGACGGAAGTTGCGATCCGGGCCGCCTTTAAAGCCGTCCAGGATGGCAAGCAGGTGGCTTTTCTGGTCCCGACCACCATCCTTGCAGCGCAGCATTTCGAAAGCCTGATCGAGCGTATAGAGGACTTTCCGGTGAACGTGGCAATGATGAGCCGCTTCAGGACGCCGGCGCAGCTGAAAAAGACAAGGGAAGGACTCAAAGAAGGCACCGTCGATATTGTGGTGGGCACACATAAGATTTTGTCGAAAGATGTCCAATTCAAAGACCTTGGCCTGCTTGTCGTAGATGAGGAGCAGCGTTTTGGGGTAAAGCACAAGGAAAAGATCAAGCAATTGAAGACGAATGTGGATGTATTGACGCTGACGGCTACTCCGATCCCCCGTACGCTGCATATGAGTCTGTCTGGTGTCAGGGATCTGTCGGTCATCGAAACACCTCCGGAGAACCGCTTCCCCGTCCAGACGTATGTCCTCGAATACCAGGCGGACTTCGTCCGGGAGGCGATAGAACGGGAAGTGGCCAGGAACGGCCAAGTATTCTACCTGTATAACAGGGTCGATACAATCTATCAGAAGAAGGCACATGTGGAAGCACTCGTACCCGATGCCGAAGTCGGCGTCATGCACGCCAAGATGAATGAGAAGGAGATAGAAGAGACCATGTTCGCCTTCGTCAACGGCGAATATGATGTCCTGGTGACGACGACGATCATCGAAACGGGCGTCGATGTGCCGAATGCCAACACATTGATCATCGAAGACGCAGATCGTTTCGGCCTAAGCCAGCTCTACCAGCTACGTGGCCGTGTTGGACGAAGCAACAGGATCAGCTATGCCTATCTCTTCCATCAACCGGATAAGGTTCTGACGGAAGTGGCCGAAAAACGGTTGGAGGCAATCAAAGAATATACAGAACTCGGCAGCGGCTTCAAAATTGCTATGCGAGATCTGAATATACGGGGTGCTGGAAATCTGTTGGGTAAACACCAGTCCGGGTTCATAGACTCGGTGGGCTATGAGCTCTACTCTGAGATGCTGGAGACGGCAGTCAAAGAAAAGCAGGGGATGGAGCCTGAATCAGAACCGGTGAACATCCCAATCGATGTCACGTTGGATGCCTATATTCCAGCGACCTACATTCCGCATGAACAATCGAAAATAGATATATATAAACGTCTGAGGCGTGCAGAATCGATAGAGATAATCCGTGATATCGAGGATGAACTGCTCGATCGATTCGGTGAATATCCAGTAGAGGTAGAGCGGCTCCTGCAACTGGTGCGGATTAAAGTCTACGCCCTCATGTTCGGCATCTATCAGGTGAAGGAAGACAAACGTCACTTCTATCTGTATGTCTCGAAGAAATCGACAGAACAGATTGATGGGCAGAAACTGTTCATGGATACCCAGGAATTCGGGCGCATCATGAAGGTTTCTGTGCAGAACGGTGAAATGAAGATTACCATCCAAAGTCGGGATGTCGCCCAACTGGTCAAGATCCTTGAAGTGATACAGGAAAGCAGAATGGAGGAAGTCCTATGAAAAGAATAGAAGTGATCGGTCTGGGCAGTTCGGACCTTGCCCAGATGCCGCTTGGCATCTGGCAGCGACTGACGCAGGCGGAAAAGATCCATCTGCGCACTAAAGACCATCCGGCAGTGCAGGCACTGGAAGAAGAGGGCATGGTGCTGTTGGATTTTGATGGGGTATATGAACAGCATGAATCCTTTGAGGGGACGTACCGGCATATAGTGGATGCGCTGCTTGAAGCGGCGACGGAGGCTGATGTATTGTACGCAGTCCCGGGACATCCGCTCTTTTATGAAACGACTACTGAACTGCTTATGCAACATGCTGCGGCTAACGAAGTCGAGTTGAAGATAACCGGCGGGCAGAGCTTCATCGATGCAGTTGTCACGGCACTTGAAATACCTGTGAATGAAGGCTTCCAAGTCATAGATGGCATGAACATCACCACAAAGGACTTGAACCATCGTCAGCACACCTTGGTCACACAAGTGTATGATCAGCATAGCCTTGGGGAAGCTAAACTCTCCCTGCTGGAATATTATCCGGCCGATACAGCAGTCCGGGTTGTAGATGCAGCAGGCAGTCCCGAGCAAAAGATATATGACGCAGCACTCCACGAAATAGACCATGGCGGCATAGCCGGTAACCTGTTGTGTCTGTATATCCCGAAAGTGGATGACGAACGTCTCGACATGCGTGATATCGACTATATGGTCGAAGTTTTCGATGTGCTCGTCGGGGAAGATGGATGTCCATGGGATAAGGAACAGACGCACGAATCGCTCGAACGGCACCTTATAGAGGAAACATATGAAGTGATAGAAGCCATTGAAAACGAGGATGATGAAGCCATCGTCGAAGAATTTGGTGATATCCTGCTTCAGGTGGCCCTGCATAGCGCAATCGGTAAGAAAGATGGCTTCTTCGATTTCTATGATGTGCTGGAGAGCCTGACGGCAAAGATCATCAGACGGCACCCTCATGTCTTCGGTGAAGAAATTGTGGAGACCCGTGAAGACCTCGACCGTGTCTGGGCTCGTGCAAAGCAGAAGGAAGGCAAGCGCGAAAAGATCAAGCACGAGAAAGCATACGGGGAAATTGTCTTGGGCTGGATGAAGGAAACGATCCATGAAGGTAAAGCTCTGGACGAGATCCTGAAGGAAGGAGGATACAAAAATGAGACTTGATAAATTCCTGAAAGTGGCCAGAGTCATCAAGCGCCGTACGTTGGCCAAGGAAATCAGTGATGACGGCAGGGTGAAAGTGAATGACCGGGCGGCAAAAGCGGGTACTGTTCTATCCGTCGGCGACATCGTCGAAATTGAATTCGGTCGTAAAATTGTAACTTTGAAGGTCATGGAGCTCGGTGCTCATGCAAAGAAAGAAGATGCCGAGCGTATGTATGAAATAATAAAAGAACAGAAAATTGAAAGAGATTCTGATTTTCTCTAGCAAACGGCGCCCTTATGGTGTATTTTAAAGATAGAGAACGGACAAATTAAGGGTGTGTTGCCGTGAGTAAAGTTGTTAAAGTAATCAACAATTACACAAAAAGGCGCGAGAAAGAGAAGAAAGTGGAACGGGCGGAGGACCGCGTCGTCAAAAAACGTACGATGGTCATCGGCAGTCTGCTGCTTCTTGTCGTTGGCGTGATGCTTCTTATCGCCTTCAATCAGAAAAACGAGAATCAACTGCTCCACGAGGAGCGGGTCCAGGCCCAGGTGGTCTTGGAAGAGCGCATTGAAGAATCCAAAGATCTGGAACAGCAGATCAAGCAATTGAATGATGATGATTATATAGCGCGCATCGCAAGGAGTGAGTTTTCCCTATCGGAAGAAGGGGAAATCATATTCAATCTCCCTGATGTCAAAGAACAGAATGGAACAAAAGAAGAGCCAAAAGAAAATAAAGAACATGAAGAATAATCATTGCATATTGTAATGATTATTTTTCTATTTAATGGTATGATGGTAGGAGATTAAATGCTAATTGGGAGGATCATATATCAAGATGTCAGTTGAAGTGGGCAGTAAAGTAAAAGGTAAGGTCACAGGTATCAAGAATTTCGGTGCGTTCGTACAATTACCGGGAGGCAAGACAGGACTTGTGCATATCAGTGAGGTTGCAGATCAGTATGTGGAAGATATCAACGAACACCTTAGTGTGGGCGAAGAAATAGAAGTGAAAGTCCTATCCGTTGGTGACGACGGTAAAATCAGCCTGTCCATCAAAAAGGCAAAAGAACAGAAACCTAAACCCAAGCCGCGCAAGGAATCATCTCCTGAGGATTTCGAGAAGAAGCTCTCAAGCTTCATGAAAGACAGCGAAGATCGCCTCTCGACAATCAAGAAGCAGACGGAGTCACGCCGAGGCGGCAAAAGATAAATATATAATCAGACGATTCCTGTAATCGTCTTATTTTATTTTGAGAAGGATGAGGCTATGGAACTCTTCATACCCTGGCATCAGGATGAAACGGTGGGGCTTGCCATATCGGGTGGAGTCGATTCGATGGTGCTCTATCACCTGCTGCATACACGCTATGCAGACAGGCAGGAGAAGCTCGTGCTTTTTCATGTCAACCACGGACAGCGTGAGGCATCGTTGTACGAGGCAGAGTATATCGGTGATATGGCTATGCGCGATGGCCATCAATTTGAAATGGTCACTCTGGATATCCCGGAAGCATCATTCAATCAAGAGGTGGCCAGGGCCGAACGTTACCGTTTCTTCGACAGAATGATGAAAAAGCATGGCGCCGGGGTACTGGCTACTGCACATCATCTTGATGATCAGTATGAAACGGTGCTGCACAGTCTGCTGTCCGGGCGTCATCTCCCGGGTGCGATGGGGATTCCGGATATCAGGAGGTCAGATTCATATGAAATCGTCCGGCCGATGATCGGCGTTTCCCGCAGAACGATTGAAGCCTATTGCACCGAGCACGCCATTACATTCTTCGAAGATGAAACAAACAGTGCCAGCGACTATACAAGGAATTACATCCGGCACAATATCATACCGCCGATCAAAGCGAGCAATCATCTTGATGTGAGTCATCTTCTCCAGATCAAGGAAGACATGGGGGCAATCGACGCCATGCTTTCGGAAATGGCAGAGGATTTCCTTACAGGGCAGGAGCAGGGCCTTAATCGTTCCAGCTTCAATGGCCAGCGCGCCATTCTAAAGTTCTATATTCTGGTGAAATGGTTGAAGCGGTACGGCGCTACCGTAAGAAGGCGCCATGCCGAAGAGATTATTGGAATCGTGGCATCAGATCTATCGAACGCTTCGTTCGATATCGGGGATGTACGTCTGGTCATTGCATATGAAAAAGTGATGGTTGCATCCGGGGAAGTGTATACCGAAGATACCCTGGTGATCGATTATGGTGGCACATACATGTTCAATGGCTACAGGATCACCGCCACCCTCCACCCAGAGCATTATCCACTTACCGTCAGGACGAGGCAGCCAGGGGATCGGATGCGCGTGCCGGGCACAGGCACAAAAAAACTATCCCGCATCTTCATCGATAAGAAGGTCCCTGCTGACGACAGGGAGGAGATGCCGGTCATCCTGGATCAGGATGATCAAATCATTGCACTGGGTGAAATTTATAATATAATGGATGACAAGGAAAAAGATAGTCGATTACTTATTGAGAAGGAGTTTACTGATGAGCCTAAGAAATGATATTAGCGAAATTGTATTATCTGAAGAAGAAATACAGGATATAGCAAGACGGCTCGGTAAGAAGATTACTGAAGATTATGAAGGAAAAACCCCGATACTGGTCGGACTGCTGAAAGGTTCGATTATGTTCATGGGTGATTTGGTCAAGTACATAGACACGCATCTCGAAATTGATTTCATGGATGTCTCGAGCTATGTGGGAACTGAATCTTCAGGGGAAGTCAAGATATTGAAGGATCTATCGACCTCTGTGGATGGGCGCCATATACTGGTGGTTGAAGACATCATTGAGACGGGGACGACGTTGAACTCCATAGTCGATCTGATCGAATACCGCAACGCAGCATCACTTGAGATTGTGACCCTGCTTGATAAGCCGGTAAACAGGAAACTTGAAGTGGATGTCAAATATGTGGGCACTGAAATTCCGGACGGCTTCGTTGTGGGATACGGACTTGATTTCGATGAGAAGTACCGCAACCTGCCTTATATCGGTCTTTTGAAACCGGAATTATACAAGTCGGTAAAATAAATCAAAAAAGTGGAATATTGCTATGAAATTATGGTACTATTCCTTTTAGTTGTATTAGAAATGGAGGTTTACGAATGCCTAAGAATATAGGCCGTAACATCGTGCTGATATTGATTTTATCAGTTATAATGTTTGGTATATTTCAAAGTTTTAATGGTGATTCAGCTCTTGAAGAAGAGCTTCAATATGGAGAATTCCTCGAGGAGCTGGATGCAGGCAACATAGAATCGCTCACGCTCCAGCCCGAGCAGAACGTATATCTCGTCGAGGGGCGTCTGGCAGATCAGAATGAGCAGGAGTCTTTCACTTCGGTCATTCCATATAACAGCACGTCGGACCTCGATCAGATACTGGAAAGTGCAAAAGCGCAAGAAAGCTTGGACTTTACCATTGAACCTGCCGAAGAGCAGAGTCCTTGGACAAGCATGCTGCTCACTTTCATTCCGCTATTGCTTATCCTCTTCCTCTTCCTGTTCCTGATGAGTAAGGCACAAGGTGGCGGCGGTGGCGGCGGTGGCCGTGTGATGAATTTCGGCAAGAGTAAAGCGAAGCTCTATGACGAAAGCAAGAAGAAAGTCCATTTTGATGACGTCGCAGGGGCAGATGAAGAAAAGGCTGAACTTGTGGAAGTCGTCGACTTCTTGAAAGATCCACGCCGCTTTGACCGTATCGGTGCACGTATCCCTAAAGGGGTGCTGCTGGTTGGACCACCAGGTACCGGTAAGACATTGATCGCAAGAGCTGTAGCAGGGGAAGCGGGTGTACCGTTCTTCTCCATCAGTGGTTCCGACTTCGTCGAGATGTTCGTCGGTGTAGGTGCCTCCCGTGTACGTGACCTGTTCGAGAACGCCAAAAAGAACTCCCCATGCATCATCTTCATAGATGAGATTGATGCTGTTGGACGCCAGCGTGGTGCCGGCGTCGGTGGTGGACACGATGAGCGTGAACAGACATTGAACCAGCTGTTGGTCGAAATGGATGGCTTCGGTGAAAACGAAGGCATCATCCTGATTGCTGCAACGAACAGACCGGATATCCTGGACCCTGCACTACTTCGTCCAGGCCGTTTCGACAGACAGATTCCGGTTGGCCGTCCAGATGTCAAAGGCCGTGAAGCAGTACTGAAAGTACATGCCAAAAACAAGCCGCTCGATGAATCCGTCGACCTCGGTGCAATCGCAGCCAGAACGCCTGGATTCTCCGGCGCAGACCTTGAGAACCTTCTGAACGAGGCAGCTCTCGTGGCGGCAAGATCCGATAAACGCAAAATTGATATGCGGGACATCGATGAAGCGACAGACCGCGTCATCGCCGGACCTGCCAAGAAGAGCCGCGTCATCTCCGAGAAGGAACGCAATATAGTCGCCTATCATGAAGCGGGTCACACCGTCATCGGCATGGTGCTTGACGACGCCGATATGGTGCACAAAGTGACGATTGTACCGCGTGGCCAGGCTGGTGGTTATGCAGTGATGCTTCCTAAGGAAGATCGCTACTTCATGACCAAACCTGAACTTGAGGATAAGATTGTAGGGCTGCTCGGTGGCCGCGTATCCGAAGAAATCTCATTCGGTGAAGTATCCACAGGTGCCCATAACGACTTCCAGAGATCCACAGGCATTGCGCGCAGCATGGTTACGGAGTATGGTATGAGTGAAAAGCTCGGACCGCTTCAATTTGGAGATTCGAACGGCCAAGTATTCCTTGGTAAAGATATGCAGTCAGATCCGAACTACTCTGATGATATCGCGTATGAAATCGACCAGGAAATGCAGCGTATCGTCAAGACACAGTACGAGCGCTGCCGTCAGATATTGACGGAACACCAGGAACAGCTCAACCTGATCGCGGAGACGCTCCTTACTGAAGAGACGCTCGACCGTGAACAGATTGAAGGACTCTTCTATCATGGTGAGCTCCCTGTTCGTGTCTATGACGAAGATCAGGAAGATAAAGAAGAAAAACCAGGTTCATCTTATAAAGAGGTGAAGGAGAACTTGCACCACTCGTCAGAAGATGAGGAAGAAATGGTGGAGCAGGAAGAAACTTCACAATACGATGGGCCAGACGATGACAAAGGTTATCGCAATGGACAAGATGCATCTGTCGGTGATCGAAATGATCGTGGACATAACTAGATGGCAGAATAACTGAAGAAATTGATGCCAAAGTCGCCTGAGGGCGACTTTTGGTGATTTATAGGAGGAAATTGGATGGACCACTTGGTCAGAGGAATTGGAATGAATGATGAAATACGTATTTTTTCAGTGGATACTACAGAAACGGTAAATGAAGCAGTAAGCAGACACGGGGCATTGCCGACGGCAGCTGCCGCTCTTGGACGCTCCATGACTGCAGGATTGATGATGGGATCAATGCTTAAAAATGAAGAGAAGGTCACACTGACGCTGCAAGGTGGCGGGCCGGTCGGCGCCATAGTGGTCGACAGCAATGCCAAAGGAACCGTGCGCGGCTATCTCAGCAATCCTGAAGTGCATTTTCCACTTAATGATAAAGGTAAGCTTGATGTCAGTCGTGCAGTGGGCACAGATGGCTATTTAAGTGTGGCGAAAGATATCGGTTTGAAGGAACACTTCACCGGTTCGACGGAAATTGTGTCCGGAGAGATCGGGGAGGATTTTTCCTATTACTTCTATACGAGTGAACAGGTGCCTTCCATCGTAGCGCTTGGTGTGTTGGTCAATCCGGATAACTCAATCAAGGCCTCCGGTGGCTTCATCATCCAGGTGATGCCAGGCGCAAGCGATGAAACCGTCCGCTTTTTGGATGAGCGTGCAAAAGAGATGACGCCTGTTTCCAAGCTGATTGATGCCGGATTATCCCCTGTAGAAATCATAGATGAAGCGATAGGCGCAGAGAACTGGAGGGTGCTTGACGAATCACCGGTGAAATTTGAATGCAACTGCTCAAAGGAACGCTTCCTCAACGCCATCGCTTCACTCGATCCGAAAGAGATCATCGCGATGATACAGGAAGATGGCGGGGCGGAAGCAGATTGCCATTTCTGCCGCAACAAAGTATGGATTGAGAAGGAAGAGCTGCAGGCGCTTCTGACCCATTAAAATTGATTGAATACGGATAAAATGGTATATTATCCATAGTCAATAAGTAGGAATAGGGGAGTGTTTATATGAGCAGACTGTATAATAATATTTCTGAAGTGATCGGCAATACGCCGCTTGTAAAGCTCAATCGGCTGACCGGTGAAGGCATGGCGGACATCTATGTCAAACTCGAATTCATGAATCCGGGCAGTTCCGTCAAAGACAGGATTGCGCTGTCGATGATCGAGCGTGCTGAAGCGGACGGCGTGCTGACTGGAGACACGACCATCATCGAACCTACCAGCGGCAACACCGGCATCGGACTTGCGATGGTTGCTGCAAGTAAAGGGTATAAGACGGTTCTCGTCATGCCTGACACAATGAGTAAGGAACGCCGTAACCTCCTGAAGGCATATGGTGCGGAACTCATCCTGACACCAGGCGCTGAAGGCATGAAGGGTGCAATCAAGAAGGCAGAAGAACTCGCCGGTAAGCATGGCTATTTCATGCCGCAGCAGTTTGAGAACATGGCGAATCCAGAGATCCATGAAAAGACTACAGGACGTGAACTTGTGGCGCAGGCTGAAGGCCTGGATGTCGGCGCATTCGTAGCTGGAATCGGGACGGGAGGCACGATATCAGGTGCCGGTAAAGTCCTGAAAGAGAACTATCCGGATATCGGCATCTATGCAGTCGAGCCAAAAGATTCCGCAGTGTTGAGCGGCGGTGAGCCTGGTCCGCACAAGCTGCAAGGCCTAGGCGCGGGCTTCGTCCCAGGCACCCTGGATACAGAAATCTATGACGAAGTGCTGCAGATCGGCAATGATGAGGCGATGGATTGGGCACGCAGGCTGGCCGCGGAAGAAGGCATATTGGGCGGCATCTCGTCAGGTGCAGCCATCAAAGCGAGCCTCGACGTGGCGAAGAAGCTTGGCGAAGGCAAGGCGGTCATCACAGTATTGCCGTCAAACGGGGAGCGTTACCTTTCCACCCCACTATTCAACTTTGAAGATTAGAGGAATTGAAGAAATACCATATCCGACATAGGATATGGTATTTTATTTTGCCTTCAGGAGGAATATATTTCATGCTTAAGTTGTGATATACTACACCTAATATTGTGGAAAAGGGTGAGTGTATGGAGCGCCTTCAAATCATGGGCATATTGAATGTGACGCCGGATTCTTTCAGTGATGGTGGCAGGTATAATTCAGTGGAGGATGCTGCCGCTCGTGCTGAAGAAATGGTCTCAGAAGGTGCCGACATCATCGATGTCGGGGGCTACTCGACCCGTCCCGGGCACAGCGCAATCAGTATAGAAGAAGAAACCGAAAGGGTCGTTCCTGTCATTGAAGCAATCCGCGGAATAGGAGTGGATATAGCGGTCGATACATTCAGGAGTGAAGTCGCCAAAAGTGCCCTGGAGGCTGGTGCGACGATGATCAATGACCAGTGGCGGGGTCAATACGATGAAAAGATATTCGATGTCGTGAGCGACTACAATGTCCCGATTTTTCTGATGCACAATAATACCCATGCAACGTACGGAGATGTAGTCCGGGATATGATCGGGGAACTTGAGACTTCCATTAAGATGGCCAAATCCCGCGGTGTCAAGGCGGATAAGATCTGGCTTGACCCCGGCATCGGCTTTGCGAAGACGCGTGAAGAGGAGCTTGAGGTCATGCGGCGCCTAGAGGAGCTGGTGGCAACAGGTTACCCTGTGCTTTTGGCCACAAGCCGTAAACGCATGATCAAAGAATTGATGGCTGAAGCGCTGCCCGCTGCCGAACGTGACGAAGCCACTGCCGCAACGACAATCTACGGTATTGATAAAGGCGTCAGGGCGGTGCGCGTCCATAATGTCCGGCTTAATAGAAAGATTGCCGATTCCTATATGAAGCTCAAGGAGGATCTGGATGGATAACATTAAGATAAATGGCATTAAAACATATGCGTATCACGGGGTATTTGATGCGGAGCGTCAGCTCGGACAATTCTTCATCACAGATGTCACCATGCACCTCGATCTGACAGCCGCCTCCACGACGGATGATCTCAATCTGACGGTCAATTACGGCGAAGCCTATAAGTTGATAGAAGATGTGATTGCAGGAGAACCTGTCAACCTTATAGAATATTTGGCGGGAAAGGTGTCGCAGACCTTGTTTGACCGATATGATAAAATAGTAGGAGTAGAAGTGACGATAACTAAAGTGAACCCTCCAATTGAAGGGCACTACGAAAACGTCAGCATCACTCTGAATAGAAAGCGGGAAAATTAATGGCGGTTGTATATTTAGGATTGGGAAGCAATATTGGAAAACGCAGCGATAACCTGGAAATGGCCATCCAAAAACTGGATGAGCAGCCAGAAGTGGAAGTCGTAAAACGTTCTTCGATAATCGAAACCCTGCCATACGGAAAGACGGATCAGCCTGACTTTTTGAATATGTGTCTGATGATCAAAACCCGTGTCTCACCACTTGAGCTTCTGGAACTGATCCACATCATCGAACATGATATGGGGCGTGTCAGGGAAGAAGTCTGGGGGCCCAGGACAATTGATATCGACATACTGCTCTATGAAGATCTGGAGCTTGAACTGGATGAGTTGACCATTCCGCACGTTGAGCTGCATAAGCGTGACTTTGTCCTTAACCCACTCTCAGAAATCGCCGCAGATGTCGTCCACCCCACTTTCGGCAAGACGATCGGCACCTTGAAGAAAGAGCTTGAAGCAGGTGGGCACAATGTTTAAGATCGGTGATGTCGAGATAAATAACAGGGTCGTCCTTGCACCTATGGCTGGGGTGTGCAATGTGGCCTTCAGATTGACTGTGAAAGAATTCGGGGCTGGCCTTGTCTGTGCGGAAATGATCAGTGATAAGGCTCTTCTGTTCGGCAATGAAAAGACTAAGCGCATGCTGTATATCGATGAAAATGAACATCCAATGTCACTCCAGATATTCGGTGGCGAGAAGGAGACGCTGGTTGAGGCGGCAAAATATGTGGATGAGAACACCTCAGCTGATATCATTGACATCAATATGGGGTGCCCGGTTTCTAAAATCATCCGGTGCGAAGCAGGTGCGCGTTGGCTGCTCGATCCCCCGAAGATATATGACATGGTCAATGCTGTCGTCCAGAATGTCTCCAAGCCGGTGACCGTCAAAATGAGGATCGGATGGGATAGCGCGCATATTTATGCAGTGGAGAACGCAAGAATGGCCGAAAAAGCAGGCGCCGCTGCGATCACGATGCACGGGCGTACCCGCGAGCAGATGTACGAAGGGCAAGCGGATTGGGAAATCATCCGCCAGGTCAAGGCGGCGGTGGACATCCCGGTCATCGGCAACGGCGATGTCACGTCGCCGGAGCTGGCCCAGAAGATGCTCGATGAAACAGGGGTCGACGCAGTCATGATCGGCCGTGAGGCGCTTGGTAACCCGTGGATGATCTACCGCACGGTGCATTACTTGGAAACAGGTGAACTCATCGGGGAACCCGATCTGAAAGAGAAGATGGATGTACTTAAACTGCATATGGACCGTCTGATCGACCTTAAAGGTGAAAAGGTGGCACTTATGGAGATGCGCAAACATGCTTCTTGGTATATGAAGAATATAAAGGGCAATGGCCGGATAAGGAAAGGGATCAATCAATCTGAAACGAGATCCCAGCTTGTTGCAGTGCTCGATGAATTCGTAGCGGAACATCAGGCAAACAATACAGAATTGATAGTATAGGAGAGAGAAACTGTGAGTGAAGAAATAAACGACCAGATAAACGTCAGAAGAGAAAAAATGCAGCAGCTTATCGATCTTGGCATGGATCCATTCGGATCGAAATACGAACGTAAGGCATACTCAAGTGATCTGAAGGAAGAATGGGATGCATTCTCTAAAGAAGAGCTTGCTGAAAAGGAAGACCAATCTGAAACGATGATCGCAGGACGCCTGATGACCAAGCGTGGTAAAGGTAAAGCCGGATTTGCGCATATCCAGGACATCAACGGCCAGATCCAGATCTATGTCAGGAAGGATCAGGTGGGTGAAGCCGATTTTGAAATATGGCAGCAGGCTGACCTTGGAGATATAGTCGGGGTCAAAGGTGTGATGTTCAAGACCAACACGGGAGAACTATCCGTCAAGGCACAGGAGTTTACACTGCTGACTAAGGCGCTGCGCCCATTGCCTGACAAGTACCATGGCCTAAAAGATGTTGAAGAGCGTTACCGCAGACGCTACCTCGATCTGATTACAAGTGAAGACTCAAAAGAGACGTTCATCAAACGCAGTAAGATCATCCAGGAAATGCGCAACTATCTGAATCAGCGCAATTTCCTTGAAGTCGAGACACCGATGATGCACACGATTGCAGGTGGGGCACAGGCACGGCCTTTCGTGACGCACCACAACGCTCTTGATATGGAACTGTTCATGCGTATCGCAATTGAACTGCATCTGAAGCGCCTGATTGTTGGAGGCCTCGAAAAAGTCTACGAAATCGGCCGTGTGTTCAGGAATGAAGGCATTTCAACGCGCCACAACCCGGAATTCACGATGATTGAATTGTATGAAGCATATGCAGATTTCAATGATATTATGGATCTTACGGAAGAGATGGTTGCCCATATCGCCAAAAATATCAATGGCACGACAGTCGTCGAATATGGTGGTGAAGAAATCGATCTGACACCAAGATGGAAACGGGTGCACATGGTCGAGGCGGTCAAAGAGAAGACGGGCGTTGACTTCTACAGTGTAGAATCTGATGAAAAAGCCCACGCACTCGCCAAAGAGCACGGCATTGAAGTGCGTGACAATATGCAGTATGGTCACATATTGAACGAGTTCTTTGAACAGAAAGTGGAAGAGACGCTCATTCAACCGACATTTGTCTACGGCCATCCGGTTGAGATTTCACCACTGGCTAAACAGAACACCGACGATCCAAGGTTTACAGACCGCTTCGAGCTGTTCATCGTCGGACGCGAGCACGCCAATGCATTCACGGAACTCAACGACCCGATCGATCAGAGAAGGCGCTTTGAAGCTCAAGTTGCAGAGAAAGAAGCGGGCAACGATGAAGCGCATGATATGGATGAAGACTTCCTGGAATCGCTTGAATACGGCATGCCGCCTACAGGAGGGCTTGGCATCGGCATAGACCGCCTGGTAATGCTGCTGACCGATTCTGCATCCATCCGGGATGTCCTGCTATTCCCTTATATGAGACAGAAATAGTAATGGGATACACTCCAGTAAACTCTGGAGTGTATTTTTATTCCATTAAAAATGTAAAGGAGGTTGACTTTATGATGCTAAATGGAGTATGATGGAAAAGGTTGATGGTGAAATGATCATCTAGGAGAATTAGCTCAGCTGGGAGAGCATCTGCCTTACAAGCAGAGGGTCGGCGGTTCGAACCCGTCATTCTCCACCATTTAAGTCCATACTCAGCCGCTCTAGCTCAATTGGCAGAGCAACTGACTTGTAATCAGTAGGTTGGGGGTTCGATTCCTCTGGGCGGCACCATTTTACTCTTGACGTACCGGGAATTAATTGATAAAGTAATATCTGTTAAACTTATTTGCGGAAGTAGTTCAGTGGTAGAACACCACCTTGCCAAGGTGGGGGTCGCGGGTTCGAATCCCGTCTTCCGCTCCATTTTTTATTAAGCGGTTATGCCGTTTTATTTTTTTTGCTTATGCGCCCGTAGCTCAATTGGATAGAGCGCTTGACTACGGATCAGGAGGCTAGGGGTTCGAATCCTCTCGGGCGCGCTCAGCAACCACGGGAAGTAGCTCAGCTTGGTAGAGCACTTGGTTTGGGACCAAGGGGTCGCAGGTTCGATTCCTGTCTTCCCGACTCTTTTAGATTCATCATATCATGGGGGCTTAGCTCAGCTGGGAGAGCGCCTGCTTTGCACGCAGGAGGTCAGCGGTTCGATCCCGCTAGTCTCCATATTTCAATTACATATACCGGGGGCCTATAGCTCAGTTGGTTAGAGCGCACGCCTGATAAGCGTGAGGTCGGTGGTTCGAGTCCACCTAGGCCCACTCAAGAGACATGGAGGATTTCATGTCTCTTTTATTTTTGGCCTAAAAGGTACCGCATTATAAGCGCGCGCAATCTTCCAGGAAGGCCTTTAGGATGCTGATGATTTCATTACTGTCCTTTTCCCCGATACCGATTACGACCGAGTCGGTCAGATGATTCGAATATGAATAGGCGTCACCGTGGACCAGCCCATGCTTTATGGCCTGGTCTTTTATATTTTTGCCTTTGAGCTTGAGGATGAAGTGCATTCCTGTATGCTCCCCCTCGATGTGGACGGCGTAATGGGTGCGTACCCAGCTGGTGATCTCTTCCATCTTCTTCTTATAGACTTTTCTCATGCGGTTGATGTGACGGTTGAAGTAGCCATCTTCCATGAAGCGCGCGACGATATGCTGGTTCTGCCGCGGCACATTGCATGACATCTCTCTTTTATAGTAGAGTTCTGCAAGCGTTGGTGGCAGTACCATGCACGACAGCCGCAGAGAAGGGTAGAGTGATTTGGAAAAAGTGCTCATATAGATGGTGCGGTCGTTCTGATCCAACCCCTGCAGTGAAGGGAGGGGCCGCCCTGTATAGCGGAATTCACTATCGTAGTCGTCCTCTATGATGTAATGGCCTTCGTCCCCTGCATAGTTGAGCAATTGGATGCGCTTTTTAAGCGACATCACCGCACCGCTCGGAAATTGGTGGGAAGGCGTCACATGCACTACAGGATTGCCATAGGCCGCCACCTGATTAATATCTATACCATCCCCAAAGACCCGGGCGGGATCCATCCCGCCGTCATATTTCTCCAGCACTTTCTGTATTACAGGATAGCCCGGGTCTTCAATCGTCATACGCGGGTATTTGAGCAGATAGAGCACCTGCTCGAGGAGGAACTCTGTCGACGGGCCGATGAATATCTGGTCGATGGAGCATGTCACCCCCCGGTTCAGGTGGAGGTATTTCTGTATCTGGGCCTTCAGTCGGGATTCACCGCTGTCTTCACCTTTATTCAAAAGTTCGGCGTCCGAGTATATCTCCCGTGCGATCTGCTTCAGAGCATCACTTTGGACAAGGGACGTATCGATGGTGCCGAGCGGCAGCCGGTATTCTTTTTTTCGGGGGCGCTCAATATGGGGCACACTCGGGGTGTCAGTTTGCTTGAGCTGTTCAATCGCTGATACATAATAGCCGCTCTTTTCCTTGCTGTAGATCAAGTCTTCATCCACCAGGAGGTGGTAGGCATGTTCGATCGTGGTCTGGCTGACCGACAAGTCCTCCTGTAGCTGCCGTTTGCTCGGTAACTTCTCATCGGCACCACGATCTCCGTTTAGAATCTGGGATTTGATAATGGTGTAGAGCTGTTCAAAAAGTGGTTGGCATGCGGTTTTATCCAAATTGATAAGCATAATCTGACCCCCTGAATTTGTTTTAATGTGGCACTTATAAGTGATCAGATTTAATTTTATACTAAATTAATGGAAAATCAATTTAGGGGGAGTCATTACATATGCCACAAATTCAAACTGACAGCAGCAGGAACAAACTCGAGATACAAAAAGGCGGGGTCATCATGGACGTCGTCAATGCAGAGCAGGCAAGAATAGCCGAAGCCGCGGGCGCTGTAGCGGTTATGGCGCTAGAGCGTGTACCGTCCGATATCCGTGCAGCCGGAGGCGTAGCGAGGGCATGCGACCCGGGGATCGTCGAACAAGTCGTCGATGCAGTGTCGATACCGGTAATGGCGAAGTGCAGGATTGGCCATATCACAGAAGCAAGGGTCCTTGAAGCCATGGGGATCGACTATATAGACGAGTCTGAAGTACTGACGCCGGCAGACGAAGTGTTCCACTTGAAGAAAGATGATTATTCAGTACCGTTCGTATGTGGTTGCCGCGATATTGGAGAAGCCGCAAGGCGTATCGGAGAAGGTGCCTCGATGCTCAGGACGAAGGGTGAGCCGGGCACCGGCAACATTGTAGAAGCCGTCAGACATCTGCGCATGGTCAGCCGACAAGTCCGTGAAATCAGCGTCATGAGTGATGATGAGCTGATGACGGAAGCGAAGAACCACGGTGCGCCCTATGAAATCCTTAAGCAGATAAAAGAGGCGGGCAGGCTGCCGGTCACCAACTTCGCAGCCGGCGGTGTGGCCACGCCTCAAGATGCTGCGCTGATGATGGAGCTGGGCGCAGACGGCGTATTTGTCGGCTCCGGCATATTCAAATCGGACCAGCCTGAGAAATTCGCCAGAGCCATTGTGCAGGCGACCGCAAACTATCAGGATTATGAACTGATCGGCCAGCTTTCAAAAGAACTGGGTACAGCGATGAAAGGGCTCGACATCAAGCAACTGTCCGCTGAAGAACGTATGCAGGAGCGTGGATGGTAGAATGTTGCCTTCCAGAATCGATCTGGGGCCACGTAGCGTAGAAGTATAGAGGGGTTGGAGGATTTGTCTCCGGCGCTTTTAAACTTGAACCAGCCCCTTTATTTGAAGGTCTGTGCCTACTCACTGGAAAAGCCTCTGACTTCTCGTCAGAGGCTTTTTCCATTACCATTCATCTATCTCCCCGCGCACTTTATAGGTGAGGTCCTGGCCGTGCCGGAGCTTCAGGTTATCCTCCACTTCTTTGAGGGAAACACCCTGATTTTTCAAAAGCACAAGCGTATGATAAAGCAGATCGCTCGTCTCGTCGATCAGCTCATCCCTATCGCTATTTTTTGCAGCGATGACGACTTCCGTCATTTCTTCCCCACACTTCTTCAGGATCTTATCCGTGCCTTCCTCAATGAGGTATTTGGTGTATGACCCTGCTTCAGGCGCTTCCACCTTGCGTCCAACTATCCGATCCAGCGTCTGCAGGTTGAAATGCGTATCCCCGAAGCAGCTTTGACTGCCGAGGTGGCAAGTCGGCCCTTTTGGTTCGACCTGGATGAGCAGGGCATCCGAGTCGCAATCGAGTGCCATGCTTTTGACAATCTGGACATTGCCACTCGTCTCGCCTTTTTTCCACAGGCGCCCCTTCGACCTCGAGTAGAAACAGACCATTCCTTCTTCGAGAGTCTTCTGGTATGCAGTTTCGTCCATAAAGCCATTCATCAGCACCTGCCCTGTATGTGCGTCCTGCAGAATGGCGGATAGGAGGCCGCCCCCCTTTTCGAAATCCGGTTTCATATAATCCTCACCTCTATATCGCTCGCCTTCAATTTTTGTTTCAGATCTTCAATTTCTACTTCTTCATTATGGAAGATGGAAGCGGCCAACCCTGCAGAAACATCCGTCTCATTGAAGAGTTCTATGAAATGTTCCGGGTTGCCGGCGCCTCCGCTCGCAATGATCGGGATCTGGACTGATTCATTGGCCTTGGTCAGAAAATCGATGTCGAATCCTTCCTTCACCCCGTCATGGTCGATGCTCGTGATCAGCAGTTCCCCGGCGCCGAGTGATTCACATTGCGCAATCCACTCGAATGCCGGAATTTCAGTCTTTACGGACCCTCCATGGGTATGGACGAAATAATCCCCAGCTTCAGCATCGTATTTCACATCGACGGCGACACAGATGCACTGGCTGCCGAACATCCGGCTGGCTTCTTCTATCAGCTGCGGATTTTTGATTGCCGCGGAATTGATGCTGACTTTGTCGGCCCCTGCATTCAGAAGATCGCGTATATCTGAAACGGATGAAATGCCGCCGCCTATAGTAAGGGGGATGAAGAGTGTTTCGGCTGTATTCCTGATGACGTCAAGCATCAGATCATGGCCCTTCTGGGTCTTTGAAATATCGAGGAAGACGAGCTCATCGGCCCCGGCTTCATTGTAACGGGTGGCGAGCTCAACCGGGTCCCCGATATCCCGCAGCCCGACGAAGTTTATCCCTTTGACGACCCGTCTCTCTGTCACATCGAGACAGGGGATGATACGTTTTTTAATCATGTGATATCCCTCCAGAAGTCATCATTGTGGCTCGCCTTGCCGACGATGGCGTTATGGATGCCCATCGCCTCAAGCGCGTCGAGGTCTTCTTTGTTCCGGATGCCGCCGCTTGCGATGACGGTGTGGTGCGTCAAGTCGTTGATGCGGCCCGTATTTTCAAGGTTCGGACCCTGGCCCATGCCGTCTTTGGCGATATCCGTATAGATGATGCCGGCAAGCGCCAGATCTTCAATTTCTGTCAGGTAATCATCGATCGTGATGCCGCTGTTTTCGGTCCAGCCATTTACATAGATGTCGTTCTGCCTGGCATCGATGCCGACGAAGATCCTGTCCGGGAACTTCTCCACTGTCGACTTGAGCCATTCCATATCCATGATGGCCCGGGTGCCGAGGATGAAATGATCGATGCCGATCGCGTCATAGTGCTCAATCGTGTCAATGCTTCTGAGCCCGCCACCGATCTGGATCGGCAGGTGGGTCTTTTGTTTCAACTTCTGGACGAGGGTCGTTTCCTTGGCATCCTGCTTCAGAGCGCCCATCAGATCGATGATATGGATACGTGAAACTTGCTTGAAACCACTGTAGAATTTAACGGCCGCTTCAGGTGTGCGTGCCATCGCAGACTTTTTGCCGTAGTCTCCTTGTGTGAGACGGACGTTCTGTCCATCGATGATGTCGATTGCCGGGATGATGTTCATCTATATGCCTCCTTCAATGGCTTGTTTGAGGATTTCGAGTCCTGTGCGTCCTGACTTTTCCGGGTGGAACTGGATGCCGATGATGTGCCCTTTTTTGACGACTGCCGGAATGTCGATGCCGTATTCTGATGTTGCGATGACGGTATCGGTCCGGGTGGCGATATAACTGTGGATGAAATAGACGTCCTTGCCATCCAGGACTTGGTTAGGGCTGGATAGCGTATTCCAGCCAAGGTGCGGCACCGGGTGCTCTGTCTCCATACGCACGATATCGCCAGGCAGCAGACCCAGCCCGTTGGCGTTCCCTTCGGTACTGTGTTCGAAAAGGAGCTGCATGCCGAGGCATATCCCGATCAGTGGCTTATTTTCAGCCAGTTTAAGGAGTGTCGGCTTAAGGCCAGAAGTCTCGATGTGTGTCATGGCATGACCGAAATGGCCGACGCCGGGCAGCAGAATGGTGTCACATTCCTTCAGCACTACGTAGTCGCTTGAAAAGAGGCTCGGGTAGTCCAACTTATCAAGGGCGTTTTTGACGTTTTGTATATTGCCGAGTGAATAGTCGATGATGCCGATCATTCGATGACACCCTTTGATGAAGGGACGCCCATGCTGCTCGGCTGCAGTGCGGCGGCAAGGCTTCTGGCGAATGCCTTGAAGATGGCCTCGATTTCATGGTGGGTATTGCCGCCCTTCAATAGGTCGATATGGAGTGTCATGCGGCTGTTCATGCTGACGGCATTAAAGAATTCCATCACAAGCTCAGTGTCGAAGTTTCCGACTGTCGACTTTGAAAACTCCGCCTGGAAATTGAGGTGCGGGCGGCCGGAGAGGTCGAGTATCACGCGGGCCAGCGATTCATCCATCGGAATATACGTGGTGCCGTAACGCTGATAGGATGCCTTCGCCGTATACAATTCGCGGATGAGCTGCCCCAATATGATGCCGACATCTTCCACAGTGTGGTGTGCATCAACTTCCAGGTCACCCTGTGCTGAAATCTCCATATGAAGGCCCGAATGGAATGAGAGGAGGGTCAGCATATGGTCGAAGAAGCCGGAGCCTGTTTTGATGGAAGAGGCGCCGGGTGACTTTTCCTCATCGAGTGCTATTGAGATTGCCGTTTCTTTTGTCGTGCGTTCCTTGCTGATCATGTCGATTGCTCCATTCTTTGATTAGTTGGTTGAACCGGTCATAGTCTTCATGCTTTATGATGGAGTATCTGACCGCCTCATCGAGTGGTGCCGTGTCGTACATCCGTGGCTGATAGCCGCGCGTCTTCATGAAATGGCCGAGGTCGCGTGCATGCTCACCGTATGTGAAGATGAAGTTTGTGGAGGACTCGAGCACGGCCACTTCATCGGAAATATTGCCGAGGGCAGCCGCGAGCTGTCTTTTTGACTCCAACTGGTACTCGATGAATGCCTCGAGTGCCTCACGATCTTCGAAAATGCGGCTGGCGATGTTCAAAGACAGCGCGTTGACGGGATACGGGTGGTTGATCCGTGTAATCCTCCTGAATGCTTCCCCTTCGCCGATGGCGATGCCGATGCGCAGTCCGGCCACTCCGAACATTTTGCTCAATGTGCGGATGATCAGTACATGCTGGCCGGTCGGGCGCACATATGGCGAGGCGAATTCATAATAGGCTTCATCAAGTATGAGGTAACCACCATGTGACGCCATCGCGTCCGACAGCCGCTGCAGGTCGTCCGGGCTGAACATCTGCCCGGTCGGATTGTGCGGCACCGATATAAGGAAGAGGGAAGGCCGTTTCGCCTCCACTTCCCCTATGACTGCCGAGAAATCGAAAAGGAAGTCGTCATCGCACGGGATGGTGTGGACAGGTACATCTATTTGACGGGCGTATTCGTGATACATGACAAAATCAGGTTCGAGCGTCATGACGCCGCCTTGGCCAAGTGTCATGATCGCCTTCTGGATCCATTCGTCAGAGCCGTTTGCGACTTCGACGGTATCGCTGCCGATATCATAATAATCGGCGTAGAGGCGCTTGAAGCGGCCTATCTCGACGCTCGGATATTCATTTAAAGCAGTTTCTCCTACAGCTTCCATCAGGGCTTCATGGCTGAGCGGTGGCAGGGGGCTCGTGTTGCGGTCCATATGAATCATATCGTCACTCCATTCGGATATCCAAAGATTGGTGATGGGCGTCGAGGCCTTCGCGCTGTGCTATGATTTTTGCCGGTGGTGCAATTGTTCCGTAAGTGTCTTTTTCGATGGAGATGACAGCATGGCTCGTCAGGAAATCATTGATGTTCAAGCCATGGCTGAAGCGGCCTGTGCCATCCGTCGGAAGTACATGGGAAGGTCCGGCCGCATAGTCGCCGATCGCTTCAGGTGAATAGTAGCCATTGAAGACGGCGCCGGCATACTTGATGTTCGATATGATCATCTCAGCATCTTTATGCTGGATTGAAACGTGCTCTGGGGCCACATCATTGATCAGGCTGATTAGGGACTCGCGTGAATCGACGATGCGGTAGTGGTTGTGGGCGATGGATTGGTGGATGATGCTGCTGCGTGACTGCTGATCTATCAGCGCGTCCATCCGTTCTGCAATCCGATCGATGACCGCCGGGTCCTCACTGAGGAGGAATGTCCGTGCGTTGGCATCGTGCTCCGCCTGGGCGAAAATATCATACACGATGGCATCGATATGCACAGCATCGTCCACATAGATCAGTATTTCACTCGGTCCGGCGATCATATCGATGCCGACTTGGCCGAACAGCAGGCGTTTGGCGAGTGCGACATAGTAATTGCCGGGTCCTACAATCTTGTCGACTTTTGGAATCGATTCGGTACCGTAGGCGAGTGCTGCAATCGCTTGGGCGCCGCCTGCCGTATAGACATTTTCTACCCCACATGCGTAAAGTGCGGCGAACGTGATGTTGGTCGACTCGAAAGTCGGGGTGACGGCATGGATCTCCTGAACGCCCGCTGCAATCGCGGGCACGACTGTCATCAGTACGCTTGAGGGATAAAGGGCAGTGCCGCCCGGGATGTAGACCCCGACCTTTTCAAGCGGGTGATAGACATACTGGAATTCTCCCTCTGCTTTATCTTCATATTTGATGCTGAGCTGATACTGCTCAATCCGCCGACGGATTGTTTCGAACGCCTCTTTTTCCTCATATGACAATGCATCATAACTTTCCTCGAGCCTTTCTTTAGGCACTTTGAAGGACTCCGGTGATTGTCCGTCGAACTGTTCGGTATAGCTTAGTAGCGCTGCATCCCCTTCTGTACGGACGCGTTCGATGATCTCCATGACCCCTTTGTAGCCTTCGAATCCGGCCGTCTCCTGTTCTTTTTTGAAGTTGGCCTTAAACGCCGCTGCATTCATTCAATCACTCCAATCTCAGTCAGGAAGCCATATATTTCATCTTCCTTTGTATAGAAAGTCCGTTTGTTCGCAATCAGGCGCGCATGGATATCCATGATTTTTTCATATTCGACCAGGCCGTTATCTTTCAAGGTGCTGCCTGTCTGGACGATATCGACGATGCCGTCCGACAGGCCAAGGAGCGGCGCGAGTTCCACCGAGCCATTCAAGTGGATCAGGGAAATATCCTGCTTCTTGTTTTTGAAGTGCTCTTTTGCGATATTCGTATATTTCGTTGCGATCACTCCGAAACTTTCCTGGCCGGGCAGAGCTGCTACAGAGAAATGGCAGTCCCCAAACGGCAGCTGCGACACATTCAATATGTTGAACGGATTCTCGGTGATGATGTCCGAGCCGACGATGCCGAGGTCCGCGACACCGCTCTCTACATAAGTCGGCACATCCGGTCCCTTGGCGAAGATGAATTTGACATTGTTCACTATCGTGTAGAGTGAACGCGTCTCATCTTCGAGTGCAGTGCTGTAGTCGGCGAGGTCATTTTCACTCATATATTTCAGGAAGTCTTTGAAAAGGCGCCCTTTCGTCAGTGCCACAGTTATCATAATAACCCTCCATCGGATAGGTTTACAGCAATGCCGAAAGCACTGCTGTTGTATTCCCCGCCGCTTAGGAGCGGGTGGTCATGATCCAGGAATGCCTGGAAATAGAATCCGTTGTAGTAGGACTGGGGAGAGCGGAACGACAGGTCCAGCATGAATTTCATTCCATACTTCTCCAATGTCTGCCTGAGTCTCGCGATAAAGCGCATGATGTCATGTTCTGCAAACTCTTCATTGACCAGATCAATCTGATCGCTGACTTTTGCAGACAGGAGTGCATAGAGTGGATGCTCCACTCCAAGACATTTCCTCAGCTCGGATAGGTTCTTCTCATGCACAAGATGGCGTATGTCTCCGTCCAGTCCATATTTACTGAGGTAGAGGTCGAGCAGTGCATCATCGTTGACCACGATGGAATGGAACGACTGCGCATATCTATCGGTGATGAATGACAGGTGCATATCGATGCTCTCCAGAATTTCATCATTGGAAGGGCGGTACAGTTCCACTCCTGCCTGATGGACTGTAGCGTAGTCCCGCACGACTGGGCCGAAGTAGCCGAAAAAGCGCTGATCAAGGTGATAGTTCTCGCTGTAGTTCAGCAATGAACGCGTCCAGTCGCTCCGTATGGAGAACAGCTGCTCATTGCGTTCGAGGATGATGGCGGAGGGATGATGGCGTTTATCCTCGATGGTGAAAGGCTCGACCATGTTCATGTCCACCAATCTATATTTTTCATCGTCCAATAACCGGGTGTAATCCAGGGCAAATTCCAAGCGTCTTATGACCAGATCATTTTGCATGCAAAGCCTCCTTTAATGCTTTAGCGTAATAAAGAATAATCAATAAGTCTGATAATAACAAAATATATGGAGGGTGACAAGAGATTCGGGCACATTTTGTTCATCACTTTAAAATACTAAAGTGTTTTGATATGATGAACGTATTCAAATGGAGGGAAATATATGCAGATAGACAAGTTGAGGGGTCAGGAACTCGATGATCTGTTCGAAGGGATATTAAAGCTTGAGACGGTGGAGGAGTGCCATCAATTTTTTGATGATCTGTGCACGACAAATGAAATGATTTCCCTTAAGCAGCGTTTCCAGGTGGCGAAGATGATAAAGGAAGGACAGACGTACTCCAAGGTGCAGGATAAGACAGGTGCCTCCAGCGCGACAGTATCGCGGGTGAAGCGGTGCCTGGATTATGGAAGTGACGGGTATCATACGATCATCGACCGGATGGATTGAAGCGACAGAGTGTTGAAATGATAAAAAGGCCTTGCTGTATTCAGCAAGGCCTTTTTATGGTGTCATCCCTTAAACGGACACCTCGTTATAATCATGCTCTGCCAACATGAGTTTTGCGCACTAGAAGCAATATTTGTGAGACGAGCATCAGGACGGGCAATTCGATGAGCGGCCCGATGACCAGCGCCAATGCAATCAACGGTTCGTCGGGGAAAGCTGTGACGGCAATCGCCAAGGCAACAGGGGAGTTGCGTGCGATGATGGTAAGGCTCAAACTCGCCGTATCCTCGTAGGAGAACTGCATGTGTCTCCCCATGACTTGCGCAAGGATGAAATTGATGAAGAAGAAAAGCACCATCGGCAGGATCAATATGTAGATGACTTCGAGGTTATCGAGCAGACGGTTCCCCTGTGACGCGAACATGGCCATAATCGCCAAAGAGAGGAAGATCATTTGCGCATTTGTAAAAAATGGAATCAGTCTGTCATTAAGTAAGTGTGCTTTCTTCCTCAAGGCATAGCGGGTCAGGTGGGCAAGGGCGAAGGGCAGGACCAAGACCACTATCATGCTTTGTCCGATAATCGACAATGGGACAGGCTGGATGGCACCGGCGAATATATACAGATAGACGGGCAGAAGTACCATCTGCAGCATAAGATTGACCGGCAGGATGGTGGTGGAGAGGGCAGTATTGCCTTTAGCCATGGCAGTGAACAACAAATACCAGTCGGTACACGGCGTGACCATCAGCATGATGAAGCCGATCCATAGGGCAGGGTGATCGGCGAGAAATAATGCGCCGAGACCCCATGCCAAAATAGGCGACCATATGAAGTTGATGATGGCCGTCTGATATTTTTCGAGCATGCTCATGGGTACACTCCTTCACGATCCATCAAATGAGCAGATAGGCGATGATGGACACAAAAACAGATGTGAGGGTCATGGCGAGCAATGGTTTCATTGCCCTGTGCCGCAGATCCCGCAGACTCACATTCAATCCGAGTCCGACCATGGCAGCAGTCAGGATCCATGTCGTCACGCTATATATGCCCTCCATGACGCCAGCCGGTGCAGGAATAAATTTGCCCAGCACAAAACTGCCGAAGACACTCATTAAAATGAAGCCAATCAGAAACCATGGGAACGGTACGCTGTTTTGTCCGGTGCTGCCATCACTCTTACGCTTCATGATGAAGATAAATATGAAAGCGAGCGGCACCAGCAGAAATACACGTCCCAATTTAGCCAGCAACCCGATGGCGAGCGCTTCATCACCAGCCGGCGCTGCAGCAATGGCGACATGCGCCAGTTCATGCAGGCTTGTGCCGGACCAGACGCCGTAGTCCACCGGGGACATGGGCAGAAGCGGGCCGATGATGGTATAGCCGATCGCAAACACCGTGCCCATCAGGGCAATGATGCCGACGCCGATGGCCGTATCTTCATCTTTGGCCTTAACGGTCGGGGCGATGGCTGCGATGGCCGCTGCACCGCAGACGCCTGTCCCGATGCCAAGCAGAAGGGAAATCATCTTATCCGCTTTCAGCAGTTTGGCGAGCCACACCATAAAGAGCACGGCAAAAGCGATGATGATGATATCCCGCGCAAGTAGGCCCAGCCCGTCCTGGAATACCGTATCGATGCTCAGTTTCAAGCCATACAAAATGATGGCCAATCGTAGTAGTTTCTGTGACGAAAAGGTAATGCCACTACGGATCGCTTCCGGATAGCCGAAAAATTGACGGTATATGACAGCGATGATGATGGCGGAAGCCAGTTGTCCGATCTGGTTGAAGCCAGGCAGCAATGCCAACAGATAACCGGCTAAGGCAATGGCGAAAGTGAAGAGTATGCCGAGGGTCCAAGCGCCCCATGCATGATTATGTAAAAAACTATGTAGTCGGTTAGACATAAAAAAGCCTCCTGATACTCACCATGATAGGAGAATATCCCTTATGATTAAACGATTATGCAGATCTGGACAAGGCGATGCCATGAGTGCCGGATCGCAGTCAGATATATTTATTTTAGACCGGACAGCAGGTAATGAATAGCATTTTCCATGAATGGATGAAATGAATGCAGCATCAATACACAGCGTCCTAGACCTTTTGAGTGACCTGGAGAAATCAGGACATCTGACTGGGTTATATATATCTGACTATTCAGATATTTAATTGACATAATTTGTATGGATGTTATGTTTTAGATGAGAAAGGATCAAGGAGGTCATTAAATGGGACAAACTTGGATTAAATTGTCCGTAGTCTATCTGGTCATCGGCATTTCAGTCGGATTGTTCATGTCATGGACGCTTCAATTGAACTGGGCGGCAGGCCATGCCCACGTCAACGTCGTGGGATGGTTGTCGACCCTTGGGATCGGCGCAGTCCTCTCCATCTATCCGCACCTCGCTAAAAACGGTCTCGGTGTCGCCACGTTCTGGCTGTATCACATTGGCGTACCGCTATTTCTGTTCAGCACATTTTTTGTGCAGGTGAACCCTGGCGTTGCGCATATCTTTACGTTTGTCGGGGGACCGATGTTCCTGCTGGCCATCATTCTATTCGGAATCAATCTGTTTTTGAACTTGAATGTACCGAAAGAGGAATAAGCGCTGCATTGACATCAGTGTCGAATTGGCAGAAGCATCGATGCCTAAAACACATGCGATAATATCTGCCGCTACATGAAATCCTATAGCGGCAGATTCCTCTTTTTGAATATAAGGAGTGTCAGGACGCACGCGATTACACCGATTGATCCAAGGATGATCGAAGACATCAGAATATCCGCCTCGCCATTCGCAATCCGGCCAGGTTCATAGAGGGAGAACGGAGTGAAGTTGCGGATCCAATCGATATCCGTCACTATCTTCCCGATCATATCCATGCCGTAGAAGAGGAAGGTGATGCCGCCTGCCAATGCAAAGGCGTTTCTTTCGTCATTGAACAGCGCTGAAATGAGCAGTGAATAGCCACCCACCGCAAAGAAGAGCAGGAATCCGACAAAATTGATGAAGAAGAACTGGTCGAATGCGATGTTGCTTTCGATATCAACCAAAAACTCTGCTGCGATATATCCACCGGCGAACGTCATCAGGTGGATGAGGAGGAGTCCGCTTACAAAAACCAATATCTGCGTCATAATGATCTGAGTACGGGAGACGCGCGTTGATAACAGGTAGGCCATCGAACCGCGGTCAACGAGTCTCGCTATCAGTTGGATGGCGCTCATCACACTGAATACGGCCAAAATGATCAAGTAGAAAAGTCCGTAGTATTCCGCTGATATGAATTGGCCATAGCTGCTCAGCGACTCCAATCCCAGTGCCCGGAGCAATGGTTCCGGGAAGAGTTCGATCATCTTGTCGAACTCTTCCATATTGTCATTTAACAGGGGGAACACTAAAGTCATCAGGGTGACATATATGGCCGAGCCCAATCCGAAGCCGAGGAACATCTTCAAGTTGATCCTCATCATCTGTGTATAAAAGGACATGTTCATGACTCCACCTCCTCCCTGCTGTAGTAATCCATAAAGATCTCTTCCAAGCTTTGATCATCTGCACTGATATTTTTAATGTGGTAACCCGACAGAGTATCTATGAAGGCACTATAATTGCCCTGCAATTCTATCTTCACTGTCAGCTCATCCACTTTTTCCGTCTGCATTTCGGATTCGAGGAGGGAGGCAACTTCTTTCTTTTCCGTCAACGTTACATTGAACGCCTTCCGCTGCATCGATTGGAGCTCATGTATATTTTTGGTTGTGGCTATTTTGCCATTCCGTATAATGGCCGCCCGGTCGCACGTGCGTTCAATCTCAGCGAAGCTGTGTGAAGACATCAAAAATGTTTTCCCACGCGCCTTTTCTTCCATGACCAGGTCGATGAAAAGGTTCTGCATCAAAGGATCGAGCCCCGATGTCGGCTCGTCCAAAATGTAGATGTCCGGGTCATGCATGAACGTCGCCACGATGCCGACCTTCTGCTTCGTCCCCTTCGACATTTTCCGGATGGGATCCTTCGGATCAAATTGGAGCTTATCAATGAGGTCCGCGCGCCGCGCCTTATTGTGGACGCCTTGGAGTCCGGCCATCATATTCAGGAACTGATGCCCCGTCATGCCATCCAAAAACGCAATTTCACCCGGCAGGTAGCCGATATGGCTGCGTGCTGCCGATTGCTGATGCCATGCATCCAGCCCCTTGATCTTGGCATAGCCCTTCTGTGCCTTCATATATCCCATCAGATGCCGGATCGTCGTGGACTTCCCGCTGCCATTCGGTCCGAGGAAGCCAAACACTTCACCATCCTCGACATTGAATGTCACATCGAAAATGCCTTTTCCATTGGAAAACTCCTGAGTCAGACCATTTATTTCTATCATCATGCTCACCCCTTGATTGATGGAATCAAAGATCATCTGTTGTTTTAATTTTACACCACCAATACGGTGGCGTCATTCATTATGGGTAGGGAGTGTGATACTAAGAAACTGAGGATTATTTTGGGTTATAGTCCTTTTCCTAGCAGTGGACAATGTCCTTAGAATTCTAATTAAATATATATTACGATCAGATTATTAAAGTTTTTTCATTTTATTTCTTATAATGAGATGTTGTTATCGGTTATGTAATTAGTCTGCTCAACAAATCGATCGTTATATAGTAAATGTATTGAAAAAGTTTAAACCTTAAATTCTTATTGCAAAAAATTAAGAAATAACAAAAATATTAGATGTTAAATTGCACTGATTGGATACAATATAGCCCTATACCAATCATGTATCGCCGATTGTAAAATTAAGCTAGACACATAAAACGGTCACACATGATACACTCAAAATGGTTTTCCGACAAAAGAAATCATAGGAGTGATCATGCATGACCTACACCCATATTACCATGGATGAATTAGTATTCATAGAAGCCTATTTCCAACACGGAACTACCGTGGCTCAGATTGCGAAACGGCTCGGACGTGCCCGGCAGACTATCCACAATGTCATCACGCATTTCAAGGCCGGGCACACCGCCATCGACTACTATCAGCGCTATAAAGAAAATAAGAAGCGATGTGGTAGAAAACAAAGTGTCTTGCCGACCAGTCAACGGAAGTACATCGAAGAGAAGGTCGCTCAGGGCTGGACACCGGATGTGATCGTCGGCCGGCAGGAGATGCCAATTGACTGCTCGGGTCGCACGCTGTATCGCATGTTCAAACGGGAAACCTTTGATGCGGCCAAGCTGCCAATGCAGGGCAAGCGAAAACCGAATGGCCATCAGGAACGCCGGGGCAGACAAGCCTTCAGGCGTAATATCTCTGAAAGAGTGGATGACTATCCCACTTTCAATGAAGAGTTCGGCCACCTTGAAGGCGACACCATTGTCGGTGTCCGTCACAAGAGTGCGGTCATCACGCTGGTTGAGCGTCTGTCAAAAGCCATCATCACATTAAAACCCAAAGGCAGAACCGCACTGGATATTGAGTCTGCCATTAATACATGGTGTCAAAAGATGCCTAGAAACCTATTCAAATCCATCACCTTCGATTGTGGCAAGGAGTTCTCCAACTGGCAGTCGATGAGCAATCGAAATGATCTATCCATCTACTTTGCCGATCCGGGCACACCATCACAGCGGGGATTAAACGAACATTCCAACGGCTTGCTCAGAAGGGGTGGCCTGCCTAAAGATATGGATTTCAACACGGTCGACCAAGCTTTTATCTCATCGGTTGCCGCCAGAAGGAATCATATCCCAAGAAAATCATTGAACTATCGTACACCATTGGAAGTTTTTTTGGGTTACATGGGTGAGAAAGAACTGTCTAGCTTATTTTGACAAACGAAATATTTAAAAAACGATAATTTATGTCTCTTTATCCTAGAAAAATATAAGGTGAATAATAACGGTTAGACTATAACAATAATTTTGCAATTATAACTTCTAATTCTCGAAACAAACAATTTTGTAGTAGTATTTCATCAAGGGCGCTTTTATTTAAAAAATGATATCATTGTGAGGAAGTATCTGTGTGTGACAAAGAATTCACAACCAGGGATCGATACATATATAGACACTAAGTTATTCTACTTTTTGAACCTTAGTTACCATTCACTGGTAATTGAATGAGTGATTTGATGCAGTGTTTAAGAGATGTAAGGTGTCAATTATAATTGAGTAAATAACTTGAAAATCAAGGTTAACTAAAGTGAATGCTACCAAGCAGAATCACAACTTATGAAACGTTCGATTTTCTAAACTCCTTTGAAAGCAATTATAAGTCATATGTGTAGGTTATTTCATTAAGGAAACAGGTGTAATTTATGCAGATTCTCATTAGATATAATATTTATAGGGGTTGAATTTGACTTGAATTATAATAAATCATTCAAAGAATTATTTGAAGATAAATTGTTGAGAGACTATCCTGAAAAAATTATAAAGGGTATGAACGAACAAACAGTTGTACTTCAACAGATAAAAACCTTCTGTGAACTTAACTCATTGGATTATAGACAGGAGCTTAAGAATTTAGGTTTTCAGCAATATAGGAAAGGTACAATATTAGAAAATGAGATTCCCGATCTGCTAGAAGATATTTTTCCTGATAAAACAATTGAAAAACTGGGTTCGATTAGAGAATGTCATTCTCAATTAGATACAAGGATTAATAAATTTCATAAAGAAAGAAAAATGTCTAAAAAAGAATATTTAAAATCTATAGGATTTAATGTACGCCGATTGTAAAATTAAGCTAGACACCTAAAAAGGGTCACGCGTGATACACTCAAAATGAGTTTTCCGACCAAAGAAAATCATAGGAGTGATCACGCATGACCTACACCCATATTACCACGGACGAGCTAGTAATCATAGAAGCCTATTTCCATCAAGAGACCCCGACTTCACAGATTGCGAAACGGATTGGGCGTGCCCGTCAGACGGTCCATAATGTCATCGCATATCTCAAGGACGGGCACACTGCGCTGGAGTATTATCGGCGCTATAAGGAAAACAAAAGCCGGTGTGGTAGAAAACGGATTGTTCTACCGACCGATCAGCAGAAACATGTTGAAAAGCAGGTGGCGCAAGGCTGGACACCGGATGTGATTGTCGGTCGGCAGGAGATGCCAATTGACTGCTCGGGCCGTACACTGTATCGAATGTTCAAACGAAAAACCTTTGATGTAGCCACACTGCCGATGCAAGGCAAGCGAAAACCAAATGGCCATCAGGAACGCCGGGGCAGACAGGCCTTCAGGCGAAACATCTCTGAAAGAACAACTGACTACCCGGCGTTCAATGAAGAATTCGGCCATCTCGAGGGAGATACCATCGTCGGTGTCCGCCACAAGAGTGCCGTCATCACGCTGGTTGAACGCCTGTCTAAGGTCATTATCACCTTGAAGCCTGAAGGCCGGACGGCACAGGCAATCGAGTCTGCCATCAATACGTGGTGTCAAGAGATGCCCAGAAACCTGTTCAAGTCCATCACTTTCGACTGTGGTAAGGAATTCTCCAACTGGCAATCGATGAGCAACCAGAACGATCTGTCCATCTACTTTGCCGACCCAGGGACACCGTCTCAACGGGGATTGAATGAACATTCCAATGGCCTGCTCAGAAAGGATGGACTGCCCAAAGACATGGATTTCAACACGGTCGATCAGATATTTGTCTCGTCTGTCGCTTCAAGAAGAAACCACATACCGAGAAAATCATTGAACTACCGGACACCATTGGAAGTCTTTTTGAGTTACATGGGTGAAAAGGAACTGTCTAGCTTATTTTGACAAACGAAAGTAATAAATGCGAGTAGAAGTAAATATGATTTTCTGGCATTAAAAGAATTAAGAGATAATTACAAAATAAACTTAGCTGCTCACGCTGAACTTTTTGGAGTGTCTAGACAAGTTTTTACTAAAGATAAGATTGATGAAGCTTCTGGGGAATTTAAATCTGTAAGAAAAAAAATAAAAGAGATTCACAGAACAATAATATATCAAATGATAAGAAGTTACAAAAGTGAGTATGTTGATAATAATGGGCTTTCTGTCTCAATTTATAAACACAATACACAAGAAAAAGTTGCTATTTTTGTAAAAGATAAGGAAAAGGTTTATTATGTTTTCGATATGCAGCCAGATTTACAAAGAGAGATTGACGATAGTCAGTATTGTAAATTAGACAGTGATGATGAATATCACTTAAGACAAATTAGTTCAATCTTAAATACATATTGTGATTCAGGCGATGAAATAGAATTAACTAGTGATGAGTATAGACATTTTAGAATAGTGGCTAAAAGTTTAAATATAACTATAAATTTATTACTGAAAAGACTCGGCTATAAACAAAGTGTAAAATATAATGATAAAAGACTATTAACACAAGAGGAGCTTCTAGATAAGCTTCGTAAATTTGTTCTTGATGATGGAATAACTGTGTCTCTCCCAAGTCAAAATAATGAAGCGCAATCTTTACGTCTATATGCAAGTAGAAGTAATATGTCAATTGCCGATTATGTGAGGTCATTGGGATTTAAATATAAGTTAAGAGAAAATGAAAATGAGGCAAATAAGAATGCATTAATATCAGAGATTAAAAGCAAGTATATAGTTGAAGATTCCTATATTTACATATCTCCTTATGATCGTTTCTATAAAAATATGTACGTTAGAGCAAGAAGGCAAGGAAAGACTATAGACCAATTTTTAAATGAACTGGGATTTGAAAGACTTTTACTTAATCAATTACCAGAAAACTATGAACCATATGATTGGATTCAGGATATAAAAAATGTAGGTAATGATATAGATTTTAAGAAAGAAATTGAAAAATCTTTTGTTTATAATGGAAGAGTTTATATTCCTTCTAAGCATTATTTCTATGACCAGTTATTTTATCATGCTTTGTTACAGAAAAAGTCTATAAATGAAAAATTAAAAGAATGGGGCTTTGTACGCACTTATAGTCGTCCAAAGGAGTATATATTAGAAACAGAGGAATCTGGCATTTCACCGATAAAGTTAAATTTACTTAGTGAAATTAAAAACATTCAGAAAAAAATTCGTCTTAAAAAATTCAATGGTGAAACAGTAGTAAGATCTAGGGAGTTAACCGATAAATTGAAGAAACTGTATAACTATCAGTGTCAAGTTTGTGGACCGGAATCAGATACTATAGTGATGGAAAATGGATGTAATTATGTAGAAATACATCATATAACGCCACTTCATAATGCCAAAGTGGCTGAGGATGAAGAAGACCTAGAGTTTGATAATTATCGTAATTTAATATGTTTATGTCCATTCCATCATAAATATGTTCATTACCATAAAGGCGGAAACTATAAATTAAATCGAGAGAGATCGAAGTTAATTAACTCTAAAGGAGAAGAATTAAGGATAATAATTGACTTTCATTTGAAATGATTATAGTAATTTATTTTTATAGTAAGAAAGACATAATGTATATCTAAATATTCAATAATATTTTGAGAGCGTAAAATATCTTGTGTAAATGAATAAATAGAAAAAGGAAGCCCTTTTCTTGTAGAATTAAGTCACCACAACCAATTCATAGAAAAGAGGCCTCCCCTATGACTCAGTTTACAACAGATATCATGCAGGCTCTAGTAAAAAAAGAAGACATCTCCGAAGTTTTCCGTACCCATCTGGAGACGGCGGTCAATACGCTCCTTCAGACAGAGCTCTCTGCTTTCCTGGATTACGAAAAATATGACCGTATCGGTTTCAACTCCGGGAATTCACGGAACGGCACCTACACCCGCACCCTCCATACGGAATATGGGAATCTGGAGCTGTCGATGCCCCGGGATCGAAATGGCGAATTCAATCAGCAGACGGTCGCTCCGTATAAGCGTGCGAACGATACGCTGGAATCCTTTGTCATCCATATGTTTCAAAAAGGCGTCACGATGTCGGAGATTTCGGATCTGATTGAGAAGATGTATGGTCATCACTACACGCCTCAGACCGTTTCCAATATGACGAAAGCGATGAGTGAACAGGTGGATGCGTTCAAGCACCGTCCGCTGGCTGCACGCTATGCCTGTATCTATCTGGATGCGACCTACATCGCTCTCAAACGCGACACGGTCTCCAAAGAAGCCGTCTATATCGCCGTGGGCATCCGGGAGGATGGATCGAAAGAAGTGCTGGCCTATACCGTTGCCCCGACAGAATCTGCATTTGTCTGGGAGGAGGTCCTCCAGGATGTCAAAGCGCGTGGGGTCGAAGATGTCCTTCTATTCATCTCTGACGGTTTGAAAGGCATCACCGACCGGATCTTTGCGGTCTTTCCAGACGCCCGGTACCAAGCGTGCTGTGTACACCTGTCCCGTGGCATCTCCCATAAAGTGCGTGTCGCTGATCGGGCTGAAATCTGTGACGACTTCAAGTCAGTATACCGGGCAGAGAGCCGGGCATCGGGCGAGAAAGCGCTACAAGCTTTTGTCGACAAATGGAAAAAGACTTACCCGAAAGTGACACAATCACTGGCATCCAATCCCTATATCTTCACCTTCTATGACTTCCCAAAATCCATTTGGAGAAGCATCTATTCAACGAACCTCATCGAATCATTCAATAAGAAGGTGAAGAAATACAGTAAGCGCAAGGAGCAGTTCCCGAACGAAGATTCATTGGACCGTTTCCTGGTCTCACAGTTCGAAATCTATAATCAGAGCTTCTCCACCCGTTGTCATTTGGGATTCGACCAGGCACGGGCAGAACTGACGGCGATGTTCAAAGAATAGTCGCACGGTGATTACATACAAGAAAAGATTTTATCTATTTACACATAATTATTGACGGTCTCAGGAGGATAAAAATGAATAATGAATATAACGAAAGATGTAATAACATAATATCAATAAATTATCGAGATTATTTAATGAGTAAAGAATGGAGAAATAAAATTTGCCTTGATGAATTAATAGGTTTTGTGAGTATTAATAGAGATGGCGGAGATGACGTGAGATTTGAAGTTAGAAAAAACTACAAAACTGCGTTTGTGAAAATAGAAGATCATGATAGGTATTGTAAAGAACAAAACGTTAAATACAATGGTAAAATAGCTATAATTTTAGAGAGTCCTCATACAGAAGAATTTTTCGAAAAAGAGTTACAGGTTTTTGGTCGAGACGAAGGTTTTTTAAAAGCTAGACCAGCTAATGGTCAGACAGGTAGACTCTTTGAAAAATATTTTAGTGAAATTCTTAAAAAAAGTGAAATTTTTAAAAAAGAAAGTGGCAATTTACCTCCGGGCGATTATTCAGTATCTCTAATTAATTCCATTCAAAACCAATGCAGTTTAGGTGCTAACACATATTTTTATAGAGATAGGGTGTGGGCTCGACTTTGGTTTTGCAATGATGAATATTATAAATGTAACTTTATTGAAAGGGTAAAAAAACTTGATCCAACTATAATTATTAATTGTTCAACTAGAGGAAAGCATTATCCTTTGGATAATAAAAAAACTGGATACAATACCAATAAAAAGCGTGATTTTACTATGAATTTTCTAAAAGAAGAATGCAGAATAAAGCAATCTAAGATAGATATATTGAATGGCTTAGATGTCAATATAAGAAATTTAATATCAACAGAAATTAAAAAAAATTTCACTTCAGCTAAAATTTTTTATTCAAATCATCCTTCTTCTTGGTACTCTGAGCATAATCGAATATTGTATGATCATATATAATAGAGGATTATGCTCTAGGGAAGAGAAAGGGCTAGATAATATATTTTAGAAATTAGGTAAGAACGTTATTTATATCATTTTAACTGTACTATTTAATAAGATTGAGTTTAAATTGTCTTGAATTATCAAACATAAATCCCACCCGATATTGAAAAATACTATAATTTATCTATACAAATGAATGATTTCTTTATTCTCTCTCGCTTTAATCATTTTTGAATTATTCTACACCTCTATCACCGTCAAAGCGTCCGCAACTTCCGTAGCCAGATCATCGGTCCGCCATTCGCGCTGGTAGCCGAGGCATGGGCAGATGTAATGGATGCCGCCGTCTGTGATCTGGTGGCGGAAGTGGACGTGGCCCATGATGCTGTAGCGTATGGGGAATTCTCTGTAGAGTGGGTCGAAGTCGGATGTGCCGATGAATGCGTTGAAGAAGTCGAATAGGCGGTGGGGTGTAGGGACTGCAAATCGTGGATGGGTGACGACGTGCGTCATTAGGATGATGTTGCGGTCGCCGACGCGTTCGAGGTCCTGTTTTGCGGATTCAGCGAATGCTTTCGATACCGCCGGATCGTCCATTGACCAGTTGGCGCGGATCTTATCCTGCCAGGTGCCGCCGGAGAACTTGCCCGTTGCGATCTTTTCCCGGGAAAACCTCGGGTCTGCGTAGGAATAGTCATACCATCCGCTATTGCCGACGATGGCCCACTGGTCATTTATAATCAGTGGGGCGTCTATCACGCTGGTTGGGTCTTCCTTATAGAGCTGATGGATTTCGGGGGTGGATATATTGCCCGCTTCGGGTTGCCAGTAATCATGGTTGCCGGGGACGAAGCGGATATCAATCCCTGTCCTGTCCATAAGCGTATAGACGAACTCAAGGGTGATGCGGTAATCGCTGGCTATGTCGCCTGCAATGAGCAGCAGTTCTATTTTCTGTTTGTGGATTTCCTGTGTCAGTACATGTTCAAAATCCTGGATTGTATAGCGTGTCTGCCTACGATCGATATGCAGATCTGCAATGATGCCTATTCTCATATTAATCGCTCCATCAAATTTTTATCTCATAGGCAGTATCAGGTAATTCCTCAACCAAAGTCAACTGAAGTACCCATGGAAATGAAGAAGGCAGGCCATATGGCCTGCCTCTTTTGTATGCATATAAATTATGTCTATTAAGCGAATATACCGACTACCGCAGCTGTCAGCACACTGACGAGGGATGCCCCGTAGACGAGCTTCAAGCCGAAGGTGGCGACTTTATTGCCGCTTCCATCATGCAGTCCCTTAACAGAGCCTGCAATGATGCCGATACTTGAGAAGTTGGCGAATGACACAAGGAATACTGAAATCATCGCCTGTGATTTTCTGCTGAAATCATCTGCTATCGCGGTATAGTCGAGCATGGCCACGAACTCATTTGTGATGAGTTTTGTCGCCATCAGGCTACCTGCCTGTTGCGCTTCAGACCAAGGGATTCCGATAAGGAATGCGAGCGGCATGAAGATGTAGCCGAGCACGTCCTGGAAGGTGATTTCCATGCCCGGGATGAGCAGGAAGACCTGGTTCAGAATCGCAATCAATGCGATGTAACCGATCAGCATGGCCGCAACGGTCATCGCGACTTTGGCACCGTCCATGATGTAGTCGCCGAGAATCTGGAAGAATGATTTGCCGGCATCCGGATTGTCATCGACATCGGCCTCATCTTCAGCGTCGGTTACGTCGTATGGATTGAGTATGTGCACAATCACGTAAGTACCGAACAGGTTAAGGACGATCGCCGTTACGACATACTGCGGATCGAGCATGGTCATGTAGGCGCCGACGATGGAGAGTGATACTGAACTCATTGCCTGTGCCGAGAGCGTATAGAGACGGTGTTTCGGCAGGTGCGGCAATTGGTTCTTCAATGAAATGAACACTTCTGATTGTCCAAGGAGCATGGATGCAGCTCCGTTGTAGGACTCGAGATAACCCATTCCGGTCACTTTTGTAAGCAGTATGCCGAGCCCGCGGATGATGAGTGGCAGGATCTTCGTATACTGCAGTATACCGATCAGGGCGGAGATGACGATGATCGGAAGCAGGACGTTGAAGAAGAACACGTCAGCGACGCCGCCATCTTCCCCTACCATCAAGTCGCCCATGACGAAGCCGACCCCTTCAGCTGCGAATCCGAGCAGGGCGTTGAACCCATTGGCCAGACCTTCTATGACGAACTGGCCTGCGCCGGTGGATAGGAGGATAAATGCAAAAACCAATTGGAGCGCAAGCAGTATTACGATGTTCTTCCATTTCTTGAACGCAAGCTTACGGTTGCTGCTGACGAGCCAAGCCAGGAAGAATGTAAACAGGATACCGATTATTCCCATTAGAATATTCAATATTTTCACCTCGTAGAGTTATTTTTTAAGCCATTATATTACCGTAGTCTGAATGAATGACTGTATGCGTCTGGAACGATGGATATGTATCCTGGTTAATTATAATGCAAACGTTTACAGAAATAAAGGGCGAATCCATGAAACTTTCCATTTGCTATATTGATTCACAGCCTATATAATCAAAGTCAAAGAAGGTCAAAAGAGGTGATGAAATGCGTAACATGTCAGATATAATTGAACAGTACCTCAAAAAGCTGATAGAGGAGTCCGGCACTGAGGTCGTCGAAATAAAACGTGCGCACATCGCAGAAAAGTTCGATTGTGTGCCTTCGCAGCTGAACTACGTAATAAAGACGCGCTTTACCAACGAGCACGGTTACACTGTGGAGAGTAAAAGAGGCGGCGGCGGGTATATACGGATCACTAAAGTCGAGACGCATTCCAAAGCGGAATACCTTGCCCATCTGAAGCGGCTGGTCGGGGAGCAACTGTCGCAGCAGAATGCCAAACATATCATCCAGTCGTTGTATGAAAACGAAGTGGTGACGCAAAAAGAGGCGAAGATCATAAGTGCTGTAATGGACCGTGAGACATTGATGCTCGAGCTGCCGTACCGGGATCGCTTGCGGGCGAAGATACTCAAGAGGGTGATGGATGTCATCCTATACAGTGAGGAGTGATGGAATGAAGTGTGAGTCATGCAACGAAAGGGAAGCAAGCATCCATATATCGAAAGGCGATGGACTGGAGAAGAGCGAGCGGTTCCTATGCGAACAATGTGCCAATGCCTCATTCGAGAATGATTTCAGCTATCCGGATGACACCTTCAACATCCAGAAACTGCTCCAATCTCTGTCCCAACAGCCTGCGTTGCATCAGCAGCAGAAAAAAACGCTGCAGTGCAGCACTTGCGGATCGACATTGAACAGCATCGTCCAGTCCGGGAAATTCGGTTGTCCCGATTGCTACCGCACATTCGAGGCACGTCTGCCGGATATCGTAGCCCGTGTGCAGGCCAACCAGACTGAGCATGTCGGCAAGATACCGGAGAAGTCGAAGGAATACTTGAAGACGAAGCGTAAGATGGAGCAGTTGAAAGCCAAGCTCCAGGCGCTCATCGATACCCAGGAATTCGAGGAAGCGGCCGTCGTCAGAGATGAGATACGCGCTTTGGAAAAGGCGGGTGAAGACGATGGAATATAAAAACATCAGCCCATGGATGCATGATGTAAAAGAGCAGCCGGTCGAAATGTCGACCCGCATCCGCCTGGCACGCAACATCGACCATATCCCCTACCCCCATATGATGCAGAACAGCAGTGGGATCGAGCAGATCCTGGAGCTTCTGGACGGGGTACTTGAAGGGTATGACCAGAAGGATATGGCGGACCTTAAATTTGAGGACAAGGCGCTGCTTGTCGAGAAGCATCTGGTGAGTCCGCTGTTCACCAAGCAAGGACTGAAGAACTACACCAGTGAAGATGAGTCGATCTCCGTCATGGTGAATGAAGAAGACCATCTGCGCATCCAGGCGATGGGGTCATGCCAGTCCATGATGGACATCTACCGGAAGGCCAACGATATAGATGACCGGATCGAACACGAACTGGACTACGCCTTTGATGAGCGGTACGGTTATCTGACAGCATGTCCGACGAATGTCGGCACAGGTCTCCGGGCGTCTGTGATGCTGCATCTCCCGGCACTCACTTCAAGCAAACGCATCCAGCGCATGGCTGGAAATTTGAGCCGTTTCGGGTTCGTATTAAGGGGAATATATGGAGAGGGTTCCGTACCGCTCGGCCATATCTATCAGCTGTCCAACCAGTTGACGCTCGGGCAGACGGAGGAAGAGATCATCACCACCCTGGATGAACTGAAGCAGAGGATCATCGAAGAGGAACTTGAGATGCGCTCATGGCTTGAAGATGAACATCTCCTGGACGTAAAAGATGCGGTCCACCGCTCGCTCGGCCTTTTGGGACATGCCTATAAGCTGTCTTTGAACGAGGCGGCGAAGTGCTTGAGCGACATCAAGTTCGGAATCGACCTCGGTCTGATCGAACACCCACATTTTCATTTCCAGAAATGGATTCAACTCATCCAGCCGGCATTCATCAAAATGCGTCTGAATGATAAAGAAGGCACATACACATCACTGGAGCAGGCTGTTGAAGAAGAGCGTGCAACAATGATGAGATATTTAATAGGAGGGGAATAAAGTATGCTATTTGGACGACTGACAGAACGTGCACAGAAAGTATTGGCGTATGCACAGGAAGAAGCGATCAACCTCAAGCATTCGAACATCGGGACAGAACATCTTCTGCTCGGGCTTGCGAAGGAAAATGAGGGCATCGCGGCAAAAGTGCTCGTCTCCTTCAACATCACAGAAGAGAAGGTCAAAGAAGAAGTGTTCAACCTGATCAACGAAGGGACGGAACCATCGTCTTCCATCCATTACACGCCGAGAGCCAAAAAGGTGATCGAACTGTCTATGGACGAAGCACGTAAGCTCCACCATAATTTCGTCGGGACAGAACATCTCCTGCTCGGCCTGATAAGGGAGAGCGAAGGTGTGGCGGCACGCGTGCTGGCCAATCTTGACTTGAACATCACAAAAGCGCGGGCGGCCGTCATCAAAATGCTCGGCAATCCGGACGCATTCCAGCAAAAGGACAATCTGAAGAAAGATCACAATACACCGACGCTCGACTCCCTTGCCCGGGACCTGACGCAGATCGCACGTGATGAGATGCTCGATCCGGTAATCGGACGCTCCAAAGAGATCACCCGTGTAATCGAGGTGCTGAGCAGAAGGACTAAGAACAACCCTGTCCTGATCGGTGAAGCAGGTGTCGGTAAGACAGCCATCGCTGAAGGGATGGCACAGGCCATCGTCAAAAATGAAGTGCCTGAGACGCTGAAGGATAAGCGTATCATGTCATTGGATATGGGTACGGTCGTTGCGGGTACGAAATACCGCGGTGAATTCGAAGAGCGCATGAAGAAAATGATGGACGAAATCCATAAGGCCGGCAACGTCGTGCTCTTCATCGATGAGCTCCATACGTTGATCGGTGCGGGCGGCGCAGAAGGTGCAATCGATGCATCCAATATCCTGAAGCCGGCACTGGCACGTGGTGAGCTGCAGTGCATCGGTGCCACGACGCTCGAAGAATACCGTAAGCATATAGAAAAAGACGCGGCATTGGAACGTCGCTTCCAGCCTGTCCAGGTGGATGAACCGAGTGTTGAAGATGCGATCCTCATCCTTAGAGGACTGAGGGACCGCTACGAAGCGCACCACAGGATCACAATCACAGATGAGGCGCTTGAAGCGGCGGCGATCATGAGTAACCGTTATGTACAGGACAGGTACCTGCCGGATAAGGCGATCGACCTGATTGACGAGGCATCCTCTAAAGTGAGGCTCAGAAGCTATACCTCCCCTCCAGATCTGAAAGATCTTGAAAGTAAGCTTGAAGCCGTCAAGAAAGAAAAGGATTCCGCGGTGCAGAGCCAGGAATTTGAAGCGGCGGCAAGCTACCGGGACAAGCAGAGCAAACTTGAAGCAGAACTCAAAAAACGCGAGGATGACTGGAAGAAGGAACAGGGCCAGGCTTCTCAATCCGTTGAAAAGAGCGACATCGAACTGGTCATCAGCGGCATCACCGGCATACCGCTGGCCAAGATTGCAGAAGAGGAGTCAGAGCGCCTGCTGAACTTGGAGAGCATCCTGCATGACCGTGTAATCGGCCAGGAAGATGCAGTGGCCTCCATTTCAAAAGCGGTCAGACGTGCCCGTGCAGGCTTGAAGAATCCTAAGCGTCCGATCGGAAGCTTCATCTTCCTCGGTCCGACAGGTGTGGGTAAAACAGAACTTGCCCGTGCCCTCAGTGAATCGATGTTCGGTGAGGAAGAAGCCATGATCCGCGTCGATATGAGTGAGTACATGGAGAAGCATTCCGTCTCCCGTCTCGTTGGTTCGCCTCCTGGCTACGTCGGCTATGATGATGGTGGGCAACTGACGGAAAAAGTGAGGAGAAAACCTTACTCCCTCGTCCTGTTTGACGAGATCGAAAAGGCCCACCCTGATGTCTTCAATATGCTTCTGCAAGTGTTGGATGATGGCCGCTTGACCGATTCGAACGGCCGCACCGTCGATTTCCGCAACACGATCATCGTCATGACATCGAACGTCGGCGCCCAGGAACTCAAGGACAACAAGTTCGTAGGATTCGGCACGACAGACGATAGCCAGGACTACGATACGATCAGAAGCACGATGATGAAAGAGCTCAAAAACACATTCCGTCCGGAATTCATCAACCGTGTGGATGACATCATCGTCTTCCACAGCCTCGAGAAGAAACACCTCAAACAGATCGTCTCACTTATGATCGATCAGCTGAGAGACCGTCTCAGCGGCCAGGATATCCATCTTGAAGTGACGGATTCGGCCAAAGAGAAAATCGCTGACGAAGGCTATGATCCGGAATACGGCGCAAGGCCGCTTGCACGGTCCATACAGCGTCACATTGAGGATCGTCTCAGCGAGTCCCTCCTATCTGGGGAAGAGCTTGAAGGCAAAGTCGTCACGATCGACTACAAAAATGATGAATTCGACGTAAAAACTAAAGACGCAGTGGCGGCGGAATAGATGCATAAAGGCCGGGCGGATTGATTTGACCCCCTCCAGGTTTACAGATGAAATAAAACATCTGTAAACCTGGAGGGGGTTCTTTTATGACTGACAAATATTATTCATTTGAAGAAAAGCTGAAAATGATTCAGGAATTGAGGGTAGGCATCAGTCCAAGCCATATATCCACAAAGCATCAGGTGTCTGTTGAGACACTTAGAAAGTGGCGGATAAAGTATGAGAAGCATGGTGCTGAGGGATTAAAGAAACGGGACAGGCATAGAACATATACCCGCGGCTTTAAAAAAATGGTCGCAAAAGAATATATGAATGGAATGATCTCCACTCACGAACTCGCACACAAATATGACATACCGTCGAAAACAACTGTTCGGAATTGGATTATACGTTACAATAATGGTGAAGAAATAAGAACGACGCGGGAGGGAGCTTCACCATTGACCAAGGGACGGAAAACAACGTACGCAGAACGGGTTGAGATTGCGCAGTATCATGCACAGGGGGATATCAGTTATCGTGAACTTGCCGAAAGATTTGAGGTGAGTTACCAGCAGGCCCGGAATATCATTGTGAAATACAAGGAATATGGTGAAATCGGCCTTGAGGACAGACGCGGAAAAGGAAAATCAGAAGACCAGCTCACTGAGACGGACCGCTTGAACAGAGAAATTTCCATGCTCAAAGCAGATAAACGAAAGCTTGAGGTGGAGAACGCCCTGCTAAAAAAGTTGGAGGAACTCGAGAGGGATTAAAATACAGCCGGGTTCCCAGTCACACGCTCCACACTGCCATCACTACGTTGCATAATGAAGGCTATGCCATCTCTGAATTATGCCATACGGCAGGCATCTCAAGACAAGCGTATTATCAATATCAGAAACGCCCCGTGCCACACGCTGAAGCAGAGAATGACACAGTGGCCAGTGCGATTGCCGAAATCTATGTTGAAACGGACGGCATCTATGGCTATCGTCAGATGTGCCATGCGGTCAACAAAGCCTTGAGGACGGGGTATAACAGGAAACGCATCTATCGGCTGATGACACGGATGGGCTTGAAATCGGTGACCCGGATCAAAAAGAAACAATACGTCCCCCACACACCGCAACAGGTCGCTGAGAACGTATTGAACAGAGATTTCCACGCAGCCCATGTGAATGAGAAATGGCTCACCGATGTGACTGAATTCAAAGCGCTGAACGGAGAGAAAGCCTACTTGAGCGCGATCATCGATCTGTACGACAACAGTATTGTGGCCTACAAATTCGGCCGTTCAAACAATAATCAGCTTGTTTTTGATACATTCACTTCTGCGATTCAAAAGCACCCGCAGGCAACGCCGCTTGTGCACAGTGACCGTGGCTTCCAGTACACCTCCTACGGCTTTAAAAAGATTCTGGATGCCCAGCAGATTCAACAAAGCATGTCCCGCGTCGGAAGATGCATCGATAATGGCCCGATTGAAGCATTCTGGGGAAAAATCAAATCGGAACGGTTCCACATCAGACGCAAGCAGAAGTACTATGCGGATTATCAAACAATTATAGAAGACATTACACGCTATATTGAGTTTTACAACCACCACAGACCGCAACACAAATTCAAGGGATTGAGTCCGCTGGAATTCAGGGCATTGGCGGCATAGAAAAACGCCTGAGAATCTCCATTCTCAGGCGGGAAACATTTATATTATTTCATCTGTCAACTTGGTAGGGTTCAGATCAGATCCACCGCCCGGCCTTTTTCTTCATATTCTATCCAGAATGGTGGTTCTGATGGCTACCACTTTAAAATTACATGTAATAGTTATACACTATATAATAATAAAATCGAACTACAGGAGAGGCTTATATATGGCGAAAGCGAAAAATGTTTTTGAATGCATGGCCTGCGGACATGAATCGCCGAAATGGATGGGCAGATGCCCGAATTGCGGTGCCTGGAACCAGATGGAGGAAAAGATCGTCCATAAGGAAACAAAGGGCAGGGGAACTTTCGGCAAGGTGGAATCCGACACCAGACAACGCAGCCAGAAACTTGAACGGGTCAAGAAAAGCCACACGCCAAGGACGAAGACGCAAAGTCCCGAGTTCGACCGGGTGCTCGGCGGGGGCGTAGTGAACGGCTCATTGATTCTGATCGGCGGGGACCCGGGCATCGGCAAATCGACCATCCTGCTGCAGACGGCCCTCGCCCTATCCGAGAAACACGAAGTGCTGTATGTTTCAGGCGAGGAATCGACAGAACAGATCAAGCTTCGGGCGGACCGTCTGCTGGAATCAAGCGACAACCTCAATGTCTACAGCGAGACGAACCTCTACTACATCCACGACGAAATAAAGCGGCTGGACCCCGATTTCCTCATCATCGATTCGATCCAGACCATCTTCAATCCGGATGTGACGAGCGCCCCGGGCAGTGTGGCGCAAGTCAGGGAATGTACCCAAAGTCTCATGAATATCGCCAAAAGCGGCAACATCGCAACATTCATCGTCGGGCATGTGACGAAAGATGGGCAGATTGCCGGCCCGCGGCTGCTTGAACATATGGTGGATACGGTCCTTTACTTTGAAGGGGATCAGCACCATACCTACAGGATGCTGCGTGCCGTCAAAAACCGCTTCGGATCGACGAATGAAATGGGCATGTTCGAGATGAAGAATGAAGGCCTCAAAGAAGTGCTCAACCCTTCTGAAATATTCCTTGAAGAGCGTTCGAAGAATGTACCAGGTTCAGCGATCGTGGCCACCATGGAAGGTACTCGCGCCCTGTTGGTTGAAGTCCAGGCGCTTGTGACGCCGACCCATTTCCACAACCCAAGACGCATGGCGACCGGCGTCGACCATAACCGCCTATCACTCCTCATGGCGGTGCTCGAGAAAAGCGAAGGGCTGCTTATGCAGCAGCATGACGCCTACATCAAAGTGGCCGGTGGCGTCCGACTCGATGAGCCTGCAGTCGACCTCAGCATCGTCGTCAGCATCGCTTCGAGCTTCAAGGGCGCCTCGATAAGAGGGGACGACTGCTTTATCGGAGAGGTCGGATTGACCGGCGAAGTCAGGCGGGTCACCAAAATAGAACAGCGTCTGCAGGAGGCTGCCAAGCTTGGCTTCAACCGCGCCGTCATCCCAGCTTCCAACATGAGTGGCTTGAATGTGCCGGATGGTATAGAAGTTGTAAGTGTGCGCAATCTGAAGGATGCCCTGAAGATGGCGATATCCAAATAAAACAGGAGGTGAATGGTTATGTTGCGATACCTGCTCTATGTATTGTATGTATTGATCGGGATTTCCTTAGGTGTCTGGCTGATGCCTTTAATATTTCAAATTCTGCCTTGGGACGTTCCGCTCATCTTGGACAATGTGCTCGTCTTCGGGCTTTCGGGTCTGCTTCTTTTTCTCGTCTTCTTCTCATGGACCCTCCCCAAAGTCGAAAGTCTCATAAGACGGAGCGAGGGCCTCATCTTGAACCGGAGTCTTGCAGAGATTGTATCCGCTACATTGGGGACGCTTATCGGACTGCTGATTGCTGTTTTGATATCCCTTTTGATAAATGCCATGGACATTCCCATAGTCCGCGACATCGTCCCGTTTATAGTGGCTGTGATCCTCGGATACCTCGGGTTTCAGATTGGGCTCAAGAAATTCGGCGAGGTGCTTGATTTCCTGCCGGGCAACTTCTCTAAATCTAAAGAAAAAGAATATAGGAACCATAAAAAATTCCTTGATACGAGTGCGATCATAGATGGTAGAATAGTGGATGTAGCAAAAACCGGCTTCATTGAAGGTGTGCTTGTCATCCCGCAATTCGTGCTTGACGAACTCCAATTGATCGCCGACGCCACCGACCCGATCAAGCGTGATAAGGGGCAGCGGGGCCTGGATATGTTGAATGCCCTGCAGAAGCAGAATGCGGCCGAGGTTGAAATCAGGGACGTCGAGTATGACAAGCTTGATGTAGACCACCAGCTGATTGAAATTGCAAAGGCTGAAAAAGGTGCCATCATAACGACCGATTATAACCTTAATAAGGTGTGCCAGCTCCACCAGATAAAAGTACTCAATGTAAATGAGCTCTCCGATGCCATCAAAATGGCCGTCATCCAAGGGGATCGGTTCAGCCTGCTCGTATCAAAGACGGGCAAGGAAGAAAACCAGGGCGTCGGATATCTGGAAGACGGTACAATGGTGGTCGTTGAAGATGGCAAGGCAGACATCAACAAAACCATCACCGTGGAAGTCGTCAGTGTGCTCCAGACCAATTCAGGACGTATCGTGTTTGCAAAGAGAGTGAGGAAATGATGAAATACACAGTAATCATCCCGGCTGCCGGCATGGGAAGCAGGATGAACACGGATTATAACAAGATCTTCATCCCCCTCGGTGAATCGCCGGTCATACGCATGACCGTGGAGAAATTTGAGGCGGACCCAGACTGCAACGCCATTTATCTTGCCGGCCGCAAGAATGAAATCGACACCCTCCATGAGATCTTGGCAGGATGCACAAAAGTCAGGGGCATAATCGAAGGTGGGAAAGAGCGGCAGCACAGCATATATAACGTGCTCAGCGCGATTGAACCGGCAGATTACGTATTCGTCCATGACGGCGCCCGGCCCTTTGTTTCAAAAGAGACGCTTACCCATCTGAAGGAAGCGGTGCCGGTCCATAAGGCAGTGATCTGCGGAGTGAAGCCGAAAGATACGTTGAAGCGCATAGATGGCAGCACCGTCGAGGCGACCATCGACCGTGACCGGGTGGTTGCGGTCCACACCCCTCAGGCGTTCGACTACGAATTGTTGGTGTCCGCCTACCGGAATGCACTGGAAAACGAACTGTCGGTCACCGACGATTCAATGATGGTGGAAGCGTTGGGCGTAAGCGTCCATGTCACCCCGTCGACATATGATAATATTAAGATAACGACCAGGGAAGATCTGAAAGTGGCAGAATCCATCATGAATAAAAGGGAGGGATGACATGTTAAGGATTGGACACGGCTTTGATGTGCATGCATTTGAAGAAGGCCGCCCGCTGATCGTCGGCGGCATTGATATCCCGCACGACCGCGGACTTAAAGGGCATTCTGATGCAGATGTGCTGCTCCATACCGTTGCCGATGCGATACTCGGGGCGCTTGCGCTTGGCGATATCGGCAAGTTTTTCCCGGACACGGATGAGGCCTTCAAGGATATGGACTCGAAAGTGCTGCTTGGAGAAGTAGTGGGGATGATGCACGAAAAAGGATATATCATAGGGAACATCGACGCCGTCATAATGGCTGAGGCGCCGAAGTTCAGACCGCATATCGATGCTATGCGCGAGGTTACCGCGTCTCTTCTTGAGACGTCGGTGGACAACGTCAACATCAAGGCGACGACGACCGAAAAACTCGGATTCACAGGCAGGGGCGAGGGCATCGCTTCTGAGGCTGTAGTATTAATAGAAAAACGGAGGAATGACCATGAGTAAAGTAAGAGTAAGGTATGCACCGAGCCCGACAGGCTATCTGCATATCGGAAACGCACGTTCTGCACTGTTCAACTATCTGTTTGCCCGCCGCTATGACGGCGATTTCATCATCCGCATCGAAGATACCGATACTTCGAGGAACATAGTAGGGGGCGAGGAGTCCCAGCTGCACTACCTCAAGTGGCTCGGGCTCGAATGGGATGAGAGCGTCGACCGCGATGGCGGCTATGGCCCATATCGCCAATCAGAACGGCAGCACATCTACCAGCCGGTCATCGACCAGCTGCTTAAAGAAAATAAAGCATACCGTTGCTATATGACTTCAGAGGAGCTTGAGGCAGAACGGGAAGCGCAGATCGCCCGCAGTGAGATGCCACGCTATGGCGGCCAGCACGCCAACCTCACGCCTGAGGAGGAGCAGGCTTTCATCGATGAAGGCAGGGAACCGAGCATCCGCTTCCGCGTGCCCGCCGACAAGACATATAAATTCGATGACATCGTCAAAGGTGAAGTATCCTTCGATTCAAACGGCATCGGCGACTGGGTCATTGTGAAGAAGAACGGCGTACCGACCTATAACTTCGCAGTGGCGGTCGATGACCATATGATGGAAATCTCGCATGTACTCAGGGGAGATGACCACATCTCCAACACACCGAAGCAGCAGATGATCTATGAAGCAATGGGCTGGGAAGAACCGAAATTCGGCCACATGACCCTCATAGTCAACGAAGAGAAGAAGAAATTGTCCAAAAGGGACGGCTCCATCATCCAGTTCATTGAACAATATAAAGAACTCGGCTATCTGCCGGAAGCCCTCTTCAACTTCATCGCCCTGCTCGGATGGACGCCTGAAGGGGAAGAGGAGATATTCTCCAAAGAAGCATTCATCGAATTGTTTGATGAAACGCGCCTGTCGAAATCACCTGCATTCTTCGACAAGCAGAAGTTGACTTGGATCAACAACCAGTACATGAAAGAAAAAGACACGGAAACTGTCTTTGATATGGCATTGCCGCACCTTGTAAAAGAGGGCTTGCTTGAAGAGAATGCTTCCGAAGAGTCGCTGGCGTGGGCCCGTAAACTTGTTGCCCTGTATCAGGAGCAGATGAGTTTTGCAGGAGAAATCACAACGCTGTCTGAACAGTTCTTCAAAGAAGAGATTGAGTTTGACGAGGCGGCCAACGAAGTGATCTCGCAGGAGCATATACCTGAGCTGATGGCGGCGCTCCATGCCCGTTTCAGTGACCTTGAAACATTCACCCCTGAAGCGATCAAAGCTGCAATAAAAGATGTCCAGAAATCAACGGGCTATAAAGGCAAGAAACTTTTCATGCCGATCCGTGTCGCCGTGACCGGCCAGACGCGTGGGCCGGAACTGCCGGACGCCATTGCGCTCATCGGCAAGGAAAAGACGCTTAACAGAATTCAGAAGCTGACATAAAATAAGCAAACTTGTTGCACCCTGTGAATCAATACCTTATGATTATTACAACAGAGACCCCGAGTATGGTCATTGAGCGGAAATAAGAGATTATCCGGCTGCTGAAAGGATAACCGTCTATCGATCAGAACTGCCCTCTGTAATGTTGATATGAATATTCAAGTGGCAGCTAAAGCTGCAAACAGAGTGGAACCGTGCATGATGCGCCTCTGTCCATATATGGACAGAGGCCATTTTAATATAGGAGGATGACATATGTTCAGCAGAATGAAAGAAGACATCGATATGGTTATGGAGCTGGACCCGGCAGCAAAGAGCAGGTGGGAAGTCTTCTTATCTTATTCAGGTTTACATGCAGTATGGAGCCACCTGTTGGCCCATCGCCTTTATAGAAGGAACGCCACCAGCCTGGCCCGGATCATTTCCCAGATCAGCCGCTTCTTCACCGGCATCGAAATACACCCGGGCGCAGAAATCGGGCGGCGTCTGTTCATCGACCACGGTAGTGGCACAGTGATCGGGGAGACATGCCGCATCGGTAATGATGTAACAATCTACCAGGGGGTCACCCTCGGCGGTACGGGTAAGGAAGAAAAGAAACGGCATCCAGACATCGATGATTTCGTGCTGATCGCGACCGGAGCGAAGGTGCTCGGCAATATTCGCATCGGGGAATGCTCAAAAGTGGGAGCGAACTCCGTAGTGCTGAAGGATATCCCGCCACACTCGACAGTGGTCGGCATCCCGGGCCAGGTGGTCAAACAGAAAGGGGAGAGGGTAAGGAGGGGACAGGTCTTCGAACACAGCAGCCTCCCAGACCCACTCCAGGAGAAGATCCGTGCACTGGAGGACGAAATAAAAGAATTCAGGAGAGATGTTGAAAATGATAAAGATATTTAATTCACTCACAAGGAGAAAAGAGACATTCGAACCGCTCGAAGCAGGGAAGGTCAAGATGTACGTGTGCGGACCAACCGTGTACAACTATATCCATATCGGTAACGCCCGCCCTGCCATCGCCTTCGACACCGTCCGCCGCTATCTGGAGTACAAGGGATATGAAGTCAACTACGTCTCCAATTTCACGGATGTTGATGACAAGCTGATCAAGGCATCCAATGAACTGAAAGAAGAAGTGCCTGTCATTGCGGAGCGTTTCATAGAGGCGTTCTTTGAGGATACGGGCGCGTTGAACGTCAAGAAGGCCACAGCGCATCCTCGTGTCATGGATCATATGGATGACATCATCGAATTCATCAAAGTGCTGATTGACAAAGGGCATGCCTATGAATCGGAGGGCGACGTCTACTTCCATACACGCTCTTTCGAAGATTACGGTAAACTGTCCCATCAGTCGGTTGATGACCTGAAAGTTGGCGCGAGGATCGACGCGGGTGAAAAGAAGGAAGACCCACTTGACTTCGTACTGTGGAAACAAGCGAAGCCGAATGAGATAAAGTGGGATTCACCGTGGGGCGAAGGCCGGCCGGGCTGGCACATTGAGTGCAGCGTCATGGCAAGGCGCCACCTGGGTGATACGATCGACATACATGCAGGCGGCCAAGACCTTACGTTCCCACACCACGAAAATGAAATTGCCCAAAGTGAATGCATGACCGATGAGACGTTTGCAAACTACTGGATGCATAACGGCTACATCAATATCGACAACGAAAAGATGTCGAAATCCCTCGGCAACTTCATACTGGTCCACGACATCCTGAAAGAAATCGATCCGGACGTACTACGCTTCTTCATGATCAGTGTGCACTACCGCAACCCGATAAACTATAACAGGGAACTGGTGCAGGCTGCGGAGAATGGACTCAGACGCATCCAGTCTAGCTATGCGAAGGCTAAGGAACGTCTGGACAGTGCAGTGGGTAATGAAGGAGACGAAGCAGTCCATCGCCTTATAGAACAGAACCTCGAAGTATTCGAAGCGCACATGGATGACGATTTCAATACCGCCAACGCAATCAGTGCTTGGCACGATCTGACATCGGAATTGAATAAATACATGCGCCGCCAGACGACATGCAAAGAGACGCTCATGCGTTTCATCGAGGCGTTCGACAGCTACAGCGAAGTGCTTGGTGTTGGCCTGGAAGAAGAACAAGTATTGCTTGATGAAGACATCGAAGCGCTAATAGCAGAGCGCAATGAGGCGCGGCAGAGCCGTGACTTCAAGCGCGCCGACGCAATCAGGGACGACTTGAAGGCGCAGGGCATCATCCTGGAGGACACCAAGGAAGGTGTGAGGTTCAGGCGTGGATGATCGCAAGCTTGAAACGATGCAGCCCTTATCGCTTGCCTTCGTGGGTGACGCCGTCTATTCCGTCTATGTGAGGAGCCACCTTTTGGCTGCCAATCCGTACTTGAAGCCGGATGCGCTCCATCAGGCGGCCAACCGGATGGTAAATGCCTCCGCGCAGGCGCGTGCACTGGATTATCTCCGAAAGAATGAACTGACGGAAGCGGAGTGGGACATTGCCAGAAAGGCGCGTAATAAATCAAGTGCCACAAGGGCCAAGAACGCAACCATAAAGGATTACCGCAATGCTTCCGGGCTCGAGGCATTGATCGGGCATCTCCATCTTTCCGGCAACACTAGCCGGATCGATGCGCTTATGGCCATCATATTGGAAATCGGGAGGGATAAAGATGACTAATGGAGTGATTGCAGGACGCCACGCAGTAAGGGAAGCCCTGCAGGGAGAAACGGAGATCAATAAGGTGTTCATCCAGGATTCCGTCAATAAAGGACAGATCAAGGATATATTGGATGCCGCCAGAAAAAAGAAAATCGTCGTGCAGACAGTACCGAAGACGAAGCTCGACGGTATGACTGATGAACGGCATCAAGGTGTTGTGGCGATGGGCAGCCCGCACGAATATATGGCGCTTGAGACGCTGCTGGAAAAAGTGGCGGGCAAACGTTCAAACGTGATTATCCTGGATGGCCTGGAAGATCCACATAATCTCGGATCTATACTCAGGACATGTGATGCGACCGGTTTTGACGGGGTGATCATACCAAATCGCCGCTCCGTCCAACTTACAGATACCGTCGCAAGAACATCCACCGGGGCAATTGAACATGTGCCGGTCGTAAGGGTGACGAACATCAACCAGACAATTGATACCTTGAAGGATCAGGGATTCTGGGTCGTCGGAAGTGAAGGCAGAGGCAACATGGATTACCGGGAAATGTCAGCAGATATGAATATCGCCTTGGTGGTCGGGAGCGAGGGCAAGGGGATCAGCAGAAAGACTCTGGAAAAATGCGATTTCATCGTCCAGATTCCTATGATCGGCCATATTACCAGTCTTAATGCATCGGTCTCAGCTGCTCTGCTGATGTATGAAGTGTTCCGCAAACAAGACGCTGGGCGTGAATGACATGAGACGTAAAAAAAGACGCATTCTGATCGTCGATGGCTACAACCTCCTCGGGGCCGACCCGGAACTGCATAAAGAGTCGCTGCAGTCGCTCCAGCTGCCAAGGGAGAAGATATTGGCCGCTCTCGCGGAGTACCAGTCGGTGGTCAATCAGGAAATCATCTGTGTGTTCGATGCCTATGAAGTGCGTTCGAAGGAGAGTGTGCGTGATTTTCACGGCGTCACCGTGGTCTACACAAAAGAGAAGGAGACGGCGGATGAATACATCGAACGGTTTGTGCATGATCATTACCACCCCCACTTATCGGAGATCAGTGTCGTGACAAGTGACTTGACTGAACAGAATGCGATATTTGCCCTCGGCGCCTACCGGATATCATCCCGTGAGATGTGGCTGAACTTGGCGGAAGCTGAAAAGAATATCAGTGAAAAAATAGATGCGATTAACGAAAAAATGCCCAGACAGAAACTGGATATCCGGCAGGATGTCCAAGCGAAACTCGAGAAATGGCGGCGTGGCCGTTTTTAGCATATTGAATATATTGATGATTCCTCTTATTCTTGAATAAAGTTCTGGGGGGATCGGTCATGTACCATATCACTGCATACCAATTTTATATCCGTGAGCGTGGAACAGATGATGACATGGATGAGCTCGCCTGCCGTGTGGATGGGGGTGACGTTGCCGCTTTTGATATAATGGATGAAAGGATCAGACCATATGTCAGGCGGCTGACCTACCGCTATTCCGAACATTTCCAGGACCGCGAGGATATGGAACAGGAGATGATGGAAGTCGCGCTCAAACTATGCAGCCGCTATGACCATACCCGCGGCAAATATATGCATTACCTCTACCGGACGCTTCGCTTCGAAATGATGAGCAGGTCCAGCGCGAACGGACTCAGGCGCTGCCGGGAACGGACATCCATCGAAAAGATGTATGACGAATCAAAGCGCAGCGAGCGGGAAGCGGATCCGATCAATATGATGGTAAAGGAAGAGCAGCTCCAATACCTGCTGCATAAAAAGGGAATCTGTTCACCTCTGGAGCAGAAAGTTCTGCAACACCTCGACCTGGGGCACAGCATCGAAGATGTGTGTCTGGCCTTTGAACTGGACAGGAAAGCGGTGCTCAATACGCTGCACCGCATCAGGCGTAAAAAAGAGCTTCTAAGCCATGAGGGGTGGGAAGGAGGGCCATTTGACAACACGGCATGAAATCGGTATAGTGAATTAGAATTGAAATGAGGGAGCTATGATGAAAGTGGCGCTAACATGCACTGGATGCGGGTCGCGCAATTATAGGACGACTACCGAGCACAAGGAAAGACTATCCATCAGGAAGTACTGCAAAACGTGCAACCGGCATCAGACTCATAAGAGTTCCATCTGATACAGGAGGAAACAACCGATGGCAAATGATAAGAATTTCCTGCAGAACGTTGTCAGCGAGATGAAGAAGGTAAGCTGGCCGACCGGTCAGGAAACGGTCCGCTATACAGCGGTCGTCATGTTCACAGTGATATTCTTTCTGGCGTTTTTCTATGCGCTGGACCTGGGTATCTCCGCACTCATAGACTTAATGTAACCAAAGGAGAGATACTATGTCTGGAGAAAAGAACTGGTATGCGGTGCATACTTATTCCGGATATGAAAATAAAGTGAAGAAGAACCTTGAAGCCCGGCTTGAATCGATGAACATGCAGGATCAGATTTTCCGCGTCATCATCCCTGAAGAGGAAGAGACGACCTTAAAGGACGGCAAGCGCAAAACGGCAATGAAGAAGACGTTCCCGGGATATGTGCTCGTCGAACTCATCATGACGGATGAGTCCTGGTACATCGTCCGCAATACCCCAGGGGTTACAGGCTTCGTCGGCTCCCAAGGTGCAGGCAGTAAGCCGAATCCGCTTCTGCCGGAAGAAGTGAAGTTCATCCTGAAACAGATGGGCATGGCTGAACGCACCGTCGATTTCGAAGTCGAAGTCGGCGAATCCATCAACATCGTCGATGGACCGTTCAAAAATCAGATGGGCGAAATCCGCTCCATCGATGAAGAGCACTATAAATTGACTGTGCTGGTCGAGATGTTCGGGCGTGAAACCCCGGTCGAAGTGGAGTTTGACCAGATCGAGAAATTGTAATAACTCACTTGCTTTTTTAATGGAATAGTGGTATATTATCATGGTCGAAATTTTTTCGGCCATCTTTTTTTATAGATGCGAGTGGGAGGGTGAAAACTGACATCCTGTGACCACATCACGATAACGAGGAGGTGCACATCGTGGCTAAAAAAGTAATCAACATTGTAAAATTGCAGATTCCTGCAGGTAAAGCGAATCCAGCACCACCGGTAGGTCCGGCATTGGGTCAAGCTGGTGTGAACATCATGGGATTCTGTAAAGAATTCAACGCACGTACACAAGAACAGGCGGGTCTCATCATTCCGGTTGAAATTTCCGTATTCGAAGACCGCTCATTTACATTCATCACAAAAACACCACCAGCAGCAGTTCTTCTCAAGAAAGCTGCAAACGTTGAAAAAGGTTCTGGAGAACCAAACACAAACAAGGTGGCCAGCGTAACTGAAGCGCAAGTGCGTGAAATCGCTGAAACTAAAATGGAAGATCTTAATGCAGCAGACGTCGAAGCGGCTATGCGTATGGTCGAAGGTACAGCCAGAAGCATGGGCTTCTCTATAGAAAAATAATTTGACTGAACATGAAAACAAAGTATTAATACAAACGTGGGAGGATTACCCGCTATAACCACAAGGAGGAATAGAAATGGCTAAGAGAAGTAAGAAGTATCAGGCAGCTCTTGAGAAGTTTGACCAAAACGCATCTTACAGCATTGAAGAAGCAGTCAAACTCGCTAAAGAGACAAGCACTGTCAACTTCGATGCCTCTGTTGAAGTAGCATTCCGCCTGGGTATTGATACGCGTAAGAATGACCAGCAGATCCGTGGAGCAATCGTCTTGCCGCACGGTACTGGGAAGTCACAACGTGTATTGGTATTCGCTAAAGGTGAGAAGGCTAAGGAAGCAGAAGCAGCAGGTGCAGATTTCGTAGGAGAGGACTACATCAAGAAGATTAATGAAGGATGGTTCGATTTCGACGTAATCGTAGCAACACCTGACATGATGGGCGAAGTAGGTAAACTCGGCCGTGTGCTTGGACCTAAAGGTCTCATGCCAAACCCTAAGACTGGCACTGTAACGATGGACGTTACGAAAGCAGTCGAAGAAATCAAGGCAGGTAAAGTGGAATACCGTGCAGAAAAATCCGGTATCGTGCATGCAGCGATCGGCAAAGTATCCTTCGATGAAGATAAGCTTGTCGAGAACTTCAAAGCAGTCCATGACGCGCTTGCAAAAGCGAAGCCAGCATCTTCAAAAGGTGTATACTTCAAGACCACTGCAGTTTCTTCAACTATGGGACCTGGCATCAAAGTGGATCCTAGCATAATCAGGGCCTAGAACGACCCTAAAGTATATATTGACAACTGCATCTATATTATGTATAGTTGCAGTTGTATTTTAATACTACCTAAGACAGTAGGAGCCATCGTGCTTAAAAGCCCATCCTACCGAGGCAAATGATTAAGACTTGAATGATATTCAATATAAATTCAAGCACTTTTTGCCGAGGGTAAAAGGTGCTTTTTTTATTGCACCGGATACACAAATAAATATGGAGGTGTAACTATGTCAACAGTGATTGAAGCTAAACAGCAACACATCGATGTCATCACAGAACAATTCAAGAACTCTGTATCTACTGTACTTGTAGACTACCGTGGTCTGACTGTTTCTGAAATGACTGAGCTTCGCAAACAGCTCCGTGAAGCGAATATCGAATTCAAAGTCTACAAGAATACGATGACGCGCCGCGCGGCAGAAAAAGCTGAGCTTACTGAAATCAATGAATTCCTGACGGGACCAAACGCTATTGCATTCTCAAACGAAGATGTGATCGCGCCTGCGAAGATCTTGAACAACTTCGCCAAAGATCATGAAGCATTGGAAATCAAAGCAGGCATCATCGAAGGTCAATTCACACCGGTTGAAGATGTCAAAGCAATTGCAACGCTTCCAGACAAAGATGGACTCGTGTCCATGCTACTTTCTGTACTGCAAGCACCAGTACGCAACTTCGCCTATGCAGTTAAAGCTGTCGGTGAAGAGAAGGAAAACGAAGAAGCTTAATAAACTATACCAATAAATGGAGGAATTATAATGTCCCAAGAACAAATCATTGAAGAAATCAAAGGTATGTCCGTACTTGAACTGAATGACCTTGTCAAAGCAATAGAAGAAGAGTTCGGCGTTACAGCTGCAGCTCCAGTAGCAGCAGCAGGCGCTGGTGCAGGCGAAGCGGCAGCAGAAGAGCAGACTGAGTTCGACGTTGAACTTACAGATGCTGGATCTTCCAAGATCAAAGTCATCAAAGTCGTTCGTGAAGCGACAGGCCTTGGCCTCAAAGATGCTAAAGCAGTCGTTGACGGTGCACCTAAAGTCGTCAAAGAAGGCGCTTCTAAAGAAGATGCTGAAGAGCTTAAAGCACAACTCGAAGAAGTTGGCGCAAGCGTAGAACTTAAATAATCTAATTCAGACATGTAGGGAGGCTCATTTTAAACGGTTGTTTAAATGAGTCTCTTTATTTACATAATGACGGCGCATGAATATAGGAGTGGTGTGATGAGCCATTATTTCACCGGACACGATTCGGAACATAACTATAAGGATATAGAGTATGTGTACCAAGATAAGCGCTACACATTTAAAACAGACCGCGGTGTCTTCTCCAAGGATCGGATCGATTACGGCAGCGCGGTTCTTATTGATGCTATCATAAAGGATAGGGGTGCTGATGCGGGCGGAGACTTCATTGACATGGGGGCAGGCTACGGTCCGATCGGGATTGTCCTCGGAGATGTCCTTAATGCAGTCCCCCTGATGATTGAAGTGAATCCGGATGGGCTTTTGCTCTCCAGGGAGAATGCCACCCGCAATAAAGTGACGGCCGAAGTGATGGACCGCAGTGAATACGACGCCCATGCCGAAGCTTTTAAACCAGACTTCTACGTTACGAATCCTCCGTTCAGGGCAGGCAAAGATGTGGTGCTCGACATCATAGAAGATGCCGCCGGACGTTTGGAGGATGGTGCATTCTACATGGTCGTCCAAAAAAAGCAGGGGATGGCTTCATATCGCAAAGCCATCCAAGAAAGATTCGGCAATGTGGAGACACTTGTGAAGGATAAAGGATACTATGTCCTGAAGGGAATCGTCAGCCAATCTTAAATTTGACTTGACTTTTTTTCTGTGATATAGTTATAGAATGTAAAAATATAATGTCAATCAGTATGCATTTTTTCAGTGCGGATTGAATGGAGCGTATAAATATAGTTGATTAATAGAAAATGGGGTTGGTTTCGATTCCGTTTTCTTTTTGTCTTATTAACTGTTTAACTGCTTCGGTGAATGTTTTACGTAATTTTTATTAGGGGTGAATCTGTCGATGAGTGAACTGATTCAATATGGAAGACACGCTACACGCAGAAGTTATGCACGAATCGAAGAAAAAATGGATCTGCCGAACCTGATCGAAATCCAGACAAAATCCTACGAATGGTTCCTGGAGAAAGGCCTTATAGAGATGTTCAAGGACATTTCTCCAGTTGAAGACTTCACGGGTAATATGTCATTGGAGTTCGTCGACTATAAACTTGGCGAACCTAAATATGATGAGGACGAAGCAAAGAACCATGATGCAACTTATTCTGCACCTTTGCGTGTGAAAGTCCGTCTGATCATAAAAGAGACGGGCGAGGTTAAAGAACAGGAAGTGTTCATGGGTGATTTTCCTCTGATGACTGATACCGGCACGTTCGTCATCAATGGGGCGGAACGCGTCATAGTATCACAACTTGTCAGAAGTCCATCTGTCTATTATTCCGAGAAAATCGATAAGAACGGCAAAAGAGGGTTTGGCGCGACAGTGATTCCAAACCGCGGTGCCTGGCTTGAATATGAAATAGACGCCAAGGACATCGTCTACGTGAGGATCGACCGTACACGTAAACTGCCTATGACTATACTTCTTAGAGCGCTTGGATTCTCTACTGACCAGGAAATCATCAATATTCTTGGAGATAATGAATACGTCAGGAATACGCTTGAGAAGGATACTACCGAAACGGTAGATCAGGCACTCCTAGAAATCTACGAACGACTTCGCCCAGGCGAACCACCAACTGTCGAAAATGCGAGAAACCTTCTATATTCCCGCTTCTTCGATCCGAAACGCTATGACCTTGCGAGTGTAGGGCGCTATAAGATGAACAAGAAACTCCACCTGAAAGACCGTCTGTTCAACCAGGTATTGGCTGAGCCGATCGTCGACCGGGAAACGGGAGAGATTGTAGCAGAAACAGGCACTACAATCGACAGGCGTACATTGGACGGCATCATGGATGTCCTTGAATCCAATGCGAACCTGGAAACATATCATCTAGAGAATGGACTGCTCGATGAGCCGATTGAGATCCAATCCATAAAAGTTGAAGCGCCGAACATGGAAGAGGGCACGACAACGATCATAGGAAACGCATTCCCTGATGTTGAAGTGAAGTCAATCACACCTTCTGACATCATCGCTTCAATGAGCTATTTCTTCAACCTGCTTCACGGCGTAGGACACACTGACGATATAGACCACCTCGGCAACCGCCGTCTGCGCTCTGTAGGGGAACTGCTCCAAAACCAATTCAGGATTGGTGTCTCCCGTATGGAACGTGTAGTGAGGGAACGCATGTCGATTCAGGATGCTGAATCCATCACTCCTCAGCAGCTGATCAATATCCGTCCGGTAATCGCCTCCATCAAGGAGTTTTTCGGAAGTTCACAGCTGTCGCAATTCATGGACCAGACGAATCCACTTGCCGAATTGACGCACAAGAGACGGCTATCTGCACTTGGACCCGGCGGTCTGACGCGTGAGCGTGCAGGAATGGAAGTACGTGACGTACACTACTCCCACTACGGACGCATGTGTCCAATCGAAACGCCGGAAGGGCCGAACATCGGTCTGATCAACTCCCTGTCCAGTTATGCACGGGTCAATGAGTTCGGCTTCATCGAGACTCCTTATAGAAGAGTTGATCCGGAAACGAACAAGGTCACGAGCGAGACGCATTATCTGACGGCTGACGAAGAAGACAGCTACGTCGTCGCCCAGGCGAACGCGCTCCTTGAGGAAGATGGTTCATTCACCAATGAAGAAATCGTCTGCCGCTTCCGTGGTAACAACACGAAGATGGCGAGAGAACGCATGGACTACATGGACGTATCCCCGAAACAAGTTGTTTCTGCGGCGACGGCGTGTATCCCGTTCCTCGAAAACGATGACTCGAACCGTGCTTTGATGGGTGCCAACATGCAACGTCAGGCTGTACCACTCCTGATTCCACAGTCACCACACATCGGTACGGGCATGGAGCACGTAGCTGCACGCGACTCTGGTGCTGCAATCGTCGCACGCTACAAAGGCCGTGTAGAACGTGTGGAAGCGAAAGAAATCCACATACGTCGGATTGAAGATCAGAATGGAAAAGAAGTTGAGACGGACAAAGATGTATATAAACTGTCCAAATTCATCCGTTCGAACTCCGGAACGTGCTATAACCAGAAACCGATTGTCGCAAAAGACGACATTGTCGCCAAAGGTGAAATCCTTGCTGATGGTCCGTCCATGGATAACGGCGAGATGGCACTGGGTCAAAACCTGGTGGTCGGCTTCATGACTTGGGACGGCTACAACTATGAGGACGCTGTCATCATGAGTGAACGTATGGTCAAGGATGACGTCTATACATCCATTCACATAGAAGAGTACGAATCTGAATCCAGAGATACGAAACTTGGGCCTGAAGAAATCACAAGGGACATTCCGAACGTTTCTGATAATGCGCTGAAGAAACTGGATGATCGCGGTATCGTACACATCGGTGCTGAAGTCAAGGACGGCGATATCCTCGTCGGTAAAGTCACCCCTAAAGGTGTAACCGAACTGACAGCTGAAGAGCGTCTACTCCATGCGATATTTGGTGAGAAAGCGCGTGAAGTGCGTGATACCTCACTTCGTGTACCGCATGGCGCAGGAGGCATTGTACTGGATGTCAAAGTCTTCAACCGTGAAGATGGTGACGAACTCTCTCCAGGGGTCAACCAGCTCGTGCGTGTCTATATCGTACAAAAGCGTAAGATCAACGTAGGTGACAAAATGTGTGGACGACACGGTAACAAAGGTGTCATCTCCAGGATCCTACCTGAGGAAGATATGCCTTATATGCCAGATGGCACACCAATCGACCTCATGCTCAACCCACTTGGGGTACCATCGCGTATGAATATCGGACAAGTGCTTGAACTTCACCTCGGCATGGCTTCCCGTGCCATGGGTGTGAAGATGGCTTCTCCAGTATTTGACGGTGCGAATGAGGAAGATGTATGGGAGACGATGTCAGAAGCAGGACTTGCCCATGATGGTAAGACTGTCCTCTACGATGGCAGAACGGGAGAACCGTTTGAGAGCCGCATCTCCGTTGGTGTCATGTACATGCTCAAACTTGCCCACATGGTCGACGACAAACTCCATGCGAGAAGTACCGGACCATATTCACTTGTTACACAGCAGCCACTTGGCGGTAAAGCCCAGTTCGGTGGCCAGCGTTTCGGGGAAATGGAAGTATGGGCACTGGAAGCATATGGTGCCGCCTATACCCTCCAGGAAATCCTGACGGTCAAATCCGATGATACCGTCGGTCGCGTGAAGACCTACGAAGCGATCGTAAAAGGTGAAAATGTCCCTAAACCCGGCGTGCCTGAATCATTCCGTGTACTGATGAAGGAGTTGCAGAGCCTCGGTCTCGATGTCAATCTGCTTGATGAGAATGACGAAGAAATCGAGATGCGTGATACAGAAGAGGACGAAGCGCCTAATCAGATGAATTTGAGTGCGCAGCCAAAAGCAGCGACTGAAGATGTCACTGAATGATGATTGAGCTTGATAAAACTTTAGGGAGGAAAGCTCATTGATAGATGTAAATAGATTTGAATATATGAAAATAGGTCTGGCTTCATCCGAAAAGATCCGTTCATGGTCTTTCGGTGAAGTCAAGAAACCTGAAACGATCAACTATAGAACGCTTAAGCCTGAACGTGACGGCCTTTTCTGTGAAAAGATATTCGGCCCGACGAAAGATTGGGAATGTAGCTGCGGTAAATATAAGCGTGTAAGATATAAAGGCATGGTCTGTGACCGCTGTGGTGTGGAAGTGACACGTGCCAAAGTCAGACGTGAGAGGATGGGGCACATTGAACTTGCTGCCCCTGTCTCCCACATCTGGTATTTCAAAGGCATCCCGTCCAGGATGGGACTGCTGCTTGATATGTCCCCACGCTCCCTGGAAGAAGTCATCTACTTCGCTTCCTATGCAGTCATCAAGCCGGGATCTACAGGGCTTGAGCCTAAGCAACTGCTGACTGAGCGCGAGTACAGGGAATATTACGATAAGCACGGCAATACGTTTACGGCCAAGATGGGTGCTGAAGCCATCAGAGAACTGTTGATGGATGTCAATCTTGAAGATGAACTCGCCCAACTCAGAAAAGAGCTGGAAACAGCAACAGGCCAAAGATTGACGCGTGCAATCAAGCGTCTTGAAGTCGTCGAATCGTTCCGGAGCTCAGGTAATGACCCTGCCTGGATGATTCTTGATGTACTGCCGATCATCCCGCCGGAAATCCGTCCGATGGTCCAGCTTGATGGCGGACGTTTCGCCACAAGTGACTTGAACGACCTCTACCGCCGGGTCATCAACCGTAATAACCGCCTCAAGCGTCTCCTTGACTTGGGAGCACCTGGAATCATCGTCCAGAACGAAAAACGTATGCTCCAGGAAGCTGTTGATGCATTGATCGATAACGGCCGTCGTGGTCGTCCGGTGACTGGTCCGGGGAACCGTCCGCTCAAATCCCTCTCCCACATGCTGAAAGGGAAACAGGGACGTTTCCGTCAGAACTTGCTCGGTAAACGTGTCGACTACTCTGGACGTTCAGTCATCGTAGTTGGTCCAAGCCTGAAGATGTATCAGTGTGGACTGCCGAGGGAAATGGCTCTCGAACTGTTCAAGCCGTTCGTCATGAAAGAACTTGTTGAACGTGAAATGGCAACCAACATCAAGAATGCCAAAGGTAAGATCGAGCGCATGGAAAATGAGGTATGGGATGTCCTTGAAGATGTCATCAAGGAGCACCCGATACTGCTGAACCGTGCACCGACACTCCACCGTCTGGGCATTCAGGCGTTCGAGGCAACACTCGTCGAAGGGCGTGCGATCAGGTTGCACCCATTGGTTACGACTGCCTATAACGCAGACTTTGATGGTGACCAGATGGCAGTGCATGTTCCGCTATCTAAAGAAGCTCAGGCTGAGGCCCGCACATTGATGCTGGCTGCCCAAAACATCTTGAACCCTAAGGATGGTAAGCCGGTTGTTACACCTTCACAGGATATGGTGCTCGGTAACTACTACCTTACACTCGAGAGGGAGAACACAAAACGCGAAGGTCATATCTTCAAGGATGCCGATGAAGTTGTAATGGCTTATCAGAACGGCTATGTACAACTCCACAGCCGCATCGGAGTGCATACCGACAGTTTCGCAGCAGAAAAGGTTTCCGAGGAAAATCAGGGCAAGATCCTCATGACGACGATAGGAAAAGTCATCTTCAATGAAATCATGCCGCCTTCCTTCCCGTACATTAATGAACCGACAAGGGAAAACCTTGAGGTGAAGACACCGGACCGCTACTTCGTCGCTGCATCGGAACTTGGCGAGGGTGGATTGGCAGAGCGTTTCAAAGAGGCGCCTCTAGTCGATCCGTTCAACAAGAAATTCCTGGGGCAGATCATAGCGGAAGTGTTCAACGCCTTCCACATCACTGAGACTTCCGTCATGCTCGACCTTATGAAAGATCTTGGCTTCAAGTATTCATCTAAAGCCGGAATCACTGTAGGTGTGTCTGATATAGTCGTACTTCCTGAGAAGAAGGAAATCATCGATGAAACAGAAGAGAAGGTTGAAAAAGTCCAGAAACAGTTCTCACGTGGCCTGATCACGGAAGAAGAACGCTACGGCACGGTCATAGAGCTGTGGACGCGTGCGAAGGATGATATCCAAGCACGGTTGATGCAGTCACTTGATCGCCTGAACCCGATATTCATGATGAGTGATTCAGGTGCCAGGGGTAACGCGTCCAACTTTACTCAACTGGCCGGAATGCGCGGTCTGATGGCCAACCCGTCAGGCCAGATCATAGAACTTCCGATCAAGTCCAGCTTCCGTGAAGGGTTGACGGTTCTTGAGTACTTCATCTCCACGCACGGTGCACGTAAGGGTCTGGCTGATACTGCACTTAAGACGGCGGACTCAGGATACCTCACAAGACGTCTGGTCGACGTCGCACAAGATGTCATCGTCCGCGATGACGACTGTGGAACTGATAAAGGGCTGCTCGTTTCAGCGCTTACAGAAGGTTCAGAATTGATCGAGCCACTCATCGACCGCCTCGAAGGGCGTTATGCCAAAGAAACGGTCAAGGACCCTGAAACGAAGGAGATCTTGGTCCACTCAAATGAACTGATCACAAATGAGATAGCGAAAGCGATTGTGAACAGTGGCGTCGAAGAAATGTACATCCGTTCAGCCTTCACGTGTAATACACGCCACGGTGTATGTGAACGTTGCTACGGTAAGAACCTTGCAACCGGCGAAAAAGTGGAAGTGGGTGAAGCGGTTGGTACAATCGCTGCACAATCCATCGGTGAGCCGGGTACACAGCTCACAATGCGTACATTCCACACAGGTGGGGTCGCAGGAAGCGACATCACTCAAGGTCTGCCGCGTATACAGGAGCTCTTCGAAGCACGTAATCCGAAAGGTCAGGCGATGATTTCAGAAATCCGCGGCGCGGTGACTGATATTGAAATCGTCAAAGATCGCCAGCAGGAGATCAAGATCAAAGGTGAGCAGGAAACGAAGACGTATACCGCACCGGCGACAGCACGCCTGCTTGTAGAAATCGGCGATAAGGTCGAACCGGGTGAGATACTGACCGAAGGTTCGATCGAACCGAAGGAACTCCTCGCAGTTGCAGGTCTGAACCGTACGCAGGAATACCTGCTTAAGGAAGTTCAGAAAGTATACCGCATGCAGGGTGTTGAAATAGATGATAAGCACGTTGAGGTTATGGTCAGACAGATGCTGAGGAAGGTTCGTATCATCGATGCAGGTGATACTAAGCTGCTCCCTGGCGCACTGGTCGACATCCATGCCTTTACGGATGCCAACCGTGATATCTTCAAGAAGCGCAAACGTCCGGCAACCGCAAAACCGGTACTGCTCGGTATCACCAAGGCGTCACTTGAAACAGAAAGCTTCCTTTCTGCAGCAAGCTTCCAAGAAACGACAAGAGTGCTCACAGATGCTGCAATCAAAGGTAAACGCGATGAACTTCTCGGCCTCAAAGAGAACGTCATCATTGGTAAACTCATACCGGCAGGTACAGGAATGCCAAGATACCGCGATGTGGAAATTGATGTCGAACATCCTGAATCTGCAGAGCAGAAGGAAGAAATTCTCATTGAAGAATAAAAACAGAATACCCGCTCTTTTGAGCGGGTGCTGTTTTAAAATAGTATGTTGACATCCCTATTCAGAGATGCTACTATAATTAAGGTTACTCCATATTGAATCTTTACGATTGTTATGGAGAGATAAAATGCAAAATGTAAGAATTATTTCTTACACATTTTTTTATACCTTTAAAATGAGCCACCTGGATGTGTGGGATTAATTGAAGAGAGGAGGAAAACCATGCCAACGATTAACCAGCTTGTGAGAAAACCGCGTCAAAGCAAATCACAAAGCACAGACTCACCAGCATTGAACAAGGGCTACAACAGTCTTAAGAAACGTATGACAGACGAAAATGCACCACAAAAAAGAGGTGTATGTACGCGTGTCGGTACGATGACTCCTAAGAAACCGAACTCCGCCCTCCGTAAATATGCACGTGTGAGACTTTCAAATACTATTGAAGTGAACGCATATATACCTGGAATCGGACACAATCTCCAAGAGCACAGTGTTGTACTCATCCGTGGAGGACGTGTAAAGGACCTTCCTGGTGTACGCTACCACGTTGTACGCGGTGCGCTTGATACTTCAGGTGTCAACGACCGTAAACAGAGCCGTTCACTATACGGTACAAAACGCGCCAAAAAGAAAAAATAAAAATATAAAATGATATAAATTTTTGAAAGGAGGATGACTATGCCACGTAAAGGACCAGTCCCAAAAAGAGACGTATTGCCGGATCCGATCCACAATTCCAAGCTTGTGACTAAGCTCATCAACAAAATGATGGTAGACGGAAAACGCGGTACTTCCCAAAGAATTCTTTACTCAGCTTTCGATCTTGTACAGGAACGTTCCGGCAGAGATGCAGGAGAAGTTTTTGATGAAGCAATCGAAAACATCATGCCAGTACTTGAAGTCAAAGCACGTCGCGTAGGTGGTTCAAACTACCAAGTACCTGTTGAGGTGCGCCCAGAACGCCGTACGACTCTCGGCCTCCGCTGGCTCGTGAACTACTCGCGTCTGCGCGGGGAGAAGACTATGGAAGAGCGCCTGGCAAACGAAATTCTTGATGCTGCCAACAACACTGGTGGTGCTGTCAAGAAACGTGAAGACGTTCATAAGATGGCTGAAGCAAACAGAGCTTTCGCACACTACCGCTGGTAATAAGAAGGTTGTGCAACAGCCTATCTATTCCATTCCTGGAAGGAGAAAAAGATATCAATGGCAAGAGAATTCTCTTTAGAAAAAACGCGTAATATCGGTATCATGGCCCACATCGATGCTGGTAAGACAACAACGACTGAACGTATCCTCTATTATACCGGCCGTATCCACAAAATCGGTGAAACGCATGAAGGTGCGTCACAGATGGACTGGATGGAGCAGGAGCAGGAGCGTGGAATCACGATCACTTCCGCTGCGACTACAGCACAATGGGACGGCCACCGTGTCAACATCATCGATACACCAGGCCACGTAGACTTCACAGTAGAGGTTGAACGTTCCCTACGTGTACTTGATGGCGCGGTGACGGTACTTGATGCCCAGTCTGGCGTTGAGCCGCAGACGGAAACTGTCTGGAGGCAGGCGACAACTTACGGTGTACCGCGTATCGTCTTCATCAACAAGATGGATAAAGTCGGTGCAGACTTTGAGTACTCCGTAAGTACGATCAAGGATCGCCTTCAAGCAAATGCGCATCCAATCCAATTCCCAATCGGTTCTGAAGATAACTTCACAGGAATCATAGATTTGGTTGAGATGAAAGCATTTAACTACAACAATGACCTTGGTACTGATGTCCAGGAGATTGAAATCCCGGCTGAGTACAAAGAAAAGGCAGAAGAGCTTAGGGAAGGCCTCATTGAAGGACTTGCCGATGTGAATGAAGACATCATGGAAAAATACCTCGGCGGAGAAGATATTTCTCTTGAAGAATTGAAAGCTGCAATCCGTCAGGCGACTTGTGATGTTGAGTTCTATCCTGTACTTTGCGGTACTGCATTCAAGAACAAAGGGGTCCAACTCCTTCTTAATGCTTCAATCGACTATCTTCCGTCCCCGCTTGATGTGAAACCGATCGTCGGTCACAGAAAAGATGACGAAGATGAAGAGGTTATCGCCAAGCCAGACGACTCTGAGTCATTTGCAGCGCTTGCCTTTAAGGTCATGACGGACCCATTCGTCGGTAAATTGACTTTCTTCCGTGTGTACTCAGGTACCCTCAGCGCAGGCTCCTATGTTCAGAACACGGCGAAAGACAAACGTGAGCGTGTTGGTCGTCTCCTGCAGATGCACGCCAACTCCCGTCAAGAAATTTCCACTGTCTATGCAGGCGACATCGCTGCTGCGATCGGCTTGAAAGATACTGGAACAGGGGATACGCTCTGTGACGAGAAGAACCAGGTCATCCTTGAATCAATGGACTTCCCAGAGCCGGTTATCCACCTCTCTGTGGAACCTAAATCCAAAGCTGACCAAGACAAAATGTCCAGCGCACTCGTCAAGCTTCAGGAAGAAGACCCTACCTTCACGGCACACACCGATAACGAAACGGGTCAGGTCATCATCGGCGGTATGGGTGAACTCCACCTTGATATCCTCGTAGACCGTATGAAGCGCGAATTCAGAGTGGATTGTAACGTAGGTGCGCCAATGGTGTCCTACCGCGAGACATTCAAGAAGCAGGCAGCTGTTCAAGGTAAGTTCGCCCGTCAATCCGGTGGACGTGGCCAGTTTGGTGATGTTCACATCGAATTCACACCTAACGAAGTAGGCGGCGGATTCGAGTTTGAAAACGCGATCGTCGGTGGTGTGGTTCCACGTGAATACATTCCATCCGTCGAAGCAGGACTCAGGGACTCCATGGAGAACGGTGTGCTTGCAGGCTACCCTATGGTAGACGTCAAAGCAAAACTCTTCGATGGTTCCTACCACGATGTCGACTCCTCAGAAATGGCCTTTAAAGTTGCTGCATCATTGGCACTCAGAGAAGCTGCCAAAGTATGTGAGCCGGTCATTCTTGAGCCAGTCATGAAAGTTGAAATTGTAATGCCTGAAGAGTATATGGGTGATATCATGGGTGATGTCACAAGCCGTCGCGGACGTGTTGAAGGTATGGCTGCACGCGGTAACGCGCAAGTCGTCAATGCTTTCGTTCCACTTTCCGAAATGTTCGGCTATGCAACGAATCTGCGTTCCAACACGCAGGGACGCGGCACGTATACAATGGCATTCGATCACTACGAAGAAGTTCCAAAATCAATTTCTGAAGAAATCATCAAGAAAAACAAAGGTGAATAATCAGCTCGCTTGATTTTTGGATCATAATCATTTATAAGTGGTTTAGAAACACCTCGGGCGGGCACGTCCCGTTTCCGAGTTTCAATATAAATATAAACAATTCTTTTAAGGAGAGGTATACAAATGGCAAAAGAAAAATTCGACCGTTCCAAGACGCATGCCAATATAGGTACAATTGGTCACGTTGACCACGGTAAAACTACACTGACAGCCGCTATCGCAACAGTTCTCGCTAAAAGAGGATCAGGCGAAGCTCAGAGCTATGCTCAGATCGATAACGCACCGGAAGAAAAAGAGCGTGGAATCACGATCAACACTTCCCACATCGAGTACGAAACTGAAACACGCCACTACGCGCACGTTGACTGCCCAGGTCACGCTGACTATGTCAAAAACATGATCACTGGTGCAGCTCAAATGGACGGCGGTATCCTAGTCGTTTCTGCAGCGGATGGCCCAATGCCACAAACTCGTGAGCACATCCTGCTTTCACGTAACGTTGGTGTACCAGCACTTGTTGTATTCCTCAACAAAGTAGATATGGTAGACGACGAAGAGCTTCTTGAACTCGTAGAAATGGAAGTGCGTGAGCTTCTTTCTGAATACGACTTCCCTGGCGATGACATCCCTGTAATCGCAGGTTCTGCTCTTAAAGCGCTTGAAGGCGTAGAAGAATACGAAGACAAAATCTTGGAACTCATGAATGCAGTCGACGAATTCATCCCGACTCCAGAGCGTGACTCTGACAAGCCATTCATGATGCCTGTAGAGGACGTATTCTCCATCACAGGACGTGGAACAGTTGCTACTGGCCGTGTTGAACGTGGTAGCATCAAAGTCGGTGAAGAAGTTGAAATCATCGGTATCAATGAAGATTCCACTAAAACAACTGTTACAGGTGTTGAAATGTTCCGTAAGCTTCTTGACTATGCAGAAGCTGGCGACAACATCGGTGCGCTCCTCCGTGGTGTAGCACGTGAAGACATCCAGCGTGGACAAGTACTTGCTGCTCCTGGATCCATCACACCACACACTAACTTCAAAGCTGAAGTTTATGTACTTTCAAAAGAAGAAGGTGGACGTCACACTCCATTCTTCAACAACTACCGCCCACAGTTCTACTTCCGTACTACGGACGTAACTGGTGTTGTAGAACTTCCTGAAGGTACAGAAATGGTTATGCCTGGCGATAACGTTGAAATGAACGTTGAACTCATTTCTCCAATCGCGATCGAAGACGGTACACGTTTCTCCATCCGTGAAGGTGGACGTACTGTTGGATCAGGCGTTGTAACTGAAATCGTCAAATAATATATTTGAAGATACTAGAAGCCGGGGGTTCCCCCGGCTTCTTTTATATGTGAAAAGGCCATCCTCGAAAGAGATGGCCTTTTTTAATGGTCATTGAAATTAAGAACAATGCTGCAGAGGGATTCCACCCCGGCCTTCAAGCCATCCTCATCGATGTCGAACAATGGATGGTGATGAGGATGATCGATTCCTTTTTCCGGATTACGGACGCCAGTATAGAAATAGCAGCCAGGCACTTTTTCAAGGTAATAGGCAAAATCCTCACCACCCATGGAAGGAGGGTTTTCTTCAGTGATTTTTACATATGCTGCATCTTCAAGGGAATGGAGGACATGGTCAAGTTGCGAGTTATTGTTGAGCAGCGCAGGGTAGCCATGCTGATAGTCAAGTTTACATGTGACCTCGAAACTTGACTCGATGCCCTTTATGATGCCGTCCATCCGTCTCAGCACATCATCTTTTACACTTTGCTCGAATGTACGTATCGTGCCCCGCAGTTCCACTGAGTTGGGGATGACATTGAAAGAAGAACCCCCGTTGAACATGCTGGTCGTCACAACAGCTGACTTTAGGGGATCGACGGTGCGGGAAACGATGGATTGGAGCTGCTGGATCAGAGAAGCCCCGGCAACGACGGGATCAACCGCTTCGTGAGGTTCTGCACCGTGTCCCCCACGACCTTCTACAGTGATTGTAAAAGCATCTGCTGCGGCATATGCGAAATCCTTCGTGTAGGATAGCGTACCTGTTGGATAGAGGGAGGAGACATGTGTCCCGAATATATAATCGACACCATCAAGTGCGCCGTCCTCGATCATCGCCTGTGCACCCCCTGGAAGCATCTCCTCAGCATGCTGGAAGAGGAACACGACATTGACCTTCAGTTCTTCTTTGCGTGCCGCGAGTATACGTGCGGTTGTGATGAGCATTGCAGTATGTGCATCGTGGCCGCATGCATGCATGATTCCCGGCACTGTGGACCTGTAGGGCACATCCTTTTCATCCTCGATCGGCAAGGCATCAAAATCGGCGCGCAGCGCGATAGTTTTAAAGTCATCATCGATGTCCAGTCGAGCAACGATGCCATTGCCGCCTACATTCTGGCGGATGTCCAAGCCAAGGTCGCTGATCTGCTCATAGATATACTGTTTTGTTTCTGCTTCCTTAAAGGAGAGCTCCGGGTGCATATGCATATGCCGGCGCATATGAACCATTTCCTCATATAGGTTTTCTATATCCTGTTGGATCTTCATCATATGCTCGCCTCCTTATCGAAGTAGTTGAATACGGATTTCACCATGACGGAGACGGCATTCGTCAAGCCTTTCTCATCAATATCGAACTTGCCATGATGATGCGGGTAGTCGGCTTTGAAATTGGTGTTGCGGGTACCGGTATAGTAGAAGGTGCCTGGCACCCTCTGTAGGTAATAGGAGAAATCTTCCCCGCCGAGATCCGGTTCCAGCTCCTGCACTTCCTGTACTGTAGAGATGTCAGTCGCCGCCTGGAGAACGAGATCTGTCTTGTCGGTATCATTAACCACAGGAGGATACCCTTTCATATAATCGAGGTCATAGGTTATTCCTGTTGTGGTCACAAGGCCTTCAAGGCACTTTTTAAGTTCGTTGATCATCACCGCCTGTGTCTCGTGGTTGAAAGTCCGGATAGTGCCTCCGACTTCAACCGTATCGGGAATGATATTATGCTGGTGTCCGGCATTGAACATTGTGATGGATAGGACGACAGGCTCCATCGGCTTGGATTTTCTTGTGACGATGTACTGCAGCTGATTGCAGAAGGTAATGGCTGCAGCGACAGGATCGATTGCGACGTGCGGTTTTGAAGCATGGCCGCCGCGCCCGTTTATCTTAATGGTGAAGTCGTCGGGCATGCCGGTTGCCGTGCCGTATTTATAGCCGATTGTACCGACATCGAGGCCACTGCTCACATGTTGGCCAAATATGGCGTCCACTCCGTGCAGACAGTCATCCGCAATCATCTGCAAGGCGCCTCCCGGGTCGACTTCTTCAGCATGCTGGAAGATAAATACCACGTTGCCGCGCAGCTGTGCTTTATTTTCAGAAAGGATGCGGGCTACGGTGAGCAGTACTGCGGTATGGGCATCATGGCCGCAGGCATGCATCACCCCGGGTACGGTCGAACGGTAGGGCACATCCTTCTGGTCCTGTATCGGTAGGGCATCAAAATCAGCGCGCAATGCGACTGTCGGTCGCTCCGGGTCGATGATCAGACGACCTACAACACCTCTGCCGCCGACGCCTTCTTTTGTCTCTATGCCGAGCTCCCTTAAGTATTCTGCGATATATGCGGGAGTCTGGACTTCATGGAAGGACAGCTCCGGGTACATATGGAAATGGCGTCTCAATCTGACCATTTCATCGTAGTGGTCTTCCGCCAATTGTTCTATCATTCTTGTTTCCATTCAATCACCTGCTCAATCTCGAGAATTTTCATGAACATCGATAATCCACTGGTCATCGCTTCTTCATCCAAGTCGAACATGGGATGGTGGTGGACATAATCACTCTGCTTGGCTGCATTGCCCGATCCCGTGAAGAAGAAGGCCCCCGGGACCTCATTGATATAGTAGGAAAAATCCTCGCCTATCATCATCGGCTTGGCAGTCTCAAAGGAAAGACCTATGGCAGCTGCGGCTTCTTCGATGATCTCTGCTTCCCTGTTATGGTTAACGACTGCAGGATAGCCGATATTATACTCAAGTTCAGCGGTCGCCCCCCGTTTCCTTGCTGTGTAGTCGACTTCTTTTTGGAAGATATCCTTGATGCGTTCTTTGATGGACTGCTCGAAAGTTCTTACCGTACCAACCAGCTCAGCCGTGTCCGGGATGACGTTAAAGGCATCGCCGGCACGTATTTTACCGACGGTGACGACTGCATTGTCGAGGGGGGATATTTGCCGTGATACAGCAGTCTGCAGACTGGTGATCAGCTCTGCTGCAATGATTATGGGGTCGACTGCTTGACTTGGATGTGCTGCATGGCCACCCCGGCCTTTTATTTTTATTTTGAACATATCCGGACTGGATATGATGGGGCCTGGTTTTGTCTTGATTGTATGGGTCGGATACTGGCTCCAGTAATGCTGGCCGTAGACCCTATCGATGCCGTCGAGGACACCATCCTCGACCATCGCAACTGCACCGCCTGGCTGTATCTCCTCAGCGAATTGAAAGATGAAGGATACGCTGCCTTGAATGGCGTCCCTATTTTCATAAAGGAGATCGAGCAGTGCAAGCAGTGTACTTGTATGGGCATCATGCCCGCACGCATGCATGACACCGTCCACTGTAGATCTATAGGGCACATCTTTCCCGTCATGTATGGGAAGGGCATCGAAATCGGCACGGATGGCGATGTGCGGATGTCCGCCATCGCCGATTGTAGCGAGGATGCCGCCTTTCCCGACCCCTTCACGTATTTTCAGCTCCGGGTACTTCTGCAAGCGTTTCAATATGTATCTGTAGGTCTCCTCTTCATGGAATGAAACTTCCGGATGCATATGCAGATAACGTCTTGTGTCGATCATTCCGGGTAACGCCGCTTGTGCCATATCCCGAATCTTCATAACTTCAACCTCCTTGGTCATGTCATATAATATTATCAAATTTTCGAACTTTTTGGAACTTAATAAAAACATCGTTTCAATTCTAAGACAGCTTTCAATTATGATATGATATGGGAAAGAGGAGGAGATTGTAAATGTCTAAAATTTTGGATGAGTATCTTGCATCAAATCTGCAGGAATTGAAAAATAACGGACTCTATAATGAAATCGATGTGGTTGAAGGTGCCAATGGACCAGAAATCACGATTGGCGGCAAGAAGCTGATCAATCTATCTTCCAACAACTATCTCGGCCTTGCGACGGACGAGACACTTAAGAAGGTTGCGAAAGAAGCAATCGATACCCATGGTGTAGGCGCAGGCGCCGTACGTACAATCAACGGTACCCTGGATCTGCATGTGGACCTGGAAGAGACTTTGGCTAAATTCAAAGGCACTGAAGCGGCAGTTGCATTCCAATCCGGTTTCAACTGTAACATGGCAGCGATTCAGGCGGTCATGGGCAAAGAGGATGCGATCCTGTCTGATGAATTGAACCACGCCTCAATCATCGACGGATGCCGCCTTTCCCGCGCAAAAATCATCCGTGTAAACCACTCCGATATGGATGATCTCCGCAAAAAAGCCAAAGAAGCTGTGGAATCGGGCCAGTACGGAAAAGTCATGTACATTACTGACGGTGTATTCTCGATGGATGGCGATGTTGCGTTGCTGCCGGAAATCGTGGAAATCGCCAAGGAATTCGACCTCATCACATATGTGGACGACGCACACGGTTCAGGTGTCATGGGCAAAGGTGCAGGAACTGTTAAGCACTTCGGCCTGGAGAAGGAAATCGACATCCAGATGGGTACACTGTCAAAAGCGATCGGTGTCGTCGGCGGCTATGTTGCAGGTAGTCAAAATCTGATCGACTACCTTAAAGTGGCAGCCCGTCCATTCCTGTTCTCCACATCACTGACACCTGGGGATACGCGTGCGATAACTGAGGCAGTCCACAAGCTGATGGATTCCACAGAGCTGCACGACAAGCTCTGGGAGAATGGTGATTACCTGAAAAAAGGCCTTAAGAATCTCGGTTTTGATATCGGTAATTCCGCAACACCGATCACCCCTTGCATAATCGGCGATGAAAAGACGACCCAGGAGTTCTCGAAACGCCTCATGGAAGAAGGCGTATATGCCAAGTCCATCGTCTTCCCGACTGTACCCAAAGGTACAGGGCGTGTAAGGAACATGCCGACGGCAGCACACACTAAAGAAATGTTGGATGATGCGCTTGCTGCATATGAAAAAGTAGGAAAAGAACTGAACGTAATCTCATAATTAAGGAGCACGGCGATGGAACGGATTATTATTACCGGTGCGCTCGGGCAGATCGGCACTGAGCTGACTTTAAAACTAAGAGAGAAATACGGGGACGAAAATGTTCTGCCGACGGACATCAAAGAACCTGAGAGTGACGAATTGAAAGGTAAGCCCTTTGAGATCCTGGATGTCAGGGATAAAACGCGGATGGATGAAATCGTAGAGGATTTCAAACCCGATACGATTATGCATATGGCCGCGCTACTCAGCGCGACTTGCGAAAAGAATCCGCAATTCGCTTGGGACATCAATATGGGAGGGCTTATAAACGCCCTTGAGACTGCAAGGGAGCGGGACCTTAAATTCTTCACTCCAAGTTCCATCGGTGCTTTCGGACCATCGACTCCGAAGGAGAACACCCCGCAGGTCACCATCCAAAGGCCGACCACGATGTATGGTGTGAATAAAGTATCGGGAGAACTGCTGTGTGACTACTACCATGAGAAATTTGGTGTGGACACACGGGGCGTGAGGTTCCCGGGACTCATTTCCCATGTCAAGGAGCCCGGCGGCGGTACAACCGATTATGCCGTTGAAATCTTCTTTGAAGCCATCCGGAATGGACAGTATACATCGTTCATAGATAAAAATACGAATATGGACATGATGTATATGGATGATGCCATCGAAGCGATCATCAAGCTGATGGAAGCGGATGCTTCGAATCTGGAACACCGCAACGCCTTCAACGTCACAGCGATGAGCATCAATCCTGAGATGGTGGCGAATGAAATCAAAAAGCATATACCCGACTTCGAACTGTTCTATGATGTAGATCCTGTACGTCAGGGGATCGCAGAGAGTTGGCCGAACGCCATCGATGCGACGGAAGCTGAACGGCAGTGGGGATTTGCACCACAATACGACCTTGAAAAAATGACTGTAACAATGTTGGAAGCAATACGAAATAAATGATAAGAAGGCATACTGCCTTCTTATTTTTCTGATTGGGGCAGTTTAATGACGCGTATAATTTTGTTTGATAAAGATGGTACACTGATGGATTATCATAAAATTTGGACGCCTTATGCCAAAACCACAATCGAAGCCTTTGCAGAGGAATTCGACCGTCATGACATCAAAGATGAACTCGCCCATCGCCTAGGACTGATCAATGGGCGCATCGCCCCGAATTCCATACTGGCAAGCGGAACGGGCCAGAATATCCAAGATTGCTTCGAACGCTATCAGAGTGGCGGCGGTGAATGGATGAAGGCCTTCTACGAAGAGAACCTCGATCTCTTGCGCAATAATATGGAGTTGATCGAGGGGGCCGCCCCTGTGCTTGACCAACTTGCAGAAAATGGGCATATAAACATCATCGTCACCAGCGACAGCCGCTTGAGCACACAGTATTTCATCGAAAAATTTTCGTTGGAATCGGTCGTCCATCATGTTGTAGCGGGAGACGATTCGCCCTATCATAAACCAGATTTGCGCATACTTGACCCCCTTATACAAAAGTATGGTTATACCCTGGATGAGATGGTGATGGTAGGGGATAACCGGGCGGATACGATGCTTGGGTATGAAGCGGGTCTCCAAACGATTGGAGTACTATCAGGCACATCGCGTAGAGAGGACCTGGAAGGTGCCGATTTGGTGTTGGATAGTGTGGTAGATATCATTGAAGACGGACGTTTCATCCTGGAGAAGAGGCGGTGAAGGTCATGCACGAGGCATTTATGGCTTTGGCAGTGGAAGAAGCGGAAAAAGCAGGAAAGATCGGCGAAGTTCCGATCGGAGCAGTAATCGTCCATGACGGCCGTGTCATCGCACGGGGACACAATCTTAGGGAAACTTCACAAAATCCCTTGACCCATGCAGAGGTGCTCGCCATTGACCGGGCTAGTGCAGTAGTGGGATCGTGGCGGCTTGAAGCATGCACCCTCTATGTCACTTTGGAACCTTGTGCCATGTGTTCAGGTGCGATCATAATGAGTCGCATCCCCCATGTAGTGTACGGGGCGAGAGACCCTAAAGGGGGCACAGTAGACAGTCTGATGCGCCTTTTGGATGAACCGCGGTTCAACCACCGTGCAGAAGTGACTTCCGGTGTATTAGAGGATACATGCAGTAACTTATTGACATCATTTTTTAAAAACCTCAGGAAAAAACATAAAAAGTAGAATAATGAATGAATTTTCTGATAAAATGAATTTAAAATGATAAGGGAGTTTTAGAACGCTTATGGTCAAATTAATCGCATTGGATATGGATGGGACATTGTTGACTCCCCACCATGACATCAGCCGCCGGAATATGGAGGCGATCAATGAAGCGATGAAACGGGGAATACAGGTTGTCGTGGCGACTGGGCGTGCCTTCTATGAAGCGCATGGCATCATACGCCAACTCAACACCCCGCTACCTTATATATGTCTGAATGGAGCAGAAGTGCGCAACGAGTCCCATGAGATACTGGCGACGAATGCGCTGAATGCCGAACTGGTCCATAAGGTGGCGGATGTGTTCCGCTCAGAGGATATTTTCTATCAGATCTATACCGACCGTGCCATCTATACGGCAGACGTGGAACGCGATATCCAGATTTTCATGGAGCTTGCGGGGGAAGAAAACAATCCCGCTAGCGAGAAGAGAATCAGAGGGTTCATGGAAGAGCGCCTGAAAAGCGGCACCTTGGTGGAGACAGATGACTATAGGACGATATTCGAGAACGAGGAAGAGAACATTTTGAAACTGCTCGCCTCTTCGCCAAGCAAACCAAAGCTTTTCCGGGCGAGGAATGAACTCTATGACATCGGTAATCTGGCAGTATCCTCTTCATCTGAAGGAAATATAGAACTGACTCATGAAAATGCACAGAAAGGCATTGCACTCACTGATATCGCCAACATCATGAATATTGATATGAAAGATGTCATGGCAGTCGGGGACAATCTCAATGACATCTCCATGTTGAAACGAGTCGGTATGGCAGTAGCGATGGGTAACGCCGCTTCCGAAGTGAAGGCCATCGCAGATAAAGTGACAGAAAGCAACACCGAGGACGGTGTTGCCATAGCCATTGAAGAGGCGCTTGACCTACTTGAAGAAAAGCAGGAGGCCCAAGCTGGGGACTTATCCGAATCGTAGAATTGTGATAATCAGCATAGGCGCAATTACCAGAAATGCCCGATTCCTTATAAGGAATCGGGCATTTTATTATTTTTATATGGCTTTAGGTGACTTATATTTTAGATTAAAGTGACGATGAAAAAGGACCGGGCAGCTCAATTGATCTGAACCCTACCAAGTTGACAGATGAAATAATATAAATGTTTCCCGCCTGAGAATGGAGATTCTCAGGCGTTTTTCTATGCCGCCAATGCCCTGAATTCCAGCGGACTCAATCCCTTGAATTTGTGTTGCGGTCTGTGGTGGTTGTAAAACTCAATATAGCGTGTAATGTCTTCTATAATTGTTTGATAATCCGCATAGTACTTCTGCTTGCGTCTGATGTGGAACCGTTCCGATTTGATTTTTCCCCAGAATGCTTCAATCGGGCCATTATCGATGCATCTTCCGACGCGGGACATGCTTTGTTGAATCTGCTGGGCATCCAGAATCTTTTTAAAGCCGTAGGAGGTGTACTGGAAGCCACGGTCACTGTGCACAAGCGGCGTTGCCTGCGGGTGCTTTTGAATCGCAGAAGTGAATGTATCAAAAACAAGCTGATTATTGTTTGAACGGCCGAATTTGTAGGCCACAATACTGTTGTCGTACAGATCGATGATCGCGCTCAAGTAGGCTTTCTCTCCGTTCAGCGCTTTGAATTCAGTCACATCGGTGAGCCATTTCTCATTCACATGGGCTGCGTGGAAATCTCTGTTCAATACGTTCTCAGCGACCTGTTGCGGTGTGTGGGGGACGTATTGTTTCTTTTTGATCCGGGTCACCGATTTCAAGCCCATCCGTGTCATCAGCCGATAGATGCGTTTCCTGTTATACCCCGTCCTCAAGGCTTTGTTGACCGCATGGCACATCTGACGATAGCCATAGATGCCGTCCGTTTCAACATAGATTTCGGCAATCGCACTGGCCACTGTGTCATTCTCTGCTTCAGCGTGTGGCACGGGGCGTTTCTGATATTGATAATACGCTTGTCTTGAGATGCCTGCCGTATGGCATAATTCAGAGATGGCATAGCCTTCATTATGCAACGTAGTGATGGCAGTGTGGAGCGTGTGACTGGGAACCCGGCTGTATTTTAATCCCTCTCGAGTTCCTCCAACTTTTTTAGCAGGGCGTTCTCCACCTCAAGCTTTCGTTTATCTGCTTTGAGCATGGAAATTTCTCTGTTCAAGCGGTCCGTCTCAGTGAGCTGGTCTTCTGATTTTCCTTTTCCGCGTCTGTCCTCAAGGCCGATTTCACCATATTCCTTGTATTTCACAATGATATTCCGGGCCTGCTGGTAACTCACCTCAAATCTTTCGGCAAGTTCACGATAACTGATATCCCCCTGTGCATGATACTGCGCAATCTCAACCCGTTCTGCGTACGTTGTTTTCCGTCCCTTGGTCAATGGTGAAGCTCCCTCCCGCGTCGTTCTTATTTCTTCACCATTATTGTAACGTATAATCCAATTCCGAACAGTTGTTTTCGACGGTATGTCATATTTGTGTGCGAGTTCGTGAGTGGAGATCATTCCATTCATATATTCTTTTGCGACCATTTTTTTAAAGCCGCGGGTATATGTTCTATGCCTGTCCCGTTTCTTTAATCCCTCAGCACCATGCTTCTCATACTTTATCCGCCACTTTCTAAGTGTCTCAACAGACACCTGATGCTTTGTGGATATATGGCTTGGACTGATGCCTACCCTCAATTCCTGAATCATTTTCAGCTTTTCTTCAAATGAATAATATTTGTCAGTCATAAAAGAACCCCCTCCAGGTTTACAGATGTTTTATTTCATCTGTAAACCTGGAGGGGGTCAAATCAAATTTGCTGTCCGGTCCTTTTGTGTATCTGCCGCTTCCACCATAATAGAGGCGCGATTATTTTTGGTATGACATCCTGCTGAAGGCGTCATGCTGGTGGATGCTTTCTTCATTGCGGCATTCAAGCTCGAAGCCTTTGACCCAGTCGAGCTCCACTAGATCATAGGCGATCAGGCGGATGAGATCCTCTACGAAGCGCGGATTTTCATAGGCACGTTCTGTGACCATCTTTTCGTCCGTACGCTTCAATATCGGATAAAGCTGGGAAGATGCGTTGATTTCAAGCAGTTGATACAGCTGCTCCTTATGATCTTCCGGCAATTCGGCATCCGGATCGATATCGAGCAGCACTTTTACGTAGCCGCGCTGATTGTGCGCACTGTATTCACTGATTTCCTTTGAGCAAGGGCATAGTGTAGTGACCATGGCCGTCATGCCCAGTTTTTTCTGTTGTACGCCATTGCCGTCGATCTTCAAGGCGTATTCGACATCGGCGTGCGCCATGCCGCTCAGACGTGTCCCGGGGCTTGGTTTAGGGAAATACCATTTACCTGCTCCGGTAACTTCCGCTTCTTCCTGATGCATGCGCGTACGCAGTGTTTCCAATACATTTCCAAGAGTGGTGAAGTCGAGTGACACACCGCCCTCATTCTCCGTCTCCAGCGATTCAAGTATGCGGCTCATGTTGATGCCCTTTTCATCGCGTCTCAGACTTGTAGCCAATTCGAAGGTGCCGACCGATTGGTAGTCACCGATGACGACTGGATAGCTCAAATTATTTATGCCGACTGAGTCGACTTCAAACAGGAAATCCTTTTTTGAACTTTGCAGATCGGCCATGCATTCCTTTTCTTTAGGCTTTTTTCCTTCTATGGGATCGACGGATCCGAAATGCTTGAAACGGCCTTCTCTCGTAGTGAGATCCAATTGTTCCATGTCTCTTCTCCTTAATCTATATCATAACTGTAGAACACTTCATTCTTCATCCACATCTGGCGGGCTGCTTCACTTTCCGCAGTATTTCCGGCGAGTGTCTTCAGAAGCGGACCGGTCTGCGATTCATGGGCGGCCATGATTTTCTCCTTGCGGTCTTCGTAACCTGAAATATCGACCGAAATATCGGGTTCCCCGAGATCTTTGTATGTGTCGTTGCTGAATGCGACGAGCTGAAGCGCCGGACGTTCTGCAGGCGCCATCTCTTTTACTGCTGCAATGACTGCTTCGGCTGTCGCTTCGTGGTCGGGGTGGACGGAGTAGCCTGGATAGAATGTGATGATCCTTGACGGGTTCAATTCATCGATCATATCTTTGACGATACCCTTTAAGTGACCTGGTGCTTCGAATTCCAATGTCTTGTCGCGGTAGCCCAACAGACGCAGATCATCCAGACCGATCAGTCGTGCGCTTTCCTGCACTTCTTTCTTTCTGATCTCATGCAGTGATTCGCGGGTTGCAAATGGCGGATAGCCAAGGTTGCGCCCCATATCACCGAATGTCAGGCAGGCGTATGTGACGGGCACGCCCATATCCACGTAGCGGCTCATCGTCCCGCTGACACCGAATGCTTCATCATCGGGGTGGGGGAAGATGACGAGTACTTGTCTTTCCTTTTCCATGTCCGTGCCTCCTATTTCAAGAATTCCTGGGTGGAGATTTCCAATGCACTGGCGAGTTTTCCATCGTAGTTGAAGCCATGCATTATAAATTCATTGTCGTCATTCACTTCGTAATGTGTCAGGCCAAGGACATATATCCAGCCATCATTATCGAGTTTGAGGCCTACGCGGTATTCACCATTTTCGCCACCGCGTATGCCGCCTTGGACGAATGTCACCTGGACGTTGCGGAGGAACATCCCAGCATTGAAGACTTTGTCGTCGAAGTGGCTGGCGTACATGCCTCCGGTAACTTCCACATGTACAAACACTTTCTTGTTCTGGTAGCTGTCCAGCAGCTGCTGGACCTTATCCCGATTGATCTTTTCCATATCTGTGAAACGCTCCTTAAATTAAAACCTGAAGAAAGGGCGCCAGCGCCCTTTCCGTCTATATTTGTTCGTCTGTAACATCAATTTTTTCGACGGTATTGAGCGCACCGTGTCGTACGACTCCGACGTGTTCATTCATCTTCCAGCCGTTTTTGATCGCTGCCGTGACGAACGCCTTTGCATTCTTGATCGCTTCCAGAGGAGCCTGGCCGTTCGCAAGGTTTGCAGTGATGGCTGCGGCGAAAGTACATCCGGCGCCATGGTTGTAGGAAGCATCTATCTTTTTGCTTGAGAGCAGGTGGTACTCATTGCCATCATAATAGACATCCACTGCTTTGTCGCCCTCGATTTCGGAACCACCTTTGATGATGACATGGTCGGCACCTTTGGAATGGATGACTTCGGCACATGCTTTGGCCTCATCCAAAGTTTTTGGTGTCTTCCTGCCGGCCAGCTGGCCGGCTTCGAAAAGGTTCGGTGTGACGACTGTCGCATGTGGAAGAAGGTGTTCAATCATGGCATCCACAAGTCCTGGATTGAGGACTTCGTCATCCCCTTTACATACCATGACCGGGTCGACGACGAAGTGGTCGGCCTGGCTGTCGAGAAAGGCTTTCTTACTGCGTTCTATCACTTCTTCAGAAGGCAGCATGCCTGTTTTGATTGCATCCGGGGAAATGGATAGGGCCGTTTCAAGCTGGTCATCCACGACTTCCAACGGAATCGGATTGACGCCGTGGGACCACGTTTCGGGATCCATTGTGACAATGGTCGTCAATGCAGTCATGCCGTATGTTTCATGCTCCTGGAAAGTCTTCAGGTCAGCTGCAATTCCTGCGCCGCCGCTTGTATCTGAACCCGCAATGGTGAGCGTCTTTTTAAGTGCCATGATTTAAATTCCTCCAATGTGTCATTAATAATGGTATTTTACTATATAAGAGAGTGTATTTCTAGAGAGATGCTTGTATAGATGATATAATCAAAATTTAGACAGAGGTGAAAAGAGATGGAATGGAAAGATGTATTTGAAATGATAAAAGAGGAGAATGATTTCTCCTCACTTGAAGAAACACTTGAAGAGAAATATCGCACGGGCCCCGTATTCCCACCCCGTGAAGAAATATATACAGCTTTCGAACTGACGCCGTTTGAAGCGGTGAAGGTCGTCATCATCGGCCAGGATCCCTACCATGGTGAAGGCCAATCCCATGGTCTTGCGTTTTCGGTCAACGAAGGCGTCAAAGTGCCGCCTTCCCTGCGCAACATGTATAAGGAGCTGGAATCCGACCTCGGCATCAAACGGACAAAGGGCAATCTGAAGGATTGGGCAGAAGAAGGTGTGCTGCTGCTGAACACCGTGCTTACGGTTGATGCCCATCAGGCGCATTCGCACAGAGGTCTTGGATGGGAGAAGTTTACCGACGGCGTTATACAGAAAGTTTCGGAGAATCTCGAAGATGTCGTCTTCATACTATGGGGCAAGCCGGCTCAACAGAAAGAAAAATTGATCGATACGACCAAACATCACGTCATCAAATCGACGCACCCAAGCCCACTCTCTGCATATAGGGGCTTCTTCGGCACACGGCCGTTCAGCCGGACCAACGACTACCTGACATCCCGCGGCCGGGAGCCTGTGGACTGGAGTGAACGGTAATGAGGCGTGAAATCATCGCAGAACTCAAGCAGGAGCTGAACCTTATGGAAACAGCAGACGGGCAGCATGAGTTCGACAAACACGTATATGCCATGGAACGGCTGCTCAGTCTTCTGAAGACCGGAGAGGATGCGGGTGATGCACGTCCTGAAGCGAATCATACGGCCCCGGGCTCGATGTCCGAAACGGACCGCAGCATGCTGGAACAGATGGGCGGCAGAGTGCCCCATTCAACCCGGCAGGAGACAAAAGGCAGGCAGCTTGAGACAGAAGATGGCTCAGGCAATGGAGAATCACTGTTTGATTTTTAGACTTAATATGTAAGGAGTAGCAAAATGAAACTTTTCATCATCATGGGTGCGATAAATGCATTCATTTCAGTGGCGTGCGGTGCCTTCGGGGCCCATGGACTCGAGGGTAAGATAAGCGAACATTATATGGATGTATGGGAAAAGGCTGTGTCCTACCAGATGTACCATGCCCTTGGCCTGATTGCCGTTGGAATTCTGGTCCAGCTGACCGGCGCCCCATTCCTCGGGACAGCAGGATGGCTGATGTTGCTTGGCATCATCTTCTTCAGTGGTTCCCTCTATATTCTGGCAGTCAGTGGTATATCGATTCTCGGTGCCATCACCCCCATCGGCGGTGTATTGTTCCTGGCAGGATGGGTATTCCTGATTGTTGGTATGATCAAAATATAAAAGACAACATGACCTCCGTGTAAACGGAGGTTTTGTCGTATGGAAGATAAAATACGTCAAAGCATTATTCCATCAGTCCCGGTTTAACATTTGATATACAGGTTATATACTTATATATATGACCATATATCGAGGGGAGATGCGCATGAACAGTATTTTGAATGACCACCAACCCATATTCCATCAGATCGGAAAATGGATTGGCGATCAGATCATCGATGGCACATTCGAACCACATGACAGGATTCCTTCAACTAATGAAATTGTCTGCCTCTATAAAGTGAATCATCTGACCGTGGCAAAAGGCGTCAATGAATTGGTGGAGGAAGGTCTGCTCTATAAAAAGCGGGGCGTCGGCGTCTTTGTGACTGCTGAGGCCAAGAGAATTCTATTGGACAGACGGCGTGCAGACTTTACAGTCCAGTATATGGAACCGATGCTCGAGGAGGCTAGAAAACTCGGCTTTGATGCCAGGGAGATCGGTTGGATGATGGAGAAGATGGGAGGAATGGCTTCCATTGAGTAGCATGGTCGATTTAACTAATGCATCACTGGATATAAAGAAAAATACGATTTTAGAAGACGTGACACTTCAGCTTGAAACTGGCAGGATCTACGGATTGATCGGGCAGGAAGGAGCAGGCAAGACGAGTCTTCTGTCACTGATTGCCTCCTATAGAAAACCGACTAAAGGTGCTGTACAGATTGACGGGCGGGACCCTTACGAAGATAAGGCGCTGATGGCCAAAGTGCGCTTCGTGCACGAAGTCGATTACACCGAAACTCATCATACCCCGAAGTATTTAAGTAGAGTGACGGAACGCTACCGGCCAGCGTTTGATTCAGATTATGCGCTCACAATGTTGGAAGGGCTCGGAATCGACTCTGACAAAGCCTTGAATCGGATGTCCAAAGGGCAGCAGGCTGCGGTGAATGCGATATTTGGGCTGGCAGCCAATGCCCCAATCACCATCTTTGATGAAGTGACGAACATTATGGAGGCAACTTTACGCGAACAGTTCTATAAAATGGCCATAGAGGCCAATGCGCATTATCCAAGGACGATGATATTCTCCAACCATACCGTTTCTGGTATGGACCATCTCTTCGATGAGATCATTATACTAGACGAGAGCCGAGTCATATTGCAGGAACCTATTGACAGGTTTTTGGAACGGGGCTTCCGCGTGAGCGGTGCGAAGGAGAAAGTGGTGCGGTTCACAGATGGCATGAATGTACTTTCAACGCACGCCAGCGGATCGATTCACTCGGTGGTGGTGCTTGGATCTGTAGATGAGGCAGACCGTAAGACTGCGAAGGAACAGCATCTCTATATTGAGCCACTGAAGGTGCAGGAACTCTTCACCATATTGACTGCGACCAAGGAGGGGTAAAATGGATAAGGTAAAACTGGCGACGGCCGATTTCTCGAAGGAGATGGCGAAGTGGGCCGCGTGGTATATGGCTGTTATGGTTGCCCTTTATATATTGCTGATGCTCTTTATAGATGACTCCGGAATCAACGGCATGTCATTCTTCTTCATGGCATCTGGGGCCAACCGCGTATTCATGCTGGTGGCAGGCATTCTTACAGTCTTCGTGTTTTTGGAGCGTGCAATCCAGCTTGGATTGACACGGATGACGTTTATGCGGGCGGTGCTATGGACAGGTGTCATCTTCACTGTAACCCTTGCATTAGTGGCGGGCATCATATCGTTGATCCTCGGCGTGATGCCATGGTTCGGTACACAAACCACCGCATCAGGTATGGGTGGACCTGTCTCCATGGTGCTTGGCCATCTGTTGGCCGCCTATTTGTTCTATCTGGCAGGATTCATCATCAGCATCGGATTCTACCGCGGGTGGTTCGGCGGACTCATCGCCATTGTACTTGGTGTCGGCATCGCTGTAGCGATAGAATCTTTATGGACATTCCGGACCGAAGGGGTGTTGTTCGAGCTGAATATGATCAGCGGCGCATCAGGCAACATCTTCCTTACCGTTGTGTTCAGCGGACTGCTTATATTGTTTACAATTGCCCTGATTCAATCACTCATCCGTTCGTTGCCGATAAAAATCAAGTGAAAAAACGGCCTTCCGAAATTTCGGAAGGCCGTTTCTTATGGAAAAACTTATGTTATTTCGTTTTTTTGCGGTTTTTGAATTTTTTGATGATAAATGGCAGTGCCAAAGGGATCAGCCTACGCAATAGACGGGCCATGCTCATTCCTCCCAACTTGATGGATATGTTTATTAATATATAGCCATCAATATGATGTTTTAAACTTTATCTGAAGAATGACAGCAGTGAATCCGCTGGCAGGTGCACACCGACATAGAAGTCTCCGAAGTCCCCATATCTCGCTGAAACCTCATCGAACCTCATCTCATAGATCAATTTCTTGAATTGGAGCATCTCGTCAGAGAAGAGCGTGACGCCCCACTCGTATTCATCGAGTCCGACCGAGCCTGTGATGAACTGCTTCACCTTGCCGGCATATCCACGTCCGATCATGCCATGGGAACGCATGAGCTCACGGCGTTTTTCCATATCGAGCATATACCAGTTATCTTCACCCTGGCGGCGTTTATCCATTGGATAGAAGCAGATGTAGCGTGATTTTGGAACTTCCGGATAAAGGCGCTTTTTGACGTATTCATTCTGATACGGATCTTCATCCGACTCTTTTGCCAAATAGTTGCTCAGTTCGATGATCGACACATAGGAATAGGAAGGGATGAGGAAATCGCTGATCTGCAGTTTGTTGAATTCCAATTCCAATGCATTCAGTTCGTCGATCGTCGGCCTCAGCATCCATAGGATCAAATCAGCCTTCTGTCCAGTTATATTGTAGAAGGCATAACTGCCTTCCTTCTTATCATGAACTTCTTCCTGACGCTTGAGGAAATCTTGGAGCTCCGTGACGAGCGTCTCCATCTCATCGTTTTCCAGTAGGCGGAGGGAAGGCCAGTCGACACTGTAGAGCAAGTGGAGGCTATACCAACCGTCAAGTGTTTGTGCAGCTTCGTTCATTTGTGTATCTCTCCTTTTTTCATATCTCTCCTCATCTTACTCCATAAGAAAACGTTTTAAAAGCATGCAGGGATGAAATGATGTGACAAAAAGAGTATAATATTGCGTATGTAAAGGTAATCAAGGAGGATATTATGAGTAAATTTCTAAAAGACCTCAAGTCGAACCTGGAAGGCAAGAATGTCAAAATCGTCTTTCCCGAAGGGAGCGACAAGAGAATTCTTACTGCAGCAGTCGAGTTGGCGGATACGACTTATGTCCAACCGATTGTTCTCGGTGCCAAAAAAGAGCTGGACGCATTGGCAGAGCAGGAAAACCTGGATTTGGAGAAGATCGAGACGATCGATCCTGCAGATTACGGAGATAAAGATGCCTTGATCGATGCATTCGTCGAGCGTCGTCAAGGAAAAGTGACGGCGGAACAGGCTGATGAGATCCTCAACGATGTCAATTATTTCGGTACAATGCTCGTCTACACGGGACGTGCTGAAGGATTGGTATCCGGAGCGATCCATTCGACGCCGGACACAGTCCGTCCTGCATTGCAGATCATCAAGACAAAACCAGGCGTTTCCCGTACAAGTGGTGTATTCTTCATGATCCGTGAAGATGAACTCTATGTCATGGGTGACTGTGCAATCAATCCCGAACTCAATGCTGAGGAGTTATCGGAAGTGGCTGTAGAAACGGCCAAAACCGCAAGGGATTTCAAGATGGAGCCCCGTGTCGCCCTGCTCAGTTTCTCAACAAGAGGTTCTGCCAAAACCGAAGAAACAGAGAAGGTGAAACTGGCTACACAATATGCCCAGGAAAAACTTCCTGAGGTGCCGATTGATGGAGAACTCCAATTTGATGCGGCATTTGTTCCAGGTGTGGCAGAGAAGAAGGCACCAGACTCTCCGCTAGAAGGCCGCGCGAATGTCTTCATCTTCCCTTCGCTTGAAGCGGGTAACATCGGCTATAAGATTGCGCAGCGTCTCGGTGGATTTGAAGCATATGGCCCCATACTGCAAGGATTGAACCAGCCGGTCAATGACCTGTCGCGCGGATGTTCCAAGGATGAAGTCTATAACTTGGCGCTGTTTACAGCGACCCAGGCCTTGAATCAGCATGATGATTGATGAACTGAAGGCAGACTGGCAATTTGTGCCGATAGATGCAACACCCCATCCGTTCATGTCATTTGCCATGGATGATGTACTGCAGGAGATGGTGTCACAGGATGGCATACCTAAAATCCGGGCATGGGTCCATGATCCTTTCGTCATACTAGGGCTGCACGATGCCCGTCTGCTACACCTTCAGGACGGGCTCAATTATCTGGAAGAGATTGGCTTCCAATATATCGTACGCAATAGCGGAGGTCTCGGCGTCGTCCTTGACTCCGGCATCTTGAACATCTCACTGATTTTGCCGAAATCGACATTGCCCCAGATAGATGATGGATATGATCTTATGCTGGACCTGGTCAGAAGAACCTTCTCCGAAGCGGAAGTGGAAACGGGCGAAATCGTCAACAGCTACTGCCCTGGCAGCTATGATCTGAGTATCGGAGGGAGGAAGTTCGCAGGCATCTCGCAGCGCCGCATCAGGGATGGCGTCGCAGTGCAGATCTACCTCTCGATTACGGGCAGCGGCAGTCGGCGCGCAGAAGTGATGCGCCGATTCTATGCATTAGGCATAAAGGGCGAGGGAACGAAGTTCACCTACCCGGATGTCCATCCAGAAGATATGGCCTCCCTCAATGAACTTCTCGGCACTGAGCTGTCGGTTGATGAGGTGCTTGAGACCATGCTCGGCATCTTGGAGGAACATGGTGCGGTCACACCGCTACCAGAAATGGATGAAACGCAGAAAGCCCGCTACACCCATCATCTCGAGCGGATGAAAACACGCAATAAAGATATCCACGTCCTGGAACAGAAATGATTGAAGGCAATCCGGTTGGCCGGCGCCTTCTTTTTTTAGGCGGAAATAAGGTTTAACCAGTCCCGGCAAGTGGAACAGTAGCATAAAAGGAGTGGATGATGTGACTGCAGATGAAAACAAAAGAATGACGACAAGGGAAGAAGAAGAGAAGCTTAAAAAAGAGCAGAATAAATCCGGCAATGAAGTGACGGAAGAAGTGCCGGCGGATAATCCGCCCCAGCAAGACAGCAGGAAGGAAGCAGAAAGGGAGAAGGATGTCCAACAGCAAAAGGATAAAAAGAACCCGTTGGAGAACACCGACGCCCCTTAAGGAACCCCACGTTGGGCTGCCGTATTTCGGTAGCTCATCTTTTTATGGTAAAGTATCATTAAAGGCAGTTAAAGGCAGTTAAAGGGAGGATGGCGGGATGTCACAAGACGAATATGGAAAAAAGCAGCTTATAGAAGAAAAAGTCTTCAAAGACCCGGTGCATCGGTATATTCATGTTCGTGACCAGGTGATATGGGATCTGATCAAAACCAAGGAGTTCCAAAGGTTGAGGCGGATAAAGCAGCTTGGGACCCTGTACCTGGCATTCCATTCAGCTGAACATTCACGGTTCAACCACTCACTTGGCGTCTATGAAATAGTCAGGCGTATGGTAACCAACTTCCAGGAGTTTGAAGAGTGGAATAACGACGACCGTTTGCTTGCGCTTGCGGCGGCCTTGCTTCATGACTTGGGCCACGGTCCATTTTCCCATTGCTTTGAGACGATCTTCGATACCGACCATGAGGAGTTCACCCGCAAGATCATACTGGGGAATACCGAAGTGAATGCCGTTTTGAAGAAGGTCGGCGTCGATTTTCCATTGGAAGTGGCTCAGGTGATCGACAAGACCCACGAAAATAAGCTGGTGATCAGCATGATATCGAGTCAGATCGATGCGGACCGGATGGATTATCTGCAGCGTGATTCGTATTACACCGGTGTCAGCTACGGGACCTTTGATATGGAACGCATACTGCGGGTGATGAGGCCGAGCAAGGATGAGATCATCATCAAGGAGAGCGGTATGCATGCGGTCGAAGATTATTTGATGAGCCGCTACCAGATGTATTGGCAAGTGTACTTCCACCCGGTCTCACGTGGTGGGGAGGTCCTTTTGAATCTGATACTGCGGCGTGCAAAACATCTGCATGAAGAAGGCTATCAGTTCAAGCAAGCACCAAAATACTTCATTCCGTTCTTTTCTGGGGAAGTGAGCGTCGAAGATTATTTGAGATTGGACGAAATGGTGGTCAATTTCTATCTCCAGGAATGGATCCATGAGGATGACCCTGTATTAAGCGACCTGTCGCATCGACTGGTAAACAGGGATCTCTTCAAATATCTGCCGTTCGACGGTTCAGTCATCACCTTTACCGAACTGCAGCACCTGTTCGAGAAGGCCGGCATCGATCCCGAGTATTATTTCTTCAGCGACTCCTATTCGGATCTGCCATATGATTACGACCGCCCAGGTTCCAAAAGCAACCGCTGGCCGATCCATATCATAAGGAATAACGGGGAGCTGAGGGAGATAAGCTCCCAGTCCGCCATCATAAACAGCATTACCGGCGTGCATCGCATGGATTCGAAGTTGTACTACCCCAAAGAAAAGATACTGCAGATAGAAAATCTTGAGCTAAAAGGCGAGATCATCAATTTACTTAATGAATTGGCATAGGAGTAGGATATAGAATGGCTAATGAATCTAATGGCAAGAAAAAAGGATTCCAGTTCAACATCATCAAAAATGACCCGCTTGACGGGCACAAAGGTCAGAATATCGGATCAATCAGCCTGGAGAATGTGGCACCCGTCTATGTGAATGCAGATACAGGTGAAACGTATATCGATATGGGGGGTCTCCATGGCCGTGCGGAAGTGGAGCGCCGTGTGAAGTGGGTAACTGACAAAAGCGAAGTGGAAGGCGAGGATGCCAAAAACTTATGGCTGGTCTGGGTGGCGGTTGAACGCAAAGAGAACGGCCCACAATACAGTGGCATAGGTGCTTGCTTCGAAATGATAAACCGCACGAAACGCCGGGCCTACAAATTGATGCCTGAGCATGTCAACATGCTGGACCGTGCAGTTAAGGGGAAGATCGACTTGGGTGAAATGGACGGTTTCAGCCGTACAGCCCTAAAGAAGTTCCTGATTTCCTATAATGAAGAAATGTGGAATAACGCAACCGATCTCCAGGAAGAAATGAAAAATGACTGATTTGTGACGATACTGTGTCAAATCTATAAAAAGATTGCAGATTCTGTAATTGGAATATAGAATATATATAGTTATATGAGATATAACTAGGACACTTGTGGCCGGGAGACATCCCGGCCACTTTTTTTGTTTTTTTGTCTATAATAGAAGTAATGTCAGTTAAAATCATTTTAGGGAGGTGCTTATCCATGAGGGACCTTAAGATACACCTGGATAAAGAAGTGATCCAAAACTACATCAACCTGCTTATCGACGATCCGCAGGCATTTTTGGGTGAATTTAAGCAGTTGCACAGCAACGAACAGTATCAGATCATCGAGGAGATGGAAGCGCAGCATCAGAAGACGCTTTTTGAACTGCTGCCGGCTGAAGATTTTGCCAAGCTCTTCAAATGGTTTTCATATACGGGGCAATCGCGGCTGTTCAGCCGTATGCCCGACGAATATGGCAGGGTGATGCTCGAGCACCTGCCTTCCGATGATGTGCAGCGCTTCTTCTCCAAAATGGATGAGGCGCGCCGCAGAAGATTACTCGAAGGATTGAGCGAACAGAAACGCAGCCACGTCGAAGAGCTGCTGGCATACGAAAAGCATAGTGCGGGAAGCATCATGCAGAAGGAGTTCATGACCGCCACCGAGGAAGAAAGCGCAAAAGAAGTCGTGGCCAGACTGCGTCATGTTCCGAGGAATGAGGGTCTCCATTCGATCTATATCGTAGAGGACGAAAAATTGAAGGGGCTTGTTTCCCTGCGTGAGTTGGCGATGGCCGAAGATCACCAGACGATGGAAGCACTTAGCGAAAAGGTCATCATAACGGTGAATGCGGATGAAGATCAGGAAGCTGTGGCGCATATCATGCAGGACTATGACGTAGTCACCATCCCGGTCATTGACAGCGCCAATCGTCTGCTCGGCATCATCACCGTCGATGACATCATCGACATCATCGAGTTTGAAGCAACGGAAGATATGAGTGAACTCGCTGCTTCCAGAGGCACCGTCGACCTGGAGGTCTCCCCTTACCAAACGGCCAAAAAGAGGGCACCATGGATTGTCCTGCTGATGTTCCTCGGGCTGCTGACCGCCAATGTCATCGGGGCTTTTGAAGAGACTTTGGAAGCGGTCGTGCTGCTGTCCTTGTTCATACCGCTCATCATGGATGCAGCGGGGAATACCGGGACGCAGTCGCTTGCTGTGATGGTGCGCCTGATTTCAACAGGCGGATACCATGACCATGGACTGTTCCGCATCCTCAGGCGCGAACTTGCCACAGGTGTCTTGGTCGGTCTGGCAAGTGGTGTGACCATCGTCTTGTTGATTACGGTACTCTATCAGGAAGTGTGGCTGGCGTTCGTCGTAGGCATGTCCCTGCTGATTACATTGAGTATCTCGACTGTCATCGGTACCATCCTGCCGGTCATCATCAGCAAGCTGAAAATAGACCCTGCCGTAGCAAGCGGGCCATTCATCACGACATTGAATGATGTGATCGGCCTGACCATCTACTTTTCGATTGCCACGACCCTGCTGCAGATATAGGCAGGGTGCGCGGGGGTATGTTATAATTTACGGTACTTGAAGGAGATAATATGAATAACATTAGAGCAGAATACCAGGTGGACCAAACGGTCAAGATGAATGACGAAACAAAGCGCTACAGCCAGAGCGTCGATGTTGAAGTGATAGAGCGCAATGACATCTACATGCGCTATGTCGAACAGCTTGATGAGCATGCTTTGGATGTCATCCTCCGGGTGGGTGATGGCTTTGTAAAGATACAGCGCCGCGGTGTCATCAATATGAACTTCCATTTCGTTGAAGGTGAAATGACGGACACATTCTATGAATCCCCGGCCGGCAAACATCATCTGAGAATCAGGACAAAGTCGCTTGAAATCGGTGAGCAGGCCATTGAGATCCATTATGAAGTGCATGACTCCGGAGACAAGCTTGGGGATTACCATTATAAAATCAGGAAAGTAGGGTAAAACGATGGATTTGAGACAGCAGTTGAAGAGCTCAATCGAAGCAGCAGTTGAACAGGCCGGGATAGTTGAAGCCGTCCCTGAGGTCAAGATAGAGGTACCTAAAGATAAGGCGAATGGTGACTTTTCCACAAACGTGGCAATGGTGCTCACTAAGCAGGCCAAGCGCAATCCACGTGAAATCGCCCAGATCGTCATCGATAATCTGGATTGTGAAGCGGCAAGCGTCAAATCCGTCGAGATTGCAGGGCCCGGGTTCATCAACTTCAGGATGGATGAAGCTTCGCTGGCGGCCATCATCACGCAGATTTTATCAGAGAAAGAGGATTACGGCCGGAGTGAACTGGAGAACAAGGAGAGGATCCTGATCGAATTCGTCAGCGCGAATCCGACAGGGGACCTCCATATCGGACATGCACGCAATGCCAGTGTTGGAGATACGCTCGCTGCCATCATGGATTTTGCCGGTTACGATGTTACGCGCGAATACTACATCAACGATGCCGGAAACCAGATTGAGAATCTGGCCAAATCCATCGAAGCAAGATTCATGGAAGCACTTGGCCAGGAACTGTATATGCCGGAGGACGGCTATATGGGCAAGGATATTAAGAAGATGGCCGAAAAGTTGGCAGAGGAGTCCCCGGAGCTTGCGGAAACCACCCGTGAAGACCGCATCAGGATGTTCCGTCAGATGGGCGTCGACTACGAAATGAAGAAGCTGAAGCAGGACCTTGAAGATTTTAATGTGCATTTCGACAACTGGTTCAGTGAATCGATGCTTTATGAAAAAGGCGAAATCGATCTGGCTTTGGAAAAGATGTCGAAGAACGGCTACACTTATGAAGCGGATGGAGCATTGTGGCTTAGAACGACAGATTTCGGGGATGATAAGGACCGCGTGCTGAGGAAGCAGGATGGGACTTATACTTATCTGATGCCGGATGTGGCCTATCATTTTGATAAGGTTGAACGGGGATTCGACAAGCTGATCAACCTTTTCGGTGCTGATCATCATGGTTACATCAAACGTCTGAAGGGATCTCTCGGTGCGCTTGGTGAAAATCCGGAGCGACTTGAAATTCAGATCATGCAGATGGTGCGCCTGATTGAAAACGGCGAAGAGGTCAAAATGAGCAAGCGTACCGGCAAAGCGATTACATTGAGGGATATCATTGATATGATCGGTGTGGATGCCAGCCGCTACTTCCTTGCGATGCGCAGTCCGGACACCCATTTCGACTTCGATCTGGAACTTGCCAAATCGGAATCAAGCGACAATCCGGTCTATTACGCACAGTATGCCCACGCGCGGATCTGTTCAATATTGCGTCAGGCGAAGGACGCAGGTCATACATTAGATGAGTCTGCGGACCTTGATGTCATCCAGCATGAACAGGCGCTTCTGGTATTGAAGAAGCTTGCCGACTTCCCGAACATCGTCAAAAATGCGGCGGAAAACCGTGCGCCCCACCGCATTCCGAATTATATCCAGGAACTTGCTTCGGCATTCCATAAATTCTATAATGCAGACAAAGTATTGACGGATGACCGTGCCAAGACCGCCGCCTATCTTCTTATGATAGAGGCAGTGAGGCAAACACTCGCCAATGCACTTGGACTGATAGGTGTTTCTGCGCCTGATAAAATGTAGACGGGTCCCCCCTGCCTCCCGGCAAGGGGGATCATGTGTCGTGAGGCACGAAAAAGACCAGGGGGAGTGGTTCTATGATGAAAAGATGGTTGGTCCTTCTGGCCATGACGCTGTTCATCCTGACGGGATGCAGTGGTACGGAAGAGGATATCGAGTCGGGCTTTGAAGATAGGCGCATCATCTCGCTGATGCCGAGCAACACGGAAATACTGGTCGAGCTTGGCCTGGAGGGCAATCTGGTTGGGGTAACGAGCGAAGATAACTATCCAGAATCAGTGGCGAATGACGCGTCACTTACAAAATTCAACACGTTTGAACTTGATGCCGAGAAAATGATCGCCCTTGAACCGACCCATATCCTCGGCTATGAATCTTCGGCACCCTATTATGAAGATACTCTGAAACGAGTTTCTGAAAGTACCGGAGCGGAAGTGCTTATAGTGGATGAAGCCAAATCGATTTCAGGCATATACGACTCCATAAAGGCTATCGGAGAATTCGTCAATGAGAAGACTGCGGCCGAGTGGTTGAAAGAGGATATTGAACGAAAGGTCAATGTCCAGAACAGCGTCTTCGAAAATCGTGATGAAGAAGCCCGGGTATTCATCCACATTTCAAGCGATCCTGAATTGTATACAGCGGGGGCGGAAACATTCATAGATGACGCCCTATCTGAAATACATGTCGAAAATGCTTTTGATGATATCGACGGCTACGCAGCAATCAGTCCTGAAGCAGTCATTGAACGTAATCCAACCGAGGTGGTTTCCATCATGGGACTTGACGATGAAGAATTGGAGGAGGCACTCAGTGGCATCCCGGGTATTGAAGGGCATGAACTGGATGACCCCAAAAAACAATGCAACATCGAGCCTGACCTCCTGGCACGTCCGGGTCCGCGTATAGCGGATGGGTTGAGGGCGGTAGGACGCTGCATCTATGAGTAGGCATGTCTGGATTCTACTGTTGGTGCTCATCATCAGCGGGGGGGCCTCCCTGTTTGCAGGCTCCGTCGGCCTGGCAACCCTGGATGCTGAACAGCAACATACGATCCTCTTTGAAATCCGGCTGCCCCGTATGTTGTCTGCCATGATAACAGGGGCCGCCTTGGCGATGAGCGGTGCAGTCTTCCAGATTGTCCTCAGAAACCCGATGGCAGATAGCTTTACATTAGGCATGGCGAATGCCGCAGTGCTCGGCAGTGCTGTGGCGGTGGCAGGCATCATGCCTTTTTTCATGCGTCCGATATTGAGCATACTGGCGGGCATGATTGCAATGGGGATTGTACTTGCTGCAGCGAAGCGCATAGATACAGCGTATCGTCCGGAAACATTGATCGTCATCGGTGTGCTCCTTGGAGCGATGATGAGTGGCGTGCTCTACATCATCATTCTGATGGCACCGGAACAGACCGAATCAATCGCCCGCTATATGTTCGGTTCATTATCTGGATCACGTTATCAGGAAACGCTGCTGACGGGGGTATTGACTGTGTTGGGGGCGGCTTTCCTTTATAGGTATGGACACGCGCTCGATATGTTGAACCTCGGGGATATCAGAGCCTACAGTTTGGGCGTCGATGCCGCAAAAATCCGTCCTTTCCTCCTTATAGCGGCTGCCGTTCCACCTCTGGTCATCATCAGCTACACCGGACTGATCGCCCTGGTCGGCATCATCGTCCCGCAGATGCTGCTCTACTTCAAGCCGATGCGATTTCGTCCGTTGCTGGTACTGTCATTCCTTTACGGTGCGATCTATGTCAATATTGCGGATACAATCGGCCGTACGGTCATCGCGCCGCTCCAGATACCGACCGGCGTCATGGTCATGATATCGGCTGTACCGCTGTTCATCTTTTTGATGTATAAGCGCGTACTGACCAAAGCCTAGGGATGATTATGCAAACGATACGTTACATGCTAAAATAGAGAAAAGGCTGTATATTCAGTCTTTTTTCTATTTTAAGGGGGAATGGCAGTGGCAGAGAGAACACAAGTGGAAGATATATTTAAAATCCGCGCCGTGACGGCACCTAAAATCGGCACTTTTGGCATAACGGCGCTGGTGACACGTCTCGATGAAGAAAAGAACGACTATTTTACCCACCTTTACAAGATGGATGAGGACGGGGAAAGGCAACTTACATATAACGAAGAGCGGCTGTCGAACATCAGGCATTCAGCAGATGGCCGGTGGCTCCTGTTCATCACCAAGGCGGATGATAAAAACCAGGTCTTCCTACTTGAGACATCTGGCGGAGAGAGGATGCAGCTGACCCATGAAAAGGAAGGGGTTTCACATGCCGAGTTCTCCAAAGGAGGCGGACGTGTATTCTACCAGTCTCTCCATAGTCTGAAGGGAGAGGAGACGGGTGACATAGCTGATGAAGACAAAAAACCTGAGCCTGTCGTCATCGATCGGATGAAATATAAGGCAGATGGCGTCGGCCTCATGGAAGAGAAGTATGCAAACATCAAATCGATCAGCATCAGTTCCAAAACGGTGGATACTCTTCTTGAGGGAGAGGAGAACCATACACTTCTGGAAACGCTTGATGATGGCTTCATCTATGCGACGGACAGAAGTGAAGACAGGGATTTCAACTTCAGTGAGAGGCTCTTCATCAGAAGGGGCAGGGAAGACACTGAAATACCGACGCAAGAAGGCGGAGTGGTGCAAGTCGAAGTCTCTCCTGATGGACAGCGGCTCCTTATCGTCGAGATGGGCCGGGAATATGAAAATGCCACACACGCAACACTTCATCTCTATGATCTGAAGTCAGGCGACAAGTTGCATGTGACAGCAGGACTCGACCGACCAGTCGGTGATCATCTTGTGGCCGACACGCAGCAATCCGTGGAAACGGATATTGCGAAGTGGATCTCCAACGAACGGTTCCTTTTCCTTGTTTCCGATCATGGCAGTGTAAACCTTTACGAAGGAAATATAGAAGGGGACATAAAACCGGTGCTGGAAGGTAGGCATCATATACATGGGATGGACGTGGGGCCGGATTTTGCTGCCTTGACGATTGCGAACCATACCTCCCCGGGAGAATTGTACCGCTACGACTATGCGACAGGAGCGCTTGAACAATTGAGCCGCATCAACACCGACTATACGGAAAAGACTCTCATCATCGAACCGGAGGATATCGTCTACAATAGTTTTGATGGCACAGAAGTGCATGGATGGTTCATGCCGCCAGTCGGCTTCACCCCGGACGGGGCGCATCCGATGATCGTCAATATCCATGGTGGACCGCATGCATTTTATGGACATTCATATTTCCATGAAATGCAGGTGCTTGCAGCTGCCGGGTATGCCGTACTATTCGTCAATCCGCGCGGTTCGCACAGCTATTCGCAGTCATTCGTCGACGCGGTACGGGGCGACTACGGTGGCGGCGACTACAAGGATATCCTGGCAGGTGTGGATTTCATCACGTCCAGGTACAAATGGATAGATGCCGATAATATTGGAGTGACGGGCGGCTCCTATGGCGGTTTCATGACGAATTGGATCGTTGGGCATACAAACCGTTTCAAAGCTGCGGTGACGCAGCGCAGTATATCCAACTGGATCAGTTTCCGGGGAGTGTCGGATATCGGCTATTACTTTACAGATTGGCAGATCAGGGCAGAATTTAATGATATCGATAAAATGTGGCATCACTCTCCGATCAGATATGTGGATGCCGTCGAGACACCCTTGCTTATACTGCATAGTGAACAGGATTTGAGATGTCCGATTGAACAGGGCGAGCAATTGTATATCGCATTGAAATATAGGAAGAAGCCCGTCCAGTTTGTACGGTTCCCGGAGGCAGACCACAATCTGTCACGTACCGGCAAACCGAATCTGCGGATCGATAGGCTGAAGCGGATCGTCAATTGGTTTAATGAATATATGAAGTAGAAATATTTCTATAAATGCAATGATTTCCCGGGAAATCATTGCATTTATGCTTATCAGCCGGCGTAGGCCGGGACGCTGAAATGGAGATGGGGGATATGGAATGACAGAGAAGGAGAAAATGCTCAGCGGGGAGTATTATGATCCGAGTGATCCGACACTTGTTCATCTGCGTGAAAATGCCCAATATCTGATGGATGAGTATAACCATCCGGGTGGAGGCGGGCAGACGCGTCTTTTGGATATGCTGTTTGGATACCATGCCGACGATGCATCAATCCGGGCGCCTTTCTTTTGTGATTACGGCATCAATATCAAGGTGGGGCGCAATTTCTATGCAAACTACAACTGCACATTGCTGGACGTCGCTAAAATCACTATCGGGAATCATGTGTGTCTAGGCCCTAATGTTTCACTGATAACAGCAACCCACCCCCTCGATCCTATGAAGAGGCGGGAAGGGCTGGAATTCGGCCTGCCGATTACAATCGGTGATGATGTCTGGTTGGGTGCCGATGTCACGGTGAACCCTGGGGTATCGATTGGGGATAATACGGTCATCGGTGCAGGTTCAGTCGTCACGAAAGACATGCCCCCGAATGTTGTGGCGGCAGGAAATCCATGCCGCGTGATCAGAGCGCTTGCCGGTCCTGATGAATAAAGGACCCTCAAGCATTTTGAATGTGTGGAGATGTTTATTATAATGGTAAGGTGAAACATTATAATTCATCAGGAAGGATGTAGAGTATGACGCACAAATATGAAGACAGAGTGGCACGCCTGACGGCACAGGTGGATGTAGATATGGTGATGATCACCGATCCGATGAACGTATTCTATTTCACGGGCTGTTTCATCGAACCGCATGAGCGCATGCTGGCACTGCTTGTGGATACGAAGACGAAGGAAACAGCATTGATGTTCCCAGCGCTCGACCAGGAAGTGGTGAATGATACCGCGACCGCAGATGTGCATCTGCCATATAACGACGGAGAAGAACCATTCAACCAGTTGTTTGAACATATGCTGGAGGCAGAAAGCATCGGCATTGAAGGCGGTCATGTCACGTATAACCGCTATCAGAAACTACTGGAAAACTATACAGCGGACCAGATTGTTTCAGTTGAAGACAGCATCAATTCACTGCGCGGGCAAAAGGATGAAGACGACAAGAAAAAACTTCAGGAAGCGGTGGAGATCACTGAAAAAGCGCTGCATGACTTCGTGAAGGAGCCGGTGTCCGGCAAGACGGAAAAGGAGATAGCAGAATTTCTGCTTGAACGTGTCAAAGCCTACGGCGCCATCGATGTATCGTTCGGGCCACTTGTACTGACGGGCGAAAAATCAGCGATGCCCCATGGTGAGCCGGGGGACAAGGCAGTAGAGCCTGGACATTTCCTCCTTATCGATTTTGGAGTGGTGACCAAAGACCGTTATGTCTCGGATATGACGCGGACCTTCATCATTGGTGAGCCAACAGAAGAGCAGCGCTCGATCTATGAATCCGTGCTCAAGGCGAATGCTGCCGGTATAGAGAAGTCACAGGTTGGCACACCGATGCATGAACTGGATGACGTAGCCCGGAGTTCAATCCATTCAGATGGCTATGGAGATTACTTCACCCACCGCATTGGTCATGGACTGGGCCTTGGACTACATGAAGCGCCATCCCTTGATGCCGAAAATACGGACCTGCTGGAGAAAGGACATGTCATTACGATAGAGCCCGGCGTCTATAAGACAGGGTTCGGCGGTGTACGTATAGAAGATATGCTGTATATCGATGAAGAAACAGAAGTATTGACTACATTCCCTAAAGATATAGAAGATATTACGTTAGAAGCATAAGACTGCGCCCGCCCGGGTGAAGGGCGGGTTTTTTATATGGGACGCCTTGTGCGGCGCGAGAGGCGCGACTGGAGGGCAAGGAGCATTATACCCATAAGCAGCATGATCATGCCTACCCAGGAAAGTGCTGACAGTACTTCACCTACTAGTAGTACACCAAGCAGGGCGGCCGTAAGCGGTTCTGCCAAAGCCATGGTGACCGCGGAAGAAGACTTCACATGCTGCAGGCCGTAGGCAAAGAGGAAATAGGCCAAGCCTGTGGCTATCAGACCAATATAGAGGGATACGGATAGACCATTTGCCGTCATCAGCCAAGTTTGATCATTGAAGAAGAGGAACGGTGCCAGCATGACAGCGCTGAGTGTAAAGACTACCGCAGCACTGGCGACCGGTGGGTGGGTCTGGACAAGCTTTGAGTTCAGGATGGCATAGCTTGCGAAGGAAAAACCTGCCCCAAGCCCTGATAATACTCCAAGCGGGTCGACCGTCACCGCCCCTGAATTGAGCATAAGTAGCAGACATCCCGTGACTGCAAGGAAAGTCGAAAGCCACCAGATGCGTCCCGGACGGGTTTTATGGACGGCCCACTCTATAAAGCCAGAGAATACCGGCGCGCTGCCTATTGAGGCCACCGTGCCGACAGCCACCCCGGTCAAAGTGACCGCATTGAAGAAGAAAGGCTGGAAGAGGGCCATGGCCACACCGGCCATCAATACAATATGGATGGGCCATCCCCGGCGCTTTAGTTGGCCGGTCGACACGGCAATGACGAGCAGGATAAGACTGCCGATCAAAAGTCGCATGGCCCCGAGTGAAATACTGTCGACATCGTTTGGCAGCCAAGTTTTTGCGGTCCCCACCGTGCCCCATAGAACTGCAGCCATCAGTATAAGGAACGGTGCTAAGTTTCTATTCATTGATATTCCCCTCCAACACTTTCAGAAAGATACATTATAAACAATATACGCTATAAAGCGCTTTATTTGAAATATTTAGAAAATAATCTGTAGAATCCCTCACTGGAAGCTTCTCAATCTCCTGTCAGAGGCCAGTAGGGCATCTCGTATAGAGAAAGTGCGTCTTTTATGTTTAGACCCCCCACCCCAATTGGGTATAGATAAAAGACAAATCAAGGAGGGACTTTTGACATGAAAGTACTTGTAATAGGTGCGAATGGTCAGGTAGGCCATCAACTTGTTGAAAAATTGAAGGATCAGGGCCATCAGCCGGTAGCGATGGTACGCAAGGAAGAACAACAGAAAGTATTCAAAGATAAAGGTATCGACACAGTTCTCGGAGATCTTGAAAAAGATTTCTCCCATGCATTTGAAGACGTTGAATCAGTTGTATTCGCAGCCGGATCAGGCGGCGATACAGGCGCTGATAAGACAATTGTCATCGACCAGGAAGGGGCCATTGAAACTGTCGATAATGCGAAGGATGCAGGCATCAAACATTTCGTAATGCTCAGCTCCATGGGGGCTGACCAACCGAAAGAATCTGATGAGAAAATGAAATTCTATATGTATGCAAAACATCGTGCAGATGAATACTTGAAATCTTCAGGGTTGGATTACACAATCTTGAGACCAGGTATGCTTAAAAATGAAGCGGGCACTTCCAAAGTAAGGTTGTTTGAAGGCGGTACTGAGATGGGCGAAGTACCAAGAGAAGATGTGGCGAATGTATTGGCCCATATAGTGGATACGGCTAAGCCTGAAAACAAGACCTATTATGTATTGGAAGGCGATACGCCTGTTGAAGACACATTGAAATAGTAATTATAAAACCTGCAGTCCGGGAAAATCTGGACTGCAGGTTTTTTATTGATGCGCGGGTTCTAGAGCTTCTCGGCGGCCAGATCATCTTTTTCTGATTCCCCGCCATAATATTTTGTGAGAAAAGCATTCTTCTCTTCATCCGTGATTTTGTGGATGCCGATGCCTGTGGCGGCAAGCAGTATTGAAATGAACGGCGCTACCATATTGAATATTGCGTAGGGTGCATACTCCCAGGCAGCGACCCCGAGTACTCCGTAGATGAATACGCCACATGTATTCCACGGGATGAATACTGAAGTCAGGGTACCACCGTCCTCCAGGGAACGCGACAGGTTTTTGGAATGCAGATTCTTCTCGATATAGGTACGTAGGAACATCCGGGACGGCACCACTACGGAAATATACTGTTCTGAACATGTTGCATTCGTGGCAAACGCCGCAACCACTGTGGAAGTGACCAAGCCAAGTGTCCCCTTGGCGATCTTTATAATCTGTTTCATGATGGATTGGAGCATGCCACTGTATTCGAGTATACCTGCAAAAGTCATTGCGACTATCGTCATGGAGACGGTGTACATCATCGATTCGAGACCGCCATTGTTGAAGAGTTCATTAATCATCTCATTGCTCGATTCAATAACATATCCTCCCTGCAACGTTGAAATCGCCGTCCCGAGATCTCCACCTTGGACGAAGAGGTGACAGAGGAATCCGAGCACTATGCCGACTATCAATGCAGGGATGGCGGACATCTTGAAGGCAATGCATAGTATGACGACAAGCGGTACAGCGAGCAGCCACGGTGAAATGAGGAATTGATCATCAAGTGATGTCATCATGCCTGAAATCTCGCTGGCGTTGACACTGCCATCCCCTCCAAATCGACGGCCGAGGAAAAAGAAGACCGTGAGTGCAATGATGAGCCCTGGTATGGTCGAATAGAACATGTGCTTGATATGTACGAAAAGATCGGTGTTCGTCAGCCCGGAAGCGAGGTTGGTCGTATCGGACATCGGAGACATCTTATCACCGAAATAAGAACCAGATATAACAGCACCTGCAACCATGGCAGGCGGGATGCCCATGCTCATGCCAATTCCCATACCAGCCACACCGACTGTTGCCATCGTCGACCATGAACTGCCGATCGATAATGCGACGATGCCGCACAGAATCGTAATGGTCACCAGAAAAAGGGAGGGGCTGATCAGGGCAAGGCCGTAGTAGATCATGGTGGCGACAATCCCACCGCCAATCCAGGAGCCGATGACCAATCCAACCAGTATGATTATGACGATGGCAGGTAGGGCCAGACGGATCCCCTTATACATCATTTCTTCTACCTCCCTCCATTTGAACCCATGAAGCAACGCTACAACTGCAGCTGAAGCAGTTCCAAAAATAAGCGGCAGGTGCGGATCTTGAGCAAGCCATATTACAGCAGTGGCCATTGCGAGAATCATCAATAGCAGAGGCAGAAGTGCCATGAAGAATGTAAAGTCTTTTTTGTTGTTTTGTGAAGCCATTTAATCACCATCATTCCATATTAATCATTCTTCTAGATTATACTATAAAAACGGTTTCATAAATAACCGAATAAAGTATTTTCTGTTAAATGACATTATGGAATTGAAGGCGGACAACCAGGTCTTTAGCCTTAGAGAGAATCCTATTTCAATATCAATATGAGTGCGAAGAATATTATGGCTCCAATCAGGATGCGCTGAAGAAGCCGGTCCGGCATGATGCTTGCATATTTACCACCGAAGGATCCGCCTATCGCTGAACCGATGGACAGGGCGATTGCGAATTTCCAGTCGATCATATCATTGAATATGAAGACGAGCAGCGATATGGAGACGTAGATGGTGACGACGAGCGTCTTGATGCCGTGTACTTCGGCCATCGGTATCCTCGGGATAAGCATAAGGAGGATCAGACTGATGAAGAAGCCGACGCCAGCCTGCAACGTTCCTCCGTAGAAGCCGATCAATGTAAAGGCAACCAGAAGAAGCGGGATGGAGACCTTCAGATTAAAGTCCCTCTTCATGAAGCGCTGTGGTTTGATGATGAGCAGAATGGCAAAGATCACCATGAAGGTCGCCAGCAGAGTATCGAAAGTCTCATCGGCGATATTGACGGCAATACGGGCACCATAGACTGATGCGATTGTTGTGGGTACAGCAAGCATCAGGCTCAGGCGCCAATTAAGATGGCCATTTTTATGGAATTGATAAAGCGCAAAGCAATTTTGGAAGAGGATGGCGATACGATTGGTCCCGTTCGCCACAGTCGATGGCAGGCCGAAGAATATGAGCATCGGCAGTGTCAGCATGGAACCGCCGGCTGAAACGATATTGATGAATCCAACTGCGATTCCCACAGTTAGTACGGCGAAAAGGGTTAAAGTTTCGATGATATCCAGCTTCCTTTCTGTATCGGCGACGACGGCCTTGGTATCACACTATATTCAAGTGTATGATTCAGTTATTTGTTTCCAGATCAGTCATGTAGAAGTTGTTTGTTCCGGCGTACCCGGCGTATGGATAGGGTCACCCCGCTGATGATCAGTATGGCGCCGATGACTTCAGTAGAGAGGATATCAGTGCCAAGAATCAGTGCCGACCCTGACATGGCGACGAATGGTTCGAGATTCATCAGCAATGCTGTATTCGCAGCCCCAACTTTAGGCATTTCGCGATTCCATGCCATGTTTGTAATACTATGGACGATGATGCCGCTTGCGATGAGCAGAAACTACATCGTCCAATCAGCCGCCCATAGCCGCCCATAATCGGCAATAGGAAGGGCAGCAAAATGATGAGGCCAAAGAGGTTGGATAGCAGTGTAATCTGTATGGCATTGATATATTTTGACATCCATTGGATGAGGATCATGAATACTGCAAACGTCAGCATAGTCAGTATTATGACGCCTTCCCCCCATCCGAAGACAATGGCCGTGCCGTCGAAAGTGCTGAGTACCACTCCAACGAGAGCCAGCACTGCGCCCGTCCAGAACTTGCCCCCTCTCCGTTCGCCGAAGACGAAAATGGTTAGCATGGCTGTCATGACAGAGGCGAGTGCCAGAATCAGGGCGGATGTTACGGGACTCGCTGTAACCAGGCCCAAGAAGAATGTGTATTGGTTCATGGCGATTCCGATGATTCCCGACAGGGCGATGACCACCCAGACTTTAGCGGGACCTTTAGGCATGCGGAAATAGCGGGAAGCAAACAGCCAGAGGAAACCATTTATGGCAATCAGGCGTATGATGGTGATGCTGTAGGCATCGAAGTGTTCGACCAGGATCTTCCCGATGATGAAGTTGCTGCCCCATATGATGACAGAAAGGAACAGAATCGGGTAGGTCCACCACATCCTTTCATCTATTGGATATTTGTTGTGGGTTTGTGCCATGGTCTCCTCCTTCCGCTGCGATTGAGTGTAAGCACATTATAGCAGATGGCCGCGAGTCGGTAGAGGGGCAAGCAACGCAGAAGTATGAAAAAAAGTCTGACCGCCCAAGTTTGGGCGGTCAGATAGCCAATTTCTACATATTTACTTTTTGGACTGGGTTTGCAAAGAACTTCTGTGTTTCCGTCTTGATCACTTTATAGAGGAAAAGCAGTCCGATCAGGTTCGGTATCATCATCAGTGCGTTCGCAGTATCAGCGAAAGCCCAGACAGTGGAAAGGTCTGCCACTGTGCCGAGGAATGTCGCTGTGATGTAGATGACGCCATAGACCACAATATATTTCAGGCCGAATAGATACTCGAAACATTTTATGCCGTATACATACCAGGCGATGATTGTAGAGAAGCCGAAGAATACGACTGAGATGGAGACGATGTATTCCCCTATGGCTCCAAGAGAGGAGCCGAATGCAGCACTGGTCAAGGCACCGGCTTCAAGATTCGGATTATGGCTCACGCCTGAAATGAGACCGCCAGAAGCATCCCAGAAACCAGTTACAATCAGCACGAGGCCCGTCATGGTACAGACCACGATCGTTACGATGAAAGTGCTTGTCATTGCCACAAGCGCCTGTTTAGCCGGGTGGGTGGTCCGTGCGTTACCGGCAATCAGAGCGACTGTACCCAACCCCGCTTCGTTCGAGAAGATACCTTTTGAAACACCGTGCTGCATAGCCTGCATGACCACGATTCCCGAGAACCCGCCTGCAGCAGATACTGGTGTGAATGCATGCTTGAATATCAATCCAAATGCCGGGATGATCTGATCATAGTTCAGCGCCAGAATCAGAAGGGCACTGACGATGTAGAGGACGGCCATGACCGGCACAAATACGCCGGCGACGTTACTGATGCGCTTTATCCCTCCAAACACAATCAATCCGACCAGGATGACGAGGGTGACGCCCGTCACCCATCCAGTTACATTGAAGCTGTTCTCCATGACATCGGCGATTGTATTGGACTGCACACCGTTGCCGATGCCAAGGGCGGCAAAGGCTGCAAAGAAGGCAAAAAGAACAGCCAACCATTTGAATTTTGAACCGAGCCCTTTTTCTATGTAGTACATTGGACCACTGGAGTACTCTCCATTCTTATTTTTGACCCGGTACATCTGGGCGAGCAGCGCTTCGGAATATTTAGTGGCCATCCCGAGCAGACCTACAAGCCACATCCAAAACAGGGCGCCTGGCCCCCCGAGTGTAATGGCAGTGGCGACACCGGCTATGTTGCCGTTTCCGATCATGCCGGCGAGTGAAGTCATCAATGTCTTGAAGTTGCTGACATCACCTTCAGCGTCATCATCCGATTTGTCTTTAGTGAATGCCAGTTTGAATGCATATCCGAGCTTGCTGAACTGCATTCCCTTTAGTTGGAGGGTCAGAAACAGGCCTGTGCCGGCAAGCAGTATTAAGCTTGGTGGTCCCCAGAGTATCGCGTTTATTTCTCTTAAGATTTCTAGCATATTTCCACTCCCATTATCCTGAAAACGCTCTCATATTTTTATAAGAACCATCATTTTTGTGTTACAGTCCATCCACCATAACAAAAATTCATCATTTGTCTATTGTAATTATACCTCTTTAAACTAAATTTTTTCTTTTAGTGAATTAAATATTAATTTAAAAAAATTTCATAATTTTCAGTTTTATATACCTCGTCGGTACATCCAGGGAAATGCATAAGAGAGAAGGGAAAGGTAGCTTCTGCTTAAAGTGTTTAGAGAGTGACGGAAAAGTGAAAAATAGGAGTGAGATTAAATAGGAAATGATGAAACGGAAGGAGGTGTGATATGAAGACAGCAGCGGAGATCATCATCGATCTGATAGAGCGGTTCGATGTCCATGACGCAGGAAGCAAACGGGCACACGGCAACGGCACACTGCATCGCGCAGCAGTACACTTGAATGCAGAGGGAAAGAAGGTATTCGGGGATGTGGAGCGCGCAACGGTCAGGCTGTCAAATGCGGCTACCTCCAAAAAAATACCTGAACAACTGGTCAACATCAAAGGATGCAGCATCAGGTTCCACCATCCCATACGGGCTATTGACATCATCGGTGTCAACTTCCCGTATTTCCCATTCAGCACCTCTTCCGAGGTCATCAATCTGATGTACAACATCCATCTTTACGTGGAACGGAAAAACGTGAAACGATTTCTCAATATTTTCCGTGCAGGCGGCCTGTACAGCCGTCTGGATTCCCTTCTTGCGGAAATGCCGAAGCGGACGGATATGGGCTATAAATATTATACGACCCATAGCTACGGCAAGGATACGCTGAAATTCCGCATGGATTATGATCCGCAGAGCGGCAATATCGAACTCTATTCGGAGATGGACCCATATATAACAGAGCATTGCCCGAGGAGAACCACACATCTTGGCAATATGTCGATTGGAGAGGAAAAGGTTCAAGGCATAAAGTTTTTTGATACGATGAATGCGCCATTCGGTCGCGCACCGAATGGCGAAATCCCTTATCTGCGCCATTTCCTCTACAGGCGTTCCTTCTTTGGAAGGTTGCAGGAGACGGAAATTGGTATAGAGGAATACCGATTGCTAAAAGAACTCTGGGCGGAAGAAAAACATTATGTACTTCTCAAAGATCCGGAAATATTTTACCAAATCGAGAACCTATTCAACTCATCCACCGGGATTACAGCTGGGGATTTTGAATGCCTTATTGATCAGACATATGAGAGGAAATATACCGCAGAAAAAACGAAAAATTTCCTGGAAAATATCTGGCCTCACTTCGCGCATAGAGCCGATGCACAGGAAATCGGAACTTATCATAGACTGCTCGATAATCCAGAAGTGTTGGAAGTCTATGATTTCGTGAGCTCCATGTCTTCAAAATATGAGGTGGCGGAGCTAGTGGATTCTGTGGTTGTAAAACTGATGGGTAGAAAAGAATATCAACATATGCAGAAAGGAAAGATATAGATGAACCAGGAAAAATTTGAACTCAACGACGGAAGTGTGTTGCCTAAGATTGGACTCGGGACGGTCGGCATCAAAGGGGCCGCCGGGATCAACAGCATGCTGACGGCAATTGATGGCAATGGATATCGTCTTATCGACACTTCCACCAACTACCTTAACGAAGGGGCAGTGGGAGAAGCAGTCAGGCGTGCTGAAGTACCGAGGGAACAGCTGATCATCAGCTCCAAACTACCAGGCAAAACACACGACTATAACAAGGCGATCAAGATGATTCAGGAATCGCTCTATCGCATAGGCCTCGATTATTTTGATAAGTATCTGATCCACTGGCCTTTGCCGATGCAGGATAAATATGTCGAGGCGTGGCAAGCTCTGATTGATGCCAAGAAATTCGGATTGATCAAAACCATCGGCGTCTCCAATTTCCTTGAAGAGCATCTCGACCGTCTTATTGATGAGACAGGCGTCACTCCGGCGACCAATCAGATTGAGCGCCATCCGTACTTCAATAATAAAGCGTTGGTTGAGGCCAATAGGGAACGTGGCATAGTAACCGAAGCATGGAGTCCATTCGGCAGGGAGATCAACGATGTGTTGGACAATCCAACAATCAAGGAGATAGCGGATAAATACGAAAAATCACCTGCACAGGTGATTGTAAGATGGAATCTGCAGAACGATGTCCTTGTCATACCAAAATCGGCTACGTCCGCGCATCAGAAAGAGAATCTTGATGTTTATGATTTTGAACTTTCACAAGCGGACCTTGAAGCGATAGATTCCCTTGATAAGGGAGAAGAAGGCCGGGTTGAGGGTCAGCATCCTAACGAATACGAAGAATATGTATAGCGATAAAAAACTAGAAGAAGCGGCCAAAAGCTGCTTCTTCTAGTTTTTTTTAATCTCTTCATATTTTCTGAACCACTCGGGGAATGCCTTTTTAAACGCAACCGGCTTAAATTCGCCAGAGACTTTCTTGACGACAAGGTGTGTCGTCGTCCCTTCAGCACATATATTCCCCGAGTCGTCTACAATCTCAAAACCATATTTTGTCCGCATGCCTGTATTTTCTTCCACCCACGTACGGACAAACGCACGGTCTCCATACTTCAACGCTTTTTTGTATGTAATATCCACATTGTATACAGGGGCGTAGAATCCTTCTCGTTCCATAGCGGTATAATCAAATCCGATATCTTCGACGAGCTGCATCCGTCCGAGCTCCAGCCATTTTACATAGTTGGCATGATAGATGACGCCCATCATGTCAGTGTCCGCATATAATATCTGTACTTCCTTTTCTGCAACGTGAAAATGATCCACTCGAGACATCCTTTCAATTCTATTTACATACATATTATACCATTCTTAAGGATTATTTCGGCAATCGGTTCGCGATTCCCGAAGATGACATGATATTCATGTATTTTTATGTAGATGTAAGCTCGATGTCATTAGAGTGAAATTTTAAATCACTAAAACGTTTACATGTTTGACTTCAAGTTTTACAAGCGTTAGAATTGGTTAGTCTAACTAACCAATAGGGGTGTTGCGGATGAATCCTGAACAGGAATTCTTCGACCTGTATATCAATCTCTATAGATCTTATATCGGTAAAGCCAACAAAATACTATCAGCCTATGACCTCTCCAGCGCCCAGTGGCAGATTCTAAAGGATATTGCCAGACATGGCGAGACAACGCTCGTCGATGTAAGCAGAAGAAGGCAGATAGAAAAATCAACCGCCAACAAAGTAATCACATACTTGCTTGAACTCGACCTGATTGAATCGACACCCGGTACTGACGATCGCAGGCGCAAGAACCTGAGTATGAGTGCTTCAGGGGATAGACTATTCAAGGAAGTGCGCGCCCGTATGACAGGTATGCAGAGAGAGATACTTGAAGATTTTGACTCTAAAGAAGTGGACGCAATGATAAAAATGTTGCGGAGAATCAATATATAGAAAGGATATGATGGCTTGTCCCGGGAAATGCATCAGGAAAATAAGATTTGGACGAGAGAGTTTCTGGCCATATTCATGTACCATTTCATCATTATGTTCTCAATGTACATATCAATGGTGACAATAGGCAGTTTTGTGATAGACAATTATAATGCATCAGCCAGCACAGCTGGCCTGGTAGCGAGTATTTTCATCGTCGGCGTCCTGATCGGCAGAGCGCTGACAGGCCAACAGATCAATACAGTCGGTGCAAAGCACCTTCTCTACATCGGAACAGTGATGTTCTTTGCCACCTATAGTCTCTACTTTATAGAGGGTGGGCTCGCGCTGCTCATCATCACGCGTTTCCTTAACGGATTCGCAACCGGTCTGATCAGCACCGCGCTCAATACGCTGGCCACCATTTCGGTGCCTGAGAACCGTAGGGGCGAGGGCATCAGCTATTTTAGTCTGAGTTTCGTAGTCGGTTCCGCCATCGGTCCTTTCCTTGGCTTCTTCATGATGGGCATCATGCCATATAATATGATGTTGCTGATCATCGCTGTAGCTGTACTTCTGGTGGCTTTCACCATTCCGATGATTCGGACGAATAATATCAAATATCCGTCCAAACCCACACTAAAGGAATTTAAGGTGATTGATCGGCAGGTCCTTCCGATGGGCGTTTCAATTTTCTTTATGGGCCTTGCCTACGCCGCCATCCTGTCCTTCCTGAACCTGTTTGCCAAAGAAGCTGATCTGGTCACTGCCGCCAGCTTCTTCTTTATCGTCTATGCCATCTCGATAACGTTCACACGGCCGTTCACAGGTAAGCTGATGGATAATCGGGGGGCGAACATCATCCTCTATCCGGCATTCATACTGATGGCCATCGGCTTCTATATGCTTGGAGGGGCCACGACGGGATGGGTGCTGCTTACAGCCAGTGTCTTAATCGGCCTCGGTTACGGGAATTTCCAATCGATCGCCCAAACCGTCTGTGTAAACATCGCTACACGTGAGAACGTTGGACTTGCTACAAGTACCTTCTTCATCATGATGGAAATCGGCCTCGGCTTCGGCCCAGCATTCCTGGGGCTGCTTGTACCATCATTTGGCTACGGTGGTGTCTATCAGCTCCTTGTCCTGTCCATACTCCTCGCCATGGGCATCTACTTCATAGTCTACGGCAGACATGAAAGCCGTAGTCGACAACAATCGAATCATGCGCGATAAAAAAATTACCCGCCGGCAGTGCCTGTGGGTAATTTTCTATCAACTAAGATCATTTCATGGAGATTTCCATCCGTCCCTTTGTGCATCATTGTGGATGTAGGTAAGTGTCTTGCCGGTCACTCCAAACAGGATCGTCATAATCGGGCTGAGCAGACAGAAGAAGGCGAATGGCAGGTAGGAGAGGGTGGGGACACCCAGCACACTTGCAATGAAGACCCCGCACACGCTCCACGGTACTAGTGGATTGATAACGGTGCCCGCATCTTCTGCCACCCTTGAAAGGTTTTTGTTCTCAAGTCCCACTTTTTCATATTGCTTCTGGAACGTCTCGGTCGTCAGCAGAATGGATAGATACTGTTCACCGATCAATATATTGACACCGATTGCATTGAGGGCCGATCCTATAATGACCGATTTCACATCCTTCAGCGTATTCTCCACTGAAGCGAACAATCTCGGTACGATGCCAAGCTTAAAGAGCAACCCGCCCATGCCTAATGCAAGGATGACAATGCCGATTGTGAAGAACATACTCTCCATGCCGCCACGGGTCAAAAGTTCATCGATCTCCGCCACGCCGGTTTCAGAAACAAAGCCACCGAATAGGATGTTGAATATTCCTGTAAGAGATGGCGCAGTATGTAGAGTCGACAACAGGAGTGCGCTGACAATACCGGCTGTAAGAGAAAGCAGTGCAGGCGCACGCAGCATTGAAAAGACAAGAAGGACAGCCAGTGGCACTGCTGCGTTATACCAGCTTATCAAACCAGTATCGAGCAAACCTTGCTGGTAGACTTCCATTTCGCCAAAATTGACAGAAGATATATTCGGAGATAATAAGGCGAAAAGAATAAATGTGATCAGGAAAACTGGAATGGTGGTCCACATCATATTTTTAATGTGATCAAACAAATCCACTTCCAATATACTGGATGCCATATTAGTCGTATCGGACAAAGGAGACATCTTGTCACCGAAGAACGCTCCAGACACAATGGCCCCGGCTGTCATGGCTAAAGAAAGGTCCAATGCACTGGACACACCAATAAAAGCGACACCGACGGTACCGACAGTCGTCAGAGAACTGCCGACACATATGCCGACGATGGCGGTCACGATGAATACGATGGAGAGATAGAAGTAAGGGGTCACCAATTCAAAACCGCCATATATAAGCGTTGGGATGGTACCGCTGTAGATCCATGAAGCAATCAGCATGCCTATCAAAAAGAAGATGAATACAGCACCCATCCCCGATTTAGCACCTTCAGAAAGCCCTTCTTGAAGTTTCTGGTGGGGGACGCGTTTGACGGTTCCATAGATGATGAGCAATATGATAGAAAACATCAATGCCATATGTGGGGTGGTTTCAAAATGGATGATGCTTGTGCTGATTATAATGATGATACTGATGACTGCAATGAGTGCTTCGGGTAAAGATGGTGTCTGGGCAGGTTGAATGCGGAACATTTTTGAACCTCCTATATAATTAGACTATACAATAGAAACATGTTAACAGGTTCTTTTATGAAAATCTCGATTCATTCCAATTACGTTTAATTAAGAGTGTTCTAAATTTTATGATATAATCCTCTAAACTGAACTCAACAATCGGGGGGATGACTCATGAAACTTTTAACGTTCTATAAAGAAGGTAGACTTCGGCCAGGAATCTTGACTGAAAAAGGTATCCTCGATATTTCCGGGGCATACCCCACGATGATCGAAGCGATTGAAAGGCACAAGGGACTTGATGATTTCCTTGATTTCGCCATGGAAGCAGAAACCAGCTCCTTTATAGAATTGCATAAAACTAAACTTGGTCCCTCGATCGATTGCCCAGAAAAAATCATTTGTGTTGGGCTCAACTACCGGCGGCACGCTGTTGAGTCAGGAATGTCAGTGCCAGATAACCCCATCATCTTCAGCAAGTTCAGAAACAGCCTATCCGGCGATAGGGGCATCGTGAACATTCCATCACAAGCCAAACAAGTGGATTATGAAGCTGAACTCGCCATAGTCATCGGCAAGACGGCTTACAGAATAGATGAAACCGAGGCCGAGAATGCAATATTCGGCTACAGTGCGGCGAACGATCTGTCGGAGCGTGCGTTCCAATTTAAAACTTCGCAGTGGCTACTTGGTAAGAGTTTGGATGGATTCTGTCCAATCGGTCCATACATCGTCACAAAAGATGAGATTGAAGACTCCGATAAACTCAGGATCAAATGCACAGTAAACAATGAAGTGCGTCAAGATTCGAACACCAATGATATGATCTTCAAATGTAAAGCACTTGTCAGCTATATCTCCCATCACATGACGCTTGCACCGGGTGATGTCATATTGACCGGCACTCCTGAAGGGGTCGCCATGGGGCACGGGGGAGAAGTGCGGCCATGGTTGAAGGCAGGTGACGAAGTGGTGGTGGAGATTGAGCAGCTTGGCCGTCTGACAACATATATCCGAGCAGAATAATGGAAGTGCCATAGGAAGATGTAGGTATGATGTTTGATTTTTGGTGCGGGCATCTGCATGATATGGGTATAACGAACATGGGAGGCAGACATAATGAGAGTACTCGTCATAGGCGCCAACGGCCAAATAGGTCAAATGGTCGTCAGTCGACTGAAGGAAAAAGGACATGAGCCAGTAGCCATGCTGCGTAAAGAGGAGCAGGCACAAGCTTTTGAAGATGATGGCATCGACACTGTGATTGCAGATCTCGAAGGGGACTTTAGCCATGCCTTTGAAGGTGTGGATGGAGTGATATTCACAGCAGGGTCTGGTGCTTCGACTGGAGCCGATAAGACCATCCTGATTGACCAGGAGGGTGCCATTGAAGCCATTGATCTCGCAAAATCATATGAACTGGATCATTTTGTCATGGTCAGCGGTCTGGGTGTTGAAAACCCCCGTGGTGTAGAAGGTGAGATACGCCCCTACCTCCACGCCAAACACCGGGCTGATGAGCACCTGATCGATTCTGGAGTCCCCTACACGATACTTCGTCCTGGATTATTGACGAATGGAGAAGGTAAGGGCACCGTCACTTTCTATGAATACAAAGGAGAAACCGAGTACGGAGAAATCATCCGTGAAGATGTAGCTGATGTGCTGGTTAAAATAATCGGCTATCCACCAGAGGATAAAATCTATTATGTGGTTGAAGGAGAGACTTCAATCAGTCAGATTCTATAGATATATTAGCAGCCACCTGAGAGAACTCTTGGGTGGCTGTTTTTGAGTTGGTGAATGCCTTGGGATCTTAAGTATGGGGCTGAGTTTTGTATATGTTAAAGAAAACGATATAATATAAGGGAAGCATAGGAGGTTTCATCATGAAACAGTATATGATTGGTCTCGATATCGGCACAACTGCGGTAAAGGCTGTCTTATTCACCACTCAAGGTGGATACATAGATAAGGAGACCCAACACTATCCACTGCATACACCGGATGTCTACACGGCGGAGCAGGATCCGGATGAGATTCTAATGAAATCCATGCGCGCACTGAATAATCTGGTGGAACGGAACGCGTGTGGTGACGAGATTGCCTTCGTTTCCTGTTCTGCTGCCATGCACAGTATAATCCTTCTGGATCATTCAGGTGAACGGCTGACGGAGTGCATCACTTGGGCGGATCGGCGAAGTGAGGATATGGCAGAGAAATGGGATGATGCCAAAGGGCTTGCCATCTACAGGCGTACAGGTACCCCAATCCATCCCATGAGCCCGTTCATCAAGCTGCTTCATTTTAAGGAGAAGGCGCCTGAGATCTACAGTCAAATCGGTAAAATCGTGGGCATCAAGGAATATGTGCTCCATCATTTGACGGGGATGTACGAAGTCGATAAATCCATCGCCAGCAGCATGGGCATGATGGATCTTGACACATCGCAATGGGACAGTGAGGTGCTTGAACTGCTGGATCTGACACCAAAACAACTCCCGGATATCGTCAGTACAACCAAAGTGCATCAGAGTATCGGACGGAACCTTGGCCAGACTGGTCTGGCCAAGGACACGAAAATCATTCTCGGAGCGAGTGATGGCGTCCTCGCCAATCTCGGCGTCAATGCCATACAGGAGGGGGACGTGGCAATCACCATCGGTACCAGTGGGGCGATCCGCACAGTCATTACAGAACCCCGGACCGATCCCAAGATGCGGACCTTCTGTTATCATTTGACGGAGAATCGCTATGTCATCGGCGGGCCGGTGAATAATGGCGGTGTAATCCTGAGGTGGATACGTGACGAACTGTGCCAAGAAGAGGTGGGGAAAGCAGATGCCTATAATGAAGATCCCTATGAAGTTATGACGCGTGCAGCGGATAGTGTCTCACCGGGCAGCAATGGGCTCATCTTCCATCCCTACCTTGCAGGAGAGCGGGCCCCTTTATGGAATGCGAAAGCGGTCGGTTCCTTCTATGGATTGACTTTATCCCACGAGCGGAGCCATATGATCCGGGCAGCCCTGGAGGGCGTGGTCTACAATCTCTACAGTGTATATCTGGCACTTCGTGAACAGATGAATGAAGTGAAAAGCATTAAGGCGAGTGGCGGTTTTGCACGTAGTGAGATGTGGAAGCAGTTGATGGCTGATGTATTCGGGGAGCAATTGACTGTGCCGAAATCATATGAATCAAGTGCTTTCGGCGCCTGTCTCCTCGGTCTTTACGCCCTTGGCGAAATACGTGATTTGAATGAAGTTGCAGACTTCGTCGGTGAAAGCGATGCATATATACCGGACGAGAAGGTATACTTGAAGTATCAGGAAATCATGAGTGTTTATATCGAGCTTGGTCGGGCGCTCGAACCTTTCTATGATAGGATGGACGAAATCAGATAACGGAGGTGGAACGGATGGAACTGCATGAATTCTTCTCCTATTATATGGAGGAAAATGAATTGGCTCGTGCCAACCTCATTAATGATGGGGTGTTTGAGACACTCGCTTCATTGGTTGACTTTAAAGTGTCGGAAATCAGATTGATGGACGGGGCCGCCCCCATTACTGATATGGTGACGATGACTGAAATAGCCCTTATCCGACAACTGATCGATATTGAGCCGCCAGAAGGGTTGCACCAGGTAATCTATAGAGTCGATGATTACCCTGTACTCACCGACTTCCAATATATACTGGAGGCTGGCGAGGGGCGCGGCGTCATTCATCATGATATTGTAGAGGCGCTCCATAAAGCATTAAAGGAAAACCACAATATACCCGCCCATCCGATGTATATCCATAAAAATGAACCCCTGGACCAGGATGATGTCGCAATGCTTGACCGCATCTACCGTGGACCGATCTACTGGCTATATGACAATATCACCTGGCGTCAGTTGCGCCGGATGCTGAAGCGTCTGAATGCAGAGCCTGATGGCCATCAAAAAGATGATTATCTGCGCCATTTGACCTCTATCATAACCAATCCAAAATATCTTGAGGGCATCCTGCTCCAGCTGAATACGACGGATCTTGAGCAGATCGAAGACAATGTCCAAAAGGGATTCAATGTATATGAAGCGAGCTCAAGGTGGTCGGATGCCCGGAATCTAGGTCTCCTCGTCAAAATCCATGCTGATCATTATGTCATGCATGAAGCTGTCAGGTCAGCATTGGAGGAAGTATCATTTGAAGCGGTCGAAGCTCATCGGAGAAAGTCTGGGTCGCCGGTTGGGCGTCCGCCTGGTGGAGATTTCAATGCCTATGTCCTCCATGCACAGATTGAAGATCTAGACTTTGAAATTTCCCGGGAAATCATCATGCCGGCAGGCAGCAACTGTTTCGAGCTTCATCTCGTCATCCAAAAAGCGATGGGATGGCGGCAGAAGCACGATGCCTCGTTCGAAGCAGGGACATTGACGATAGATGCAACAGGAGATGCATTGGGAAGTGAGGGGCGATTGCCGTCCAGTTACATCCAGATTGATGCGGTATTTGCGCATCATGAAACCCTCCACTACCTATATGGAGAAGATTATCGGGTGACGCTCGATATTGAAGCCAAAGCCCATATCCACCGGCCGATACCAAAGGTCCAAAGTCATCAAGGCCCGGCTCCGATAGAGAACATAGGTGGTGCGGCATATCTTGCCGATACTCTTGAAGTGCTGTCTTCAGTAGACCATCCTGATTATATAAGGACTTATGAGAAGGTGCGGGCCACCAACTACAGGGAACGGTATCCTGTAACGGCCATCAACAATCAGCTTGAAAAAATGTTCAGGAAGTCATATCCGATTACAGAATACAATATAGATGAAATAGAGTGACGAGAGGAGCGGCTCATATGGAAAAACCAAAAGTCCGGAAGTTGTTCACCGGCAAAGTAAAGACGATGGGACATCCAGACGCAGAGGATAAGTTCGATAGAGAATGGAAAAGTGCGATATTCAAGACAGAGCGGCATGAAAGAAGCTATCTTACAAAAACCGGGTTTGACACGGATGAAGTGGCAGACAAAAGGAACCATGGCGGACCTGAGAAGGCAGTATTCGCCTACCCAATGATCCATTATGCTACATGGCGCCGCGAGTTAGGGGTCGATATTGAAGCGGGTGGTTTCGGTGAGAATTTCGCAATTACGGGAATGGATGAATCTTCTATTTCGATAGGAGATACATATAAAGTAGGGGGTGCAGTCATCCAAGTTTCGCAACCGCGCCGACCCTGCTGGAAACCGGCACGACGCTACAGGATCATCGATCTTGCCCTGCAGATTCAAAATACGGGTCGTACGGGCTGGTATTTCAGGGTGCTGCAGGAAGGATACGTACAGCCCGGCGACACTTTGGAGCTCATTGAACAGCCATGCCCGGAGTGGACGATCAGTGCATGCAATGAAGTCATGTATGACCAAGTAGATAATGTCGGTCTTGCCGAAAGTTTGAGTGCATGTGAGTATCTTGCCCCCAATTGGAAAGCGACACTCGAGAAACGTCTTTTGGGTAAAGAGGGGAGCAGTAAGAAGCGGGTATTCGGTCCGAACAGGTGATGAATATTCAAATGATTGAGAGTATGTTTGATTTCAGAAATTTTCAAGCATTCTTTTAAGTCGACCATAAATAATGCATAAATCTTTAAAAAAGTTTTCTAATGCGGTAGAATTCATATGGAAACGGTTTTAGTACTATAGGAATGGGCACCCATCCCAAGTGCTGAACCAATTAAATTAAGGGGGAAGTCATTCATGGTAGTACCATACAGTGCAGAACCAGCTACGGATTTTACGAAAGAAGAAAATAAAAAAGCATTTAAAGATGCTCTGGAGCAGGTGAAGAAGGATTTCGGCGTCAAACGCCCATTGATCATCGGTGGAGAACATATCGAAACGGATGACCAGATCACTTCTTACAACCCTTCAAATAAAGAAGAAGTCGTCGGTCATGTATCCAAAGCCACGACTGAGCATATTGATTCAGCAATGGAAGCGGCAGAAAAAGCTTTCGAAACCTGGAGCGAGTGGGATCCGAAAGATCGTGCAGAACTGTTCATCAGAGTCGCTGCAATCATCCGTCGCCGCAAGCATGAATTTTCTGCGTTGATGGTGTACGAAGCAGGGAAGCCATGGAACGAAGCTGATGGAGATACGAACGAAGGCATTGATTTCATAGAGTATTATGCCCGCTCAATGATGGAATTGGCAGACGGTAAACCGACCCTTGACCGCGAAGGTGAACACAACCATTATTTCTATCAGCCAATGGGTCCTGGTGTGACGATCTCACCTTGGAACTTCCCGTTCGCAATCATGACAGGAACAACCGCAGCACCAGTCATTGCAGGGAATACAGTACTGCTTAAACCTGCAGAAGACACACCATTGATTGCATATAAGTTGATGGAAGTGCTTGAGGAAGCAGGACTTCCAAAAGGTGTCGTGAACTTCGTTACAGGTGATCCGGCTGAAATTGGGGATTATATGGTCGATCATCATAAGACGCACTTCATCACATTCACAGGATCCAAAGCGACGGGTCTCCGCATCAATAAACGAGCAGCCGAAGTACACGAAGGACAGGATTTCCTGAAAAGAGTCATAACTGAAATGGGCGGTAAAGATACAATCATCGTCGATAAGGATGCAGACTTGGACTTGGCGGCGGATTCCATCGTCAATTCAGCATTTGGCTTCTCCGGCCAGAAATGTTCTGCCGGTTCCCGCGCAGTCATCCACAAAGATGTATACGATGAAGTATTGGCTAAATCCATCGAACTGACAAAAGAATTGACGGTCGGTAACCCTGTAGATGAAACTTACATGGGGCCGGTAATCAACAAGAAGCAGTTTGATAAGATCAGTGAATATATCGAAACAGGCAAAAAAGAAGGTAAATTGGAAATCGGTGGAGAAACTGATGATTCTACAGGATACTTCATCCATCCGACAATCTTCTCAGGCTTGGATCCAAAAGCGGTCATCATGCAAGAAGAGATTTTTGGACCAGTCGTAGCATTTGCTAAAGCAGATGATTTCGATGAAATGCTTGAAATTGCCAATAATACTGAATACGGTCTTACAGGTGCAGTCATCACAAATACACGTGAGAACTGGATTCTGGCATGCCGCAAATTCAATGTCGGCAACCTCTACCTCAACCGTGGCTGTACGGCAGCTGTCGTAGGATATCACCCATTCGGTGGGTTCAAGATGTCCGGTACAGACCAGAAGACAGGTAGCCCTGACTATATGCTCAACTTCCTGGAGCAAAAAGTTGTATCAGAAATGTTCTAAATCAATAGAAATGATGAAAGCGGAGGACGACTGGGTAGTCATCCTCCGCTTTTTTGTGTGCTATTTTACTGCATCTGGGATTCCGCTTTGAGATGGCCATCTTCAAGCGTAAGCACTCGGTCTGCGTACTCGAAAATACGTGAATCATGCGTGATCAGTATGCCAATCATGCCACGATCTTTAACAATATCCCGGAGCATTTCGACGACTTCTATGGCGCGTGCACCATCGAGGCTCGCCGTAGGTTCATCGGCCAGAAGCATCTTGGGCTTGTTCATCAAAGCCCGCATAATGGCGGCACGTTGCCTTTCGCCACCTGAGAGCATACCAGGATAGCTGTTGAAACGGTGGCTGAGTCCAATTTCTTCGAGCAATGCCTTGCTGCGCTTACGGGCCTCATTTTTACTAAGCCCGGCTTGCTCTGCAACGAAACTAAGCTGTGAGACGATATCCATATAGGGTATGAGGTGGGAGGATTGGAATATGAATCCAATATCTGTGAGACGCATTTTCGTCAATTCCTTTTCGCTAAGATCCAAGTAATCGACATCGTCTAACTTGACCTCTCCTTCAGTGTGGGACAATAGGCCGCCGAGTATCGACAATAAGGTCGACTTGCCGGAACCTGATGCGCCGCTCAAGATGATCAATTCACCGCTTGAGGCACTGAAGTCGATTCCTTTGAGCACATCGGTTTTCGCATCTCCCGTGCCAAACGTTTTAGTCAATCCATGTACTTCCAATGTCATATTATTCACTTGAGATCGCCTCCAATGGATCTATTCTTATTACTCTTACCAATGACAAACCAGCACCGATGAACGCTACCACCAGAAACAGTACTGATACTAATGCCATCAGATTGGTGTTCAGATAAAACGGCATATCGATTGGGATGACCATACCGATTAAAGAAATGGTGATCAGTGACAATACGACACCAGTCAACGTGATCAGTATGACTTGAATCAGGATGGAGACGGCCAATGTACGGGAAGACGTACCGATTGCCTTCAGTATGCCGAACTGGGAAGTTTTCTGGATGGTGATGACATAGAAGAAGGCTGCAAGTACGATTGCTGAAATGACGAATAGAAAGACAATCATCAGGTTGAGCGGCTGCTGTTCGGCCTGATAGCTTGGGACGGCGTTTTTCAGTTCAGAAGCAGAAACCACCGCCACGCCAGGCGCATCGTCAATCGTTTGACGTTCTGCTTCACTGCTTTCACTGATTATCAGTGCAGCCGTCCTGGATTCCAAGTCATTTATTGCTTCAGGTGTCACAAAAGCCATCGAGTTATGGGCAAACATGATGTCTTCGGCAAATCCGCTGACTTCGTATGTCTGTTCATTGGTTAATGTAACATCATCTCCGACGCTGAACCCTTCTGCCTTCAATTTTTCATTCAGGAGGAGTTCGGATTGCGATTCAGGAAAACGCCCCTCTTTTACAGCAGGTTCTTTTGACTCGTCGGTTGCCGCAATGAGCAGGCTGATTTCCGAGTCTCCGGATTCTATTTTCTGCATCGATAACTGGAGAGGATCGGCGGAGGTTGTTTCTTGTACGCCATTGATCTGATCTTCAGACAGTCCTGAGCGCATGAGGTCATTTTCCACGTCTTCCTCCATGACAAAGTATTCACTGTTCAAGGCATCGATGCCTGAAATGTTTTCTCGTGCCAACCCTTGGGCCAATGCTGAAACGAACAGCACCAGAAAAGCGAGCAGGAACAGTATGGCAGTTACCATGATGTACTTGAACTTATAGAACTTCAGTTCTTTCAAGGCTAATTTCATCTCGATTCAATGCTTCCTTTCGATTTGTATTGACCATAGTCTATCAAGGCGATATAAACCGGATGTAACGGCAATATAAACGCAAAATAAACTTTCGAGAAAGAGATGGAAATAAAAAAGGAGCACTCTTAAAAAAGAGTGCTCCTTTTTGGCATGAAGTTACATCATGCTGCTGAACCAGAGGCCAAGCGTGGTTCCGATGTAGTTGCCAAGGATATAACCAAGTGTGCCGACGATGAGAATTGGACCGACCAGTCGTGTCCAGCCGCGCGAAATGGCCATGGCGGCGGCTGTTGTAGGACCGCCGATGTTGGCATTGCTCGAGAGGATGATTTCCTCAAGGTCGAATTTGAATACTCTGCCGAACGAGAACGATACGATCATATTGATGAAGACAATGATGGCAGCGAACAACAGAATGAGTGGTGCATTTTCTATGATCAGCGGGATGGACGCGGGCACCCCGATGACGACAAAGAATATATAGATCAGAAAAGTACCAATTTCCTGGGCCCCATTGATGCGTTCAAAGTATTTCGGGATAAATGAAACAAGAATCAGCGTCAATGTTGTCAACATCAGATAATCGTCTCCAATCACTGCCCTTAACACACTCAGGAAAATATTCGCATCTTCGGGTATGAGGAAGCGGAAAATTTCTGCAAGCTTGAACGATACGGCGACTATGACGAATGAAGAACCGACCGCAAGCGCGATGTCGTTCAGTGCGATTTCCTTACGCTTCCAGTAGGAAGCGGATGTCGTCTTGTCGCCTTCTTCTCGTGCCTCTATGGCATCGATGTGGGGAGTATTATATTTTTTGCGGAAAAAGCCGATTGCAGGAATCAGTATCAGTATGAAGAAGTAGACTGCCATCAGAAGATTGTCGGCGACAACCGCTGAAGAGACCGTTTCGCCAGGCACGTCAAACCGCGTCGCCAAAGCTGCGAAGTTCACACTGCCTCCCGTATAGGAACCTGAAATCATAGCAGCGATATGGGGGAGGCCTGGTATCAGATCCTTCAGAAAGGTAAATGCGACTATGGAACCAGCGACGGTACCAATGGAACTGAGCAGAAAGATCATCAGCAGACGGCCGCTTTCCTGCCAAATTTTACGTAAATTGGACTGGAAGAGCAAAAGCGGTATGGATAAAGGTACGACATACGTCCATACCGAATCGTAGACGGGCGACTCGGTGGGAATCAGCCCCGTATTCGCCATCAGCATCGCTCCGACAAGCGCAATGATTGCGCCTGACAGTTTCGAAGCCCATTCATAGCGCTGTTCCAGCCATATGCTGACAGCTGCCCAACCTACAAGGAATGCCCACAGCAGCCAAGTTTCGTCGGGTGATATCAAAGCATTAATAATACCAAACTCCTTTTTAGCGCCAGCCGTCCTTTGGACTGCATCAGCAACCCTTTTTGGATGTATATAGCTGAAATTATATAATAAATTCTAGGCGACTTCTAATATGTAGGGTATGAAAAAAGAAAAATCCTCCACCCGTTGAAGGTGGAGGAATCAATGGAGCCAAGGGGACTCGAACCCCTGACCTCTACACTGCCAGTGTAGCGCTCTCCCAACTGAGCTATGGCCCCGTTTGTGCTACAACAATATTCTATATGATAACACCGTAATATACAAGCCCATTTATTGTCGAAAAACTCATTTTCAATATCTGGACAAACAAGTGTCGGCCAAGGCCTTCAGTATTCCAACTATTGAAAAAATATAGACATGTCTGACAATTGATTGTAGTATAGTGATGTAAAACTTTATAGACAGATAAAGTGCGCTCTATGGCGCTTCTACCACATAAACACAATCATCGGGAACCGTTTATATAAATCCCGGAATCATGCAGAGGACCAAGGTGCACAAAAGAGACATGTATAAAATAAAACAGTTGTGAGGTGCAGAGTATCATGGAAAAGAAGAAAGGGTTTTTCTCGAAACTGCTGGATATAATAGAAAGGGTCGGCAATAAACTGCCTGATCCATTCATGCTGTTCATCGGGTTGGCAGTCCTGATGATTTTCATCTCCTACGCATTCAGTCTGGCTGGGGCTTCAGTCATCCATCCTGGTACAGGAGAAGATACTCCGATCCGGAATCTGTTATCTGGCGAAGGCCTTCAGTTCATCCTGACATCAATGCTTGAAAACTTCACCGGATTCGCACCACTTGGGCTGGTTCTGGCAATGATGCTTGGTATTGGGCTTGCCGAGAAGGTTGGACTACTTGATTATTCAATCCGCAAGACAATTTTGAAATCACCGCCATTCCTACTTACATATACAGTGGTATTTACAGGTATTTTGGGTAACTTAGCTTCTGATGCTGCTGTCGTCCTGATTCCGCCACTTGGAGCACTTGTATTCTATAAGGTCGGCCGACACCCACTGGCAGGTCTTGCGGCCGGCTTTGCCGGTGCTGGCGCCGGATTTACCGCCAATTTGTTCATTGCCGGTACAGATGCCCTGCTTGCAGGCATTTCGACCGAAGCGGCTGCCATCATCAACGAAGATATTGTCGTTACGGCGGTGGATAACTGGTACTTCAATATAGTTTCTGTCTTTCTTTTGACATTTGTAGGCGGGTTGTTGACATCGAAATTCGTGGAACCGCGTCTTGGCAAATATGAGGGGGAGGCTTTGGAAGACGAAGATGCAGAAGAGCTTCCGAACGCAAAAAAAGGGTTTTTCGCTGCATTGATAGCAGGGCTTCTATATTTTGCAGTCATCCTAACTGTCGTCATGCTGCCGGATAGTCCGCTAAGGGGCGAAGGTGGGAGCATAATCCCATCACCATTAATCGACGGTATCGTGCCATTGATTCTGATATTCTTCGTCATCATCGGTACAGCTTTTGGTCTGGTCACAAAAAAGATACAGTCCAGCAAGGACATCACCTATTATATGACGGAATCCATAAAGGACATGGCCGGTTATATTGTGCTGGTTTTTGCGATTGCCCAGTTCATCGCCTATTTCAATTGGTCGAATCTCGGTACATGGGTAGCCGTCAATGGTGCTGAATTCCTGCGGGACATCGAATTTACTGGATTCGGCTTGGTCGTCGGATATGTCATCTTCACCGGTCTGATGAATTTCCTGATTACTTCCGGTTCTGCCAAATGGGCCATCGAAGCACCAATATTCGTGCCGATGTTCATGCAACTCGGCTATGATCCAGCCTTTACACAAGTCGCCTATCGTATCGCCGACTCATCCGTCAACATCATCACCCCGCTTTTCCCTTATATGGTCATCATCCTTGCCTTCATGCAGCGGTATGACAAGAATGCAAGCATCGGCACATATATCTCGTTGATGCTGCCTTATTCCATCGCATTTCTTGTGGTGTGGATCATACTGCTTGCTGTATTTTATTTCATAGGAATACCATATGGGCCGGGGGTCAGCACATACTTGGAAAACAGACCGTAATGAATATAAAGGGAGGAAAATGAAATGGAACAGCTTGAAGCACAACTGGTGAGGTGGCGCCGTGATTTCCACCAATATCCGGAACTTGGCTTTCTTGAGATGCGTACTGCCACCATTGTGGCCGATATGCTTGAAACGTTGGGGTACACAATTCAGATTGGAAATGAAGTCATGGCCCCCGATTATTGCATGGGTAAACCTGGCGCTGAAGAAACCCATCGACATCTGGAATGGGCCAAGGAGAATGGCGCAGTGCCCAAATACCTTGATGCAGTTTCCGAAGGCTTCACAGGTATTGTGGCGACCCTCGAAACCGGACGGGAAGGCCCGATCATCGCCTACAGGGTAGATATGGATGCACTGCCGATTACTGAGACTTCGGCGGAGGGTCATGTGCCTGTAGCAGAAGATTTCAGATCGACTACGTCCAACATGCATGCGTGCGGCCATGACGCCCACACAGCCATTGGTCTGGGACTGGCCACAAAAATCATGCGCCAGAAAGATCAATTATCGGGTGTCATCAAAATAATATTCCAACCGGCAGAGGAAGGCACACGAGGCGCGCGCTCCATGGTCGAAGCTGGTGTCGCTGACGGTGTCGATTACTTCATCGCTTCGCATATAGGAATGGATGTACCGGATGGACATTTCATCGCCGCAAATAATGGTTTCTTGGCGACATCTAAGATGGATGTCACTTTTACCGGCATCGCCTCCCATGCCGGGAGTCGGCCTGAAGAGGGGCGAAATGCCCTACTGGCCGCGGCTAATGCCGCCACAAATCTGTATACGGTGCCGCGGCACTCTGATGGCGCCACCCGTATCAATGTCGGCGAGCTGCATGCGGGCAGCGGCCGCAACATCATCGCCGACCATGCCGTAATGAAAATCGAGACGCGTGGTGAAACATCTGAAATAAATAACCATGTCAAAGGGCAAGCCCAGGCCATCATTGAAGGGGCGGCTAAGATGCATGGGGCAGAATACGATATCGAGCTCGTTGGAGAAGGGGAAAGTGCAGAATGTTCGTCTGAAATAGCCCAGGTACTCAAAGAAACTGCGGAGGCAGAAGGACTTCACAGTGTAATGAAGAGCGACGCAAGTTCAGGATCTGAAGATGCGACTTTCTTCATCAATGCTGTCCAACAAAACGGCGGACAGGCCACCTACTGCATTTTCGGTACCGAGCTTGCAGCAGGCCATCACAATGAAGCATTCGACATCAATGAAGGCAGCATGATTTCTGCTGTAGAAGTTCTGTATAGATCGGCTGTGGAACTCTCTGGACAATAAAATGATCACGTGACGATTGTACCTTTATGGCTAAAACGCAAAAGTACCCTGCCGGATATCCCGACAGGGTACTTTTTTACATGCCTACAAATAGCCATGCGAAGATATAGATGATTGGGAATGATATTATTGTACGCAACACGAAGATCATGAGGAGTTCCCAAACTGAAACTGGAATCTTGGACTTGAGCAGTAGCGCACCCACTTCGGAGAAGTAGATGATCTGCGTCAGTGACATTACGGCGATCAGGAACTTGGTAAATGTGCTCTCGATGCCGGAACCTATAACTGACGGCAGGAACATGTCGGTGACACCGATGATGAATGCGGGAGCGGCTGCCGCTGCTTCAGGAACATTAATGAGCGACAGGAAAAACTGGACCGGGTAGCTCAACAGTTCGAATACAGGTGTATATTCGGCGACGATCAGGGCCATCGTACCGATGGCGATGACGACAGGGATCAGTCCACCGTATATATCAATGACGTTGATGGAGCCGTCGCGTACGATGCTTTTGGCGCCATCGCTTTCATCTGACCTCCTGTAGGCGCGTGTGGTGGCTGTCTTGAGCATGGTATCTTCATATCCGCGGTCGTCGATCTGTTTGCCCGTCACCTCATAGTAAGTATCTTCACGTCTTGATAACGGGGGTATTCTGACCATTACAAAGGCTGTGATGATACATGCGACTGCCATCGTGAAATAGAATTGGAGGAAGTACTCCTCGATGCCGATGAAGGTCGCGATGACAAGGCTGAACGGTATGGAGAGCACTGAGAAGTTCGTCGCAATGTTCAATGCTTCACGCTTTGTATAAAAACCGTTCTCATACTGCTGTGTTGTGATCATGACACCGACCGGGCTGCTGCCCATCCAGGAAGCCAGTGCATCGATCGAGGATCGGCCCGGCACTTTATATAATGGGCGTATCACGGGCTCTAAAAACGTCCCGACAAATTCCATCAGTCCGAAGTTCATCAATAAAGGCATGAGGAAGGCGGCCAATAGAAGCCAAGTGGCGAGTATCGGCACCAGGTTGAACATCATCGTGCCGCCCGTCAGGTCACTGGTGATTGCCTCCGGACCAAAACCCGTCACTGTCATGATGGCAAAAAGTATACCGATGACGCGCAGCAGGAACCACAGCCAGCTGATGACGAAGATATCCCTCAGTTTCGGAGAGTTCTTGAAGCTGTTGCGGTTGATCAAGGTGGCGTAGAAGGTTATCAACAAGAAGATGGTCATGATGACCGTCAGGATGCCCGCAATTTTCCCGTCAAGTCCGGTCAATATGTAATCTGCAAAGATACCGAGTATGATGGTCCACTGGTCGTTGACATAGACGGGAACAATGAATAATAGCAAGGCAAGAATGGAAACCGTCCACGTTTTTACTTTAGTCTGAGTTGAAAAATTCATGAGATATCCCCTTATGTATAAATTGGTAGCGCCTCCAATGATAATTTAAATTGTCGAAAATGTCCATATATTCTGTTATAATGCATAGGTGAATATTTTTGAAAGAGGGATAGCATGCCACAGGCGAATAAGCATATGAAGCACATAGAAGTGCCCGGCACGAGACAGTTTGCAAACAGGGTGGATGAATTTCCAGATGCGGTCGATCTGACGCTCGGCCAATCGGATTTCAGCACGCCGGAATCCGTCAAGGAAGCGGCCATCGAAGCGATCAGCACCAAAGAAATGAGGTATTCCCATAATACGGGGCTGCTTGAGCTGAGGGAAGTGATAAGCAGCTACTACAAGGAGAAGTATGGCGGTGAATATGATCCACATGGTGAAGTATTGGTCACTGTCGGCGGCAGTGAGGGCATCGATGCCATACTGCGCGCCATATTGGATCCGGGGGATGAAGTGCTGGTTCCTGCCCCGACTTATCTTGGCTATGAACCGATCATTGAATTGAGCGGTGGGGTGACGAAATTCATCGATACCACGGCTGACGGCTATATTGCCACGCCCGAAGCGATAGAAGCGAACATCACTGCACGGACAAAAGCTGTCATCCTGAACTATCCAACCAACCCGACCGGTGTTACCTATACAAAAGAACAGGTCGATCGCTTGGCGGAGATGTTCAAACAACATGATATATTCGTCATTACCGACGAAATCTATGCTGAAAATACATTGGAAGGCGAGCATGCCAGCATGGCAGCCTATCCGGACATCAAGGACAAGGTGTTGGTCGTCAACGGACTCAGCAAATCCCATGCGATGACAGGATGGAGAATCGGCTACGTCGTTGGCCATCGCGACATTATGGAAGAGGTCATCACTGTGCACCTCTACAATACGATCTGTGCGGCGATACCGAGCCAATACGCCGCGATAGAAGCCTTGCGCAACCAACGGCACGTACCAGCAGAAATGAATGAAGCCTATATTAGAAGACGGGACTATATCTACGGGAGACTCGTTGATATGGGATTGGAAGTCTCAAAACCGACCGGTGCGTTCTATATCTTCCCATCCATCAGCAAATATGATGAGGATTCCTTCAGGTTTGCGACGGACCTGCTCGAAACGGTACAGCTGGCAGTAGTTCCTGGTCGCTCATTCTCCGAGTTCGGGGAAGGCCATATCCGTTTGTCATTCGCCTGCAGCATGGCAGAATTGACTGAAGCGGCAGATAGATTGGAAAAATACATTAAAATGCGTGAAGCACGATAAAGAATTGCCCGCCTTCCGGAGACCTGCCGGGGGGCGGGTAATTTTATTGGCGCTGCTCTTTGAGCAGGAATGTCAGACTTAAACCGAGTATTGCCAAGGCCGCCATCACAGCCAGGGCATAGGAAGTGCCCAAATATGTCCCTTCATTATATGGCACATCCACCAGCGATACCGTGATGCTGATGATCGAAGTCAATATGATGATGCCAAACGCCATGGCGAATTGGCGCACCGTATTGACGATTGCGGAGCCGTGCGGAATATCCGACCCGCCAAGTTCCGACATGCTCACTGTCACAAGCGGCATGAGGGTAAGACCGAAACCGGTCATGAATAGACAGAAATGAACCATGATCCAGTAGGGCGAATCCATCATACCGACGGTGTTCAGCAGTATGAGGGACAAAGCTGTGAACGAAAAGCCGATCATCGCGATACGCTTACCACCGTAGCGGTCATATAGGTTACCTGAAATGAAAGTCATGACAGACAGGATGACCGTGCCCGGAACGAGCAGGAATCCGGACAGGAATGCGCTTGTGCCGAGTGCATCCTGGGCGAACATGGGCAGGATCGTCTCAGTCGACAACAGCAGCATCATATTGATGAATATCAGTATGATGGCGAGCGTGAACGTCCTGTTCCGGAACAACTCCAGGTTCATTACTGGCGTGGCGATCTTAAATTGTCGGCTGCTGAAGAACAGGATGCCTAAAATACCGATGATCATAGGGATAAGCGACAATGGGCTCAGGAATCCGTACACACTGATATTGCTCAAGCCATATATGAAGGAAGAGAAGCCGAGCGCGGATAAGATCACCGAACGGATGTCCAGCTTCGACTTGTTCTGTTCGAGCACGTCCTTCATCAGCAGCAGTGCGAGTATGAAAGTGATGGCGATAAAAGGCAGAAGCACCCAGTGGAGGGACCGCCAATCCAGATAGTCGATGATGATGCCTGAAATCGATGGGGCTGAAGCGGGAGCAATATTGGTGACGGCTCCGAGCAATCCCATGGCGAATCCCCGCCTATGATAGGGGAAGACGATGAGCAGGATCGTCTGAATCAATGGCAATATGATGCCTGCGCCGATTGCCTGGATCATCCGCGACGCGATCAGAACACCGAAAGTCGGCGACCAGCCACCGACAGCCGTGCCCAAAAGCAGACAGCTGAGCGAGAATATAACCAGCGTCTTTGAAGAGAAGTTGGTCGACAGGTAGCCCGACATCGGGATGAAGATGATGGTCGTAAGGATGAAAGCGTTCGTCAGCCACTGGACCTCAGTCGCATTGATATTGAACTCTTCCATTATCGTCGGGAAAGCTGTAATCAATAGAAATTGGTTGAAAGTGAGCAGAAATGCTGCAGAGATGATTACTGCAACGACGCCCTTACTCTGTATCTTATCTTCTGCCATGCAGGCCACCCCGTCCGTCATCAATAATTGTATTCATTGTTGCATAGAGGGGAGTGATGGTCAAAACAGAGTGGAAATATCCCCGTCTAATCGTAAATTATAGGAAGCGAATTATTTGGTGAAAATTGTAAATAATATGGAATATTGTTTCTTAAAATGGTACAATTGCATGTGAAATCGCTTTCTAATAATGATCAGGGGGTTTTAAAATGTCAAAGAAGATTTTTGAAATTGACCTATCAAAGAAGATGCATGAACAGAAGCACCCCGGCCATAATCGATGGCATCCGGATATCCCGGCAGCTTTTTCAGTCGAACTTGGTGAATCTTTCAAGATGGAATGTCTAGATTGGACGGATGGCCAGATCAGTAACGATGACGACCCTTCAGATATCGAGAAGGTGAATTTGAAGCGTGTGCATGTATTAAGCGGTCCGGTGCATGTCAATGGCGTGGAACCCGGTGACCTTCTTGTCGTCGATATTTTGGATATTGGGACATTCAGCAGTCACGAGTGGGGGTTCAACGGCATATTCGCTAAAGAAAACGGAGGCAGTTTCCTGGTCGAGCATTATCCAGAAGCAGCAAAGTCCATCTGGGATTTTGAAGGCATCTATGCGACATCGAGGCACGTGCCGAACGTCAAATTTGCGGGCATCATCCATCCCGGCCTGATCGGCGTGGCGCCGTCGCAGGAGCTGTTGGATGAATGGAACAGGCGCGAGCAGAAGCTCGTTGATAAAGATCCTAAACGTGTGCCACCACTTGCCAATCTTCCAGATGCTGATTCGACCGTCCTCGGCACATTGAAGGGGGAAGACTATGACCGCGTGGCCAAAGAAGGAGCGAGAACGGTGCCACCACGAGAGAATGGCGGGAACTGTGATATCAAGAATCTTTCAAAAGGGTCTAGAGTCTATTTCCCGGTATTTGTAGAAGGCGCCAAACTATCTGTAGGCGACCTGCATTTCTCCCAAGGGGATGGCGAAATCACCTTCTGCGGGGGCATCGAGATGCCAGGATGGATTGAACTTAAAGTGAACGTCATCAAAGGCGGCATGAAGAAGCATAAAATCGAAAAGAACCCTGCGTTCCAGCCAGGGCCGGTGATGCCGCACTACAATGAATATCTCGTATTCCAAGGCATCTCAGTCAATGAATTCAACGGAACACAGGAATATCTGGATGCGAATACCGCCTATCGCAACGCATGCCTGAATGCGATCGAATATTTGAAGACATTGGGCTTTACCGGCGAACAGGCTTATATGCTGCTTGGCTCCGCTCCCGTCCAAGGCCATGTTGCAGGCATTGTGGACATTCCGAACGCCTGTTGTACATTGTCGCTTCCAAAAGAAATATTCGATCAGAGCATCATTCCGGAGCTCGACTGATGCCAAGATATACATTCGAATGCAGGACATGCGGCAGCTATGAAACATGGAAGCGGAGCACAGAAGACCTTGCGGGCGATCAGTGTCCTGAGTGTGGGTCCGAAAGTAAAAGGGTGTTCCAAGTATTCAGAACAAGTTACCTCGACGCTAAAGTGACAAGGCATATCGAGCAGGGTATGACGCCAAAAGTTGTAAAGAAGACAGAACTACCGCAACGCAATAAAAGGCAGGGAGAGAGGAATCCGAGGCCTTGGATGATGTGAAGCAATATATATGAGATAGGAGAGTATAGTAGATAAAAAGGAGAAGACTCTTAAGCTTCTCCTTTTTATCTGAAAATATAAGAGCAACAGCACAGACTTAAAAGTACTACTAGGAAGTCGGATAGTATCGCTTACAATATTTTTAAGTAACAACACAAAATTTCTAATCTCCACCTTGATGTTTTGTTAACATCCCCTCTCTTTTAGGTATCAGTGATGAAATGGTGCAGTCCCACGTATCCACGCTGCTCGCGGCCACGGCAGAGATTAAACAAGGCTTTGATTGAACAATTGTCTGAAATGACTCCAGTCTTTATGGGGTCGTTTTTTTTATTACGCACATAAATCATTCAAACATCCATTTGAATATATTCATTGACACCTTTCCTGCATGCAATTAAAATATAATCAAACGATCATTTGAATGAGGTGTGGACATGAATGATACTTTAAATAAAGCAGTACCCGATACATGTGAAACATTCTGTTATGATGAAGCGCTGGTCAACCGCATTCAGCCGCGTGTCGAAGAGGTGGCGGGTGTAGAACTGATCTTCAAATCGCTGGCGGATAAAACGCGTATGAAGATTGCCTATGCACTTACTCTCGAAGAGGAGCTCTGCGTCTGTGATGTGGCGAATATCATCGGGGCGACGACTGCCTCTGCTTCACATCACCTAAGGCTTTTAAAAAACATGAATATAGCCAAAAGCCGGAAGGATGGGAAGCTGGTATTCTATTCATTGGCTGATGACCACGTGCACCAGTTGATTTCAATCGCCCTGGTGCACTCGAATGAAGAAGCAGTTAAAGAGGGGGCGGACAGATGAAGCAGGCACTGAAAGAGCGTGAATCAGAAAACTCAGCATGCTGCAGCGGAGGGGCGACAGAAGTAAAAGAGCAAAGCCTAGAAGAAAAGAACTGCTGCTCATCTACTGCAGAAAAGGCTGAGGAAACATCCAGCTGCTGTTCTTCCACTCCGGAAGCGAGTGAGAGCACCTCGAGCTGCTGCAGTTCTGGAAACGATAAAAGTGCTGGAGCTTTAGAGAGAGAATCTGCTGCTCCTCTGAGTTCTGTAGAATACCGCATCGAGGGGATGGACTGTCCTTCTTGTGCTGCAACCATAGAGAAAAGCTTGAAGAAAAGGCCGGACATTGAATCGGTCCAGATTAATTACAGCACCGGAAAAATGACAGTAGCGGCGAACGGACCGAGCGTCCATGATGAAATACCCAAGCAAGTCCATAAATTGGGTTTTGAAGCGGCGCAACTGAATAAAGGCCGCGGCACTGAAACATATAAGGTGGAAGGGATGGATTGCGGTTCCTGTGCGATGACCATTGAAAAGCATCTCGGCAAAAACCCGAACGTTGAAGAGGTGAAAGTCAACTTTTCCACCGGTAAAATGCATGTCAACCACTCACTGCAGCCGCGGGAGATCATCAAAGAAGTGAAGCGGGCAGGGTTCGATGCATCATTGGAGGAAAAAGGGCAAAGTGAAACTTCTGCCGTAAAACGAAAAAGTGTACTGACGACCACGTTATCTGGTACTTTCCTGATTCTTGGTTTCATATTATCGTTTACTGGTACGCCAGAAAACATAGTGACGCTGCTTTATGCAGCTGCCATCGTCATTGGTGGAGTGAAACCAGTCAAGAGTGCATACTATGCCATCAAGAGTGGCTCATTGGATATGAACGTTCTGATGGCTTCAGCTGCCATTGGCGCCGCGCTTATCGGCGAATGGTTTGAAGGTGCGATGGTCGTGTGGCTGTTTGCTTTAGGAAATACATTGCAGAACAGATCCATTGAACGGACCCGAGATTCCATCCGTGGACTCATCAATTTGGCACCATCGGAAGCGAATGTTAAAAGTGGGGACACCCTTATATCCAAACCTGTAGAAGAGATTGATGTCGGTGACGTCATCGTCATAAGGCCGGGCGAAAAGATGCCGCTTGATGGTGAAGTGATGGCAGGCTCTTCGAGTGTCAACCAAGCACCGATTACAGGTGAATCGCTCCCTGTCGATAAAGAGCAGGGGGATACTGTCTACGCAGGGACGGTCAATGAAAGTGGCTCGCTAGAAGTCACGGTGACGAAATTGGTTGAGGACACGACGATTGCCAAAATCATCCACCTAGTCGAAGAGGCACAGGAGCAGAAAGCCCCGACGCAGGCATTTGTTGACCGGTTTGCGAACGTATATACACCGATTGTCTTCATTCTTGCATTGCTTGTAATGGTCGGACCGCCGCTATTTGGGTTTGGAACATGGGGTGAATGGCTCTATAAAGGACTTGCACTGCTTGTCATCGCCTGTCCATGTGCCCTAGTCATATCGACACCTGTAGCAATCGTTTCGGCGATCGGTAATGCAGCGAAGAACGGTGTGCTGATTAAAGGTGGCACATTCCTTGAAAAGGCAGGAGCCATTCAGGCGATTGCATTCGACAAGACAGGTACATTGACTGAAGGACAGCCGAAAGTGTCCCAAGTCGTTTCTTTCGAAAAAGATTCTGAGACACTTCTCAGCATCGCCCGCACGATAGAAGCACATTCCACCCATCCGATCGCCAAAGCGATCATCGACTATGCTGAAGAAAGAAATATCGGCACTAAGCCTGGCGAAGATTATAGAACCATAGCCGGTAAGGGTGCCCAAGCGACGATAGACGGTTTGGAGTATTTTGCAGGAAACCCTAAGTTATTCAGGGAGATGGGTGTACAGCTCGGCAATATGGAAGAGCAAATCGATACATTACAGGCTGCAGGTAATACTCTAGTCGTAGTGGGGACGCGTTCAGAAGCACTCGGCTTGATTTCAGTCGCTGATACAATCCGCGATATCACGGTCCGGTCGATAGAGAAACTCAAAAACATGGGCATGAGCGAAATGGTCATGCTGACCGGGGACAACCAGGGAACCGCAAAAAATATTGCGGATGAGACAGGCATCGACCGCTACTTTGCAGAATTGATGCCTGAAGATAAAGTTTCAGCTGTGAAGCAACTTCAGGATGAAGGACGCTTCGTTGCGATGGTCGGGGATGGCATCAATGATGCGCCAGCACTCGCAACCGCAGATCTCGGCATCGCCATGGGCGGTGCTGGAACGGACACTGCAATGGAGACAGCAGATATCGTGCTGATGGCAGATAACCTTGAACAACTGCCGCACACTATCAGCCTGAGCCAGAAAGCATTGCGCATCATCAAACAGAACGTCTGGTTCTCACTGCTGACGAAATTCGCAGCACTGGCATTGATATTCCCAGGCATATTGACGCTCTGGATGGCAGTGTTGAGTGACACGGGCGCAGCACTCATTGTCATATTAAACAGTATGCGCCTGCTCAGACAGAAATAGTTGGAAATATAAAAGGAGAAAGCCGACGGCTTTCTCCTTTTTGTGTTTAATCGTCTTCATTGATCTTGCTGATGCTGCTTTTGGCCAGGCCGATCATCACCATGTCGTCCATTGGTGGATTATGGATGCCGGCGCGCACGTTGCGGTAATGCAGCTGTAGGTCGCTGTCCTCTGACAGGCTCTTTGCTCCGACGACACGCATCGCAAGGTCGACTGCATCGACCGCTTTGTTCACAACCGATGTCTTGACCGCACCGAGCGTACCACCCATCTCAGCACGCATCTCCTCATCACTTTCGTCCCACTGTCTGGCGACGGAGTAGAGGAAATGCTCTGCTTCCATCAACATCAATTCAATTCGGCCAAGTTTTTCCTGGACGTTCGGCAGTTCTGAAATAGTGCCTTCAATGCTGTTTGGCGAATAGGATTTGGCGAACTGTACAGCAGAACGCTGTGCCGCACGTGCGATGCCCAAGTAGCAAGCGGGTATATGGAGCAGCCATCCAGCTGGCTGCTTCCTACCCGGTGTTCGGTAGGATACGAGGTCATCTTCCTCGACTGTCACATTCTCCAGCAGGAGGTCGTGGCTGCCGGTCGCACGCATGGCGATCGAATTCCATGTTTCATCTACTGTAATGCCTTCGAGGGCAGTGTCGACGGTGAAGTTGCCGACCTCATCACTACCTTCGATTGTTGCACTGACTATGGCATATTTAAGTGCCGGGGACAGCGTGGCGAATGTTTTGCGTCCGTTCAGGATCCATTTGCCATTCTTTTTCCGTGCTGTGGTTTCGGGCCTGCCTCCGCGCGTCGGGCTGCCGGTCGCCGGTTCTGTGGCAATATTGTTGACGAGGGCCCCGTCATTTAAAACATCGTGGACGACGCGTCTGTATTTTTCCGTATCCCACGCACGCTTCTCACCGATGTCCATGATGATGCCCATATGCCAGCCGATGGCCAGTGCAGTGGCACCGTCATAACGGGCGATGATCTCCTGGTGCTGCATCAGTTCCTCGACCGAAATGCCTCCGCCACCATATTCTTTCGGGATGGATAATTTGTGATACCCGATTTCTTTCAACGCTTCAAAATTCTCGAAAGGAAAGCTGATGTTTTCATCATGCATCCGCGATGTCTCCCTGAATCGCTTGGCGGTCTCACGAGTCAGAGCCAGGCGGCTACTTTGATCTAATGCTTGCAATGTATCCATATAATGCGCCTCCTATAAAGCATACCTTGCTAGTAAGATTTAATTCATCATACTACCATTGTACTTCTCAATTGAATAAAATAAAGCGCTTTGCTTATTCTTCCATTTTTCTTATCTTGGTGCATACAAATATTTCAAAGGTGTCTTGTCACGAAGATGGAATGTTTGCGAATAGATCAAAATATGATATTATTATCAAATAATACAGACTTTTCAGTAAAGTGGGGATGTCAATGACAATCGATCCAGAAATCATAGAAGAGGTAGTAGCGTTCAGGCGTGAACTGCATCGCAATCCAGAGCTGAGCAGCGAGGAGCATGAAACATCGAGGCGGATCCGGTAAAGACTCGATGACATTGGCCTGCCGTATACATGGGGCTATGCCGGCACCGGTGTGCTTGGGGTTATTGAAGGGGGGAAGCCTGGACCGGTCATTGGACTCAGGGCAGATATTGATGCATTGCCTATAACGGAAATGTCAGGGGAACCATTCTCTTCCGAAAAAGAAGGTGTAATGCATGCATGTGGCCATGATGCCCACACGGCGATGCTTTATGGCACCGCCAAAAATCTGCTTAATCGAAGAGAAGAAATCGAAGGTACCATCCTGCTGATCTTTCAGCCTGCTGAAGAGCAGTCCCCGACTGGTGGGTCGCAGCGCATGATAGATGACGGGGTGTTTGACGAGTACAAACCGGAAGTGCTGATCGCCCAGCACGTCTGGCCACAGTTGCCCCCAGGTGAATTTGGTGTCATGGCCGCCTGATCCCGTCACTCTGATCGTTTTAAGATAAGAGTGACGGGATCAGGCGGCCATGCTGCGATGCCCCATGACACCACAGATGCCATAGCGGCGGCCAACCAGATTGTCACAGCGATCCAGACGATAGTCAGCAGGAATGCGGATCCTTTCGATCCGGCGGTCGTGACAATCGGCAAATTCAATGCTGGATCACAATATAATGTCATTGCTGAAACCGCTTTATTGGAAGGCACAATCCGTACTCAAAGCGCGACTATGAAGCATAAAGTCAAGAAGCGATTCTTTGAAGTTGTGGAGAATGTCTCGGCTGCTATGGGGGCAGAGGTTGAAATCGAATATTTTGACGGATACCCGGCGACTGTGAATGACCGTAAATGGGCGGGTCAAGTCCATACAACGCTTTCTGGTCTATACGGTGAAAAAGCGTTGCCTGATCTCAAGCCGAGCCTTGGGGGAGAAGATTTCAGCAGATTTCTGCAGAACTATCCAGGTGTATACTACTGGCTTGGGAGTTCAACAGGGGATACCCAGAAACCACTTCATAATCCTTCATTCAGGTTTAATGAAGATGCGATTCCCTACGGAATCGAAGGCATGACAGAAGTCGCCCTGGATACACTCCGGACATTGAAGGAAGGTAAGTGATAAAAAAATCCCCAACCATCAGCTGGGTACATTCCGCTATGGTCAGGGAGAACATTAATTATTTTCGTCTTCATCTTCACCTTCATATTCTTCACGTTGTGCTTTTTCCTTTTCTTTTTCCTTCTCACGCTGCTTTTTGATCTTTTCATGGCGCTGGCGCTGCCGGTAGCCATATGTGCTGTCCAGAACAACTTGCTCGTCTTCGAAAGCGGAACCGAGTCCCCCGATGAGGGTCGAGATGCTGGCTGCAGTCCAGGCGATGATGAGAAAATCGAAGATGGTGATGTCGCGCGATAATTGGGTTTCGAGCCCACTTGGCGGAACCAGCATGAAGGTGGTCACTAAAAATAGGACGAAAAGCAGCGCATAATACATCAGTACAGTCAGCAGCAATGTGAAGAAAGTCGAAGCATTGTTCATTTTGCGTATGAATTTGTTGTTATTTTCATCTTTCTTCTCCCAAAGCTGGTGGGCCATGATAATCCATCCGACAAGGGCTAGAACGGCTGCGAACATTAGGAGGAGAAGGCGAACTACACTGTACTCATCGCTCAATTTCCACAAGGTTGGAAATACTAGGGCATATGACCCGGTTGTGAAGGCGATGATCAGTATCTTCAGGAATGAAGGGAACATCTTCCAAGGCTCATTAGCGAAAACCATACCAGAAATGATTCGGAGCATGCCGCTCATGCGCGATTTGACGGTATAGCGGACGGCAACCCCAGCATCTTCCTCGACAGGCCTTTCACGGATAAGGGGAGAAAAACGTTCGAACAATCGACCTCCGATAAGTTCGCGCGAACCTTTATTGCGCAGCGCATCGTATTTCTGTGGACCTTTCGAGTCGATATGTTCTTGCGCCTCTTCACGTGATGAATCGGATGTACCATAATAGATCTCATTCACCAGCTGCAATATAGCTTCCCGTACCCGTTTCTCCATTTTGGTGAATCCGAATCCCGGTAGGCTGATGAAGCCAACATTTTTATCTCTCAATGCTTCGGCGACCACCGGTTTCTCGTCTTCAAAAACTGGCAGATCAGTCAAGGCGATGGCGTAATCCCAATCCCCCTGGTCTTTCTTATCCGACACAGCTTCTATTACCTTGTATGAATCGTTCGTTCCTCCGGTCAGGATATCCTCCTGATAATCGATATACCACTCATATTCATCTGTAATGTAATATTCGAGCATATCGGGCAGATTATCTATAAGATTTGCACTAACTCGGCCGGCGATGCCAGGTGCTGTGAATAATGCGATACTGATTCTCTCCATATGTCCGGCTCCTATCGTTTAAACATTCTTTTTATGTATATAACCATAATGACAAAAGATATGCTTTATGTATATGATTTATTAGCATTTTTGAAGACTGGCCGCTATGGTCGGCTAAGGAACTGAACAATGAAAAAACCCACCCCGGATAAACTCTAGGGTGGGTGTCTGTGGACAATCATCATTTTAGGTTTTTTCTGATATATTGGATGATTTTACGCAGTTCTTTTGGATGCGGCCGGCCGAATGGGCTCGTCTGTTTCTGCTGGTACATCAGTCTGCCGCTTTCGTCCGTCAGGAAGTAGGCTGGCTCTGGGTGTTCACCATGGTCCTCATATGGCGTATCTTTCCCATGATAGTGCACACCATATTTATCTAGGAATTCATAGTCGTCATCGACGAGCACCGGGAAAGTGAACCCATGATCGTCAACCATTCTTTCGAGATCTTCTTTGTCGTCGTGCGTGATGGTGATCAAGTTGATGTTCTGCTTGTCGAAGTAGCTTTTGCTTGCTTCGAATTCATCCAATTCTTCCATGCAAGCCGGGCACCATGAGCCGCGGAAATACACGATAAGATGCCAATGGTTGCCTTTTTCCGCTAAAACATCAGAAAAGGTCACTGTTTTTCCTTCAAGGGATTCGAGTGAGAAGTCCGGTAATTGTTCATTCAGTTTAAACTGTGGCATTGTTGCTCCGCCCCTTTCTATCAATTCATATTACATGGCTAAGAATTCTATTGTCCAACACTCTGCCTGTTGGTTTTCTGGCAGAAGAATAGGGTAGAAGTGCATCATAAGATACTCGAGGAGGCAATTATGATGATAAAGGCATTGGTGTTCGATGCGTACGGAACGCTTTATGACGTATATTCCGTAAAGACTGCCTGCGAAAAGCTATTTCCAAAAAAAGGGGAATCAATCAGTATATTATGGCGAAAAAAACAGCTGGAATACTTTTTCCAGCGTCAGCTGATGGGACGTTACCGGCCTTTCGATGAACTTACAGAAGATGCCCTAGTGTTTGCCTGTAAAGCAGAAGGCGTAAAGCCATCACAGAAGGAAATCAAGGGATTGATGGATGCCTATCTGGACCTCGAGCTGTTTGAAGAAGTCGAGGCAGTGCTTGCTGAATGCAAGGGGGTACAGCGAGTCATCTTTTCGAACGGGTCTCCAAATATGATCCATCCACTAGTTTCGGGCTCACGGATCGAACCTCATATCGACAAGGTCATCAGTGCAGATGGCATAAAACAATATAAGCCGGCTGCCCCTGCCTATGCCTACGCCCTTGATCAGCTTGGCGTCACCCGAGATGAGGTATTGTTCATGTCTTCCAACAGTTGGGATATTATGGGCGCAGCAAGCTTTGGTTTCCATACAGCATGGATCAATCGTGCACGCAGTCAACCTGACAACCTGGATATACAGCCGGAGAAGGCCTATACGGATCTGAAAGGAATACTTGAGTGGCTTTAGATGTAGAAGAACCAATAGACACCCCCCATCCAACCGGATGGGGGGTGTCTATTGGTTCTGATATATAGCTAGGGCAACTCAAATTAGTATAGTTTAGTGGAACCACCATCGACCATAATCGTCTGCCCAGTGATGTAGTCGGAGTCTTCACTCGCCAGGAAGACAGCTGTTTTGCCGATGTCATTTTGAGGATCACCAAGGCGGCGCAATGGAATGGCATTGACCATTTCTTCATATTGCTCAGGGTCGCTCTTACTCCATGCTTCAACACCTTCAGTTTTGGCGATCGGCGAAATGATGTTGATGTTGATGTTGTCAGGGCCCCATTCGTTGGCTGCAACGCGGGTCATGCCACGGATGGCTTCTTTGGCTGCCGCATATGCGGTCTGGGTCGGCTGACCATTGATGCCAGCACCGGAAGCGAAGTTGATGACTTTGCCTTCACTTTTCTTCAAGTGCGGGTGACATGCTTTCATGAAGTGGAAAGTCGGGTAGAATCCCGTATTGAATGACAGGTCGAACATATCGAGTGTTGTGTCCATCAGCATGGCTTGCTTGGAGGCATGGGCATTATTGACAAGGATGTCGATGCCGCCAAATTTATCTACAACACTGTCGACGACAGATTTGACATTTTCTTCTTTTGAAATATCTTTGATGATCAACATACCTTCAGTGTATTGATTGATCTCCTCGAGTGTCTGCTGACCTTTTTCTTCGTTGATATCCACGATGGTGATATGGGCGCCTTCTTTTGCCATAGCAAGTGCGATTCCGCGTCCGATGCCGGATGCACTTCCGGTAATGATGCCTACTTTACCTTTCAGTCTCATAATCAAGCTCCTTTTAAATGATAGTTTCAACAGTCGTCGTCCATCAGATGATGAAGCAGTTTCTTCTGTATGCTGAGATACTGGTTGAGTTCGTCATCAGTGAGTACAGAGTAGAGAGTCTCCCGCATCTTCAGCCCATGCGTATGTGCCTCTTCCAACAAGATTCTGCCGGCGTCTGTTATAACGAGTTTGCTGACACGCCTGTCGCCTTCCTGGGTACAGCGTCTCACATATCCTGACTGTACCAGCTTGTTGGCGATGCCTGTCATGGCACCTGTAGTATAACCGAGCACGCGGGCGAGTTGAGAGGGCATCTGGGCGCCTTCTTCACCTAGACGGTTGAGTACGATGATCTGCGACACGCTGATGTTACGGTTGAACGTCTTCAAATAATGGACAACGGCCTTATCGCTCAGCATTTCCGAAATGTGGATAAGTTCGATAAATGTAGAATGCTTCATGATAAACGATCCTCCTTTAAATGAAAATTCTTCCTTGATTCCATTATAGCATGAATCATCTTATCAGTAAGATATTTAGCACTAAGATATATATATGCAAGTAAAAACCGCCTGTTTATAGGCGGTTTCCACTTTTTTAGTAATGCTTCAGATACTCATTGAGTTCCCAGTCGGTGACTTGTGCGCTGTATATTTTCCATTCGAGTGATTTGTTGTCATGGAACTGCTTATATATGTGATTACCGAGTGCTTCTTGGATGACGGTATCCTCTTTAAGCGCTTTAAGTGCGGTGTAGAGTGTCGTCGGCAAGTCTTCTACATTTTCGACTTCCCGCTGTTGCTTCGTCATTTCATAGATATTTGCATCTACGGGCGTGTCGAGTTCGGTTTCGTTTTTGATGCCGTCAAGCCCGGCATTCAAGACGACGGCTGTCGCGAGATACGGGTTGGCGGAAGGATCCAGGGAACGTACTTCCGCCCGTGTCGCAGCCCCGCGGGTGGAAGGTATGCGGAGGAGTGGTGAACGGTTGCGTCCGCTCCATGCGATATAACGCGGTGCTTCAAAGCCTGATTGGATGCGCTTATAGGAATTTACAAGCGGGTTGCACACGGCAGTATAGCCTCTAGCATGATTGAGCAAGCCCGCCATGAAGTGGCGCATCTCTTTACTGAGACCGAATTCGTCATTCTCATCATAGAAGGCATTTTTGCCATCCTTGAACAATGAAACATTGTAGTGCATACCACTGCCTGACTGGTTATCGATTGGTTTCGGCATGAATGTGGCATGCAGATTGTAACGTCTGGCAACAGTTTTAGCGACAAGCTTGAATGTCTGTATATTATCGGATGTAGTGACTGCATCTGAGTATTCGAAACTGATCTCCTGCTGGCCTGGGGCATTCTCATGGTGGAACATTTCGATATCAAAGCCCATCTCTTCAAGTGTACGTGATATTTCCCGACGGCATTCCTCACCGTCATCCATCGCGGCCAAGTCAAAATAGCCACCTTCGTCGCTTGGCTCGGTTGTAGGTTGGCCGCCTTTATCCAACTTGAACAGGAAGAATTCCGGTTCTGCACCAAGATTGAACCTGTCATAGCCCATCTCTTGCATTTCATTGACTACACGCTTCAAATTCGAACGGGGATCTCCTTCGAACGGCTGTCCATCAATGCAGTAGACATCGCAGATCAGTCTGCCGATCTTAGTATCATCTTGTGACCAGGGGAAGATGACCCAAGTATTCAGGTCGGGCTTAAGATACATGTCGGACTCCTCCAGGCGCACAAAACCTTCAATGGAAGAACCGTCAAACATCATTTCTCCGTCCAATGCCTTATCCAGTTGGCGGGAAGGGATCTCCACGTTTTTGATGTGACCCAAAATATCTGTGAATTGAAGCCTGATGTACCTCACATTTTGTTCCTCAGCCATCTTTAGAATATCTTCCCTCGAGTACTCGGTCATAAAATTAACACACTCCTATGTTATTTGGTGCCGACCTTACAATCGACACGTTTCTATACATGTTTACCTCAACAATGGGGTGTCCAAACATTGAGACTGAATTTTTATCGAATAATTCTGATGGTTACCAAAGGGCTTCGAATATTCGAGGTGTTATCTTCTCAACCATCTATTTTTAGAATATTAAAATAACCGTTGTGATTTCCTTTGATATTTGGAATAATGAAACTATTGTCAAAAATTCTAACTGAAGGGGCGGTGTTTTATGGAAGATAATCAGAAGAAAGGCCTGTTCAGCCGCTTTCTCGATATCGTCGAGCGGGTCGGAAACAGGTTGCCCGACCCGATTGTGCTCTTTATCATACTCATGTTCATCATCCTCGGTGCATCATTCGTTGGGGGCATGATGAATTGGGAAGCTGAAAACCCAGCGGATGGTGAAACGATCCAAGCGGTGAACCTGCTGAATGGAGAGGGGATCGTCCGCATATTCACTGGAGCAATCACGAACTTCAGTGAATTTCCCCCACTTGGCATGGTGCTGGTCGTCATGATCGGTATCGGCATCGCCGATAAATCAGGCTACTTTGAGACTGCAATGAAACGTGCGATCGAAGTGTCGCCGAAGGCGCTTATACTCCCGGCCATTATCCTCGTCGGCATACTCGGCAATGTCGCCGGTGATGCAGCGCCGATCATCCTACCACCCATCGCGGCGATGGTGGTCATGAAGCTTGGCTATCACCCCTTTGTCGGGCTGGTCATGGCTTATGCCGCCTCTCTAGGGGCATTTGCCGCCAACCTCATCCCAGGCATGACGGAGGCGCTGGCGATTGCGTTCACAGAACCTGCGGCCCAGCTGATTGCGCCGGATTACACAGGCAATATATTGATGAACTACTATTTTACAGCAGTTGCGACTTTCTTCCTGCTGTTCATCGTCTATATCGTAACCAAGAAAATCACGGTGCCTCGCCTCGGTACATATGAAGGGATGGAGACGGCTGATCATCAACCCCTTGAAAAGAAAGAAATTACAGCGTTGCGGTGGGCCAATATTTCTGCGTTGCTGACTTTCGTTGTATTCATGATTTTTCTGTTGCCGGAAAATGGGATTTTCCGTAATGCTGAGACAGGCTCAATCATCCAGGAATCTCCTTTTATGGATTCGATCATTTTCATACTGACCATCTTCTTCTTTGTGCCTGGCTTGGTCTATGGAATGAAGGCGGGCACCATCCGGTCGACCAGGGATTTCGGCGGCATGCTCGGCTCGGCGATGGGGACGATGGGAAGCTACATCGTGCTAGTCTTCTTCGCCGCCCAGATGCTCGCTTATTTCAGCTGGAGTAATCTGGGGCCGATCATTGCGATAAAGGGTGCGAATTTACTGGAAGCGGCGAACGCCTCCGGCATCCCGCTCATCATCGGTTTTATCCTATTGGCTGGTCTCATCAACCTGCTCATCGGCAGTGCTTCTGCAAAGTGGGCAATTCTGGCTCCGGTCTTCGTCCCGATGTTCATGCTGCTTGGTTTCGATCCGGCCTTCACCCAGATGCTCTACCGGATCGGAGATTCATTTACGAACCCGATCACTCCAATGCTGCCGTACCTGCCATTGCTGCTGGCTTTTGCGCAAAAGTACGATAAGGATGCAGGACTTGGTACTTTGCTGTCAGCATTGCTGCCATATTCGATTGTATTATTCTTCGCTTGGACGATCTTGCTGATCGTATGGTATTTGATCGGCATCCCTCTAGGCATTGATGGGCCGATCTACTTGCCTGAAAAATAATTATCAAGGAGGAAATGAAATGAATGTCAATCAAGAGATAGAAGCAGTCATGGGAGCAGTCAAAGAATGGAGAAGGGAGATGCATCGCCACCCGGAAGTATCGTTTCAGGAAGTCTGGACGAGCGGATATATTGAAGAAGCCCTTTCTGGAATGGCGGGGATTGAAGTATCACGGCCGACTGAAACAAGTGTCCTCGGCGTGATAAAGGGCGTTCATCCCGGAAAAAAGATTGGATTGCGGGCGGATATCGATGCACTTGAAATTCAGGAAGAGCGTGAAGACATCGATTTTGTGTCTGAAAATGAAGGGGCAATGCATGCGTGCGGCCATGATGGCCACGCCGCCATATTGCTCGGGGCAGCAAAGGTGCTGAGCAAAAATGTTGATCAGCTGCATGGCACCATCTATCTGATTTTCCAACATGCTGAGGAAGTGCCGCCGGGAGGGGCACGGGAAATGATGGCGACTGGGCTTTTCGACGAACTCGATTTCATTTATGGCCAGCATCTGTTCACACCGATTCCAACCGGCAAAATTGGCGTCACCAATGGTGCAGTCACGTCCAATTCAGATACGTTCGAGCTTAAGATTCAGGGGAGCGGCGGGCATGCCTCCCAACCTGAAAACGCAATAGATCCTGTGGTGATAGGCAGTCAGATTGTCGCCCAGTTCCAGAGCATCGTTTCGCGGATTACCTCACCGCTGGATTCCGTGGTCATCTCTACGACGAAATTCAATGCAGGTACCGCAAAAAATATAATCCCTGATAGCGCGATGCTTGAGGGCAGTGTCCGTACTATAGACGGAAATACACGGGAGCTGGTTAAAGAGCGGATGGAAAAAGCCATCGAAGGAGTTTGCAGCATGTACAATGCGACTTTTAATTTTGCCTTCAACTATGGGTATTCTGCTGTCATCAATAACCATGATATGACAGACCGGGTCAGGGAGATTGCAGTGGCGGAATTCGGTGATGCCATCTTTGAATACCCGATGGCCATGGGCGGAGAAGATTTCTCGGCCTTCTCACAGAAGATTCCAGGGACATATGCCTTCATTGGAGCGGGCAACCGCGAGAAGGATATGGAATACCCCCACCACCACCCCAAGTTCGGCATCGATGAAGACAGTTTCAGCGATGGGGTCAAAATGATGGTCCTTGTCGCCTTGAACATGGGCAAACACTAAAATAAAGCACCCCCTCCATGCGCTGATGACGCATGGAGGGGGTGCTTCAGTTACTTCAGGCATTCAATTTCTTCGGAAAGCCGATGGCGATGGCTATAATGCCTGAAATGAGCAGCATCGCTGGATAGATGGCGAACGGTATAAGGGCGATTGGGGAAATGCTGGCCAGTCCGGCCGCCGCAAGCATCTGGGCACCATAGGGGATGACGCCCTGAAATGCTGAGGCGAAGATGTCCAGGATGCTGGCGGATTTCCTGCGGTCGACACCATACTCATCAGCAATGTCGCGGGCGAGGGGCCCTGTGATGATGATTGAGATCGTATTATTGGCCGTACTCAGGTCGGTGACGCTGACCAGGGTGGCAATACCGAACTCAGCTCCGCGCCTGGTATGGATCCTTTTTGTAATGAAGTGGAGCAGATAGTCGATTCCACCGTAGTGCTGGATAAGTGCGATAAGGCCACCGATCAATATCGTGATGACGGCAATCTCCTGCATGTTGCCGATACCCTCGCCGGCGGCAGCTATCAGGGAAGTCACTGTATAGGCTCCGTCGGCAAGGCCGACTATTCCGGCAAACACTATACCGCTCAAAAGGACAAGCAGTACATTGACGCCTATCAGCGCGATGATAAGGACGAGAAGATACGGCAACACCTTCAGTAGACTGTAGTCTCCATCACTTCCAGCGGCTGCAGATTGGCCGGATGAAATGAACCATAGTATGATCATCGTAATTATGGCCCCGGGCAGGACGATCAGGAAGTTCGTTTTGAATTTGTCGACCATCTTCACTTCCTGGGATTGGGTCGAGACGATGGTCGTGTCGGAGATGATGGACAGATTATCCCCAAACATCGCCCCGCCTATAACCGTCGCTACAGTCAATGCCAAGGCGAGATCGGTCTGTCCCGCAATGCCAACGGCGATCGGGACCAGAGCGGCAACCGTACCGGTTGACGTACCCATTGAGATGGAGATGAAGCAGGAGATCACGAACAGGCCGACGAGCAGAAGGCTACTTGGCAGGAAGGCCAGCCCGAGGTTGACAGTCGAGTCGACGGCCCCCATATTCTCTGCAACTTGTGAAAAAGCGCCGGCAAGCAGGAAGATGATGACCATCAGCATGATGTTCTCCTGACCGGCACCTCGGGTGAGCACGGCAATCTTATCATTCAGGCGTTCTTTTGGTTTGAGCAGCATGGCCGCTATGATGGCGATGATCACCGCGACGGTGATCGGCATGGCGTAGAAGTCTTGCGCCACGATGCCGGTTCCAAGGAAAAGCAGTACGAAAATGAGCAGCGGCAATAGTGCGAGGGGATTGCCCCGGGTATTTTTCATCATGATTTATCACTCCATATGGTTGATGGTTTGAGAAAATAAAAAGGCCCTCTACATATAGAAGAAGAGGGCGATGATATCTCTTCTTATCTTTCAAGCATGACGCTTCTGGAATTGGCACAGACCCTTGGGTGTTGCCGAGGCTTCAAAGGGCCAGTCCCTCCACCTCTCTGGATAAGAAATTTCTCGATTTAATTTTAATCCACTCTACCTTCTTTTAGTTGGAGTGTCAATAGTGTGCGGCTGATGCCTCACGATGGGCCTGCGGCCTTTATCGTCTGTTTTTGATGAGCTGTCTGTTCTTTTCTTTGAATATATCGTTATGGGAAGAGACCATGCCTTCTGCTGGTGCGTCGGATTGAAGGAATTTCTTAGCATGATTCGCAGCTTGTGCCGCCTCTGTAAAGCATCCTGCAATGAGGTGTACTTTATCGTCGTAGGTGATCTGGTCGCCACATGCAAATAATCCCGCTACAGGTGTATCGACGATGTCATCAGTCAATATCATCTGGTGGTCGTTTAATGGAATTTCTCCACCCAGTGCATCGAGGAATGTGCAGTTCGATTCATATCCATGGCTGACCAGGACATCGTCGACATCAATCGTGAGGCCATTGGACAGGCGGACAGCGTCGATTTCCTCTGTTGTCTCATCAGGGATGAGGGCGTCGATCTGGCATTGTGGACACATATGGAGGTTTTCTTTCTTATGGAGGGAGGCGATCATCGCCTCGTGCCCCTTCATTTCCTCGCTCCGGTAGACCAGGGTGACGGATGATGCGATATTGCACAGTGCTTCTGCCCAATCTATGGCAGTGTTGCCGGCGCCAGAGATGAGGATGTCACGCCCCCTGAAGCGGTCAAGGCGTTTGACTGTATAGTGGAGGTTGCTGAATCCACCGGACTCCGTGCCTTCAACTGTAAGTTTGACGGGCGAGAAGATGCCCCGGCCAGAAGCGACGATGAGCGTACGGCTGAATAGCGGTCCTTTGTCTGTAGCCACCTCAAAATAATCCTCATGTTGGTGGATTGCTTCACATGTCGTCGACACATGGATGTCCGGATCAAAAGTCTTTGCCTGATCTATCATCTGTTGGCGGATCTGTTCGGCAGGCGCAGGCGCCACACCTCCGATATCCCACACCATCTTTTCCGGATAGATGTTGAGCTTCCCTCCGAGTTCAGGGTGATGGTCAATGAGCTGTACGCTCATACCGCGCAATCCTGCATAGAAGCTGGCATATAATCCAGCTGGCCCGCCTCCGATTATGAGTGTGTCGGAAATTTTCATAATATTTCACCCTTGATTGTTGAAATTTGCTTCTTGGTCATTTATTATAAAGTCATTGAGAATGATTATCAATCTTCAATGCTTAAAAATTTGATATGGGCAGGTATATATATGAAGAAAAGACTTGGATTACTCATGGTTTTCATAGTAATGCTGATGGCAGCATGCGGAAGCGGGGACGATGCTTCCTCAGAGTCAGCCTCTAATGGAGAAACATCTGACGCGAAAGAAGAAACTTCAGAATCCGGCGCAGAGGGTAAAGAGATGGTTTCCTATACGACCGATGCGGGAGAAGAGATTGAAATACCTGAAGATCCACAGCGCATCGTCGTTTTGGCGACAAGTTATTTCGGTAACTTGATGCAGATGGATGCAAATGTAGTGGGTGTACATTCGCGCGTTACGGAAAGTGAAGTGCTGAAACCTTATACTGAAGATATAGAACTGGTCGAGGAGGGGAACGTCGAGCAGGTCATGAGCCTCAATCCCGACCTGATCATCGCCTTCAACTCAGATCAGAACCTCGATAAACTAAAATCCGTGGCACCGACGATTCCGATCGACTATGCCAAGTGGAACTATCTGGATATCCATAAGGAGTTGGCTGACATTACAGGCAACGAGGATAAGGCCGAGCAATGGATGGAAGAATGGGATTCTAAAACGGAGGAAGCCCGACAGAAAGTTGAAGAAGCCGTGCCTGAAGGTGCCACCGCCACAGTCATGGAACAGTTTGCCAAAGATATCTATGTATATGGTACAAACTGGGGACGCGGTACAGAAATCATCTACCAGGAGCTCGGCATGGAAGTCCCTGAAGCGGTCCAGGAAGAAGTGGTGGAGACAGGCTGGAAAAAGATATCAGCTGAAGAAGTGGAGAAATATGCAGGAGATTATATATTTGTCGGAACGGGGGATTCGGGCGCAGATAATGCATACCGCGAAACAGAAGTGTGGAATAATCTCGACGCCGTTCAAAATGACCAGGTGATCGAATTCGATTCTCCGACATTCTATTACAACGATCCCTACTCACTTGAGCACGAGTTGGATATCATCGTTGAAGAATTGACGAAAAAATGATGGGCAGGTGTCGTACATGACGCATGTAGAACTGAAGGATATAACGATCGAGCTTAATAACCGGACCATCCTGAACCATATCGATATGGAACTGATGGAAGGGAAGGTTACGACCATAATAGGGCCGAACGGGTGTGGCAAATCGACCATGCTGAAGACGATTTCGAGGATCATTTCTGCAAAGGAAGGCGGTGTCTACATCAATGATATGGATATCCGTCAGATGAAATCCAAGGACATCGCCAAAAAGGTCAGCATCCTATCGCAGAAGAATAGACTGCAGTACGATGTCAAAGTGCGCGATCTTGTCAGCTTCAGCCGTTATCCACACCTCAAACGGTTCCAAAGTCTGAAGCCGGACGATTATAAGATAATCGACTGGGCATTGAAGGAAACAGGCGCCATTGAATTTGAAGGGCGCATGATGAGTGAACTTTCAGGCGGACAGTCCCAGCGCGTCTGGATAAGTCTGCTGCTTGCACAGGGGGCGGATGTACTGCTGCTTGATGAGCCGACGACATATCTCGATATCCACCACCAGCTGGAAACTTTGAACATCGTCAAGAGGCTGAACGAGGAGACGAAACAGACGGTCGTCATGGTGCTTCATGACATCAACCATGCCATCAAGTATTCCGACCATCTTGTCATAATGGATGAAGGGAAAATCATCAGAAGCGGCCATCCAAGTGATGTCCTGACCAATGATATCCTCAATGAAGTCTTCAATATAAATGGTACGATTGCCATCGATCCTGCAACTGGAAAGCCGATCATGACAGATTATGAGCTGTTCTGCGAGACGGTAAAAGGTGTCCAGGATGGATCGTAGATGGTACCCGTTGCCCATCTTTATGATGGGCATTATTTTGTCCTTCATCCTCTCGATGATGTATGGCACGAATGCATACAGTCCAGGGACCGTGGCGCAGGTCATCTTCAATCTGGACATGACCGACCAGGTCCATCAGATTCTCTATGAAATCCGTATGCCGAGGGTGTTGGCGGCACTGGTCGCCGGTTTCATGATAAGCATATCCGGTCTTATACTGCAGTCTGTGACACATAACGATCTCAGTGAGCCGAGCATACTGGGCATCAATGCAGGGGCCAACCTTGCGATCATCGTTGCGGCGCTCGCGTTGCCGACACTTCCCTTCATTGGGGTGATGGGCGCTGGATTTATCGGGGCGATGTTAGTGGGCTCGGTCATTCTCTCGGTCACCCGCTCAAAGTCTCCAATGCATCTCATTCTTGCCGGGGCCGGAATCAGTCTGTTGCTTTACGCTGTAACAGATTTCTTGGTTATCACCTTCAACCTGGGGCAGTACATCGCCTTCTTCACGGCCGGAGGGGCAGCAGGTCAATCGCTATCCAACATAATTCTCATCCTGCCGGCTGCACTGCTGTTGACGGCAGTGCTCCTATTCTTGTCAAAAGAGCTGGATGTCCTGCTATTTGGAGATGAAATGGCGACATCGCTCGGGCAGAATCAGGCGTTCTACCGGCGCGTTACACTGACGCTTGCAATCATGCTGGCAAGCATGGCCGTGGCGATGGTGGGCAACGTCGTCTTCCTTGGACTGCTGGTGCCGCATATCGTCAAGATGACATTTGGCAACCTACACCGCTTCACCATCGTCTATACAGGCATGACGGGTGCCATGGTGTTCGCGATATCGGATATGCTCGCGCGCATATTCAATGAAGCACCCGTCAATGCAATCATCGCCATGATCGGTTTGCCGTTCTTCATCTATATCATCAGGAAGCGGGGTGACCAGTATGCGTAACCGGACAAATTTCATCCTGATCATCTTGATGCTCATGGCTATTGTGGTGCTCCATCTACTGACCGGTACATACAGTCTGAGCGTGGATGACCTGCTCAAGCTTGTAGGTGGACGTGCGGAGGAAGACATCAAACTGGTGCTGTTCGATTTCCGGCTGCCGAGGATCATCATTACTCTAGTCTGCGGCGCTGCGTTGGCACTGAGCGGGCTCATACTGCAGGTCATTTCGAAAAATGGATTGGCCGACCCCGGAATCATCGGTATCAATGCAGGAAGCGGATTCGGGGTCGTACTGTACATCTTGTTCGTCAGCGGCTCGATGAGCCAATCCCTGTTCGCGCTGCCTCTGATGAGTTTTCTCGGTGGATTAGCGACCGTCCTGATCATATTTTTCCTGTCATTCATCGGTGGAACTTTCAAAAGCAATATATTCATCCTCATCGGCATCGCCACCGCAATGGGCGTGACCGGTTTCGTCTATGTCTTCACCTCCATGTTCGATGAGTCCCAGATGGAGATGCTCAACCGTTATTTTGCAGGCAATATATGGGGGGACACATGGCCATTCGTCCTTGTTTCCGTGCCGTACATCATGATTGTGGCCAGTGTCGTCTTTTTCAAGATGAGGGAGATGGAGATGTTGAATTTGGATGATGAGATGCTGATTGGGCTTGGCATGAACGTAAGCCGGGAGAAGGTGATCCTGATCATCTTGTCGGCCATGCTCTCGAGCCTTGCGGTGAGTGTCAGCGGGGCAATCAGCTTCGTCGGGCTATTGGCCCCGCACATTTCCCGGCTGGTATTCGGCCAGAATATGAAAGTGCTGTTCGCCTCCACCCTTATGATGGGTGGTGTACTGCTGACGGGTGCTGACCTGCTCGGCAAAGTACTGCTCGCGCCGGTCATCATTCCAACGGGTATCGTGGTCGCCTTGATCGGAGGCCCATACTTCCTGCGGCTGCTGCTGAAAGCCAGACAAATCTGATTGGACATGGTAATATGATGACAAACATTCAGAAAGAGTGATGGAATGAAATATTTTGCTGCTTTATCTCCAATGAAAGATGAAGAGAAAAGTAAAGCGTACCGCGAGCAACATCTGGATTTCATTAAGGAAAAGCGCGAAGAAGGCAGTGTCCTGATGTTCGGCCGCTTCACCGATGGGGCAGGGGGACTTGTCATCTATAAGGGCGAATCAAAGGAAGCGGTCGAGGCGCTCGTGTCTCAGGATCCGTACATTGTGCACGGGGCCCGATATCTCCAACTCCACGAGTGGGACATGCAGACAGATTATACAATCAACTGAATGGTGATATATGAACATCAGGTCTTGGTTTAAGCCATCAAGACCTGACTTTTTTGTGTCGGAATTTAAAACAAGCAGCAGTTATCAACCAAATTGATAATGCTAAAAGCTGTAACATAAGTGTGAAAGATGTATCATAGGGAATATAGAGCATAAGAATAGTGAAGGGAGGGGAAATCATGAAACAGAAACTACTTACAAGTGCAGTCCTCCTGATGAGTCTGATGATGATTTTCACAATTTATGCGCCCCAAAACACCTTGGCAGCCAGCCAAAGCCTCAATAATATGCTGGAGATCCGAAGCGATGATGGGGTTTATGATGCAAACGAAGCAAGTGCGATGACCAATCGCCTCAATCGTGTCGATGAACGTATTTTGTATCATACAAGTTTGGCGGGGGTAAAAATCATATTGACTGATATGCCCCTTACTGAGCTGCCGGAATTCCAATACTTATCCGGCGTCACCCCCAATGGTTGGGAAGGGACGGGATCCACATGGGATGATGTGCCCGGGGCTGGAGGATATACGACAGCTGCACGCATCGGCTACAGTAATCCAGGCAACGGCCACTCGACGATCAATCTCGAACTGCATGAGTATGGACACGCCGTGGATGACTTTGCGGCTGGAACGACGCTCAGTGAAACACAGGAATTCCTGAACATCATGAGCCAGGAAAAGAACAGCCTGTTCCATGACCATGAAGTGCCGTCTTATTTCGATGCACCGGGGGAATATTTCGCTGAAGCATTCGCCATGTATTATCTGGGGGGTAATGCGAACGCAAAACTCGCAAACCGTGCGCCCCAGACATACCAGTTCATGCATACGCTGCACAACCGTCTGATCAGCATCCAAGGAGCAACAGGCAACACCACCCAGTTTGCGTGGGATGCAAACAGCAATGCAGCCTATTATGAAGTGTACCGGAACAACCAGCTGATCGACACCACCACGAAGACTTCCTATAAAGACACAGGGCTCGAGACCTCTACCAGCTACAATTATTATATCCGCGCAATGGGAGCAAACGACAACCCGTTATATGCCTCGTACTACAGGACCGCAACGACCGGTAACCAGGCAGACGCCCCAGAGGTAGACCGGACAGGACTTGAGCAGATGGTGGCAGAAGCAAAAAAGGTGCCGCTCGAAAAACGCTCTCCAGCACTCCAGGCCGCCCTTGAAAATGCTGAAGAGCTGCTGCAGACCGAAAATGTGAAGCAGGCACAGTTGGATGAAACGGAACAATCGCTCAAATCTTCCATCTCAGACAATGAAGATGTACAAGTATCGAAAGATAGCAACCAGGAATCGTCGTCGAAGGATAAAGAGAAAAAAGACTCAAATAAAAAAGAGGATAAGACATCAGACTCCAAAGATGAATCTTCTGGAGAGAAAGAAAAATCCAATTCTGAAGAGGCAGCCGGCAATACATCCTCCGAAGAGCCAGAAGACGGATCATCGGAAGAAGCAACTGCTTCCAATAAAGACGGATCATCAGAAGAATCCTTCGAAGCTGTAGGGGAAGAAGCGGAAAATGAATCATCAGAAGAGTCAGCTTCCACCACAGAGCAGTCTTCAGAAGAGTCTTCCGGAGATGCTGAAGAGACAAGTTCTGAAGAGGCAGGTGGAGATACTTCATCTGGAGAAGCTGAAGAAGATACTGCTGAAGCAGAAGCAGCATCCGAAGAAACAGGTGAAGACTCAAAAGAAGAAACAGCTGAGGATGAAACAGAAGAAGAGAGTGCCGAATCAGTTGATACAGACAAAGAAAGTGCCCAGGCAAGCGATGGAGATTCATCGAATGTAGTATTAATATTCGGTTCAATTCTATTGTTTATACTTGGTCTTGTGGCCGCAATTGTATTATGGATGAGAAGAAATTGATATTGGAAGACGAGTGCCATAATTGTGGCATTCGTCTTTTTTGTTTGTCATATAATATGATTGGGAGGTAGTGCCAAGCATTATTTATTGACCTTTATTGACCATTATGATATATATAAAGTGTAAGGATAATATAGATGTTTAGGAGGAGATGATATGATGAAAGAAACTGATATCATTGGACGCAATGAACCTCTGAAGTCTAAAGAACGAGATTATGAACGTAAGCGAAGCCATACGAAACTGACGATGCCTTCTTTTGTCGAAATGGAAGGTTGTCAGACTTGGGAAGAATATCTAAAGTCAATTGATTTATGGAGAAAAATCAATAAAAAAATAAGTTGATTTAAAATTACTGTAAGGAGTGATTTTTCATGGCTTATGATCTGAAACCATTCAACGGAGACTATTTTGATATGAGTCCAAGTGAGATGTTCAGAGATTTTGGTAAACAATTCTTCAATAATTTCCCGGAAATCCAAAGTATAAAGACAGATATTAAAGAAACAAAAGATAAATACGAACTAGAAGCTGAGTTACCAGGATTCGCCAAGGATTCTATCGATGTATCCTATGAAAATGGAATGTTGACGATTGCAGCTGAGAATAACCTTGTGAATGAGCAAAAAGATGATGAAGGAAAAATAATTCAAAAAGAAAGATCATATAATAATTTCGTTTGTCAAAATAAGCTAGACAGTTCCTTTTCACCCATGTAACTCAAAAAGACTTCCAATGGTGTCCGGTAGTTCAATGATTTTCTTGGGATGTGGTTTCACTTGGCGGCAACCAATGAGGTAAGAGCCTGGTCGACCGTGTTGAAATCCATGTTTTTGGAGAGCTCATCCTTTCTGAACAATCCATTGGAATGTTCATTCAGTCCCTGCTGTGATAGTGTCTCCTGATCGGCAAAGTAGATGGACAGATCATACTGCTTCAGCAATAGTACATATTTATATATTATCTTTAATTTTTAGGGGAGTTAAATCGGATTACCCCGGGCGGTCTGCTTTACTGAATTCAGTCAACTCCTTCTCTTTATGCAACATATCGACAAATACTTTTAATGCTTTTGTTTGAAATGGGGAATTTGTCAAAATAAAAAAATTTCTGGCTAAAGGTAGTCCTTTTATATCGAGGGTTTTTAAATCACCATTACGCAGTTCTTTTTGTACAGCCCATTCGGATAATAAGCTGACCCCTGAACCTGCTTCAATCATCTCTTTAATGGCTTGAGTACTGCCGAAATTCATAATTTCCTTTGGTGATATATCAAGCTGATGAAAAAGTTTTTCTGCAGCTTCTCTTGTGCCTGAGCCTTTTTCACGTAAAATCCACGTCTCATTTTCCAAATCTTTGATTTGAATTTCTGTCTTTTGTTTTACAAGCGGATGATTGGAGGCAGCGACTAGAATCATGGTGTCTTTGGCGAATTCCTTTGTACTCAGATGCTCATCTTGATTAGAATGTCCTTCTACGATGCCGACATCCAGTTGATGACGAAGAACGGATTGAGCTATTTCTGCGGTGTTGCCGATGACAACGGCCGGTTTGACTTCAGGATATATTTCTTTCATTTTTGCAATGATATGTGGAAGAACGTATTCTCCAAATGTATAGCTCGCACCGATTGATAACGGACCACTCACTTTATTGACAAGGTCATCCACCAACAGATTCATGCGAGAGTGCAGACCTGCAATTTCTTTTGCGTGATGATAAACAATTTCTCCTGCTTTATTAAGACGAACATATTTATTTGACCGTTCCAGTAATCGGACATTAAAATTCTCTTCCAATGCTCGGATATACTGGCTGACCGCCGGCTGTGTCATATGCAGCTCTTCGGCAGCTCTGGAGAAGTTCTTCTTCTCTGCGACAGTGATGAAAACTCGTAATTGTTGATCCATCTTATCATCCTCTCTCCTGTTCATTTTACTATAACAAATTACTTATTATCATCATCATAGATAGTTATTTTTATTATATCTATCCATACTTTATTGTTAGTAAAGGAGGTGTTTTTAGATGGGATTGCCAAACAAGCAACAAAACTCTGGGGACAAGGAAAAGCAGTTTGCCAATCAAGCGGCTTGGTTTGGTGGAATCGGATTTACATTCTTCATTGCATTGATTGGATTTTTAGTGGCGTTGGTCCCAGGATTTGATAGAGTGGGACAGCTTGCCTGTGCGATTATCATTGCTGTCATCTATCGTCAGATATTTGGATATCCTGAGGCAATTCGATCAGGGATAGCATTTTCCTCCAAACGGTTACTCAGAGTGGCAATTATTTTATACGGGCTGAAGCTGAGTATTGATACAGTATTGAGTGACGGACTGGGGCTTTTAGCAATTGATGCAGGTGTTATCATTTTTGCGATATTTGCAATGATTTGGCTTGCTAAAATATTTAAAGCGGATAAGAATATTTCCCTATTGCTTGGTGTTGGCACAGGTGTATGTGGCGCTGCAGCAATTGCGGCGGTTGCTCCAATCATAAAAGCAAAAGATGAGGATACTGCCATAGGGGTCGGCATCATTGCATTGATGGGGACTATCTTTGCAATAACTTATACGATATTGCGTCCAATCATTCCGCTCGATGCGATACAGTATGGTGTTTGGTCGGGCACAAGCCTGCATGAAGTTGCACATGTTGCTTTGGCGGGAGCACCTGCAGGAGAGGATGGACTGGCGATTGCATTACTCAGTAAATTAGGACGTGTCTTCTTACTTGTTCCGCTGTGTTTCATCTTGATTGCAATCTTTCAAAGGAAAAATAAGGGAAATGTTGAATCTGAAGCGAAGGTCGAATTTCCTTGGTTCCTTGTGGGTTTTATCCTTTTCAGCCTTTTGGGCAGTTATATTCTAGGTCCAATCATTCCATTTCCTGAAAGTGCAAGGCAAAGTGTCTCAGTTTTAACAGAATGGCTATTGACTGCTGCAATGGTCGGTCTTGGGTTAAATGTAAGTTTGAGAGATTTACGTAACCGTGCGTTACGACCATTAGCTGCAATGACGGTCACGTCGATCATATTATCTGTAGTCGTCTACTTTATCGTTTAAAAAGAGTAGGGTTCTGAGTGCAGCTATATAATTCATATCAGGTGTGGCGATAATATCCTGAGAATTACGTTGAGATGGCGAAGGACTATCTGTATGCATCTAAGTTAGCACTGTAGTTCTTTATATCACTGTCAAAGAAAATTATGCTCGAGGTACGGTGATCCTGTGATGGAAATAGCTATCTATGAACACCAGTTCATTAGTGGTGATATGAGTATTCCAGTGATTTCTTTTGTCCGAAAAACATTTTGCGTGTATCGTGTGTCGTCCTTTTTATGTGTCCAGTTTAGTTTTGCAACAAGCATAATTAGATTCAAGCAACTTACAAAATAAATAATCTTTATGTAATACACTGCTGTTTCTTATCAGGATATATGTTTATTCGAGTTTAATGATAATATTTTAAATATCTGAATTTTTCATGTAAAAAGGAGTATGGGGAAATGCAATTCAATTTCAATAAAATTACTACAAGAAAAGATACGAACAGCGTTCAATATGAAGGTACCGAACCTATATTCGGAACGCAATGCCTGGAACCTTTTTGGATTGCCGATATGGATATTGAAACACCTGAAGCAATTAGAGATGCTATGAAAAAACGTCTTGATAATGGAATTTTTGGCTATACAATATGGCAAAATAAGGAGTTTTATGAACCGATTAAACATTGGTGGCAAACGCGTTATAATATCTCTCTAGATGACTCTGATATTCATTATTCACCGACAGTCTTGTTTACTATAGGAGAAACGATGAGGCAGGTATCGAGCGAGGAAGATGGCATTATAATAACGACTCCCTCATATAATATATTTCCTAATCTAATTGAAAGCAATCACCGCAAGATTGTAGAGTCTCCTTTAATTTATGATAAGCGCTCAAAAGAATATTTTTTAGATGTCGATCATTTCACCTCATTATGCAGAAATGAGAATGTGACTATGTACATACATTGCAACCCCCACAATCCTACAGGAAAAGTATGGTCAAAAGATGAACTCGAAACCATTAAGAATATATGTGAAGCCAATAATGTTTACTTGGTCAGTGATGAAATCCATATGGATTTTGTAAGGCCGAAAGAAGATTTTGTATCGGTCATTGATCTATCGGAAGAAAGCGATAAAATATTGGCGGCCACCTGCCTCGGTAAATCTTTCAACTTGGCCAGCATTCCCCATTCTTATTTCATTACAAAAGATAAAAAATTGGCTCAGGTAATTACCGAAACAGCCAAAGAAGTATATCAGGTCAGTAATGTTTCCAGCCTGGCTCTCGCAGCAATTGAAGCAGCTTACACTGAGTGTAACGAGTGGATAGATCAGCTTAATGATCATATTCAAGGTAATTTTGAGTATATCAATGACTATATTAATGAGCATCTTTCTGATTGTTTATCATTTGATATTCCAAAAGCCACTTATCTCGGATGGATTAGCTTTGAAAAGTCCGGCTTTGATACTGACGTAGTCCATAAAGCTTTCATCGACATTGGAGGCATTGCAGTATCTCCGAGCAAGTTATTTTTAAATCATGAGAATAACCACTTTAGATTCAATGCTGCCTCCAACCGGATTCGCATAGAAGATGGGATGAGGCGTATTAAGGATACCTTTGATTATTTATATGATACTCAAAATTGTAAGTCTGGGACCTATATTTAATTGGGTATTTTCTATAAATCGAAGTATCTTTTCATCTTTCGTTTGTCAAAATAAGCTAGACAGTTGCTTATCACCCATGTAACTCAAAAAGACTTCCAACGGCGCGCAGTAGTTCAGTGATTTTATTGGGATGTGGTTTCTTCTTGCAGAGACGGATGAGACAAAAGCCTGACTGACCCTATTAAATCCATATCTTTGGCCAGCCCCTCCATTCTGAGCAATCCATTGGAATGTTCATTCAGTCCCCGTTGAGACGGTGTCCCCGGATCGGCAAAGTAGATGGACAGGTCATTCCGATTGCTCATCGACTGCCAGTTGGAGAATTCCTTGCCACAGTCGAAAGTGATGGATTTGAACAGGTTCCCGGGCATCTTTTGACACCATGTATTGATGGCAACCTCGATATCCTGCGCCGTTCCGGCCTTCGGGTTTTAGTGTAACACCTGCCGTTGTAAACGACTGTCACGACTGCGTTGAATTCACTGTATCATAATCGTTATGAAATCACTGAATAGGCTGGTAATGTACATCGTATCGACATAAATGATATTGGGTTATGCTGTGGAGGATCACCGACAATGTTACGGGCTGAAGCTATCGGACAAGACACACCCAATTCGAAGTATTCACCAGATATGGAAAAGCATTATTATAATTACATCATTAGACTCCAAGCCTCCCTCAATTCAATACTGTAAAGTGGTCTAAGAACAGTAATATACGCTCCTCATTTTCTTTGAAAAACCTTTGAGGAAACGAAGAAAAATATAAGGTCTGACATACTTTAGATGAACAGTACGTCAGACCTTATCAGTTTGGCATTTTTCCTTCAGGAACACCTTAAAGGGTACGAGGTCTTTCAGAGTACGCCGGAAAAAGGAACTGCCTGAACCACACACCGAAAGAGAATTCTTGACTTGTTGAAACAGAATAATTACAGGTATTCATAATCACTATGTTTATCACCTGAATGTAAAGTCAACCTGCGAGTTTTCCTGGGCTTCATAGCCTTTCATATAGTTAATACGACGCTGTGCTGATGCTTGATTGACTTGCTCATCTGCATGATAAGAAGAACGGACAAGTGGCCCAGACTCACAGTGACGGAAACCTTTTGATAGTGCAATATGCTTTAACTCCGCAAATTCATCAGGATGGTAATAACGCTCGACCCGCAAATGTTTTTTCGTCGGTTGTAAGTATTGACCAATTGTCATAATATTCACATCATTTTCCAGTAAATCATCCATGGCCTCAATGATTTCTTCTTTCTCTTCTCCCAAGCCCACCATAATACTTGATTTCGTTGGTACGTCAGGAGCAACCTCTTTCACACGCTGAAGCAGGGTTAGTGACCTATCATACATTGCTCTAGCTCGTACTTTTTTAGTCAATCTTCTCACAGTCTCAATGTTGTGGTTAAAAATATCTGGTTCACTGCTCATTAAAGTATGCAAGCTCTCGTAATCACCTTTCATATCAGAAGGTAAAATTTCGATGGTGCAACCAGGGTTTTTTCTGCGGATCGCCCGGACTGTCTCAGCAAAAACCGCCGCACCGCCATCTTTTAAATCATCTCGAGCGACGGCTGTAACAACCACGTGCTTCAACCCCATTATTTGTACAGAATCCGCGACACGTTCTGGTTCATTCCAATCTAATTCATTCGGCATTCCTGTTTTAACCGCACAGAATCGGCACCCACGTGTGCATGTATCACCAAGAATCATAAATGTAGCAGTTTTACGCTCGCTCCAACATTCATAAATATTTGGACATCTTGCTTCTTCACATACCGTATTTAATTTTTTATCTCGCATCAATTTCTTTAATCCTGAGTATGATCCATTAGTATTGATTTTAGTTTCTAGCCATTTAGGTTTACGCAGGTACTCTTCTTTTTTAGACATCGAAAGTACACTCCTTCAGTAGTTGATATAATGCAAGTAGTTGTTTTAATTCATAATTTGGGTCGCGTATTTGCTTTTTGCCAATTGATTGATTTCATCCCACTGTGCATCGGTCAATGTCATCGGTTTAAACTTGACATCCAAGCCAGTTTGAAAGCCATGATAAAAAGCGTCCACTAACATATCGTATGTGTAATTTTGATTTGTAATCGCATTAATAGCGATGGCCTTTTCATAAAAAGAAGTACGCTTTTTCTCTCTCATTCTTTCAGATGGAAAAAGGAAAAGATCAAACAACATTTTTTCATTAATATTCATTGGAATTGAGCCATGTTGTAGTAAGACATCATCTTTACGTACTTGAGCATTGCCTGAAAGTTTTTTATCATCAATAATTAGTTCATAGTAAGTAGCCTGTTCAAAACAAACCGATGATCTGCCTTTAATTATTTCTTCTCTCGATGGGTAAGCATAATCAGCTTGTATGCCCAAATTACGATACCCTTCTAAGATCCCTCTTGTTAAAATATGGTACGCTTCACGAACAGATGTGGGTATGAAGGGATGATCCTCCGTCACGACAATACTATAGGTTAGCTCATCATCATGAAGTACGGCGCTACCGCCCGTCAAACGCCGAACAAAATCGCAGTTATATCGCTCAAGTGCAGAAAAATCAATCCGTTTATCTACTCTTTGAAGTCTTCCTACGGATAGGCTTGGTGCTGACCAACCGTAAAATCTTAATGTAGGGGGGATAACTCCTCTACTATGCCAATTTAATAAAGCCTCATCAATCGCCATATTGGTAGCCGCATTGTTGTGTCCTGTATTCAAAAATCCCCATTCTTCTGGCATCATAACCCTCCTCCTTATTAGATCCAACCTAATTTTTTAAAGTGATAGAAAAAATGCAGATATTTTCTTATTATTAAATTCCTTGAGTGAAAGTAAAGAAGTGAATCACAGTTTATTATAAAACAGTGATTTTTTTAATATTTATCAAATAATTTACTTTCAAAACTTAAAGTACCTGGAAAGTTGAAAATTTTCGGTACTTCAAAATAAAAATTGAAATATTAATATAATGATAGCATTTCTCTTAAGTTTTCTCCATTGTAATTTCTTCTAAAAATTTTGCGCTTTTGCATTTCTGGAATGATGAATTCAACAAAATCTTCCAGACTGCCTGGGAGTGTTGGCGGCATCAAGTTGAAACCATCTGCGACACCTGCCTTCATCCATTTTTCGATTTCATCGACAATTTCTTCAGGCGTACCAATAAGTGTCAAGTGTCCGCCTCCAGCGTTTAGGTAACCGAGTAGTTCACGGACTGTCGGATTTCTGTCTTCTATGATTTCTAACACAGTTTGATAACGCCCGACTGGGCCTGTGAATTCTTCGATTGGGGGCAATGCAGGGACTTTTTCATCGAGTTTCCACGATTTTGTGTCTTGCTGAACAAAGAATTCGAGTTGCTTCAGCGCAGTATCAATTGGCAGTAAATCGTCTAATTTCGCTTTCTTTTCTTGTGCTTCTTCTTTTGTCTTACCCACATAAGTCACTAGACCTGGAAACACTTTGATTGAGCAGTCTGGCCGATGACTTTCTCTTATTGCCCGATCTAATTTCTCACGATAGGCTTTTGCTTGTCTTAAGTTCCAAGCAACTGAGTAGACTGCATCGGCATATTTCGCAGCAAGTGCCACGCCTTCTATTGATGCCCCTGCTTGCATCGCAACCGGTTTTCCTTCCTTTCCTAAAGGCAGGGTTAATGGCCCCTTTACTTGGAAGTAATCTCCATTATGGTTGAACGGTTGAATGTTATCGTTTTTGGTGATTTTATTGTTCGCTCTGTCTGGACTATAGTCATCAATGGACCACGATTCAAATAATTTATCCATGACTTCTGCAAATTCATCTGCTTTCTTATAACGCACTGCTCTTTCCGGTAATTCCAGCATACTGTGATTTTGTGCTTCGTAATCGGACATTGATGTCACCAGGTTCCAGCCCACACGTCCTTTTGTTATATGCTGCAGTGTGAGTAACTGCCTTGCTGAAGTAAACGGGTTATTAAACGTTCCCGAAATAGTTGAAACAAGTCCAACGTTAGCTGTGACATTACTCATGGCAGTTAATACAACTATTGGATCAAAATAACTCGTTGGCAATTCCGTAGCACTATAAGCAGGGAAGGCTTGTGCATCTGCGAAAAATACCGCATCGAATTTTCCACGTTCAGCAATCTTCGCCAAATTTTCATAGTATCCAATTGTCGTAAATTCATCTATGCTCGAATCTGCTGTCATCCATGCTGCCTGATGATGTCCTACACCATACAATAAAACTCCTATATTTAACTGTTTCGGATTAATCATAATATATCCCCCTAGTTCATAGTAAGGCCGCCATCCACCGTGATGTTCTGCCCCGTAATACCATCTGCTGCTTCGGAACAAAGATAAACCACCATATTCGCAACATCTTGAGGGGATGTGACTTTCCTCAATGGTGTGGATTGTGCGATTAAATCAAATACTTCAGGTGTTGTGGCTGCACTTGCATCTGTTGTCTTCAATAATCCGCCCGAAACGATATTTGCTCGGATGCCGTGCTGACCAAGCTCTGCTGCAACATTTCTGGTGAACCCAATTAAAGCAGCTTTTGCTGTTGTATATTCGTGATATGGTACCACAGGGTTTTGATATAGATTCGTTCCGATGCTAATGATTGCACCCTCTTTTCGCTCTAGGAATTGGGGGAGGGCACTTTGTGATACGTTGAACGCGGCTTTTAACGTGCCGTCTAGTTGTTGTTCATAATCTTTGTAGGTTAAATCTTTAAATGCTTTTTGAGTAGTTGGGTCAAACTTGAAGTTTACGAGTGCGTTGTTTACTACAACATCAATCTGCCCAAAATGTTCAGTCCCTTTTTTAACTAACTGTTCAACTTCTTTCCTATTTGTAACGTCTGCCTGAATAGAAATTGCTTGGGGTCCGATTTGCTTTTGCAACGCTTCTGCTTCTGATTTGCTGCGATTGTAGTTAATGATGACATTAAAGCCTTTTTCACTCAATTTTTTTACGATGCATCTACCAAGACCTCTGCCACTTCCTGTTACTAAAACTGTCCTTGCCAAGTAAATACCTCCTCTATTTTAGAAAAAAAATACGCAACCTTCGTAAGAAGGTTACGTATCGAGAGCGAATTATATACACCTATAAAGGCATAGATATTTAGCTGTATCGAAGTAACACTTTCCTACGCTAGTTTTAACTAGATCAGGTTCAAAGGGTTTGAGGTTATCCTCATCTCAGTTTACAAAAACGCCCCTAGTGCAAATTTATTCTATTTAATATCATTGTAGTACTTCTAAGAGATACGTCAAGTAAATAGTGAATACTTTGAAATTTATTGAATAAGCTGAGCAGGACTTCTCATCCAAGTGAATCAAAAAAATTCTAATGAGGTCCGGCAGTATATTGAACGTGTTTCTACTATTATATAGGGGTCGTTCATTGATGGAAATGGCCCCTGTATATGTTATTTTTCATTTCTTCGTTTGTCAAAATAAGCTAGACAGCCTGCCTACATTCATGTAACTCATAAATGCTTCCAGCGGTGTCTGGTAGTTCAAAAACTTTCTGGGTATGTGGTTTCTCTTGGAGGCTACTGAAGCAACCATCCTCTGATCCACTGTGTTGAAATCCATATGCTTGGGCAGGCCGTCTTTCCGAAGCAGTCCATTGGAATGTTCATTCAATCCTCTTTGGGAAGGCGTGCCCGGGTCGGCAAAGTAAATATCAATATCATTTCGGTTGCTCATTGACTGCCAATTTGAGAATTCCTTACCACAGTCGAAAGTAATGGATTTGAACACATTTCTGGGGATCTGATGGAACCATGCGTTGATGACTGTTTCAATATCCTTTGCAGTCCGGCCCTCGGGCTTGAGGGTAATGATCACTTTCGACAGCCGTTCTACAAGTGTCACAACGGCACTTTTATGATGGATGCCGACAATGGTATCGCCTTCCAGATGTCCAAATTCTTCTTTGAATGCTGGGTAGTCCGTCTTTCTGTCAGAGAGTTTCCGTCTGAAAGCCTGTCTCCCACGGCGTTCCTTATGGCCGTTGGGTTTTCGCTTTCCTTTCATCGTCAAGGTGGAAACATCAAAGTCTTTGCGCTTGAACATGCGGTACAATGTGCGGCTGGAGCAGTTGATCGGCTGTTCACGGCGACCGACAATCACATCCGGCGTCCATCCTTGCGCGACCTTTTCTGCCACATATGCGCGTTGATCATTCGACAGCACCGTCTGTTTTCGACCGCAACGCTGCTTGTTTGCCTTGTAGCGCTTATAGAAATCCAATGCGGTGTGACCGTCTTTCAGGAAAGTGACCACATTGTGGACGGTCTGACGTGCTCGGCCAATCTGTTCTGAAATCTTTGATACAGAGACATTCTGATGGAAATAAGATTCTATAATTACAAGTTCATCCGTGCTAAGATGGGTGTAGGTCATTCGTGATCACTCCTATGATTTCTTTGGTCGGAAATACATTTTGAGTGTATCACGAGTGGCTTTCTTTATGTGTCTAGCTTAATTTTACAATCGGCGATCCTTAAAAAAGAGGAGAGAAGGACTATGAAAGAATACTCTCAAAAAGAGATACAGCAACTGTTTAAAGAAAGAAAACCGATACCAAAGGAACTGGTCACTCAAGCTCAAAAAGCAGATCTCATTGATGTGATTGAAAAGCAGGGCGATGTCGTCATCCACGTATCTGATAAGTACGCAAAACTCGCTGAACATGACAGTTTTGTGATTGATAAGCAAAATAACTCATTCTTCTGGAACTCACAAGATTTAAAAGGGAATCCGATCAATTATTTAAGAAGTGTTCATGATTATAGCTTTAGAAGTGCCATTAAAGAACTCACTTTAAATGATGAGTACAAAACCGCAGAAGTCAATGTCGATAAAGAACAAGAACCCTTTGTCTTTCGGCCAGATGAGCTGTCGGAAGACACTTCCGTCGCAAAAGATTACCTCGTTAATCAACGAGGCATCAATGAAGACTTAGTAGATACACTCATTGATAAAAAACTCATACAGCAAGATCACAATAACAATGTCGTATTTTTGTGGGCGAAAAATAAAGAAGTCGTCGGCATGGATAAGCAAGGCACTCAACCTGATAAACGGTTTAAACAAGTCGTCAAAAATTCGGATGAAAAGCAGGGCTTCAATATTACGAATGGACGGCCGGAAAATCTGTATGTGTTTGAATCCTCGATTGATTTATTAAGCCATGTCAGTATGTACAATCCGCCAAATGCACGGCTGGTTTCGATGACTGGGTTAAAACCACAGACATATTATCATGCTATCGGACAGATTTATGAAGAAACCAAACAACCGCCAAAAAATGTGGTGTTTGCGGTAGATAGTGATGTCGGCGGAGAAAGCTTCATGTTGGAACACATCAACAATAAAATCGAACATCGAGAAAGTGATCGCACCGTTCAAAACTTTGTTGCTTCTCCGAGACATCAAAATTTTGAACAACTGGGCGAACCGAGTGATTTGAAATCGTGGCATCAGGTGAAAGATTTTAATGACATTTTGACGAATATTCAATCCCACGATGTTAAAATGCAGTATCAGCCAGTCGTTTTAGATAAGGACACATATTTTGATACAATCGATTATCAGAGTAAGTATGAACGAGTCTTAGATAAGTTGTCTAAAGAGGCTACAAATAGTAAAGACATCTCTTCTTGGAAAATCGCAAAATCTATTGCACAAGAGCAGTACCCTCAAAAGAATTCAAAAGAAAAGTCAGAAGCGAAACAAAAATCGCCATCTGGATTAGAAGTAAACGATATTCTGTAAATCTGGGGCGCATACAGCGCATTTTAATGGACAACTATCCATCTAAAATTACTAACTTGCCTTAGAATCGCTCTCTCAGCACTGGAAATAGTGAAAAATCATGGGAAATATAACCATAAGTTCGGTATGCGGTGCCACAGAGGCTTCAAAAAGGCAAAACCAGAATTATTGCAGATGTTTGAATCGCTGGAGGAACAAGTTTAAACAAGTAAAACACTGGCTGACGAAATTCAAAAGGGATAGGGTCATTTACACAAAATTATTGACGCCCCCGTTTTTTATCGCGTATAGTTATTAATGTTGTTGACAATAAGTGATAAGTACCTTGTTTTAAAGACATAAAGCATTTACAATATTCGTGTTAATTTTTATAAAACGTGTTAGAAACGAGGGGAGAAAGTTGCGTTTAAAGGGGTGTTTGGTAGGCGTTGGATGTCTCCTATTTGTGTTAGGGGGCTGTGGCCAGACAAGTAATCATGCTAATGATGACACATGGGACAAAATAAAAGAAGAGGGGGAACTGGTTGTCGGAACACCTGGAACACTGTATCCTTCTTCTTATTATCCGGAAGACTCTGATGATTTAACTGGTTACGATGTTGAGGTGATGAAAGAGGTTGGCAAACGGCTCGATCTAAATGTGCAATTTGAGGAACTTGGCTTTGACGAGATGTTCGCTGCATTGCAGTCAGGGCGGATTGATGTGGCGCCGGCCGGAGTAAGGGGTGAAACCAAGAAGAAATTTTCCTACAGCAAGCCGTATAAATATTCTTATGCGACCATGGTTGTGCGTAACGATGAAGTGGATGATTTCACATCACTTGAAGACTTGGAAGGGAAAACAGCTGGTGGTGCAGCAACAACGGTATACAGCGATATTGCCCGTAAATTTGGCGCTGAAGTCAAGACCTATGGAAATGTCACGAATGATGTCTATTTAAGAGATGTTGAGAATGGCAGAACGGATGTTGTGATTAATGATTATTACTTACAATTGCTGGCTCTAAAAGCACTTCCCGATTTGGATGTCACGATTCAGCCAGATTTAAAATTTTATCGATCTAACCAGCATGCTGTTATCGATAAAAATGCTGATAGATTAAAAGACAAAATTAATAAGACTTTGACTGATATGAAACAAGACGGTACCCTTACTGAACTGTCTGAAGAATTTTTTGCCGGGGAAGATGTCTCAGAGAAGCCGGATGACGATATTCGGACTATCGAGGGTATTGATTAGTGTTTGACCTAGAAATGGATCAAGTTCAGTTGAATGGATTGTTTGATTGGCATTTAGCATGGGATAGTCTTCCATTCCTTTTAGAAGGTGTACCAGCCACATTAACCGTATCCTTTATTGGAATGGTTATTGGCTTAGTTCTAGGTTTCTTTTTGGCTCTGGGGCGCGGTTCGAAGTGGATTATCTTAAGATGGCCGTCACGTCTTTATATATCGTTCATGCGCGGAACACCTATCCTTGTATTTTTGTTCATACTGTATGCAGGGCTGCCAGCGATTGGCATTGAACTGTCCGCTTTTTTAGCTGCTTCGCTGGCATTTGGCCTAAATAGCGCGGCTTTCATCGCAGAAATTAACCGTTCATCACTAAGTAGTGTTGATAAGGGGCAATGGGAATCGGCTAAGGCTCTTAATCTGGGATATTGGCAGACAATGCGAAAGATCATTTTGCCTCAGGCTGCTCGAATCGCTATCCCGCCATTAACAAATGTTTATCTCGATTTGGTGAAGGCAACGTCACTCGCCGCTGTTATTACAGTTCCGGAATTATTTCAAAAGGCGCAAATTGTTGCTGGGCGCACGTATGACTCGATGACCATGTATATTCTTGTAGCCCTTATTTACTGGCCTATTTGTATGGTTATTTCCGCATTGCAAGAAAAGATGGAAAAACGATTTAGCAAGTATATGGAGCATTAATGATAACCCTATCCCTGTTTCTGATTTACGATATCCGAAATATATTTAATTCATTGCTACAAAATATATCAAGAACGTCTCACTTAGTATTTTGATTTTTATTAATTGGAATGATATAATATAAGTAACAAAAATCAGTTTCATGGAATCACCGAACCCCCAATCTACTGGCATAGATTGGGGGTTTTTGGTGTGGTTATTGTCGCCTACTTATTGTTACGCTTATCTAACCAATAGACAAAAAGCGCAACAATGCCCCCTGCGATAATTGGGGCAATGATGTTAACAAAAATCAGTTCCATGGTGTTCACCTCCTTCCTGGTCGATGTTCGCCCAGGAAGTATAGGCGACGATGATATTGTATCATTTTTTATGCCCCGCAATAAGGTTCGATCGGTGCTTTAATGTAGATGCATCGGTTAGACTGATCGCCCGTAATATGCTGGCTTCTCCGAACCGTCTTTTGATTTTATCAATTGTGTCGTGCAGTTTTTCTTCTTTTAAGTTTGCATCCGTATCAAACAGTGATAACTGCATCACTGAGTCCGGTATCAAATTAGTGAGTGATATATTAACTGTTCTATATAGTTCGTATGGATCAGCCACTTTTTTAAGATGATTCCATATCAATGTGACGATTCTATTCGAATGATTCGTCGCTGTTTTTATCGTAAATTGCTTTCGATATATTTTTCCATCTTTTGTACCGATAGAAAAAGAAACTGTCCGTGCGAGCTGTTTGGCTCGTCTAATACGGTAAGTCACTTCATCAACGTGTTCCAAAAGGATGACATACAACTCATTAAATTTATAGTCTCGCAGTAGCACCTGACTTTTCGCAATAGATGGACGATGTACCATATGTTTATCCCTTATTGCACTTTCATCAATCCCATTCGCATGGAGGTGCCAGTCCACACCAATGATGCCAAAATCTCTTTTTAAATATTGCCACGGATAATTTGCCAGATTTCCAATACTGAAAATTCCCCGATGATTGAGTTTGATTTCACTTTTTTTATTGATCCCCCAAAACTTTGACAACGGTTTAATATTCCATAATTTTTTATCCACATCCTGATATCGCCATTCTGAAATACCATCAGGCATGCGTTTTGCTTCTGAATCTAATGCTACTTTACTTAATAGTAGATTCTCTCCAATGCCGATGGCACACTGGATCTGTGTGGCATCATGAATCTCTTTCTTTAAGCGCTTCGCAAAGGCTTTCGGTGTATTAGAAAATAAATGATAGCTATCAGTAATGTCCATAAAAAATTCATCTATGGAATATTGATGAAAGTCTTCCGGATGAACATATTTCAATGCAATTTCAGAAATTCGAGTGGAATATTCGATATAGGTCTACATAGAAGGATTTATAATATAAATATCACTTCGTGAAGGAATCTCATACAAGCGGGAACCGGTTTTAATCCCCAGTTTCTTTAATTCAGGTGTTGCTGCAAGAACCACTGAGCCTTTTCTTTTTGTATTTCCAACGACTGCTAATTTAGTAGTTAAAGGATCTAGCCCTTTTAAGATGCATGATACACTTGCAAAAAAACTTTTCTGATCCACACAAAGAATATCTCTATTACAACATAAATGATAATTGTACATAGCCGCCCCCCTATTAAATCGAACGTATGTTCTATTTATAATATATCATAATTTGAGATAGATATTATAATGTTTTCAGGAATGGGTAGAAGCTTTAGTTCAATTGAAATCGCTATTAGAATATTTTTTCACAGAAACAATAGTATTAGTACTTAAAATGGCATAAAAGAACAGCTCCATCAAAATGCCAATATCGCAACTGTTCTTTTAGTTGCATTTATTTTCTTATGCAGCTCCCACCACTTCTTAATTTAAGAACAAAACTATGAACAAGAAGATAAGATAGGGGCTAAGAAAAAGAAAAGTACTTAAGATGATGAAGTTACGCTTTTTTAACGTAACGGCTATTACCACTCCAATCAAACCACAAATAAATGTGCCAATTACGGTGACAAAAGCGCCGTATTCTACAAAGAAAAACCAGTAATAAGACAGCAAACCTAAAACAAATATTATCCACCAACTAATATAAGCGATATTTTCTCCTCCCCAATTTTGTTCATATAGCCATAATATTTTTGATCTTCTTCCATTCAAATCTTCCTTTCTAATAATTGTTCTCTTTTTATTGTAACGCAAATATTATTTTGATTTACCAGGGATTGGTTTTTATTAAACGAGAGAACTGACAATTCAGAATTTAATTCAGGGGATTGTCAGATAGCATAGTAAATGGTATATTTATTGTGAGATAAATCACAAATAGAAGGTGGGAATTACATGGATGGAGCTAAAGAAAGAATAACACCAAAAAAATTCTTGTTTAATATACTCAATGGGGTGGCCCTTGCGATTGTTGTTGGTCTAATTCCAAATGCGATCCTCGGAGGGCTGTTTGGGTACCTTGCTCAATATGGAGATATTTTTACTACGCTTCAAAATGTGGTCGTAGGTATTCAATTTACTATTCCTGTCCTGACCGGTGTATTGATTGCAATGCAGTTTGGTATGACTCCATTACAAACAGTCGTCGTGGGTACGGCTGCTTTCGTAGGATCAGGTGCTGCTGAATTCACAGATTCCGGGTGGATTATAACAGGAATTGGGGATCTCATTAACACGATGATTACTTCAGCCATTGCAGTTGGAATCATGTTAATCATCAAAGATAAACTCGGGAGTCTCAGTATCATTCTGCTCCCCATTATTGGCGGGGGGATTGCGGGATTAGCTGGTATATTACTTTTACCATACGTAAACACAATTACCCTTGGACTCGGGCTACTGATTAATAGTATTACAACTACACAGCCTATAATTATGTCTATTCTTATATCAGTGTTGTTTTCAATAGTAATTATCTCACCTGTTTCTACTGTCGCAATAGCATACGCAATTGGCATCTCGGGGGTTGCAGCGGGTTCCGCAGCAATTGGAGTCGCTTCAGCTGCAATTATGTTGTTCATTGGCACGTATAAAGTAAATAAAATAGGAGTGCCCATCGCAGTTATACTTGGGGCGATGAAAATGATGATGCCGAACATGATCCGCTATCCAATCCTACTGCTACCAGTAAGTTTAACAGCAGCAGTGTCGGGGCTTGTCTCTGGTTTACTTAACATCCAGGGCACCCCTGCATCAGCGGGATTCGGACTTGTGGGTTTTGTAGGTCCAATTCAGTCCATGGCTTTGTTAGATGGCGGCATTGGGAGTGTCATATTTAAAGTAATCGTTGCATACGTTATTGTTCCTTTAATTTCAGCACTCCTATTCCACTATCTCTTCGTCAAAATACTTAAGATATATAAGCCAACTATTTTCTATTTTGAAGCAGAATCATAATATGGAAGGATGTATAGTAAATGAAAATTGCAGTAGCAGGCGCAGGTGCACTAGGTGGTAGAGTAGGGATACAGCTTCACGAAGCAGGTGTTGATGTAACACTCATAGATAAATGGGAGGAACATGTCAACGCCATTAACGAAAAAGGAATGGAAGTACACACAGAAGATAAAGTATATCAAGTTCCTGTAAAAGCAAAATTATTGGAAGATATAGATGAATCATATGATTTAATCATTATTTTAACTAAAGCCATGTATGCAGAAGACATGCTGCAAGCATTGTATGAAAAAAATTCAATACACGCAGAAACAGCAATCCTCACTATGATGAACGGATTAGGCCATGGGGACCGTCTAGCCAAGTATGTGTCCAAGGATCGCATATACTTGGCAGTGACGATGTGGACCGCTGGACTCAAAGGACCGGGACAAATTGTATTAACAGGATCAGGTGGCATCCAGATTCAAAGAGCAGATGGCATTGCGTCAAAAATGACAGAGGAAATCAACGATATATTCAACACAGCTAACCTAAACTCTATTATAAGTAGCGACGTTCAACATTCTATTTGGGCTAAAGCAACCTTAAATAGTGTCTTAAATCCTTTATGTTCAATTTTGGATAAAAGGATTGGGGAATTTGCCGCCTACGGTGCCGTAATTGAAATGATCACCCCAATAATTGAAGAAATTATAGAAGTTGCAGCAGCTCGTGGTATAAATTTAGATTTTGATGCTTCATTAGAAAAAATCAAAGCGGCATTCCCTGACAGTGCGGCGGGACTGCATTATCCATCGATGCATCAAGACTTGGCAAAAGGTGTTCAGACAGAAGTGGATTATCTAAATGGTAAAATCTCTGAATATGGAAAAGAATATGGGATTAAAACCCCGAATAACGATATGATTACTCATCTAATTCATCAATTGGAAATGAAAAATCATTAAAATAGATTAGAAATTACAAGAGTATAAAAGTGGAAATTTAATAACTGAGTTATATCCGATAAATTATATGCCGAAAAAACGTTTATCAAAGGCCGTTGATTTGCAGGAAAGAAAAATTAAAAAGAATGGCTTAATCTAGACTCGCTGAAGTCCGATTAAGCCATTCTACTTTATCCCTGATGTTGGAGAGGATAAAGCGGGTTTTAAAAGGGTTGTATCTGTCACAATAAAAGGACAATGCTATTTATCATGTTGTATTAAGTATGTACCCCCTTATAGGATATTAAAACTGTTTAATCAAGTGTTTTATTGGGTTTAATAATGAGTGTTCGCTTATCTTACTTACATAAGCAGTTAATGGATCATCACACGCAGAAGTTCAAATAAGCCTATATGAGTCCTTTTATCTGCTATCTGTCTGCATTCTACTATAAACCGTTCGTAAAAGTATATGAAAAAATGAGAACGTTCACATTCAATTTTTATATGTTTACGAACGCACATTACTATACGTTCAGACCAATATACAAGGCGTTCGCTAATGTGTACTTTTGCGAACGATAAAAGAAAATAATTTTACTAATGATGAATGTTAATTTAATGGTAATAACATAAAGAATTACAGAAATAGTGGAAAAACAAATTTTTTAAAAGCTCTCATATGTATGACAAAATGAAAGTGCAAAGCTTTGCAGGGAGAAAGTGCAGGACCTTGCACTGCTTTAATTAGTGTAGATATTAAAAAAAGGAGGGTCCACTATGCTTCTCAATATTTCATTTTTAATATTAACAATAACAGGCATATTATTATTGGTTTATGGATTACAAAAAACATCCACCATATCAACTTTTCTTAGTATTATTTTTATTTTGATTCCAACAATCTATTACACACTAGGACTATATTTTCTTCCCTTGGCACCAGCATTGACACTAATTATAATATATATTTCCATATTTCAAAAACACAAAAATACATTCTAATTACTGATTTATTCCAATTTCCTTTTTGAGTGTGATGCGTTGCGCCCTTAAAAATCCTAAGAGCTCTACCAAGCGGAAGTTGATAGCTGTCGCTACCACTTCGCTTGCGCTCTCAGTGTATTTTAAGGCCTGTCACGCATCAAAAAGTTTTCTCGGCATAAAGCTAGAGTATATATTATCTTATATATCAATGTACTTATTTATGTACATCCGAATAAAGCTATAACATCCTAGATTTATTTTATAAGTCATTAAAGAGTGTGGACTTGCAGTCGACTAAAACCAGTTTTTGCTCAACGCAAAAAAGAGCGGCTTAAGGCGCTCTAAAATATTATGATTACATAGAAAGTAGTTCTATCTATATAAATAATTTTATAATTTTGAGTTTATATAATACCCAAGAGCCATAAGAATAAAGAAACTAAAGAACATTACAAAATTACCAAAAACTAACCAATAATTTTTAGCTAAAAGTGCAAAAACTAATCCAAAAGGAGCAATGATAAAAGTTAAAATCCAAAATGGGCTAGGGACTTGAAAAATCACATTTGGAACCCAAATTACAATACATAATACAAAGCAAATCAAAGAAAATACTTTAAACTTATTTTGCAATATTCCCCCTCCTTTTTTACTTTTTAATAACAATTATTATATTTAGTTTGAGTTACAAAATAGGCAGCTACTGCACTAGCATATTGTTTTTCTATGAACCCCATTTTACTACGATCTACAGCTATTCTAGCTGTTAACCTTAAATCACTATCGCAATCAAAATAACCATATTTTGCATAATCTAAATCATGTTGCTTACATGCAGCATCAAGTAAATCTTGAGTTTCTCCCCCTCCATAACCAGGTCCGCACCAGTTCCCCCAAATAGGAAGTGGAATCGCCATAGTAGTTACTTCTTCTTGGCTATATTCTTGATTCAATTGGTTTATTATTTCACCAGATCCAATGATAAATTCACTTTGACCGTCTGTCAAGGGCAACTTAAAATTGTAGGTTTTCGGCAATCTAAAAATGTAGGTTTTTGACAATGTAATTTGTGGAGGAAAGCCTAAGTGTGTTTCATCCGGTATGACTTACCTTTAATTTTATAAATCTTTACATGGTGGACCATGCGGTCCAGTATCGCTGCGGCCGTTTCCGGACTTTTGAATAGTTCACCCCATCCAGAGAGTGCGATATTGGTGGTGAATATCGTTGAATGGGTTTCATAGCGCATGTTCAATAACTGGAAGATCAAGTCGGCTTCATGCTTCTGAATGGGGAGGTAGCCGATTTCATCAATAATCAACAGCTCGTATCTGGCATACCGTCTGAGCACACGCTCAACGGTCCCTTTTTCATAAGCGGCCCGAAGTCGGATCAACAACTCATGGCAGTTGATGAACAGCGTGCGTTTCTCCTGACGGCAGGCTTCGACCCCCAGAGCAATCGCCAGGTGGGTTTTACCGACACCAGGGCTGCCGATGAAGACAATGTTCTCTTTAGATTCCATGAACCCCAGATGTTTCAATTCAAGGACGGCCGTGCGGTTCAGGCTGGGTTGAAAATCAAAATCGAACGTATCGAATGTCTTCACTTTAGGAAAGCGTGCGCGGTGAATCGCACGCGCCATCTTCTTTTCTTTTTGAAACTTCATTTCTTTGTCTGTGATTTCCAGAAACGCACTCGTCAGCGACATGTCTTCTGTATGAACCTTATCCAACAACACCGGATAATATTCACGCATATTATTTAAACCGAGGGCTTCAAAATTGGACAGAAGCGTTTGATAATCACTCATGGACACCATCTCCCACCGCATCATATAACTGCAGGGATTCATGGATATACGCATGGATATCATCGTCCGGCCGACCAGCCAGCAGATCCGACTTCAATATGTTGAACATATCTGCCTGATTATAATTGAATCTTTGGGTGGTTAACGGGTGTGAACGCACCGTTTCTCCGTTATAATAAATGTGTATGTTGTCCTCAGTATCCGACAGTTCAATCTCAACCGTCTTTCCAATATACTGGGGATCTACAGAGTACTTACATTTACGGAACTGAACCATCGCCTCTTTAGAGACCACTCTCGTCAATTGGTCTTCAAAGTACGGCTTCAACAGGTCTTCAGGGAGTGGATGTAGGTGCTCTTTTTCTTTATCCAGCCACAGTGCGTCGGGGATGGCGTCGGTCGCCTGGGAGACTTCCGTATTGAGTTCATGACACAAATCATGGACGATATGGATCAAATCCACACTGTCATCGAACTCATGGTTATAGACCCGCAACCGGTCCATCGTCCGTGCCAGTGCCTCGACCATCCCTTTGGTCTGGGGACGGTATGGCCGGCAGGCAATGGGCTGAAAGGCGGCATCCTTACTAAATGCGTAGAACCGTTGATTAAACACGACCTTATTATATTGGGTGCTGGATTGATCCACCACAGTCCGCATATTATCAAACCAGATCTCCCCCGGTACGCCGCCAGTGTGGTGAAAGGCATCGTCCAGACATTCAAACAAGGTGTCCTGATGGCGATCAAAGGTCAATGTGATGTATTTCTTGCGGGAAAACGACAGGACGTATAAGAATATGTTGAAACGGAAGATCTCGCCGTGCCGGCTGATTAAAGTCATGTCTTCTTTCCAGTCCACTTGCCCGGCTAAACCGGGGGTGTGGGTCACGCGCATGGTTGCCTGCTTCTGACGGGTTTTCCTCTCTTTTCGACAGTACTGCTTCACCAGACTGTAACTCCCGTCATATCCCTTTTTTTCAATGAATTTAAATATACTATACGCGCTGCACTGGATTTCCAGTTTGTCATGGATGATTGGTTTAAATTCATCCAGCTTACTTTTTCTCTTCACCCGTTTTTTCTTCTCTGGGTACTGTGTCTCTGCTTCATAGGCCGCTTTCACCGTCCGGTAATCGCAGCCATACTGCCGGGCCAATGCGGCAAAGTTGGGTTTGATACCATCGTTCATAAATTTCCTGACTCCTTCGCGTACGTCTTTTCTCATGAATATCCTCCTTCGATGTCATAAGAAAAGCATACAAAAAAATGTAGGTAAACCAACAATTTTCAATTGCCGATTTCCTACATTTTAATACTGCCATTTACACCGTCCTCTTTAGCTTGATTTACATCAAATACAACTTCTCCGTCTTCAGTACTTGTTATGTATTTTTCTAATACTTCTTGAGTTTCCTCAAAGTCACTATTTTCATCAACTTTTTTGTCTGAGGCTTGAGCACTAACACTGCTTACACCACTACACAATAAAATTGCAGTCATAAAAGTTAAAAAGACTTTCTTCAAAACACATTCTCCTCTTCAATTAATTTAATATCTAAGATTAAACATTAAAAATATAGTCTAAAACCATAAATATGAAATGTCTTCACCACTGTACCAAAAATTCCCTAAAATTAAATAATTTCGTATATTCTCTTTTGTCAAAATAATCTGTCTAAATATCTTTCCATTATCGTCCAATTAATAACCGTTAATTGGACGATTTTACCATACGTCAAATCGTCCTTTATTCATATAGATTGAGTCCAAAAACATGTATAATAATCAATGTATATATTATTCAAAAGTACATGGGTTTTTGAACGATGCCATGCACTGTGAGATCAGATTTAGTAAGAGTGATAGGGGATAATACCTGTTTCATGTAATAAAACGGATTAGAAAGGAGTCAAAATATGACTAAAGTAGGTTATGCGCGGGTCAGTACCCGCAATCAGAACTTGAATAGCCAAATTGATATACTGAAATCTGCTGGATATTACCGAATACTCTCTGAGAAGGTAGGAGGTCGTAAAACTAACAGAACCGAATTGGATATCTGTTTGGATTACTTGCGGACAGAGGACACCCTGGGCGTTACGGGATTGGATTGGTTGGTTCGGACCACGAGGCAACCCGCTCACGGGCCCGATCGGCAGATGCCCCGGATTACGCAAGAGAAAGCGGTAATGATTGGATCCCTTTATCAGAGCAAGCAGCTCTCTATTAAAGAGATTATGAAACTGGCAGGGGTCTCAAAGGGGACCATATATAATGTGATCAATCATCACCAGCGAACGGTTTAGATCGATTAATTCCAATTGATCGACCTAAATAGAACCTTGATGCTTAAAAACTTTAGCCAGTATGAACATTATCATCCAGATTATTAAACCAGACGAAATGAAAATCATAAATACCAGAAGAATATCCTGTAAAGATGTGACTGGATACCAGCCGCTTAATAATAGAACTGGAAAAAGCGTGCCCAACATAATGGAGAAGTGAACGGCACTTTGTTTCGTTAAACTCCATTGATCTATATTATAAATCACTGTCGTTGCGCCTAGAATCAATAGTACAAGACCCCCAAAGAAAAGGTCATTAGATTCCGCTAGTTTACCTTGTAGGTAAAGTGCTGAAGCAAAAGCTTCCATAATTATAAAAGGAATGCCACCCCTTAAAAGACCCTTTTTAATAAGCATCATAATCCACACCCCTTGATCAACCATAATTTGGATTTAATTTATAATGTGACAAACAGCGTGCAGGATACGTAGACAAACATCATCAAATTATTCTTGTCATTAAGAAGAAATGAAATTCCTTTAATTCGAATTTAAATCTTCAAGTATAATTTCAATCATTTTCTCCTCGGTAACATCCCTTTTTATAGCCTTTTCATTTTCCAAACCAATAAAATCTTTAGCAGTAAACCAAGACTGCATCTCTTTTGCTCCAAAATCAGTGAAGGGTTTTGAATTATGTCTTAAAAGTGTTTCTTCAAAAGGTAAATCGTAATAATAAGCAAATGTTTTTTCAACTTTGCTCAATGACTGTCTCAACATAGAACCATATTTGTTTTCAGCCAAAATCCCTTCTAGAATTACATAATCACAATTAGAAATACCATAACTCAATATATTATCGATTAACCCAATCGCTAAATTATTTGGTCTATCTTTAACTTTAAGCATTTCTCGTCTCACAATATCTTGTGAGATTAAAAGAGTGCCACTGCCTAAAATATTATGTAATTTATTGGCTACAACAGTTTTGCCGCTACCAGAATTGCCTCTGATCAAAATAACGATGGACATAGGATCCTCCTTATCATTAGCAGTGTTTTATGTCTAACTTATCTTTGAGGTACAACAATGTTAAATTGAGCAATGAGAAATGATCTATTTTTAAATTACTCTCCTTTATTAGTATACTATCAATAGCAGTTTAATATAGTGAAAGTTCAAATAAATCAATAAAATATATATCCATCTTAAACAAAGTGAGGAGATTAGTTGGGTTATCTAAGTATTTTGTTAACCATATTATTTTTCACGATGCTTCTGTTATTTGTAAGTAATTCATCATTGTTTAATTCAAATAGAAATAACGCTAAAGATTCGCCAGCTAATATTTTTCTTAAGGAAATTTTAGGAATTGAGATAATAGTATTCATTCTCATTTTAATACTGCAACTCTAAAAAAGACTATTGTTTCCAATGGAGTAATTACTTAGCGATGTGCAGTACATTTTATGCTGAGAAAGTATTTGGAAGGGAAAAGCAACTTTGAATAAAATAAAAAGCCGGTAGGCTAGTTCTGTGAGATTACTTGCCTACCGACAGTTTTTTGAATCTTTAGGGTTGCCGTTGGTTCACACCAAAAGGAAATTGGAATAAATATTATGATATTCTGAAAAAAAGGAGGAGAAGGTATGGAAGACAAGTCTAAAAATAAAGATGGAGACTTTGTTTGGTCTTTTTTGGATAAATTTTTTGGGATTCCTTTTGGAGTTTTAGCTTTGGTCTTTTTAATTCTTAGTATTATTTTGTTGTTTGTTATAGTTTTTTAAACGAAAATTTTTCGTTAGAAAAATCGAGTTCTTCTTATCTTGATACTATCTGTCTGATCTCTGATTGGAGTGTGTACTATCAGAAAATAATATAAATATTTTGAAGATAGATCTAATAGTCCTATCAGAGCCTGTTATTTTAGAGTATCTTTAAACTCGAACCGATTGAATGTAAAAATCTGTCTGCATGATTTTTATATCTTAATTCCTTTTAGAAAAAATTTTATTTTCACTATTTTTTCATTCCGTTAAAATGACATGGACGTATCATTTTTTCTTATTCTTATCATCAAAAAAGCCAAAGGCGACGCTTAAAGAAATAATCAGAGCTAATATGAACATCCACATATAATATCCTCCCTTTCAATACTGCTTTTATTCAACAAAATGAGTAAAGACAATATAAAATGAGCTCAGCTGAGTCATTCCTTACCTTCATCAATTTGCTTGAAGGATTAACCACGTCTAACTTCGATTGATCACCTCAGTACCTGCTATCCAATCATAAACATTCTTCCTTTTTTTATTTGTGAAAGGAATTATTAGATATGTTAATATTGCAAGATTTACAGCGTTTAGGATTATATAAACGGTAATTTCAGAAAGGTTAGAAGGAAGCATTAATCGGCATACACCAAAGTGCGCAATCTCCCAAGGAAGAAACTTGACCAACGTTCGCAAAGCAGAACGGCCAACACCAATGCGGTGGCCGAAAGCGTCAACAACGCGGATGCCCAATTTCTTTTTTCCTAATGTCCCTTGCCATTTAGAACATTCACACAAAATGAGGTAGAGTGAAACTGGCAATGTTATCATAAAAAAAGCCTGTAAGTTCAGCTGTTACCGGCGAGTTAGAGAATAGTGGTTCAATATATGGATGGAATATGAACGAAATGGTGCCTACAACAAATATTCCATATACAACGATAACAACGTAATCTAAAAAGAATGCGTATATACGTCTTTTAAATGGCGAGTAAGACATAGAAGTGCCCTCCTTTTCACTAACTTTTACTTAAATGATATATGCCGATAGATTCTATCTGCTTCCTTGACCTTTATGGTAGTCTACATATAAAGATAAATCTATTTCAATTTTATGAATAATATAAAATATTAATGGTGCGTACGAATCCGATGTATAGATCTTTAAGATTCCAACTACGGGAAGCCCTCGTAGCGGCTTGAGCTGAAAAGAAAGGAAGATATATGGAAATGCAACTGCTGATGATTGTACTGCCGGTCTTTTTGATATTTGGAGCAGGGTATATCGCCCAAAAGATATTGAAGATGGATATAAAATCCGTATCTGCCTTATCACTTTACATATTACTGCCGATTCTGACATTCAACACATTCTATACTAATGAAATCACAATGGACTATTTTCACTTGTTTACCTTCACCCTCATCATTACAGCTATTCTAGGTGGGGTGACGATTATAATCGGCTACTTCCTGAAAGCTGATAGGGAGGAGATGTCGGCGATGCTGCTGGGTAATCTTTTTCCAAATAGCGGGAACTATGGTTCGCCTGTTGTATTGTTCGCAATCGGCGCAACGGCGTTCGACTATGCCATAGTGCTGATGGTACTACATGGTTTCCTAATCAGTACCATTGGGATATTCATCGCTTCTTTCGGAACCGGGGCTTTGATAACTGTACGAGAAGCGATTGTGAACGTATTTAAGATTCCAGTCATTTATGGCGCCTTGGCTGGCATACTGCTTCAGGTGTTTGACGTTACAGTTGACGATAAACTCATGGAGATGTCAGAAATGACAGGGGATGCTGCGATCCCCGTAGTAATGCTCATACTGGGCATGCAGCTGGCCCAGATTACCAAAGAAAAATTCAAAATGAAGAATATCACAGCGGTAACGGTTGTCAGGATGATTATTGCACCTTTAGTGGCAGCTGTACTGGTCCTGTTTATGCCTGTCGATGATACGATGAAGATGGTATTCGTCATCCTCAACGCGATGCCGGTGGCTGCCAATTCGACGATGCTTGCGGTTCAATTCAATGTAAAACCCAATCTTGTCTCCTTTTCTACATTAGTCACTACGTTGATCAGCCTTATCACGATACCAATATGTCTATATCTGATTGGCATATAAAATAAGAATAAGGGGGGGACAATCAGAGTTTTTGCTGATTGTCCTCCCCTTATTGAATTCATCTAGCGCATACAATGTTCTATCACTTTATCCAGCAATTTTGGAGTGATTTCAAAGGCATTTTTCCGGTGTAGCCGTTCAGTCAGCTTGTGCGGGTCTTTGCCGAACGGTCCTATATTGATGAAGGGGGCCTGCAGTTTCTGCATTTCTTCGAATGGAATGCTGTAGGTCCTTCCCCATACCGGTGTGTTGGATTTGTACGATTCCCAACTGTCATCATAATTATCGTATGTTACATAGCTTAAGTCCGATATGCCGTTGAAGTAGTGGATTTCTTTTGGCTCAATACCATGATTTTCCGTCAAAAATTCATTCGTCAGTGACGCGAGGCTTCTGACCAACGGTTCTTCAGAGGCATTGACTGCCGGGTAGAAAGGCGGTGCAAAGAGCGTCACGGCGAGTGGCGCGAGTTCCTTGCAGTATGTGACCATCCTGTTGGCGATATGAAGGGATTTTTCACGATCGTCGAGATCGCTGCGGTCCACATATTCGGAGATGATCGACTCAACCTTCTCTGACCCATATTTATCAGCCATATAGTCATGGAGCGCTTTATACGACAGGGTTCTGATGGTGCCCACAGGATGGACACCTTCTCTGTTGCATAGGCTTTCATAGTGCTTTTGGCATTCATCCATGGTTTCTTCAACAAGGTTATGGTAGGTGTTGAATATATCGGCAGCATTCTGTTTCATGGTGAATACATTATAGAGAGTCGCCACATGATTCGATGTTTGGGCAGAGTACTCCTCTTTCAGATCATAATATTTAAGTGTAATCGGAAGAGGTGTCTTTTCACCGTACTCCTCTTCAGAAAAAGCGTCGCTGAATTCCATCTTCTGACTCATGAATGAGGCCATATAGTGTGCATTCAAGCCCCTGAGTGGTTCGCCGACATGCGTTTCGACGCCGTAGAAAAGGGCGGAAGGCATTATTTTGCCGATGGATCCAGAGTAGAAATAATAATTTGGGTCATCGGGATATTGGGTGAAGCTAGGCTCACTGTTCAGGAACAGTGAAAAATCGAGATCATTTTCAATACGGATGCCATCCAATCTTTCGATTGCAGCGCGCATGCCTGCGGAATCCACTTCTTCATCAGGCACCGTCACGAGCAGAAGGTTTATCGGCCATTCTTCTTCTATCGCCTTTTCAATCAGATGGATATGCAGTGCCAGACCTGCTTTCATATCCATGGCGCCCCGACCGAACAGATATTCATCGGATTGGATGTCATTCTGTATATCTTCAGGAAAATCGCTGATTCTTTCCTTGAAGTGCTTAATGAGTTTTTCCGGTACAAATGCAAGTTGGCTATTTGAACCGAACTCCTTTGTATGGACGGTGTCGAAATGACTGATCAGCACAATCGTTTTCTGGGCATCCGAGTTCTTATACAGGGCACTCAAGGCATTGCGCCCCTTACCGGCATCATGCAAGGTGATAAAGCCCGGGTTCGTCATATAATATTCCAGCCGGGATAATTCTTTCTTTAAATTAAAAGGGAATTCTATTTCCCCTTGTGTGCCCGACCGGCTCTCCCAAGAGACTAGGCGGCACAGGAGATCTTCTATTTGTTCAGGTGATTGCCAAAGCATAATTTTCCTCCTAAATCTGGTTGTTCTAGTTTTCATTTTCGTTGTAATAGTTTAAAAATCTTTTTTCTACATTACTTAAGTGGATAAGCATTTTATTTTTTGCTAGTACAGTATCCTGTAGCTCGATGGCCTTCAATATTTCTATGTGTTCTTTATAAGCCTCTTCTGCGCTTTCAGGCACCGTCTTGGAAAGGATCAGAAATGATCTGCTTAGGTCATCATTGATTTTTTGAAGGAGTTTCCTTATTTCCGTGTTGGTGGTGACTGACACGAGCGAGAGGTGGAATTCTTTATCAAGTCTCATGAACTCAGCATATCTGTTGTTATCTATTGCCTGCTTCTGCAGTTCCAGGTTCTCTTTCAGGTTATTGGTCATATCAGAGTCGATTTTCATTATCGTCTTTTCAATGTTATAAACTTCCAAGAGATTGCGTAATTCCATATATTCAAGGGACATCTCTTTAGTGAAATCGGCAACGACAGCAGGCGCCCCCGTCTTCTGTATAATCAACCCCTCTGAAGCAAGGCGCATCAAAGTATCGCGAAAAGGTGTACGGCTGATGCCGAGTTGTTTTGAATACTTTTCTTCTGGTAAAGGATCTCCGGCCCTCAATTCACCGGTGAGTATCGATTCTTTCAATATTTCAAAAGCTTGGTCGGAGAGGCGGGAGCTTTTGGGGATTTTTTTCATATCAAGTATCCTTTCATATCTAATGTGCTGCTAGAGGACGATTATCCTTTAAAGTGTGGCCATGAAGCGTTCCATGCGCTCCATCCCTTCTTCCAGATTGGCCATGGAATTAGCGTAGGAAACTCTGATGAATCCTGCTCCCTCATTCGAGAAGGTTGAGCCGGGGACTACAGCAACATGCTCTTCTTCGAGAAGCCTCGTGGCAAACTCCAGATCATCCAGTCCTGTGTGTGAAACATTAGGGAAAATATAGAAGGCGCCGGTGGGGATATTGCATTTGAGGCCCATGGTTGAGAGCCTGTCATATATAAAATCTCTGCGTGCCTTATAGGTTTCATTCATTTCTTGTGGGAAAGACCGTGTATGGTCTAAAGCTTCTATCGCAGCATATTGACTTGGCAGGGATGCACAAATCGAATTGTTGAGGTGGACACGAAGAACATATCGGATCAGATCTGCAGGGCCGAGCACGTAACCGAGGCGCCATCCTGTCATGGCATGCGATTTTGATAATCCGTGTATCAGAAATAGCCTGTCCCGGATTTCCCGAAATGAACCAAATGATGTGTGTTCGCCGCTGAACGTATTCTCACTGTATATCTCATCTGAAATGATGAAAAAATCCTTATCCATTATTATGTCGACTAATGCTGCGGTTTCCTGCTGTGATAATGATATTCCGGTTGGGTTCGAAGGATAGTTGAAAATGATGGCTTTAGTCTTATCTGTAATCGCTTCGATCAGTTTTTCAGGAGTGACTTTAAAATTCGAGTCTGAAACGTCGATATAGACGGGTACACCTCCATTTAAACGGATGAGCGGTTCGTATCCTGAGTAGGAAGGTGAAGGGATTATGATTTCATCTCCTTTACGGATGATGGTACGAAGAACTGAATCGATGGCTTCACTTGCACCGTTGGTCACCACAATCTCTTCAGCAGAATCATAGTGGAAGCCGTAAGTATCAGCGAAAAAGCTTGAGATGCTCTCCCTGAGTTTCATCAAACCTGCGTTATGTGAATATCCAGTTTTACCTTTCCTTATTGCTTCAATGGCTGCTGACCTAATGTTTTCTGGAGTAGGAAAATCTGGTTGTCCTATTGTCAGGTTTATGCCGTCGCTATAGCTGCTTACTTTGTTGGCAAACACTCTTATTCCAGGTATTTCTAAGGTTTTCGCAATATCGTTTATCACTCTGGTCATTCTTGCACCTCCTGTATTGTATACAGTATACAATATCGATTATATTGGCATATATTAGTAAAAGCAACTTTTATCGAAAAAAATAAATAATATAAGAAAGCGCTTAACCTTAAATTATCACACTTTTCGCAATAGTCGTTGACAACTTTTTTAAACTGCTGTAATCTTTTTGTATACAGTATACAACTCATTGAAAACGTTATCATTATAAAGGGGATGGAATGATGAAAAAGTTATCGGGTATTGTGGCTACTTTAAGTTTGGTTTTTATATTGACAGCGTGTGGAGGAAGCGGAGAAGAGTCATCAGCTAGTGGAGGTAGTGACGAGTCTGTGACATTACAGTTAGGTCATGCCTTGTCACCCGGGACGCCTGCTGCAGACAAAATTGATGAAATGGCAGAAACTGTAGAGGAGGAAACCGATGGTCGGGTCGTATTCGACATCTACCCGGACAGTCAGCTAGGCTCTGAAACAGAAATGTTAGAGCAGATTCAAGTAGGGTCGATGCAGGCTGGCGCAATTATGGTCGGGTCGATGCAGACGCTGGATATGAAGATGGCAATCGAGGACCTTCCATATATGTGGAAAGACGTAGAACATGCACGCGAAGCCTACAAAGGCGAGTTCGGTGAAAAACTGGCGGACATCGCTTCTGAGCAGGGTCTCACCCAAATCGGTTATCTCGAATGGGGCAAAAGGCATATAACGAACAATGAGAAACCGATTGTCGATCCAGAAGATCTAGAAGGCGTCAATATCCGCGTTGCCGAAACAGCACTTAGAGTCGATGCTTTTGAAGAGGTAGGTGCTCTGCCTACAGTTATGGCATTCAGTGAAGTCTATGGTGCGCTTCAGCAGGGGGCGCTTGATGCACAGGAAAATCCATTGTCTGTTATAAATGCAGCTAAATTTTATGAAGTCCAGGACTATCTGTCATTGACGGGCCACTTCTACAATACAGTGATGATGATGGTCGAAACGGACACTTGGGATCAGATTTCTGAAGAAGATCAGAAGCTTATAAAGGAAGAAACGTCTAAGATATCCGAAGAAGTCACTGAAATGAACGACAGTATGGAAGAAGATTATCTGGCGGAATTGGAAGAAAACGGCATGCAGATCAATGATGATGTGAATACTGAAGCTTTCCGAGAAGCTATGCTTCCAGTTTATGATAAATGGGAGGAAGAGGTATTTGGCAAAGAGCTGATGGATGTATATAGAGAAGCATCTGGATGGGAAAAGTAAAATCCATCAATCTTTAAAGGGGCGTAAATAAAAATGGGATTTACGAAAATACTAGTAAAGTTGTTGACGTGGATGTGCATTATAACCATCACATTACTGACGTTCATCGTTTTGTTGCAGGTCGTCACCAGATTCTTCGATTATTCCCTGCCGGGCACCGAAGAATTATCCAGGCTATTCATTGTATGGTTGACTTTTCTTGGCAGCAGCCTGGCCATCTATGAAAAGATGCATCTGGCAGTAAATTATTTTGTCAATAAATTCAAGACCAAGCATCGTAAGATTTTTTATATCCTGGTCAACGCTTTAATAATAGTATTTTATGCAGTACTGACTTTTTATGGATTTAAATTATCCATGAGTGCAATGTCACAAACATCATCGACTTTGCAGCTTCCAGTCGGAATCTCGTACTTGGCGATTCCGGTCAGTGGATTATTCTCACTCTACTTCATAGCAATGAACCTGACCGGCTCGCCTACTGAAGAAGAGGAGGAGATGATACCATGATGATTATTCTCATACTGCTCATCTTTTTTGCTCTTCTCTTTATAGGTATGCCAATCGCCTATGTCATAGGGTTGGTGTCCATTGCCATGTTGATGTTGAGTGGCGTTTCACTCGAAATAGTCATCCAACGCATGTTTGCCGGTGTGGACAGTTTTTCATATTTGGCACTGCCTCTATTCATTTTGGCCGGAAACATAATGGGTAAGGGTGGTTTGACGAAAAGACTCATGGCATTATCCAGTGCTGTGGTCGGACGTTTCACCGGAGGTACAGCAATCACTACGGTCGTTACTACTGCTTTGTTTGGGGCCGTATCTGGTTCAACAGTTGCGACAACATATGCTGTCGGGTCAGTGCTTGTACCCCGCTTGCAGGAAGAGAAATACAGCAATTCATTTATCGCCAGCATAATTGGACCAGCTGGAGTATTAGGGCTTATCATACCACCGAGCATCACAATGGTGATACTCGGTATTACAGCTAATATTTCAATCGGTGATCTGTTTATCGCCGGTCTCATTCCAGGCATCATACTGACTGTTGCTCTATCAGTATATGTGGCGGTGATTGCGAAGAAAAAAGGATATGGAGAAATTCCTGCAGAAACTCCTAAGGGGAAAGAGTTCTGGGTAATAGCATGGCGTGCATTTTTCCCTCTGCTGACTCCAATATTTATCCTTGGTAGTATTTTCAGTGGTTTTGCAACAGCTACTGAGGCAGCTGTCATTGCCGTTGCGTATGGCTTTATCCTTGCACTTGTATACAGGGAACTTAACTTCAGGACATATAAGGAAATAATGGTGTCTTCTGCAGTTACTTCTGCAACTATCCTCATTATAATTTCTGCAGCCAATGCATTTACATATGTATTGACAGCCAACCAGATACCGATTATGATCTCGAATTTCTTCCTGGATTATGCTACATCGCCGTGGATGTTCCTGATTATAGTCTCGATAATTCTGCTGATACTAGGTACTCTTACAGAGGTAACATCCCTAATTGTGCTTTTGAGCCCAATATTCATGCCGATAGCGACACAATACGGAATCGATCCAGTCCATTTCGGGATGGTATTGATCATGAATTTCGCTCTGGCAAACATCACTCCGCCTGTTGGTTTGTCGTTAATCGCTGGGTGCAGCATTACAGACAGGCGGATGGGTATAGAAGAGACATTGCCATATATTCTTCATGTATTGGCGATCGTCGGCGTTATGGTCCTGATCATAATATTCTTCCCACCGTTATCAACATTCCTTCCAGGACTGTTCAAATAGGAGAGATTAAATGATTTTGAAACCAAGTGAAGTCACACATTTTGACAATCTTCATAGTGGAACCGGCAGTGTAATTATTGAAAAGATATTGCAGCCTGGCACAGTCGATGGCTTGGACCTTTTCGCAAAAGTTACAGTAGAGGTTGGTGCAAACATCGGGTATCATGAGCATACTGACGACTCGGAAGGCTACTATATTTTATCCGGAGAGGCAGAATTTATGGATTCAGATCAATCGGTGAGGAAGGCATGGCCTGGAGACCTTTGCCTGATTGTAAAAGGCGAGTCCCATGGTATAGTCAATATAGGGAAAGCGCCGCTGATTTTTCTGGCTGTTGTCTTCTAAAGGCTAAAATTGAATAGATGTACGGCAGGCGCAGTGACATCATGCAGCCTGCCATTTTTAGATATTCTGGGTGTGACTTCATGACATGGGAGTCACTGACTCGACAGGTTTTATCTATAGGCAAGTTGATTCTGAATATTACAAAAATAATAGGAGGGTATCCATGTCGACTGTGGAACAGCTTTATACGGCTTACGCGACGAATGAACCATTGGAGCTTGGAACGCTTGAAATTGAATCCAGGGAGGAAGCTTACAGTATCCAGGATGAAGTGTTGAAGATGAAGGAGGAGAACGGGGAAATCCTCATGGGATATAAAATCAGCCTGACGAGTCAGGAGACCCGTGATCTGTTCGGCAGCGAGACGCCGCTCTACGGAGCAATGACTGATGTAACCGTGCGGAGGGGGATCAGTTTGAAGGATTATAATATACCATTGCTCGAGATGGAACTGGTGTTTCTGATCGATGAAGAAATCTTTCCGTCAGACTCCGCCGAAGAGATAATGAAGAAATGCCGGGTGGCCCCGGGTGCAGAGGTGCCGGATGGACGTTATAAGGATTGGTTCCCGAACACCAGCTTAACTGAGATCATTGCGGACGGCGCGGTGAACGGTGCAGTGATATATGGAGCACCAGCCCGTTATGGCTACGGTGATCTTGATGACATCAAAGGTGTCCTTCGGCGCGATGGGGAGATCCTGAAGGAGGGGTATTCCACTGAAGTGTTCGGTCATCCGGCCAAATCAGTAAAGTGGCTGGCGGAGTCTCTTGCTGGTAGGGGTAAGAAGCTTGTGCCCGGGATGTTCGTGTCTTCCGGCACTTTCAATCTGCCGGTGCCACTTAAGCATGGGCATTACGAAGTGGAATATGAAAATATAGGGAAAATGATTTTCGAAGTCACTGTGTGATGATTATATAACCAAACAAAAGGCATCCTGTGGTCAGTCCACAAGATGCCTTTTGTCATTTATAGTTTTACGACCCAGCCGAAAGGGTCTTCAATTCGTCCATATTGGATATCCGTCAAGTCATCATACAGCTCTTGGGCCGCCGGGCCAACCTGGTTATCGTTGACGATGTAGTCGACGCCATGGATGTTCAGCTTGCCTACTGGGGAAACGACGACTGCCGTACCTGCGCCAAAGACTTCTGTGATTCTGCCACTCTCCAAGTCTTCTGCAAGCGTATCGATATGGATGGCTTCTTCCTTGACTGTGTACCCTTTATATTCCGCCAATTGGATGATGGATTTCCGGGTGATGCCAGGGAGGATGGAGCCATTAAGTTTTGGAGTGATCAATTCGCCGTCACGGATGAAGAAGATATTCATGCTGCCGACCTCTTCAATATATTTCTGCTCGACGCCATCAAGCCATAGAACCTGCTCATACCCAAGTTCATTGGCCTTCTTCTGGGCAAGCAGGCTTCCTGCATAGTTTCCACTTGCTTTAGCGAAGCCGACACCGCCGCGCACAGCACGAACAAAGTCATCTTCGACATAGATGCTGGTTGGGCTGAGTTGGGCGCCATAGTAGCCGGCGACCGGGGACAGGATGATGTTGAACTGATATGTCTCCGATGGTCGGACACCAAGATACGGCTCATCCGCAAAGACAAATGGGCGGATATAAAGCGACTGGCCGGGACCATCGGGCACCCAATCACGCTCTAGCTTGATCAATTCGTAAAGGGCATTGAGCGCATTTTCTTCGTTGATTTCCGGCATCGACAGACGGGAGAGCGATTTATTCATCCGGCTGAAATTCTCATCCGGCCGAAAGAGCAGTACATCCTCTCCATTTTTGTAGGCTTTCAACCCTTCAAATACCGATTGGCCATAGTGGAGTGCCTGACAGCTAGGTGAAAGCTGCAGATTCTGATAAGGGAGTATGGAAGGTTCTGACCATCCATACTCAGGGGTATATTTGTTCGTGAACATGTAATCCGTGAATACTGTACCGAATTTCACCGTCGATACATCCGGTTTGTCCTTAAGGTTGTTGGCCCGTTCGATTTGCAGTGTCTGTGTCATTATAATTCCTCCCTTAATTGTTGAGCAGTAAGTGGTGTTGTGGGTTGTGCAGTGTTTTTAAACTTCTGTCTATAGATCGCTCTTACGTAGAGACCTCCAGTAGCAATTACCGGTATCAATCCGAGGATAAGTGATATTTCATAATTCATACCAAGCGTTTCCGGGGCGTAGAAGAAATAGGTCCCCACCACGCCTGTCATGAACAATGCAGGGATGCCAGCAATGAAATGGAATTTCCCTTCTTTGATCAAGTAAGCGGTGGCCACCCATAGCATCGTAGCTGCAACAGTCTGGTTCGTGAAACCAAGGTACCTCCACAGGAAGGAGTAGTCGATTGTAGCGAGCATGAATGCAGGGACCGCGACCAAGGCGGTCATCAGAAATAGTTTCATCTTACCTTCAAACTTCACGAATTGTCCAATCGCCTCAGTGAGCATCATGCGGGAAGAGCGGAGCGCAGTATCGCCGGTTGTGATCGGCAAGATGACTGCACCAAGGAATGCAAGGATAGCGCCCGATGTACCGAGGTAGCCGATTGAAATCGAGTCGATGACGCCAGCAGGACCACCATTGGCCAGCGCCGCGCCGAGCCCCTCCGTCCCACCGAAGAAAGTCATGCCGGCCGTAGCCCAGATGAGTGCGATGATGCCTTCTGCAATCATAGCACCGAAAAAGACTTTACGCCCTTCAGATTCTTTTCTGACCGTGCGCGCGATGATCGGGCTCTGGGTTGAATGGAATCCTGAAATTGCACCACAGGATATGGTGACCATCAGAAGCGGCCAAACGGGTAATGATTCCGGATGGGCCGTCTCAAACGTCAGATTGGGTACCTGTGCCCCCGAGAACAATAATCCGCCAAATACCGCAGCTGCCATGATGATCAACACTGCGCCAAAAATCGGGTAGATTCTGCCTATTATTTTATTTATCGGCAGGATGGTGGCTGTAAGGAAATAGGCGAAGATGACCACCAGCGCCACGAAGAACGGGATGGCTCCTCCAGTCTTGAGTGAAATCAATTCTGCTGGTCCTGCTGTAAACGCGGCTGCAACGAGAATCATCAGTGTCAAAGAGACGACATAAATGAAGACTTTAACCCCTTTGCCGAGATAACGTTCTACAAGTGCAGGGAATTGTGAGCCATTGTGGCGAATGCTCAGCATACCTGAAAAGTAATCATGGACCGCACCGGCGAATATACAGCCTACGACGATCCAGATCAATGCAACAGGTCCATACAATGCGCCGGCGACTGCCCCGAACACGGGACCAAGCCCCGCTATATTGAGAAGTTGGACGAGCCACCCTTTGATGGGATGCATTGGAATATAGTCGACACCATCGGCGCTTTTATAAGCAGGTGTTTCATTAGTATCATCAATAACAAATATCTTCTCAATAATCTTTCCATACACCATATAGCCGAGTATTAGAAGAAGAACTGAAAAAGTAAGTGTCCACATAATCGAATGCCTCCCTTTATTGGAAAATTGTTTACATCTTATCAGTTTCCAGAGGGAATAGCAACACTTTTTCAGATAATTTAGATTTCTCTTTTTAGCAGAGGAATTCAACAGAAAAATATAACCGAATCGTGTAGTAATACTGGGGGTGTATCCGGTTTTTAGAAGCATTCTACCCATGGTACACATTTTTCATGTAATCTGAAGAGGATAGTCCCATTTTGAACTATACCGATGAGCTGAGTAATGAAGGGGACGCAATATGATTGAAGGAGGAAATTATGAAGAAAATAAAATTATCTGTTGTTCCAGGAGATGGCATCGGAAATGAAGTGATGCCCCATGCCTTAGATATACTGGATGTAGTAGGGGAAATTCACGGTGGACTGGATTTTGAATATGAACATTTCGAATATGGATGCGACTATTATCTTAAGCATGGAAAAATGATGGCAGATGATGGGATGGAGCGCCTGGCTGAATCGGACAGTATCCTGCTTGGTGCAGTGGGCGATGCTTCCAAAGTGCCGGACCATATCTCTCTATGGGGACTGCTTTTGAAAATCCGGCAGGAATTCGAACTGGGAATCAACGTCAGGCCGGCAAAGGTATTTAAAGGGATCGATTCACCACTGTCTGATCCGGCGCATTTCGACCTGGTCATCGTGCGTGAAAATAGCGAGGGAGAGTATAGTTCTGTAGGCGGGCGCATGTACCGGGGAGATGATGAGATTGCGATTCAGAACAACGTCTTTTCAAAAAGGGCCACAAAACAGGCCATGGAATATGCATTCAAGCTTTCTGCAGGGAGGAGTCATCATGTAACGAGTGCGACGAAATCGAACGGCATATTTCATGCCATGCCTTTTTGGGATGAAGTGTTCAGCGAAACGTCAGCACAGTATGAAGGCATTACAACGTCCCAACAGCATATCGATGCACTGGCGGCTTCACTCGTCACCCATCCACAGCGCTACGATACTATAGTGGCCAGCAATCTATTCGGAGATATCCTCACCGATATCGGTGCAGCAATAATGGGGAGCATCGGCATCGCACCATCGGCTAACTTGAATTTGAACGGCAAGTTCCCGTCGATGTTCGAACCTGTCCATGGTTCTGCGCCAGACATCGCCGGGCAGGGCGTTGCCAATCCTATAGGTCAGATTTGGACGGTCAAAATGCTGCTGGATCACCACGGTGAGGAAGAGATGGGGTCTGTACTGCTCGATACGCTGGAAAGTGTCGCAGCAGAAAGAATTCTTACACCGGACGTAGGCGGAAATGCGACAACTGATGAAGTAGCAGGTGAGGTAATCAAAAGGTTGAAAAGGAAAGTCTAAAAGGATGGCTGTTATATCAGCCATCCTTTTTAAATTGAAATTGTAGAACCACTAGAGTTGTGGTACTATTCTGATTAATGAAGAACGGATTTATACGTTGTGCACCCGAGGAGGGGAAAATATGGACGACAGAAAAGAATTGAAATCGATACTGAAGGATTGGCGGCTGCACGCTGTTGTCCTCACCATTGTCTTGTTTACAGAATTAATCGGACAGATATCCATCCCCGTCGGCCCAGGAGCGATTCTGTTGTTGCCGATGCTCTATGCGTTGATTATCGGTTTTGGATTGTATTTCACTCCAGTGATTTCGAAAATTCAATCCATCAATGCCGAGCCTTTGATCGTCATGGGAGTGGGGGTGCTCATTGCTAAAATAGGGGTTATCATCGGTCCTCAGGCAAAAGAACTGATTGCGGTTGGTCCTGCCTTGCTGCTCCAGGAGTTCGGCAACCTCGGAACCATCCTAATTGCACTGCCTGTGGCAATATGGCTCGGCATGAAGCGGGAGAGCGTAGGGATGACCCACTCGATCGGCAGGGAGCCGAATGTCGGACTCATAATGGATCGATATGGTTTCAATTCGCCCGAAGGGCGCGGGGTCATGACGATGTACATATTCGGCACGGTGTTCGGGGCAATATTCCTTGGGTTGATTGCAGGTTTGTTGGCAACAGTGACGCCGATTCACCCATTGTCGTTTGCGCTCGCTTCAGGCGTCGGCAGTGGTAGTATGATGGCGGCCGGCAGCGGGACACTGATTGCTGCATACCCCGCATTGGAAGACCAGATAATCGCATTGGCTGGAGCAAGCAATCTGATATCTCTTGCTACTGGTCTCTATGTCAGCATGTTCATCGGACTCCCTCTTGCCAATAAAATCTATTCTGTGATGAACCGGGAAGAAACAGGGGGACGAAGCGAATGAAGAAGATCATCGATTGGACTTTAATACTATTGATATTTGCAGGAATAACCCTGCTCGGGAACATGATTGGATATGATATCTACTCATGGGGCGCAGTTCCTGGCATACTGGTCCTGATTTTGATTGCATTGGCGGGAATGATTATGGAAGAATATATCCCGGTCAATATTCCAGCAGTCGGTTATATCGCGCTAATCGGCATTATCATATCGCTTCCGGGGTTTCCCGGATCTGAACAGGTGGTTACTTGGACGAACGATATTGAACTGCTGGCCATCACTACTCCAATACTCGCTTATGCAGGCATCTCGATAGGACGCAACTGGGCCGATTTCGCAAAAATGGGATGGAAGTCTATTGTAGTGGCGATTTTGGTTTTCATAGGTACATTTCTCGGTTCTGCTTTAATTGCAGAAGTTGTGCTGAGGATACAAGGCATCATATAAAAAAAGGCATCATATAAAAATCACGCACCTCATCGAGGTGCGTGATTTCATTCTGTGGTAGAAGATATAAATTAGGTCAGATCAACTGTTTCAGCTTCTGTCTCGTCATCATTCATTATTTTAGCCGTTTCAATCTCTATTTCTATGGCTTGAAGATTATCATTGCCTTTTAACTTCTGATAAGTCTGCCCAATTTTAGCGAGTGTCTCGTCAACATCAGGTGTAACATCTTCAGGCAATTTGGCTTTACCTAAAATTTCCACAAAACGCTCGCTCTTGTCAGTGCTTTCTTCATAGCCGAGAAGGATATGAGCATAAGGGTTCTTTTCAAGATCCTCTATTTTGTAGGTATCTTTCGTTGTGTACGTATAGAGTGTAAGACCATCATTATAGAAAGTCATATAACGGCTCATAGGTTTGTCCTCACGTATTGTGGCCATCGTACCTATTTTGTTGGAATCGAATATTTCTTTCAGCTTATTGGTGAAATCTGTCTTATTCATGGATAAACCTCCAATTAATGATCATTCTCCATCCTTATACCCATCTACAGGAAATAATAATCACGGTTGATTGCTGATGCGCAATTAGTAGTATAAAAAAATTTATATGCTTCTATTCCCTTCATATATATACTGCAAAATATGGTATGATTGTCTGACAATCGTGAAAAAGATTTACATATTAAGGAATGATTCAATGGGAAAAGAAAAGCTTTGGACCAAAGATTTCATCATAGTCTTCATCTTCAATTTCTTCATCATGCTGGCGATGTTCCTGCTTATGGTGACGATAAGCGGCTACGCGGTAGAAGAGTTTAATGTGTCCACCAGTACAGCAGGACTCGTATCGGGTATTTTCATTGTTGGTTCGCTGGTCGGACGGATATTGACTGGTCATCAGCTCAGTCTGATCGGTGCAAGGAAAATCATGTTCATCGGTACGATCATGTTCATCATTACATATGGCTTGTACTTTGTTGCCGGGAATCTCACCTTGCTGCTGCTTGTGCGCTTCTTCAATGGTCTGGCTAATGGAGTTGCAACCACTGCAGTTGGGACCATTGCAGCGCTCGCCTTGCCGAAATCCCGGAGGGGCGAGGGTATCAGCTATTTCAGTCTGAGTTTTGTAATGGCGACCGCCCTTGGGCCTTTCATGGCCTTCTTCCTGCTCCAGTACATCACCTACCAGACGCTGTTCGTCATCGTCTTCACATTAGTGCTTGTCGCCAGCCTCTTTACAATCTTCATCAAGACGGATAATACGACGATAGACTTGTCCAAAGAGCCTAAGCCCAAATTCCAGTGGATTGATAGGAAAGCGATGCCGATTGGCATTGTGGTATTGCTCATCTGTATGGCATACTCCACGGTGCTGTCCTTCATTGCATTATTTGCAGAGGAACAGAATCTTGTTTCAGCTTCAAGCTACTTCTTCCTGGTCTATGCACTGATCATATTGGTTACCCGCCCTGTGACTGGAAGGATCATGGACCAGGTTGGCGCCAATATCGTCACCTATCCGGCTTTTATAGTGTTGGCGATAGGGTATCTTACACTCGGTCAGACTACTTCCGGCTTGATGCTGCTGGTATCCGGCGTGCTGATTGGGTTTGGTTATGGAAATCTCCAATCGATTACACAGGCACTCTGCATTAAAGTGGCAGATGCCAAAGACGTTGGCCTCGCGACGTCTACTTATTTCATTGCACTGGATTTCGGTCTAGGGGTAGGATCCTACATCCTTGGTGGTTTTGTACCGATGATTGGCTACCATGGCCTGTATAGCATGATGGCCTTGCTTGTCCTGGCCGGAGTGGTAGTATACTACTTCGTATATGGCCGATATGAGAGAAGGGGTGCAAGACCTTAATCATGATGCAAAAGAGATGATCAAGTAAGCATCAATCATAAAAGCGCAGCAGCGAACATTACAAGAAAAGACTTCATGTTGTATTTTCCTCACCCATTGTATTTCCTGTGGTATGGTTTTTACTCCGATATTCGGATTGTGGCCATAGAAAAGCCGCTTATGCCAATCAGCATAAGCGGCTTATTTATATTGAAATGATTATACCTTCTGGGGCGTTGCCAACCAGTTTTCGGCCCATTTCTGCAATTCATCCATGAAGGGCTCCATTGCATATCCTTTTTCTGTAAGGATATATTCTATCCGCACCGGGGTTTCCGGGTAGACTTCTCTTTTGACCAGACCCTCTTTCTCAAGCGTCTTGAGACGTTCCGAGAGGACACGCCCACTGACACCGATGGAAGACTCGAGGTGGCAGAAACGCTTCGGCCCTTCGAGCAGCTGGTAGATGATGAGTCCTGTCCATCTCTGACCGAGAATACCCATGGCGCTTTCAAACTTTGGACAGATCGAATAATCCATATCATCACTCCTTGAGAGCCAGTATAACTCTTTTTGGGCGTGCATCACAACTAAACGAACCGTACTTGAATATAAACAATGCATAAGCGCATTATAATGATTGGATGTGTCCTTGCACTTGATGAATGCCTTCTATATATTGGAGTGTAGAAGAGAAAGTGGGTAGGTGACTTATGGTAACTGTAGAAAAAGCACTGAATAATAATGTGGTGATCGGCAGAGATGAGTTCGAAGAGGTCGTGTTGATCGGCAGAGGTATCGGCTTTGGCAAAAAAATGGGTGATGCGCTTGATATCGAAGATGCGGATAAGATATATAAACTAGAAGGGCAGCAGGATACAAGTCGCTATCAGACACTGCTGACGATGGCAGATGAAAAACTGTTCCAATCAACGCTTGAAGCAATCGAATTGATTGATGATATGACAACGATGACCATCAACAACCGCATACTGCTTTCCTTGACGGACCATCTGCTTTTCGCGATGAAACGGCTTGAAGAAGGGATTGATATCACCAATCCGTTCGTCAACGAAACGAAAGCGCTCTATCCGAAGGAATACCATATCGCTGAAGCGGTTGTCGATATGTTTGATAAAAAGTATGGCATCAGGCTACCAGAAGCGGAGACTGGGTTCATTGCCCTTCATGTTCACTCATCTCTTTATAACCGCTCACTCAGGGACATGAACCTTCTGTCCGAGGTCGTCCATCAGGCAATCGTCATCATAGAACAGGGACTGCGCACTGAAATCGATCAGTCATCTATCCAATATGACCGTTTTGTAAGACATATCAGCTTTTGTGTGCAGCGTGTAATGAATGGTGAGAGTGTACCCTCCCAAGATCATTTTGACTCATTGTTGAAAACTGAATACCCAACGTGCTATAATATAGCTGTAAAAATCGTGAAGATGATACAGAATAAATTGCAGCGGAAAGTCTATGATTCTGAAGTCGTTTATCTTACCATGCATATACAACATTTCAATCATTATTCCAAATAGACGTGTTACCGTAAGGGCATGAGTCTACAAGGGATGGTTTATTCAACCATGCTTTGTAAACTTATGCCTTTTTTCTGCTGATTCTTCACCTTACAAATAAACATATTCAAAAAGGAGGACATTATGTTCAAAAAACTATTTGGACAGCTTCAGCGTATCGGTAAAGCCTTGATGCTACCGGTCGCGATTCTACCGGCCGCCGGGTTGATGCTCGGAATCGGTGCCGCTATGCAGACTGAAGCGATGGTCGACCTGCTGCCATTTTTGGAAGCGGGATGGATCGTTGCCCTATCCAACATGCTGCAGGCAGCGGGTGGCGTTGTTTTTGATAACCTGGCATTACTATTTGCACTTGGTGTAGCAGTCGGACTTGCGAAAGGTGACGGCGTCGCAGCTGTTGCAGCTTTTGTCGGCTACATGATAATGAACGTGACGATGGGTCAGATTGCCCAGGTCACGCCTGAAATGGCAGCCGAAAATCCAGCATACGCAGACGTGCTCGGCATCCCGACCATACAGACTGGGGTGTTCGGTGGTATCATCATCGGTGTGATTGCCGCATGGGCCTACAACAGATACTACAACATCAATCTGCCGGATTTCCTTGGCTTCTTTGCCGGCAAACGTTTTGTGCCGATTGTCACCGCAGTATTCTCCTTCCTGATAGGGCTGTTGATGTTCATCGTCTGGCCACCTATCCAAGAAGGCATGAACTCGGTATCCCTTTGGTTGATGGAGGAAAACACTGCCATAGGCGTGTTTGCATTTGGTATGATCAAGCGGCTCCTCATTCCATTCGGACTGCACCACATATTCCACGCACCGTTCTGGTTTGAATTTGGTACGTACACGAACGTGGCCGGGGACATTGTGCGCGGTGACTTGAACATCTTCTTCGCCCAACTGCGCGATGGCGTGGAATTGACGGCCGGCAACTTCATGCAGGGTGAATTCCCAGTCATGATGTTCGGTCTGCCTGCTGCAGCTCTGGCGATGTATCACACAGCGCGTCCGGAGCGTAAGAAATATGTTGCAGGTATCATGATTTCAGCAGCGCTTACAAGTTTCTTGACAGGAATTACAGAACCACTGGAATTCTCATTCCTTTTTGTAGCACCATTATTGTATGTCATCCATGCAGTATTGGATGGACTCAGCTTCCTTATACTGTTCATGCTTGATTTGCATCTCGGATATACATTCTCAGGCGGCTTCATCGACTTCTTCCTGTTCGGCATCCTTCAGAACCGTACAGAATGGTGGTGGGTGATCGTTGTGGGACTGGTTTACGCTGTCATCTATTACACAGTGTTCAGAGTCCTGATTCAAGCACTCAACTTTAAGACACCAGGACGCGAAGACGATAGTGCAGAAGTCACAACTTCCACAGCGCAGGAACTGCCATTCAGTGTGCTGACAGCAATGGGTGGCGAAGAGAATATCAAACATCTCGACGCCTGCATCACGCGACTGCGTGTAGAAGTGTCCGATACGGCTGCGGTAGATGAAAGTAAACTCAAGTCACTCGGAGCCTCAGGCGTGATGAAGGTCGGCAATAACATGCAGGCAATCTTCGGACCTAAATCCGATCAGATCAGGAATGACATGCAGCGCATCATCGCCGGAGAAATCACTTCCCCGGCCGAAACGACCGTCACGGATTCCACAGCGGAAGAAGTGGAAGCGGCAGCCGGCGAGGAAATGATGCAGGATAATGATAAAGATATCTATTCTCCAATAGAAGGTGAAGCAGTTGAACTATCTGAAGTTCCGGATCAGGTGTTCAGTGAGAAGATGATGGGTGATGGTATCGCAGTCAAGCCAACAGACGGTATCGTCCGTGCACCATTCGATGGTGAAGTAGTGACGGACTTCCCTACCAAACATGCACTTGGACTCAAGAACGCGGGCGGACTTGAACTGCTTGTCCATTTCGGCCTTGATACCGTGAATCTAAAAGGTGAAGGTTTTGACCTCAAAGTGAAGACTGGAGACGAAATCAAAAAAGGTGATGTGCTTATGGAAGTGGATCTCGAGTATATAAGGGAACACGCAAAGAGTGACATCACTCCGATCATAATCACAGGACCAGCAGGCGTTGAAATCGCAGCGAGAGAGCTCGGTCCAGTAACCAATGAAGATGTCATTATCAACGTCAAATAACAATATGGGGGACGGCTCATGCCGTCCCCTTTTTTTATTGTCTGGAATTGTCAGCCACATTGATATCGTTTACAATTGAAGAGATAAAATTTTCAGAAAAAGGGGTGCAGAGCATGATTTCATTTCCAAAACCGGCAGTAGAACAATTCTTTTCTTCCTACAACATCAATAATTTTACGGTGAGTCCCGATGGAGAGAGGGTGCTTTTCAGTACGAACATCGATGGTAAAGTGAATATCTGGGCCATGGATCAGCCGGATACATATCCCTATCTTTTCGGAAAAAAGGATGAAGCGGTCAGTTTCATCAAGTTCGATCCAAAGAACCGCTATGTTCTGGCTGGATACGATAATGATGGAGATGAGAACTTTCAAATCTATGCGCTAAGTCCAAAGGGCGGTCTGCCTAAGCCGCTGGTCACTGGTGAACCGGATGAAAAATTCTTTTTCTCAAAGACATCGAGAGACGGCGATAGGATATACTACGGAACTTCCAAAGGAAATGAGAATTACTTGAATACAGAGGTATATGATCTGAAAAATGGAGAGACCCGGATCTTGCACGAAGGGGAGGGTGCCCCCACCTATCTTGTAGATATATCAGATGATGAGACCAACAGTGCCTATCTTCAGGTGCTGTCCAATACGTATATGCTCGGCTTCATCAAAACACCGGCGGGCATCGATTATATTACGCCTGATGAAACCGTTGTACAAACCGTCAGTGGGATGACATTCGTGAAGGATGACGAAGTATGGTTTGCTACCAACTACGGCAGTGAATACACTTATCTGGCCAAATATAATTTAACGGATAAAGTATTTTCGAAAGTGATGGACTTCGGCAATGAATCCGTATCAGGCCTGCAGTTCGACAGGCACCACAACATGCTGTACATCAATACAGAGCGAGGGGTTTCAGACTGGCTTTATTACTACGATCTGAACCATGATATGTCAGATGAAATCAAAGTGCCTTTTGATGTCGTGCGTCAACTCGCCGTCACAAAGGACGGTACACTATACGCCCTTGGAGGCAGCGCCACAGAACCTTTCAACATCTGGAAATATAATAAGGAAAAATGGAGTGCGCTGACAAAAAACCGTGTGCCGGGGGTCACCGCAAGAGATATGGTAGAACCTGAAAGCATCTTTTACGAATCTTTCGACGGCCTCGAAATAGAAGCGCTGCTATTTCGGGCGAAGGGAGGAAACCATAACGGTTATACGATATTTTGGCCCCATGGAGGACCTCAGGCAGCAGAACGCAAATCTTATCGTGCGATGTTCCAGATGCTGCTTAACAGGGGATATAACATATTCTGTCCCAACTTCAGGGGCAGCACCGGTTATGGTGCCTCGTTCGTAACATACGTCGAACAGGACTGGGGAGAAGGGCCCCGGCTGGACAATATAGAAGCAATCAAATGGTTGTTTGATAATGGAGTTTCTTCACCCGACACACTCTTCCTTGTCGGTGGCAGCTACGGAGGTTATATGGCGCTTCTGCTTCATGGCAGGCATCCTGAGTATTTTAAGGCTGTAGTCGATATATTCGGAGTGTCCAACCTGTTTACGTTCTATAACTCAGTGCCGGAGCACTGGAAACCGATCATGAAGCGTTGGATAGGAGATCCCGAGCAGGATAAGGAACGATTCGAAAGAGATTCACCGATCACTTACCTCGATACGATGTCACGTCCAATGCTTGTCATTCAAGGGGCTAAGGACCCGCGCGTCGTTAAAGAGGAGTCCGATCAGATTGTAGAAAAGCTGCGTGATGCAGGGAGGGACGTCGAATACCTCGTCCTAGATGATGAAGGTCATGGTTTTTCTAAAAAAGCCAACGAAATAAAGGTCTATAAAACGATGTTGCGATTTTTGGAGTCGCATCAATGAGATTTGCTTTTCTACGACAGGGAAAATATTTTTAGCTAGATAAGAAAGTGTGCATTTAAATTAATAAAACAAAAAACACCCCGTAGTGAGGTCATTGACCTGACTACGGGGTGTTCCTAATTAATGGATAAAGTTATGGCTCGCAACATTGCTTGCACTGACGGTTCTGGTTGTTTTATTTCCAACGCCGCCGGACCAGTTCATTTCTGAAACCACGATTGAGCCATCAGCGTTCACCGCTTCTACAACAGCCACGTGGCCAAAGGAATACGAGCCGTTTTGGAAAGCAGCAGATTGCATGATTGCCCCTACGGACGGAGTGTTGTTGACCTGTAGGCCTTCGCTACGTGCAGCACTCGCCCAATTTTTTGCATCGCCCCATGAATTGCTGACAGATGCGCCCATTTCTTTACGTCTTTCGAAGACATACCATGTGCAGTCTCCAGTCATATAGTAGTTGCTGCCGTATGAACCGGACGCAACTGAAGGTGCTGGGGCCTGTGGAGCCGGAGCTTGGACTTGAGTTGTTTCTTGTGAATTTACGTTCTGAGTCGCAACTTCATTATTGCTAGTATTTTCAACTACTGCAGGCGTTTCTTGAGATGATTGATTTACATTTTGGTTGTTTTCATTAGCAGATTGTTGAACATCTTCTGTTCTATTCTGATTTGAAGTTTGGGCAACATTAGATGATTCTTGCTCATTATTTTGATTTGCAGGCTGGGTTGCGGCTTGCTTCGGCTCAACCTGTTGGTTTGCATTATCTGACTGAGTTGCCTGAACTTCGGTATTGTCCTGGCTTTGTTCAACAACAGCAGGTGCTTCGGTTTCATTATTTTGGTTTGATTGCTGGGCTTCAGTTTTCTCTGAGTCGGCTTGTTGATTGGTTGTGTCAGCCTGAGCCTGTGTGTCCGCTGAATTATTTTGTGTTGCTGCTTCTGCCACAACAGGTGCTTTTTGTTCAGCTGGAACGGCGTCTGCAGAAACAATCAGCGTTTTGCCTGCATAGATCATATCAGAAGACAAGTTGTTCCATGTCTTGATCTGTTTATAATCGACATTGAATTTCTGGCCGATTTTATAAAGCGTGTCTCCACTTTTAATTGTATATATGCCTTGATTCTCTTCTTTAACGTGGGTTTCTTCCTTTTCCTCATCCACTTCAAGAACTTCGCCAGGGACGATCAGGTCACTGGAAAGGTTGTTCATCTCTTTTAGATTTGATACGGAAGTGCCGTTTTCGTTAGCAAGTCCCCACAGTGTATCGCCGCTCTCAACGGTGTAGTCCGCGGCCGAAACATTATGTGATGCAACTCCTGTGAGTGTAGTAACTGTCGCAATTGATAGCAATGTTTTTTTCATGATAAGATAAACTCTCCTTGAAATTTTTTTCGTCCACGACTAAAACTGTTTCTTAATTGAGGTGTATTTATATGTATCATTGAAATATATCCAAGATGGAACGGTTAAAGATTCATGACGATTCACAAGTAGAAAGTCTATCATGAATTGTAGCTTTATTGTTAAATGTCATAGATATGTAACTAGAAAGAAAAACTTGAAATATAATGTAATATCTATATATTGGTCCATATGATAGTGGAGACAACAAAAAAAGTTATTAGGCCATCTCGATTCGGGTATTGTTTAAAAAGGGGGGAGGGCCATGGCACGAAACAAGGGAAGACAGGACGGGCCGCAGTATCCACTACAGAAGAACGAGTACTGGTACACTTTCTTGTTCGATATGTTTTTGGAATCACTCGGTCTCATCCTACGTCTCATTGGAAAAGTATTCAGCATGCTGTAGAGGGTGAAATTATGCATATTGCGGTTGCGGTAAGTACAGGGATTTTATTTTTATTGCTGATCGGCATCGGTTTTGACAATTGGCCGATCGGCATCGGCGCAGGATTGTTCTTTGCGGTGACGAACTATCTGATGTTCAGGCAACAAGGGAATGGGAAATGAATCCAGCAGAAAATGTCTGGATTCATTTTTTAATCATCATATGCATACACAAAATGAAAAACTAGCTTGAGTGTATACAATACAATTTGAAGGCTTTTGTAAGAAAGGTAATATATAGTATGAATCGCAAGACCAAGAAGATGTCATCTATTTATGACGAAAGAAATAGCCAGGCCTTTATGACCTGGCTTTTTAAAATTGACTTTAATACCTATATGGGGTATAATTTAACTATAATGAATAGGACGTGATCACTATGGGTGAACATATGCATGACTACACCGTCGTTCCAAGGACGGACGAAGAAAAGACGAAGACGCTTAACCGCCTCAAGCGGATTGAAGGACAAGTGCGCGGTATCCAGAAGATGGTCGAGGAAGATCGGTACTGTGTCGACATATTGGTCCAGATCAGTGCCATCCAGTCAGCGCTTAAAAATGTTGGATATTCAGTGACGGAACGTCATATGAACCATTGCGTGACAGATGCGATCAACAAAGGAGAGGGAGAGGAATCAATCAAAGAATTGATGACTGTCCTTAAACAATTTTCAAAATAGGGGGTGACAGACGTTGAATAATGAGAAACATGTCGAATTGAACGTAACAGGCATGACATGTGCCGCCTGTTCGAACCGCATAGAAAAGGTTCTGAATAAGATGGACAATGTCTATGCCTCCGTCAACCTGACTACGGAAAAGGCAAGCATTAAATTTGACGGGGAACTTGTTGATGTTGGTGACCTCACCAGTAAAATTGAGAATCTTGGCTATGGAGTTGAAATGGAACATGCTGAATTCGATATAACGGGTATGACATGTGCGGCTTGTTCCAGCCGAATCGAAAAAGTGCTCAATAAGCAGGATGGAGTCGGCTCGGCGACAGTCAATCTGGCGACGGAGAATGCGGTCATCGAGTATAACCCGAATGTGCTGAGCGAAAAAGATCTGATTGGCCGTGTCGAGAAACTCGGCTATGGTGCAGAGCCGAAACGGAGTGCAGAAGATAAGGTGGATGCGAAGGATAGGCAGCTGAACCGGCTGAGGATCAAATTGATCATCTCTGCATTGCTTTCTGTTCCACTGCTTATAACAATGTTGGACCATCTGTTTGGTATCCAGTTGCCAAGTTTGCTGATGAATCCATGGTTCCAGCTGGCGATTGCGACTCCGGTACAATTTATCATAGGGTGGCAGTTCTATGAAGGAGCGTACAAGAATCTCAAGAGTGGAAGCGCAAATATGGATGTCCTTGTGGCAATGGGCACCAGCGCCGCCTATTTCTATAGTGTGTATGAGACAGGAGTCTGGGCAACGGATCCGACTCATAGTCCGCACCTTTATTTCGAAACAAGTGTCCTGATCATTACATTGATCCTTTTCGGTAAGTATCTTGAGCACAATGCCAAATCCAGGACGACCACTGCCATTTCCAAGTTGCTTGATATGCAGGCAAAGCAGGCACGTGTGATAAAAGAAGGTAAGGAAACGATGATCCCGATTGAGGATGTCGTGGTTGGAGATCGCCTTATCGTCAAACCGGGTGAGAAGATACCGGTTGATGGACAAGTTGTCAAAGGCCGGACTTCAGTTGATGAATCGATGATCACCGGTGAGTCCATTCCAATCGAGAAGGAAGTTGAGAATGGGGTTGTGGGCTCCACATTGAATGTGAACGGTACGATTGAATTTGAAGCGACACGAGTAGGTAGGGATACGGCTCTCGCTTCCATCGTCAAAGTGGTCGAGGAGGCACAGGGCAAGAAGGCACCGATCCAGAGGATGGCGGATGTCATTTCAGGATATTTTGTGCCCATAGTTGTCGGGATTGCTATCCTTACGTTCCTTGTCTGGTACATTCTTGTCCAGCCAGGCAATTTTGAGCCGGCATTGATTGCATCGATAGCGGTTCTGGTCATCGCCTGTCCATGCGCTCTGGGTCTTGCCACACCAACTTCCATCATGGTCGGAACCGGCAAAGGAGCAGAGAATGGTATTCTCTTTAAAGGTGGGGAGCACCTTGAAAAGACCCATTCATTGGACGTCATCATCATGGATAAGACCGGAACCATCACAAAAGGCAAACCAGAAGTCACCGACTTTTCCGGTAATGATGAAGTGCTCGGGTTGCTTGCTGCAGCTGAAAAAGGCTCAGAGCATCCATTGGCTGAAGCAATAGTTGCACACGCAACAGAGCGGGGGCTTGATATTCCGGAAGTGGACGATTTCACTGCCATACCGGGCCACGGCATCGAGGCATCGGTAGAGGGGAGGAAAGTGCTCGTCGGCACACGTAAACTCATGGCTGACAATGGCATTGCCAATGATACCATCACAGAGGAAATGACCCAGTACGAATATGACGGCAAGACAGCAATGATTGTAGCAGTCGATGGTGATATCAAAGGTATCGTAGCGGTTATGGATACTGTTAAAGAAAGTGCTGCAGAAGCAATACGCCAGCTGCAGGAAGACGGGCTTGAAGTCGTCATGCTTACCGGGGATAATACCCGCACGGCGGAAGCAATAGGCAGATCGGTCGGAATCGACCAGGTCATTGCAGAAGTTCTGCCAGAGGAAAAAGCAGAACAGGTCAAACGCTTCCAGGAAGCAGGCAGGACGGTAGCGATGGTTGGTGACGGCATCAATGATGCACCGGCTCTGGCCACAGCGGATATTGGAATCGCCATCGGTACAGGTACGGAAGTGGCGATAGAAGCGGCGGACATCACTATATTGGGTGGAGAATTGACACTCATCCCTAAAGCAGTGAGATTGAGTCACAAAACAATTCGCAACATTAAACAGAATCTCTTTTGGGCTTTCGCCTATAATAGTGCAGGCATACCAATAGCAGCGCTGGGTCTGCTTGCACCATGGGTGGCAGGTGCCGCCATGGCCTTCAGTTCCGTAAGTGTCGTGACGAATTCCTTGAGGTTGAAACGGGTAAAGATATAAAATGAAGATATATGGGAGGAGATTCATAATGGCTCAAAAAACGATAAAGGTTGAAGGTATGACATGTGGGCACTGTAAAAGTGCAGTAGAAGGTGCCCTCAACGAACTTGATGGCATCACTTCAGCGAATGTGGACCTGGACGCAGATAAAGTAGATGTTGAATATGACGACCAGAAAGTGACAGAGTCCTCAATGGTTGAAGCAATTGAAGATCAAGGATATGATGTGAAGTAATGGGATAGCCTGTTCCGGCATTCGGAGCAGGCTTTTTTTTGCCCAAAATGAATCGAGATATTAAACATTTCCACTTATGAGTGGTAAAATGGTGAAAATAAATTTAAAATAGATAATTAAGACATTTCTAGGTTTTATATATATGAGGAGGAAAATGAATGATCGTTGCGATCATTATACTGCTGTTTACTTCACTGTTTTTCTCGGGCAGTGAAACGGCCTTGACGGCAGTCAACAAAATGAAACTTCAATCGATGGCGAAAAAGGGCGACGCGAAGGCGGAGCGTCTGCTCAGATTGGTTTCAAGGCCAGGCGTATTCATCACCACGATACTCATCGGCAACAATATAGCAAATATCTTGCTGCCTACTCTGGTAACCACATTGGCGCTTGAATACGGCATCAGTATAGCGATCGCTTCGGCAGCTTTGACCATTGCCATCATCGTCTTTGCCGAAGTCATACCCAAATCGGTGGCGGCAACGTTCCCGGAACCGATTGCAATGCGTGTGGCGCCTATCATCATGTTCTTCGTGCTGATATTGAAGCCAGTTACAGTAGTGTTGAACTGGTTGACTGACACCATTGCGAGACTGCTGTCAAAGGGCGAATTGAAGGGCGCAGCCACCGTGTCGAAAGATGAACTGCGTGCAATCGTGGACATTGCGGATTCGGAAGGCATGCTTGCAAAAGATGAATCCTACCGGATCAAAGGGGTGCTTGATTTCAGACACCTTAACGTCAAGGATGTCCTGACTACCCCCCGGACGGAAATGGAAGCCATTTCCGCCACTGCATCATTTGAAGAGGTCAGGGATTTCGTCATCGAGCATATGTTCACCCGCTATCCGATCTATGATGAAGATATGGATGATATAATCGGCGTCTTCCATTCCAAATATCTTCTCCAGTGGTCGGTGGAACCTTCAAAGACCTTGTTGGATTACTGTGATAATGATCCATTGACCGTGCATGAATTCCAACCCGTTGAATATGTACTCAGAAAAATGACTAAGGAAAGGCGGCATATGGCCGTCGTCATTGATGAGTTCGGCGGCACGGAAGGGATACTCACACATGAAGACATCATCGAAGCGATGCTCGGTTTTGAAATCGAAGATGAAACGGATCTGCGCAACGATGCACTCGTCGAAAAGCTTTCCGATGAGGAGATCGTCTGCGACGGTAAGATTACACTACACCGCCTCAACTCCATTTTTGATACGGAGATACCGGAAGATGAAGACACCCTTTCAGGGTTTCTGTTGAAGGAATTCAATGACTTTCCGGTCGAAGGCGATGTCCTTGAGCAGATAGGATTGAAATTTGAAGTGCTAGTCATGGAAGATCAGATGATCCGTAAAGTCCATATTGTCAAAACAGATGAGAATGAAGAAGAATGATGGAGGGAAATGATATGAAGATCGCTACGATCGGGACGGGTTTCATCGTAGACCGTTTTCTTGATGCAGTCTGTCAAGTGGAAGGTGTGGAGGCTACAGCCGTCTATTCACGCCGGCTGGAAACGGCCGAGGCATTTGGACAGAAGCATGATATCGGGAGCAGGTTCACGGATATGGATGCCATGCTCAAGGACGAGGCGCATGATACTGTCTATATCGCCTCGCCGAACAGTCTACATCATGCATATGCCAAAAAAGCCATTGAAGCGGGCAAGCATGTCATATGTGAAAAACCATTCACATCGACAGCTGCGGAATTGAAGGAGCTGATTGACCTGGCCGGAGCGCAGGATGTTTTCCTGTTTGAAGCGGTAACAGGCATTCATCTGCCACACTTTAAAGCAGTTCAGGAGAATATGAAGCGGATAGGGGACATCAGAATCATCCAGGCCAACTACTCGCAGTACTCGAGCCGCTATGAGCAGTTGAAGCATGGTCAGGTGACCAATGTCTTCAACTTGGAATTTTCAGGCGGTGCGCTTGCCGATCTCAATATATATAATCTTCATTTCGTCATCCGGTTGCTTGGCCGACCGGATGAAATAGTCTACTTGCCAAATAAACATGATAACGGAGCCGACACTTCGGGTGTCTGTGTACTCAAGTATGATGGCTGTGTCGCGTCATGCATCGGCTCGAAGGACACGACAACGGATAATAGTGTGCTGCTGCAAGGGAACAAGGGCTATATTCGGGTCAATGGTTCTGCAAATATCATGGATTCTGTGGATGTAGTCACCGACGAAGGCAAGGAGCATATTGACCTGGGACAAAATGACAATAATATGGTGGCGGAACTTGAAAGCTTCAGGGATATGCTCTCATCGGAAGACCGGGGGGCTGCTACTGAATTGCTTGAGCATTCCATGAATGTGATGGAAGCATTCGAAGCGGCAAGAAGCAGTGCTGATATACAGTATCCTGCGGATGAAAAGTAGCCTGAGGGATAACCACCAGCCTCACCACAAATAAAACGGCCTGCAAATCTTGAAAACCAAGATTTGCAGGCCGTTTTATTTAGGGAGTTATCCAACTGACATGTGATTACTACGGCAGCACATGGCCAGCTGCTTTGTAGATCTGATACCATTCTTCACGGGAAAGTGATACATCAGGTGCTTTCATGATTTGTGAGAGCCTATCGGTATTCGTGGTGCCGATGATTGTCTGCATGTTTGCCGGATGTCTCAGAATCCATGCAACTGCAATCGCATTCTTCGTCACTCCATGTGCATCCCCGATTTGTTCCATGACTTCATTGAGTATTTTATACTTAGGGTCGTCCATGATGATGCCATCAAAATATCCGTAGTGGAATGGAGACCAGGCCTGGATGGTCACATCGTTCAGGCGGGCGTAATCCAGCATGCCGCCGTCGCGATCGGCGGCGCCTTCAAATGGTGTATTCGTCTGCATGTTGCTGTTGATCATGTGCGGTGCAGCGACACCGAATTGAATCTGGTTGGTAATCAGTTTCTGATCGACATATTTTTGAACGAAGTCGAACTGGCGGGCATTGAAGTTGCTCAAACCAAAATGTCTGACTTTGCCGCTCTCATGCAGACGATCAAAGGCCTCAGCAATCTCTTCAGGCTCCATGAGTGCATCGGGACGATGGAGCATGAGGAGATCGAGATATTCAGTGTCCAGACGCTCCAGTATGCCGTCGACGGAATCCAGTATATGGGATTTTGATAAATCATAATATTCGCCTGACTTGTCACCTTCCGAGCTGGAATTGCGGATGGCGCACTTGCTCTGAATGAGGATGTCTTCTCTTTTTATGCCTGATTTCAGTGCTTTGCCGAATTTGCGTTCACATTCGCCGCCACCATATATATCTGCATGGTCGAAGATATTGATGCCGGCCTCCATCGCTGTACTGATGTGACGGTGCAAAGCGTCATCCGTCATATCTGCAATACGCATGCAGCCAAGTACTATCTTTGATGCTTCAAGGTCTGAACCACCTAGTTTTATTTTATCCAAATTAATCACCTCGCCACCATTTTATCACAATCTATTTGAAGTATCGTGAATCTTATTGACTTTGAAATTCGGTTTGAATATTCTAGGAGTAGGAGGAAGATTTTCATTTCCGCTAAATATACATAATTTCAGGGGGTAGCATCAGATGAATTCTGTATTCAGACGTTTGTTTTTCCTATTCTCGCTTGTGGCATTGGCAGTCATCGTCGCAGCATGTGGCAGTGATGGGGCAGAAGATACAGCAGAAAAAGACGGGGAAGGTCAGGAAGGGGAAGTGGAGACACTCTCCATGGGCTTCATTCCTTCAAGTGATGCTGGAAATATCGCGACTACCGCGGAGCCGTTGGAAGAATTCCTGAGTGAAGAGCTCGGAATCGAAGTAAAGGCCGAAGTGATGGTAGATTACAGTGGATTGATAGAAGCGATGCGTACACAGCAAGTTGATATCGGTTTCCTCGCACCATTCAGTTTTGTGCAGGCCGAAGAGCGGGCGGACGTAGAAGTCATATTGAAATCCATCCGAAATGGTTCTGAATCATATGCAGCACAATATGTGGTGAACGCCGATTCCGATATTGAAGATATCGATGATCTGGTGGCTACAGAAGATCTTGTATGGGCATTCCCAGATACATTATCGACTTCAGGTTATCTGTTCCCGGCCATGCAGTTGAAGGATAAGGGTGTTGATGATCTGGAGAACCATTTCGATCAATTATCTGTAGGGGGGCACGATAACGCAATCACTCAAGTTTATGATGGCCAAGCCGATTTCGCGACGACATTCGACGATGCCCGTACGACGGTGGAAGAAGATCTGCCTGATGTCATGGATAAGGTGAAAATCATCGGCCACACAGAGGATATCCCAAACGATACGATTTCTGTGCGCTCTGAACTGCCGGACGAGATGAAGAAAAAAGTGACCGAGGCATTCCTTAGCATGAACGACAATGAGGAAGTCTTGGAAACGATGTACGAAATCTATGAGTGGGATGGCGTTGCAGAAGCAAGTTCAGAAGACTATGATATCGTGCGTGAAGTCTATGCAGAATTCGAAGATCAGCTGAACGAATAATAAGCAAGGGGCTAAGCCCCTTTTTTTGAGTGCAATTTATATAGGATGGTGACTCCATTGATAGAGTTCAAAGACGTTTCCCTGGTCTATCCCAACGGCCATGAAGGGCTTAAGAATATCAACCTGAATATCCCGGAAGGTGAATTCGTTGTAATCGTCGGCATGTCCGGGGCCGGCAAGTCCACCCTCATTCGAAGCATCAACCGTATGGTCACCCCGACTTCGGGAGAGTTGATCATCGGTGGAGAAAATATATTGAAGTTCAAAGAACCGCAGTTGAGGAAGCTACGGACTGGAATTGGCATGATCTTTCAAAGCTACAACATCGTCAAGAGAATGAGCGTACTGAGGAATGTCCTTGCGGGCAGACTGGGCCATATCGGAACATTGAGGAGTATTTTCGGACTCTTTCCACAAAGCGACATGCGTCTTGCGATGGATAATCTTAAACGCGTTGGCATTGATGAGAAAGCCTACGTCAGAGCAAGCAACCTGAGTGGTGGCCAACAGCAGCGTGTAAGCATCGCACGGGCTTTGACGCAGCAGCCATCGATCATCCTGGCCGATGAGCCGGTGGCGAGTCTTGATCCACCAACATCCCATAAGGTCATGAAGGATCTGCGGCGTGTAAGCCGAGAAGATGGATTGACCACTATCGTCAACCTGCACTTCATCGATATGGCGATGGAGTATGCTGACCGTATAATTGGCCTGCGCGATGGGGAACTGGTTTTTGATGGCCCAATCTCAGAAGTCGATGAGCAGACATTCGAAGAAATATATGGTCGTCCGATCAAAGAGGATGATCTGATCGGCAATGAGGAGGAGACGGATGAAACAGCAAAGGATTGAACGGATTGTTTTGATGCCAAGGCGGTTCAAATTCTTCATCCTGGGTATAATCCTGCTTGTTCTGATGCTGTATGTGGGAGCGGCCTACTTGACGCAATCATACCCGACACGGGTGATAGAAGGATTCCCGATCATATTCCTGTTTGTGGTCAATGATTTGTGGCCACCTAGCTGGGAATATTTTACAAGCGTGTTGGAGCCATTGCTCGAAACATGGAACATCGCCTTGTTCGGCACCACTTTCGGGGCAGTGCTTGCGATGCCGGTCAGCTTTATGGCAGCCGCGAACATCAACCGCAATAATACGTTCTACCGGATCGTCCGCTTCTTCTTCAACATATTGAGGACAGTGCCTGAGATCATCTTGGCCGTCTTGTTTGTGGCGCTGGTGGGGATCGGTGATGTTTCCGGTATCCTTGCATTGACTGTCTTGACCGTCGGAATCATCGGCAAACTGCTCAGTGAAACGATTGAAGCAGTCGACCCTGGTCCAATGGAAGCGATACGTGCAACCGGTGGGAATACACTGCAGGTCATACGCTATGGCGTCATCCCACAGATTCTGCCGCAGTATGCGTCATACACGCTGTATTCGCTTGAGATCAATGTTAAAGCATCCGTCGTCCTCGGTTTCGTAGGGGCCGGTGGCATCGGCATCATCCTGAGGCAGCAGCTCAGCATGTTCAACTACGAAAATGTTGCGGCAATCATCTTCGTCCTGTTCATTACAATATCCCTGATAGACTTTATCAGCAACAGGTTAAGGGAGCGTCTTGAATGATGAAAAATAAAGAGAAAATCAGAATGAAGGAAACTTTCGGCAAAAAAAAGCGCATGTATATGTATGCCGTCCTGTCCCTGCTGCTGATCATCTATATCATAGCCCTCATATCAACGCCTTTTGACGTCAACAGTTCTTCTGTATCCACGTTGGATACCTTGAGGCGGCTATTCATTGCACCTCTTGTGGAGTCGGAACGTTATGGGCAGTATCCAGAATATATCGGATATATGTTTGAAACCATTGCCATCGCCTATGCGGGTATCATGGTGGCAGCCATACTTGCGATACCTGTCGGTTTCCTTGCTGCCCGTAATGTCGGCGGACGTTTTTCCTACATAGGAAAGGCGCTGTTGAATGCGATACGCGCTATACCTGAATTGATCTTCGCGATTATCTTTGTGGCAGCCGTAGGCATCGGACCTTATGCGGGTGTTCTTGCGATCAGCATCAATTCCATCGGCATGCTCGGCAAACTGTATGCAGAAGTCATCGAGTCGATCGATAGGGAGAATGTGGATGCGATAAAGGCAAGTGGCGGTAATCGTGTCCAGTCCATGTGGTTCGGCATATTGCCACAAGTGCTGCCTGAGTTCGTATCGTATGCGCTCTACAGGTTCGAAATCGATGTGCGCGCCTCAACGGTTCTTGGAATAGTAGGTGCAGGCGGTATCGGGGCGCCGCTCATTCTGGCGACATATCAGCGCAATTGGGAAGATGTCGGTATGATTCTGGTAGTGGTAGTAGTATTTGTAAGTCTAATCGACATCGTATCCAGTTCGATAAGGAAGCGTTTAGTATAAGAAGCTTCTCCGATTACGGAGAAGCTTCTTATTTTTGTCATTCGAGTCATGTTATTATTTCAAGAGATGCCGATATACCTTATAATTAAAATAAAATCGAGGTAATCAATATGAAACTTTCACAAATTATACTTGGGTTCTCCATTGCATTGGCCCGCTTCCTATATAAAGAAGATAAAAAAATCGTGACGACACACTATGTGCATGAGTCGGAGAGGGTGCCTGAAGCATTTGATGGCTATAAAATCGTCCAAGTATCAGATTTCCATAATGCGTATTTCGGGAGGCGTTCCAAGGCACTCCTTGATAAGGTCAGAGCGGCAGATGGAGACGTCATATTCGTGACTGGAGATGTGATCGACAGGCGTACACCGAACCTTAAGCGCGCTGTCCATCTACTGCATGAACTGACCGATATTCTGCCCGTCTACTACGTCACGGGCAACCATGAGGCGCATTATGTGCATTTTGACAGGTTGGAGCAGGCCATTGGAATGTCACAAGTAAGAAACATCAGCAAGGGGAGTGAGAGGCTCTATATCGGGAACGATTACATCCGGCTGATCGGCATGGAAGATCTTTGGTTCTATGGAAATGAGGAAGAGCACGAGCTCTCTGATTTCTTTGAGGCAGACTTGAGGCAGAGGCTCAATAATGAATCCGACCCATTCACCATCGTGCTATCGCATCGTCCTGAGCTGCTTGATTTATATGGCAGACATGCAATTGACCTGGTGTTTACCGGTCATGCCCACGGTGGGCAGATCCGTCTTCCGGTAGTCAAAGGACTATACGCCCCCCACCAGGGAGTGTTGCCGAAATATACGGAAGGGGTACATGAGAAGGATGGGACGCATATGGTCGTCAGCCGGGGTCTCGGCAATAGCCGTTTCCCGTTCCGGGTCTTCAACCATCCAGAAATCGTAGTGATGGAACTCAAGGGGGAGCGGGATGGCATGAATAGGTAATCTGCTGGCTAGTGTCATCGTCGCATCCGCATGAATGTCACCGAAACGATAAAGGCCGCCCAGTGCAGCATTATGCACCGGGCGGCCTTCTATGTGTGACATCAGTCGTAGAAGATCATATCGACGGCATCTTCCGTTGTAACCACTTCCGTCTTTTGTAGGTATTGTTCCATTTTACCGAAATCGACCACCGCCCCTATACCAGGTTCCTGACTGACTGAGACGATGCCATCCTTGGCTGAAACTTCTGGCGTGATGATGTCTTCGTGCCAATATCTGCTGGAGGAAGCGGTATCGCCTGGCAGCGTGAAGTTCGCCAATGTCGTGATGGCGATGTTGTGAAGACGTCCGACACCTGCTTCAAGCATGCCGCCACACCACAGTGGAATGTCATGTTCCAGGGCAAGGTCATGAATCTTTTTGGACTGTGTAATTCCGCCGACACGCCCAACTTTGACGTTGATGATCCGACAGCTGCCAAGTTCTATGGCCCCAGCGGCGGCCTCATAGGAGTCGATGCTTTCATCCAGACAGACAGGGGTACTGATTTCCTTTTGAAGCTTGGCGTGATCGATGAGGTCGCCAGCAGCGAGAGGCTGTTCGATCATCATGAGGTCGAATGCATCGAGCGCCTTCAAAGTGTCCATATCATTGAGGGTATAAGCGGAGTTGGCATCCACCATAAGTGGGATGTCACCAAACTGCTCCCTTATCTTCCGTATCATCTCAACGTCGCGTCCTGGTTTTATTTTGACCTTGATGCGTTTATAGCCTTCTTCGACTTTTTCCTGTATTTTTTCAAGGAGACCTTCGTCAGTGTCTTCCAGGCCTAGAGAAATGCCGACTTCCACTTCTTTCTTTTTTCCACCGATGGCTTCAGATAAAGTTATGCCTTCCTGCTTTGCATAAAGGTCCCAGACAGCGCCCTCAATCGCCGATTTGGCCATATTATTCCGCTTGAATGGCTTGAACAACTCCCAAACTTCATCAGGGTGTGCAATTTCATTTTGGATGACGAGCGGTGCAAAGTACTTTTTCATAGCAATGAGTGAAGCGTCCATGAACTCTTCCGAGTAGAGTGGATCCTCTCCTGATACACATTCACCAAATCCTGAACGCCCCTCATCATCAATCGCTTCAACAATCGTGATGAAACGCTCCTGCTGCGTGCCGAAGCTTGTCGTGAAGGGGTGTTTCAATCCCATCAGCAACTGATGCAACTTGATTTCTTTAATCTTCATTAAACTATTCCTCCTATAGATTGAATCCCTTCCATCGCACTAAGTGTAATTATATAGATAATGCGGGGGACACGCCATTTTTATGCTGAAAGCTATGTAGACCACTCATGTAACTGTAGAGTGGTGGAAATTTGAATTTTCCAGCAATTAATAATATATTATAGTGAAGATTACATTGACATTCAATGATATACATAAAGGAGTTTTAGTTATGATAGAAGAAAAGATGATGAAGGCCTTCCAGCATCTGCATGCGCATCCCGAAATCAGCTATGAAGAAACAGAAACGACGGAATACATATATAACCTGTTGGAAGCAGAAGGATTCACGCCTGTCCGGTTCAAGAATACGACCGGACTCTATTGTGATATGGGAAATTTCGATAAAGGCCACATCATCGGTGTGCGCGCTGATATCGATGCCCTCTATCAGGAAGTTGACGGTGTAAAGCAGGCGAATCATTCATGCGGGCATGATGCCCATATGGCGATGGTGATCGGCACCATGCTGAAGATCAAGGATGACCCGGCCCTTGAATCGAAAGGGGTGCGTTTCATCTTTCAACCAGCAGAGGAAGTCGGCACAGGAGCCTTGGCGGTGGTAGATGAAGGTGTTATAGATGACCTGGATTACTTTTTCGGCATCCATCTGCGGCCAGTGGAGGAAGCGCGTGACGGTTATGCAGCATGCAGCATCGAACACGGTGCAGCATCTTCCCTCGAGTTCCGCATCACGGGCGATGATGCCCACGGTGCGCGGCCCCACCTCAACCATAATGCCATAGAAATCGGTGCCGATATCGTCAATATGCTGTCGAAGATCCATATCAATCCGGTCATTCCATCTTCAGTCAAGATGACGAAATTCCTTGCGGGTGGGAGATCATTGAATATCATACCCGGTAATGCAGAATGCGGCATCGATATGCGGGCTCAGACGAATGAGCAGATGGCGAAATTGAAGGAACGCGTATATGATGTGCTGAAAACCATCGAAGATTTCTATTCTGTAAAGATAGAAGATGTCGATTACTCGGGCATCGTTGCCAGTGAGAGCCATCAGGATGCAATTGATGTGTTGCGCAGATCGATTGTAGAGACGTTGGGTGAAGAGAAGTGTCTAGAGCCGATCATCACGAGTGGCGGAGACGACTTCCATTACTATACAGTGAAGCTTCCGGAACTTAAAGGTGCCATGCTCGGGCTGGGCTGCGATCTCAAACCGGGCCTTCATCACCCGCATATGACTTTCGAGCATTCTGCACTGAAGAACGGAATGGAGATATTGCATAAAGCGATCATCAACGCCGAATAATGTTGGAACCTCTCTGCTGGTTAATTGAAAAAATAAAATAAAACACCTCCAGGACAGCTGCCCTGGAGGTGTTTACACTTACTTATACGCTGCGGTATTCTTCATCATCTTCATCCACGATGCCGAACGCTTCTTCTTCAAGTTTCCGGTTGTAGAGGAAGAGTATGACTATAGCTGCGATACCGGCGGTTACAAAGTTCAACAGTGCAAGCAGTGCTGCAGTGCCGATATTTTTCGTATATGCCGTAAATACCCCAAGGAAAGCAATGGCCTCAATCAGCACATAGCTGACTGCGATATCGCCGATGGAGAGTCCCATGATATATAGAACGATTCCGGCGATGGCGAATACGATACCGAGCGTCTTAGGCTCGAATTTTCCACGGTCCAGAACATGTCCATCGAACATCTGTCCACCGAGGTAGAATGTCCCGAAAGGCACAAAGGCGAGTAACGGGATATCCAAGTTCTTCTTCTCAGCGATGCGGTAGAGGAAATAACCTTGCAACAACCATTTGACGATGCCGAGGAGGAACAGGAATAGCGCAAGTAATATTCCGATGATGGCGAGTCCTGCAAAAAGTCCGAACAATTCCATGTGAAATCACATCCTTTCTTAAATTATACCATAGGGGAAAGGTTCTATTGAAACGAAAAGCAGACCTGGGGTCTGCTTTTTTTACATATTATATTTACGGAAATTTCTTTTGTTTATCTTCTCGGCGCTGCGGTATGCATCGATGACTGCATAGAGCCATACGAGTGGCAGGAACAGATAGCCGATCAGGATTACTGTAAGAGCACCATTGATGAGCTGGAGGATCATGATGATGACCCCTTTTAAAATCTGCCCGTTGTAGATTTGTCCAAGGCCATTGATCAGAGCACTGAGTACTGCTGAAACACCTGGACTTTTTTGTGTAGGCAATGCATTCACTCCCATTTTTTGAGACTTTTATAATATACCCTTAATCTTCATCCCTAAACTTCTCTTCACGTTCCCGTCCGCCAGGCATTCTGAACGGCCACCAGTTGCCGCGTCGGAAGGTGATGACGAACGCAGGGACCAGAAGGGGCAGTACAACGAATGCGTATAGCAACAGTGCGAATATGATGATGCTTGCGACTTGTATCAATATGATCATGCCAGAAGGCAGGAGTGCAGCAAATGTTCCGGACAGTATGATGACAGCAGTGATTACCACACCGCCCATACGTCTGATGGACTGTTCGATTGCGCCTCTTATAGTGCGGTCTGCAAGTTCTTCCCTGAACCGGTCTATGATGAATATTGAATAGTCGATGCCGAGTGCTGCGAATATGATCAGACTGAAGAATGGCACGGCCCAATTCAATTCACCATATCCGAATAGGCCAAGCAGCCATTGTGTAATGGTTACAGATGCAAAGTAGGTGATGAATATCGAACTGATCATTGAAATTGGCAACACCAGGGATCTGAATATGACAGCCAAGATGACGAACAAGGTCACGATAAAGATGGTCACAACCCGGTTATAGTCATCATTGGAGATTTGGTTCAAGTCCCGGTTCATACTCGTTACTCCCGAGAAGTAGGACTCGGTCTCTTCCCTGTCAAGACGCTGCAGTTCTCCGTCTATCGTATCTTCGACCGAATTTAAAGTGTCCATGGCTTGATGACTATACGGATCGTCTTCCAGTATGACATTCATGATCAACGCTTCATTGTCACCGAAGGCATATTGATCGACTGCATCTTCAATATCCGGATTGTCGATGAATTCCTGAGGCACATGGACGCCTGTCTGATCGACTGCTTCATTGTCATTGATTTCCGTCATCAGTGAAGATACATCTTCAAGCCCATCTTTGATTTCTCGGATGCCTTCTGAGGAGTCGGACAAGCCGTTGCCAAGTTCCGTCAATTGCTGGCTGGCCGCTTCCTGCTGCGCGGTGATTTCTTCGTTGGCTACAGCAACTTCGTCCGACAATGTTGTCAAACCTTGCTGCACTTGACCCAATTGCTGTGCTGCCCCTTCGGCATCACCTGTTTGGGTCATATATTCAGTAATCTGGTTGAGGCTGCTGTTTATGTCTTCAATGCCGTCACCGAGCGCAGAGAGGTCTCCGCCTTGTGTTTCAGTATTGCTCAGGTTGCTGCTCGTTTCATCCAGACCATCGGCTATTTCGGTCAGTCCATCCTGCATATCGGCGATGCCTTCGTTCGCCTGTTTCAACTGGCTGCGGATATTGAGGTCTTCTATCGCTTCACCGGATGGGCGCGTGAGTGTCTGGACTTCCTTTACCCCGTCAAGATTTGAAACAGTGGAGGCCACAGCATCAAGTCTTGATAGGTTTTCCGACTTGAGCATATCTTCTCCAGTCGACAGGATGACTTTAAGAGGGAAGAGCTGGCCTTCATCGAAGTTTTCACTTACAACATTAGTGGCATGGACAGTGGAATAATCGTCATCGAGTTCTTCGATGGCATCGAAATTGACTTCATCGTTATAGAACAGGGCGACTGCGATCAAGATCGCAAATACTGTAAAGATGATGCGTGTCGGATATTTCAATGAGAATATCCCGAGCGGTGTCCATAAGCGGCTCTCCTTGAATTCCGTCTTCTTGATGTTCGGCCAGAAGATATATCTGCCGAGCAGATACATGAGCACTGGCAATAGTGTAAAGAGGGCGAGCAGCAGGAATACTACCCCTAATGCCACGCCTACAGCTGAACGGTAGATTTCAAAGTTGGCGAAGTACAGGACACCGAATACGATGGCGCCTGAGAGGCCACTGATGAATACAGTTTTACCAGCTGTGGAGAAAGTGCGTATGACTGCGTCATATTTATCATGATGTTCAAGTTCTTCTTTAAAACGGTTCAGCAGCAATATACAGTAGTCTGTACCGATACCGAACAGGATAACGATAAGGAAGCTCTGGGTCTGTGGCGAAATCGGAAAGCCGAACCATTCGACGAACCATGCAACGAAAGACTGGCCAATCAGGTAGGCGATGCCGACAACCATTACAGGTACGAACGGAGTCACGACGGATCTGAACATGATCAACAGTACAGCAACTACTATGATTACTGTAAACATTTCAGTGGATTGGATGCCTTCCATCGCATCTTGTTCGACTGTATTCTGGATGAGCTCATTTGAAGTCATGGATGTTTTTGCTTCAGTCGTGTTCGCTTCCTCGATGGATTCGGCGACATTGCCGATATCATCGACTGAACCTACATAATCCATCGGAATGATGGCGACACCATTATCTTCATTGATGAAATTCTCCTCCACATCATCCTCAAATTCGAATGGATTGACGACATTATCAACGTCATCCATAGATTTTATTTCTTCAATGTAATCGACGATATCCCCTTCGTTTGCCGAGACTTTCCCCTCAAATTCGAGGACGAGTGACATCGATTCCTTATCCTGATCGTATTTTTCGAGGAATTGCCTGGCTTGTTCACTTGGTGAGTCGTCCGCTAGCTGGACGTCACCTTTTTCTGTTGCCAGTTGCGTCAAGTTAGGAGAGAGGATAAAAGTAGTGATGGCGAAAATCAGCATCAGTACGGTGACGGGCCATTTGAACTTAAGTATGTGTTTCATCGGGGGTGCCTCCTGGTATATATTTCAAAATTGTCATGGTCGCGTGATAGAGCTGTTCTTCTTCTTCTTTCGTCAATATGCCAATATCAGTCGTGATTTTATGATGGATTTTATCCAGAAATTCCTCCACCAGTTGCTCGGAATCTCTGGTCATATAGATCAACTTCGATCTTTTGTCATTGGTCATTTTATTACCTTCACTCCTGACCAGATTCTTCTGGATCAGCTTCTTTACTGTATGTGTGATGGCGCTACGTTGGACATTAAGTTCCAGGGCCAGATCCGAGGGGGTGGCATGCCCATTCAGATAGATGAATTGCATGATATCCATCTGGGTCTTTGATATGTGCATTCGGGTTATCGAGTCGGTGACATCATTGAATACTTTCGTGTAGCCGTAACCATAGATAAGCTTGAGGTTATGTATAACGTCACTTTTTTCTGTCATATTTCCACCCCTCTGTATTTTAGTTGAGAGTACTAAACCAATCGAAGACTTCAACAGTCTACCATGTAATAAAGGACAGGGTCAAAGTATATGATGTGACAGTTTTACGAACAGAAAAAGGACCTCCGTAGAGGCCCTTGCAAGAATTATTATCTGTCCCAGATACGATGTGATTTTACATCTTCCAAGTATTGTTCAAGGTTTTCTTCAATATTCGTAACGCCTTTGTCATCGTCTGTGAATGAGAGAGCCCTGAATATATCACCGTCATCTGTACTGAAGCCGATCGCCTTCTTATGCTTGAATGCAATCTCGAGGTTTTCTACAGCTTCAGGATGCAGGTTTTCCTGTCCTTTCAGAACAATCACAGCATCGAAAAGCACCGAATGGACCGTGTCGAACGTTTCCGTCATGACATCATCGCCTATTTTACGTATCTTATCGGAGATGAAAGTGACTGCTGTACCCTTATCTTCCAGTTTTTGCTGCAGATTCAACATTTTTTCTTTCGGTACATCAGGTGTTATCATGATTCCGATCTGACGCGTCTCAAGAGATGAAGGGGTATTCGCCATGCTGAGCGCTGGAGAACTCTTTTCATAAGTCGATTCTTCTACGGTATCAGGCAAGTCCACACCTATTTTATCTACCACGTATTCGGTCATTTCACGATCGATGGGATTGAGCAGATAGTCTACGACATTCTGTCTGACACCAAGACTTTTACACTTGCCAAGTTCAAAGCTTAGAGCATCGAACATATGCTGTTTCTCATGCTCTGTCATTGAATTGAGGAACATCTTCGCCTGGCTGAAGTGGTCTTTGAAGCTCTCGCTTCGTGCCCTGATCTTCCGGCCCTCGACTTTCTCATCATAATGCTCATAACCGCCTTCTTCCGGCGAGGCCGGTTCCGGTTGGTTGTTATTGAGGTAATTCTTATGGTAGGAAGTCTGGCCTTTCGTAACATTCATCTGGTTGTAGCCTTCCCTCTGGTTGTTTGCGAATGGACAGATTGGACGGTTGATTGGAATCTGGTGGAAGTTCGGCCCACCAAGACGGATCAACTGCGTATCGGTATAGGAGAAGAGTCTACCCTGTAGAAGCGGGTCATTCGAGAAGTCGATGCCCGGCACGACATGGCCTGGGTGGAAAGCGACCTGTTCCGTCTCTGCAAAGTAGTCGTCGACATTTTGATTCAACGTCATTTTACCTACAATCTGGACCGGGACATCTTCTTCAGGCCATAACTTGGTTGGATCCAAAATATCGAAATCCATATTGAATTCATCTTCTTCGGGAATCAACTGCATGCCGAGTTCAAATTCAACCGCATTGCCTTTATCGATATTCTCCCATAGATCTTGTCGGTGGAAGTCCATATTCTTTCCGTTGATGAGCTGCGCTTCGTCCCATACCACCTGGTGGGTCCCCAGTTTTGGTTTCCAGTGGAACTTAACGAAATGACTTTTGCCTTCAGCATTCACCAGTCTGAATGTGTGGACGCCGAACCCTTCCATCATCCTTAGGCTTCTCGGGATGGCGCGGTCGCTCATCAACCACATCACCATATGGGCACTCTCGGTATTCTGTGAGACCCAATCCCAAAATGTATCGTGGGCGGATGCTGCCTGTGGCATTTCATTATGGGGTTCAGGCTTTACAGCATGAACCATGTCTGGAAATCTGATGGCATCCTGCATGAAGAAGACCGGCATATTATTTCCGACGAGATCGAAGTTGCCTTCTTCCGTATAGAACTTTGTCGCAAACCCGCGGACATCCCGCGGAATATCCATTGAACCACGGTTTCCGGCGACCGTTGAAAATCTTACGAAGACAGGTGTCCTTCTGCTCGTATCAGTGAAAAGGCCGGCTTTTGTATATTTTTCCAGTGATTCGTATAATTCGAATTCCCCATGGACCCCGAATCCTCTGGCGTGGACTACACGCTCAGGAATGCGCTCGTGGTCGAAATGCGTCATCTTTTCGCGGAAATGGAAATCTTCCATCAATGTAGGGCCGCGTTCACCCGCTTTCAGGGAGAATTCATCGTTGCTGACTTTAAGTCCCTGATTCGTTGTCATATGTGCCTTTTTGGTATTGTCGATTGTGTTCTTCTGGAGATCTTCCTTTTTCTTGTTCATTAATGGTCGTGCCTCCTTGAAAGATTGAATTGACTACCTTACACATCTACTATAGCAACCCCGCATGCGCTTTGCATGTATTTACTGTATCGAGTTTTTTCGTGTTCCAAGCGGGTATAAGAAAAGGTCGTGCACATTTTGGCACGACCTTTTATCTAAAGATATTCTTTAATTTTCTGTATCAATCCATCGTTGAGGTGGCTATGGCTAGTCAAGAATTCCTGCATTCCCAGCTGTGCAATTTGTTCATCTCTTTCTTTGACTTCCGGATCATCGGGATTATTGAATTCCAGTGCATATGCAGCAAGTTCTGTGAGGGCATTGCAACTGAGATTGTTCTGCTCCAAATAGATCAGTGGCTTCATGATGCGGTCGCCCGCGCTTAGCTTGCGCATCACACCACGCCCGACACGATCCAGATCATCGGACAGATGGGGGTTTTTGAATCGCGCAATTATTTTTTCAATATATGAAAGTTGCTGTGCCTCTGTGAAATCATAATTTGAAGTCAGATAGAGCATCGTTTCATTCAGGACATCCTTGAGGAATGCTTCGACCTTTTCATTGGTCATTGCTTCAGAGACGGTCTCAAATCCAAGTGTCTTTCCATAATAGGCTATCGCTGCATGACCGGTATTGACCGTAAACAGTTTGCGTTCGATGAAGGGTATCAGATTTTCTACATAAGTGACCCCGTCCAGTCTCGCATCTCCTATCCAGCGAGCTTTCTCTATCACCCACTCGTAGAATGGTTCCACTTTTACATCCAGCAGATTATCATTTTTTTGGATGGGTACGATCCGATCTACAGCTGAATTCGGAAAACCTATGCCATCAAGTTCATCAGTATGCTTCAAGATTTCCGCTTTAAGTGTATCTGTGGCAAGGATGGCGTTTTCGCAAGCAATGATGTTGAGCGGGCTGTTGCCACGCCCGGCGAGGTTTGGCGCTATTGATTTTGCGATTACAGGAAGGATGTTGACGCCCACGGCAGTGGTTATCAGGTCTGCTTCCAGAATAGCTGTTTTCAACGCATCATCATCAGTAATTGTATTGACCCCTGCGACATTCGTAACTTCAAATGTTTCACCATCTTCTTCTGCGATATGAACGGTATATTTCCCATCCTCATTAAGTGCGTCTATAATTTCAGCATCGATGTCCGCAAATGTCACCGAATAGCCATTATCATGGAGGATCTTTCCTATGAATCCGCGGCCGATGTTACCCGCCCCAAAATGTAGAGCTTTCATGGTTACAGCTCCTCTTCAAACAGCGCTATGATCTCGTCCGCTGAGGATGAGTGGATGACCTTGTCTGCATTCTCTTCTTCAGAGAACAGCACTGCTATTTTTTGGAGCATATCCAGGTGTTCGCCATCCTTTCCTGCAATTCCGAGGATGACTTTCGCTTCGTTGCCGTCGAAATCGACGCCGCCAGGCACCTGTACGAGTGACAACCCACTTTTTATTATTGAGGATTTACCCTCATCTGTCCCGTGGGGGATTGCAAGACCATTTCCCATGAATGTTGAAACAACTTTTTCGCGTTCAAGCATTGAATCGATGTAAGCTGGCTCTACAGCCCCTTGATCGACGAGCATCTGCCCCGCTTTTTTAACTGCTTCTTCTTTGGTAGCTACCTTTTCATTGAGGAGTATATTTTCTTTTTTTAACATGTTGATCAATCCTTTTCCATTAATATAGTGTACTTATATAATTTTTTATGATGTTTTCCAGAAGTGCAGGATTTTCAAATAAAGTGTCAGTGTCGTCATGATGTTCCCCAAACAGTATACTGATTTCGCTGATGAGGTCTATGATTAATGAATCTTCTGGCACAAGTACCAGAATTTGATGTGTAGTGGTGATCTCATCACCCAAATAGTTCCGATCGATTATGCCTGCTTTGTTTTCGATGAGAAAAATGTGATGTGATTTCAGCAAAGAAGACCGTACATGAGGGTAGGAAAGACCGTGTTCACCAATTATAAACCCTGTTTTTTTAAAACGTTTAGACAGCGAAGTCAATATTCGATCTCTGGAGTATTCATCCGCAACCTCCTGGGTATGCAGTACATGCTGGATGGTCTCCAATGCGTCCATTCTCTTAGTCAGCGTGATATGAGAGCGGTTCAGATACAATTCAGATGCTTGGATGACATGGATTGGGTCGATGGCAGTCTTGATCTGTGAGTGAGTATCGATGGTCGTAGGCCCCACGTGCATCTGGTTGATTGCTTCTGTAATCTTCTTCTCATCCTGGTCATCGAGCAGCGGACTTACAAGTATATAACGCTCCAAGTCGAGCGGTACGGTACTTAAGACAAGCTCATCATCCCGCAATTTGGCTTCACGAAGTTCTGAAATGGAGAGTTCCTGCCTGATGGATATATTGCTGAACCTGGTTTTCAACTGGTTAGCGAGTATTCTGCTTGTACCTATGCCACTTGAACAGACTGTCGTCACTTCAATGTTTGGTGTACTGCTAAGTGCGCCTCCGAAATGAATTGTCAAAAAACCAATTTCTGCATCACTGAGTCGTCTTGTTTTGAAATGCATGGCAAAACATTCACCGACCACTTCAAAAAGGCGAGGATAGCTTTCACGAATAGATTCCAATAGCGGATTATCAGTGATGATTCCTGACTCCATACGATGTAACGTTGGCTCGATATGCATGATCAACCCATCTTTAAGTTCAGGATGCGCAAAGAAGGGATAGTTCATCCTTTGGCTGACGGCATCAATGAATGAGATGGTCCTCTGTTCAAGGGATTCAACTATATCGTGGCCTTGAAACTTTCTTCTGCTTCCTCTTAGGTGCATCGATATGAAATATGTTTCCTCATCTGGAAATTCGATGCTGAATTCCGCTTCTATATTTTTAATGAGCGAGCGTGAGACTTGAAATTCCTGGGTGCCTGATAGCTCATCCATCAGATCCTGTCTGATTTCAAGGAAGGAATCATTTTTCGTGCGATCTATCGCCAAGACGATATGCAAGGCGAGGTTTAAATATGCATTTTCTGTTAGTTGATAGGGCAGCACTTCGAGTTCGTCCATGAGCAATCTTTCGACTTTAAAAATTGTATCTGCTTCAAGCGTCCCTATTACTCTATTGTTGACAAGAGAGCTGAATACAAAGTTATTTTCGATGACTGAATAGATGCTGTTGGAGTTAAGTTCGTTAACCATCATATCAGCTAGGAAGTTCTGCTTGTTGATCGAATCGCCAATAAGTTGGATGCCGATCGACCGGGTTTTGGTTATGGTGAGTTCAAATGCCTCAAGTTGGGGGCGCATCTGTTCAATCAGGTCATCAACAACATGCTCGCTGATGCCGAGTTCAACTGCTAGGGCGTTTTTCTTAAGGCCTTCATTATTCAGCATCAGATGATACAGCAGTGCAACTTTTTTCTCCTCAGTACTCAAATCCTCTACAGCATTTGCATTCAGATGTTTAATAAGTGTCTCCACTTCATTTGATGGAAGGTCCAGTTTGACTCCTCTATTGTATTCTTTTATAAGAATGAGGCCGAGCGATTCCAATGTATGAGTGACATTCTTCAATTCTCTATGGATGGTGCGGGAGGAGACCCCTAATTTTGTGGCAAGTTCTTTGATAAGGAGGAAGTTGCCGTTATGATGGATGAGTTCGGTGATGATTTTCTTTTCCCGCGAACTGATCATAGTGGCACCTCCTCATTTAAATGATGGTTATTCCTGATGTTTCTTAAGCGCTTCAATCAACTCATCATATTTCGGACTGTTAAGGAAATTGTCGACTGAAATATGTTTTGCAGTCGGCACTTTGCTTTCTGCCCGCTCCGTCAATGTCTTTTGGGTGATGATTATATCCTCATCGCCTTTCAATTGGTTGATTGCAGAATTGGTGACATCGATATCAAGATTTTCTTTTTTAAACTTATTCTTTAACATACCCGCTCCCATGGCGCTTGAACCCATACCTGCATCACAGGCAAATACGATTTTCTCGACGTTTCCGTAATCGAATACCGACTCTTCCGGGCCAGCTGTTTCAGATTGGGCTAAAGAACCTGCAACGGTGGATTTCTTACCTTTGGCGGCTTCCATCTTTTCAGTGGCTCCCGCAATATCATCATCTGGTTGACGCGTGAACTTCAAGATGATCGAAGCAACAATAAATGATACTAGAGTCGCTGCGGCGACACCGAGCAACATGACTAGAAGTTCTCCGCGTGGTGTCATGGCGAAGTAGGCAAGGATGCTTCCTGGTGCAGGTGGGCCGGAAAGTCCGAAGTCGAATAGGCTGAAAACCAAGATTCCAGTGGCACCACCGAGTATCGGTGCAACAACGAGCAGCGGTTTCATCAAGATGTAAGGGAAGTAGATTTCATGGATACCACCAATGAACTGGATGATGGCAGCGCCTGGTGCAGTCGCCCTGGCAGTCCCTTTGCCGAAGACCATATAGGCCAGCAGGATGCCGAAACCAGGTCCGGGATTCGTCTCAAGGGTGAACAGGATGGAGCGGCCGGCTTCCTGGACTTCTTCAGAAGCAAGCGGGGTCAGCACGCCGTGATTGATTGCGTTGTTCAGGAAAAGGACTTTTGCAGGTTCTATGAATATGCTGGCGAGTGGCAGCAGCCCCGCTTCTACAATAAGGTCGACAAGTTTGCCGAGCAGATCCGTCAACCAGGTTACGACAGGACCAAGGCCATAGAAGCCAAAGAGTGCCAACAGGAACGCAAGAATTCCGGCTGAGAAATTATTGACCAGCATTTCAAGGCCTTGCCTGATTCTTGGGACGAGTATACGGTCGACTTGTTTAATGAGATAGCCACCGAGCGGTCCCATTATCATTGCGCCAAGAAGCATTGGAGAGTCTGGGAAAGCAGTGATTACACCCATGGTTGCAGTAGAGCCGACGACTCCGCCACGGACGTCGTGGATCAGTTTCCCTCCGGTGTAGGCAATCAATAGTGGCAGAAGATAGGTGATCATCGGGTCTACCATTCCAGCAAGATCTTCATTTGGAAGCCAACCGACTTCGATGAATAACGCAGTGATGAGTCCCCAAGCAATGAATGCAGCGATGTTCGGCATGATCATACTGCTTAAAAATGAACCGAAAGCTTGAACTTTACGTGAAAGACCTTTTTTTTCTTCAGACATTAAAGCCACCCCTTTTTAGATGATTTATAGTATAACTAAATCATAAGGCAAAACGATAACGCTTACAATATAAACAAAACGCAGTTTTGGCACACTGATATTGCCAAAACATAAGTTAGTGATTAAAAGGGGGGATATCATGGTATAATTGCCGGAATATTCAAGTGTAGCGGATGGGTCCATATGCAAAAGGAGAACAGTAAAAGGGGTGGTCTGTATGGAAAGCAGTAAAAAGGGGGCATTGTTTGCCCTGAGCGCCTATCTGATATGGGGGTTCCTACCAATCTATTGGAAGCAGCTGGAGCATATATCTTCATACGAAGTCATTGCCCATCGCGTATTCTGGTCGTTCATCTTCATGATTGTATTCATCCTCGTGACGAACCGTATGCACCTTTTCTATAAAGATCTAAAGTTCATATTCCGGGATAAAAAGAAAGTAGCGGCATTATTCGTAGCTTCAGTGGTCATCACTTCCAATTGGTTGCTATACATCATTGCAGTCAACAGTGGCCATATACTGGATGCGAGTCTCGGCTATTACATAAATCCCCTCATAAGCATTCTCATCGGGTTCGCAGTTCTTGGGGAACGATTTTCAAAATCTCAATGGGTCGCCATCATAATCGTCTTTCTGGGAGTCGCCTACATGACGGTAGGTCTGGGTTCTGCGCCGTGGATATCACTTTTCCTGGCTCTGTCCTTCAGTATCTACGGATTAATCAAAAAAGTAGTCAATATGGATGCCGTCTTTGCTATGGCTGTGGAAACTTTTGTTTTGGCGCCGGTGGCGCTATTCTATATCCTATTCCTTGAAGTCGGCGGGGAGGGGCATTTCGGATTCGATCAGGATAGCCTGGTCATGATGGGGACAGGCGTCGTCACTGCCGTACCATTGTTGCTGTTCTCGATCGGTGCACAGCGTATCCGACTGTCCCTAGTGGGTATACTTCAGTATTTTGCACCGACTGTAATGCTTCTGCTTGGGGTCTTCATGTATGGTGAGGCATTTACCCGCATACATGGTGTCGCCTATATATTGATATGGGGCGGGCTCGGGCTGTATACATTCACCCGCTTCAAGGAAATGCGGCGGGACACAGGACGCAAGCCGAGACGGCGCGTCACGCACTAGCATATTGTTAGGGGAAGCATCTATAGTCATGATATGATTTATTGAAAATGAGTTTTCTAAGGAGTAGGGGATATGAAGTTTTCGAAATATCTGTTTGCCGTTCCGATTGCAGTTGCGTTACTGACTGGTTGTCAGGGGGAAGAGGAGAAAACAGATCAGACATCAGGAGAGGCCGGGGTCGCCCAAGAGGAAACGACCGAAGGGAAGCAATCAATGGACACCACAGATGATGCAAACCGGACATTGAAAGGAATCGAAACAGATGATTCCGCAATTGCCGACTTGATTGAAGAAGCCCAGAATATAGAAAGTTACCAAGCCATGGTGGACCTGGAGGCTTTGGTGGACGATGAATCCTCCCAAACTCTTGATGCGGACGTAAAGTATAAAGAGGGGACGCCACCGTCTTTGCATCTTAAGTCAGAAGGGGAGGACCGGACCATCTCGAAAGATGGTGAAACCTACTACAATAACGGAGACGATTGGGTAGACATCTCAGAGTCCATAGAAATAGAACAGCTTTTTCATGTAACATACAAAAATGCCGTCATCGCTTTTTCTGATATTAAAGATGAGATGAAGCTGACTGAAGAGGAAAATCAGCTGATCTATACATTTGAGGGGGAAAGCACTGAAATCTTTGAAGTGTTTGAATCACTCTTTGCAGCTGAATTCAGTGCCATAGATACCTCCAATCCGAATAATGAGGTGGAAGTCGTCATCGACAAGGAGAATTCGCGCATAAAGTCCATCCAGTATGAAGCGACAGGAGAAGATGCAGAAGGGCGTTATGAATTATCCGGAGAGGTCGAGTTTAAATCATTCAATGATATAGGTGCGATACAGTTGCCTGAGTCAGTCGACTAGTCCAGGTGCAGAGATGGTATGAGAAGGTAATGTCACCTGTGCGGGTGACTTAAGGAAGTAAGAAGAGGCGATTCTCATGGGATCGCCTCTTCTTATTTTTTAGCTCCAATGACTCGGTTTTCCCCCTCGTCATCATTTATTTTACATCCTTCAGTTAAAACGACTCCTTATTCAGTATCTTTCTTCAGCTCGACGAACCTGACATATTCAAGGGTAGAAACGTGGACGGAGCCATTCCTATCTTTCTCGATCAATTTCAGTTCCTGGGCGAAATCATCTCCGACAGGTATGACCATCTTACCGTCTGGGGCGAGCTGGTCAACCAATGCCTGAGGTGTTCTTTCGGCGGCCGCGGTGACGATGATGCGGTCGTAGGGAGCATATTCCAACCACCCCTGGTTGCCATCGCCGTAATGGAAATGGATATTGGAAAACCCCTCGGTCCGGAGTCTTTCTTTAGCACGTTCATACAATGCCTCAATGCGTTCAACAGTGTAGACGTTTTTTGAAAACTTTGCGAGCATGGCGGTCTGAAAGCCTGAACCGGTGCCTATTTCGAGCACATCATGTTGTGGTGCGAGCTCGAGCGCAAGCGTCATGGACAACACAAGCGAAGGTTGTGAAATCGTCTGGCCGTGGCCGATCGGGCACGGCATGTCGGCTCCTGCCAGATGTCTTTGCGTATCCATATATCTGCTGCGATCAAGCCTGTTGAAAAAGGATTCTATTGCTTTTTTATCATGTTTCAAAACACTCACCCCTTTTAGTTGATGGGCGTCAGATACATTTCAATGAAATCACGCTGTTCTTCGATGGCAGGCGGAAGGGAGAGTTTCTCTCCAAGGGCATCGATGGGTTCGTCAATATCGAAGCCCGGCCCTTCTGTCGACAATTCTACAGTTATCCCACCGACCGTCGTGATATATAGGGCCTTGAAGTAATAGCGGTCGACGATGCCTGAATTCAACCACTTTTCATGATCAACCTTCTCCTTGATATTGAGGAGGGCTGCTTCATCGGCGACACGTAGGGAAAGGTGGTGTACGCTGCCATATCCTTCTTTTTCGAGCTGGCTGGTCCGCTTTTCGATAAGGTATAGAGAATCGTCGCCGAACTTCATTTCGACGGCTGTGTCCTCGTTTTTGTAGGGGTGATCTGAAACGCCGCCGAGCAGTTCGAAGAATTGGACCATGGGTTTCAAGTATTGGATGCTCAGTTCCACAGCACCAATCGACGTCAAGGCATGGACTTCAGGAATCTCCGGATGAATATTCGGGTGTTTCGGCCCCTGCTGATCCACCATAAGGGCCAGACGTTGTTTTTCGTGATCTTCGAATTTCAAGACGGTCTTGCCGAATTCTTCCGTGATCTCTTCATGATGGATATTTTTCTCTTCAAATCGGGTCTTGAAGAATTTGAGCGCCTCCTCAGAAGGGACTCTGAAGTATGTGCGGCTGATGCCGTTGCTGCCTGGTTGGTACTTTGGTGCTCCGGTTATTTCAAAGAAAGTGATGTCTGTGCCCGGATGGCCTTCATAGTCTGCGTAAAACAGATGATACATGCTTGTGTCATCCTGATTTACAGTCTTTTTGACGAGTCGGAGTCCAAGCACATCTGTATAGAATTTGTGGTTGTCGGTGATGTTTGCAGTAATTGCTGACACATGATGCAACCCTTTTGGTGTCATAAAAATCGCTCCTTCCACTTATCACTGATATTATATAATATAGAGGAAGTAAACTCTAATAAAGGAAGTTGTCGGAATGGAACATTTATTTATAAAAGCTAAAAACGAGAAGAGGAATACACTGATACTTTTTCATGGCAGTGGCGGCCGCGAAACGGATCTTTTGGAGATTGCAGCTATGGTGGACGGCTCAGCCAATATACTCGCATTCCGCGGGAATGTTGATGAAGCAGGCCGTGCACGCTTCTTCGCTCGTCAGGGAGCAGGATATGATGAGGATAGCCTCAAGGCAGAAGGGACGGCCATCAAAAGACTGATGGAGGATCTGGCTGAAGAATATGGTTTGGATCTCAATCAGGCGACATATGTCGGCTACTCACATGGAGCGGATATGGCTTCGCATCTGTTGATGCATCACGACCTGCCGGTGGCAGGTGCCATGCTCATGCATCCATCCTACAATGGTGAGCAAGCAGCAGAGATTGAGCTGAATGGGAAGAAGGTCCTTATAACAGCAGGCGCAAGAGATGTCCAGACGACTGCCGGTGATGCATATCAATTGAAACGGCACCTCGAACAAAAAGGCGCCGAAGTCAGCATCAAGCTGACCGACGGCGGCCACGAAATCGATTCGGAGGAATTGATGGAGGGGCATGTCTGGTATCTGGGGGTTAAATGACTCCTGATTGATCAAAGGTATACGGAAGCCAGATAGCGCGAGAGGCCATCTTCGTCGCACGTATATTCAGTGATATCGTCTGCGGCTTCAAGGATTGACGGGACTGAATTTTTCATGGCGGTACGCTTGCCGGCTTTGTCAAATAAGGGAAGGTCGTTCATCGAATCTCCCACGACATGCACATCCTCATACGACAGTCCGTATCGAATCATTAAAGTTTCAAGGCCTGTTGCCTTGTCGCGTCCCTTCAACATGATTTCGGCATTATGGACACTGGTGGTATAAAGGGCATAGTCGGACTCATCTTGATGCGTCTTCAGATGGTCGTACCAACTGGCGATCTTGTGTGTGTCTGTACTGAAGAAGAATATCTTTACGACATGTTCCAATGACAGGGTCGGCACCCATTGGACTGTACTTTCGAGTGTCTTTTGGGCGTAGAGGTATTCAAAATGCTTCATCGTTTCCGGTTGGGGTTGGCTGATGTCCGCAGCCGAGTACTCTTTATCTTCAAGAAGGGTGCGGCTTGAATTTTCAAGCGTATGGATTTCGTAATAGATCTCCCGCCTGCGTGCAGCAGCTATCATATCGGCAACGAAGTCAGGATCGAAGGAAGCGGAATCGATCAACTGGCCATCGACATAGACCCCCATGCCGCTTGCCGCAACATAACCGTCAAGTGGGCAGTCTTCGGGAGTGATTTTTGTGATTTCGTGATGTGTCCGTCCCGTTGCGAAGAATATGAGCATCCCTCTTTCTTTGAGTGCTGCCAGTACCGCAACGAGGGATCTTGGGAAACGGCCACTGTGGTCGAGTATCGTGCCGTCCATATCCAGAACCAATGCTTTCATGAAATGATTCTCCTTTTATGCTGAAGTTGAATTGTAATGCCTTCTTATTGCGAAGTATATTTTTATAATTATAGATTCAGGCGGGGTGAAGAAGTAGTGCGAACGGATTTGAAGAAGCCGCTGATGGACGGATTGACCATCGGCATGGGCTACGTGCCGGTTGCTGTAGCCTTTGGCATAACAGCGAAACCGGTTATGTCCTTTTTTGACGCGGTGCTGATGAGTTTCATGGTGTATGGAGGCGCAAGCCAATTTCTGGCCCTCCAGATGATGTCTACGAGCGGCGCAATAGCCATTGTATTTGCCGTATTCATCCTAAATTCAAGGCATTTTGTCATGTCGTTCAAGGTAAACTATGATTTGAAGCATGAATCCTTTTTGAAACGTCTGTTCCTATCTTCATATGTTACGGATGAGGGCTTTGCAGTGACCGCCAACAGCACACCAGAACAGCGGCATTTCAGCAGCTATGCAGTCACTTTCCTTACAGCCTATCTTTTTTGGGTGACGTTTTCTGCCATTGGTTACCTGGCGGGTGAGTGGATGAGCGAGGGGTGGGTTGCAGCCAGCGGCATCGCTTTATATGCACTGTTCATCGCCCTGCTCATTCCAGCTGTGCGTATCCACTACCGCTTCGGCATCATCGCCATGGCAGGCATGATCATCCATTACATAATGGGACAGCTCTCCTTCGTGCCATCCGGCATCGCCATCGTGCTGGCGATACTCATTGCAGCAGCACTCGGATCGATACTTGAAAGAGCGGAGGTGTCCAGATGACCCTACTGGTTGTTGCCATGTTTGCTGTGACGATTATAACACGTATTCTACCGGCATTTATAATCGATGTTTTCCCGTTGCCGGAATGGCTTGTAACATATTTGAACTACATCCCTTATGCCGCACTCGGCGTGCTTATCTTCCCGGGTATATTAGATGCCCTCGAAAATCCATTGCATGGTCTTTTGGGAGGGGCGTTCGCCATGTTGTTGGCATTGTTTCGGGTGCCGCTTTTCTTTATCGTGCTAGGCACAATCGTGTTTGTCTATCTGATAACTTGAGGTGCCTTAGATTTCAGCATATCCATTTGTTGGGCCTAAACCGGCATGACAGCGACCTTAGGGGGACCTGATTGGTTACCAAGGAGCGGGTCATGTGGTAAAATGAAGGGAATAATCAAGGAGCGAAGGAGTTTTAATGTGAAAAGTACAAAGAGCCATCTAAAGTCGTACAATATGAATGATCTGAAGCGTCTTGCGCGTACCATTTCAGTGAAAAACTTCTCGAAATATAAAAAGGATGATCTGATTGATGCCATAATCGAGCGTCAACATACTACAGAAGCGGCAGTGTACGCGTATAAATACATCGATGACCATTCTTTTGAAGCCTGGAAGAACACGGGAGGCCGTGGGCCTACCGAGTCGCGATATAATTTGGAAGAACTGTTCGGGCTGTATATATTGGGCTATGCCTTTGAAGATTCTGAACAGGAGGATAAGTTCTTTATTGCAGAAGGAATACCGGAGCTGTTCGCTATGGTGGACAATGAAGAGAATAGGGAAGCGCGGCTTAAAGTCCAACGTAAATTGAAGCTTATAAGAGCAGCGCTTCATCTTTACGGTATTGTGAGCTTCAGTCAGCTCCAACACCTATTCAAAAAATATTATGATATGGAAATGACTTCAGCGGAACTGGTGAGCTTTCTTGGAGAATCACCTTATGATATTTCAATTGATGAAGATAATGAACAGATCATCATTGATGACATGAATTATGCACAGTATGAAATGGTCAAAAAACTCCAGGGAGATCTACCTTACTACGAGCCGGAATTCGGCAAATTCATCAAGTTCAGCGATCCCAACTATATCGATGAATCGAAAGCCCATCGTGCACTCAAAGAGTGGGTGAAGGATAATGTCGATGTACCGAGGGACAAACATTACAGTGTATATATCTCACTGCTTCAGCTGATTATGCAGGGGTCTAAGAAAGATGACATCCTCCAATACTTGATGACCTTGAATGTCGAGTTGCAGAATGCTGACAGCCAACGCGAATTGATGGATATGATGGCTGAGATCGTTGAGAACACACGCCACTTCAAATATCGTGGCCACAAGGAGTCGGAATTGAACTCCCAGACAGTCGTCAAGGAAGTCAAAGTGGGTCGGAATGACCCTTGTCCATGCGGCAGCGGGCGTAAATATAAGAAATGCTGCGGCAGATGAAGGTCCGGTATTTAGCGGACCTTTTTCTACGCAGTTAAATAATTGAATATTCAAAACAAGGGGATTTTAGATGAATCATTATAGTTATCCGTATAAAAACTCGAGATACAGCACATATGCAAAGAATGGCATGGTGGCCACCACTCACCCATTGGCGACGGATGCGGGGATTGAAGTGATGAAGCAAGGGGGTAATGCAATGGATGCGGCAATTGCTACAGCAGCGACATTGACCGTAGTAGAGCCGACGAGCAACGGCATAGGCGGAGACGCATTCATGATTGCATGGATGGATGAAAAGTTGTACGGCATGAACGCCAGCGGCCGCTCGCCAAAAAGGTTGGGGATGGAGCAAGTTAAGGCGAGGGGGTTTGATGCACTGCCAAAGTTTGGTTGGCTACCGGTAACAGTACCGGGAGTGCCGAAGGCTTGGGCCGCACTTATCCGTGATTTCGGCAATTTGACTTTAAAGGAAGTGCTCGCACCAGCAATACGTGCTGCACGTGACGGTTTCGTCATCACACCGGTAGTGGCCAGATACTGGCAGGCGGCTTATCAAACCTACAGTCGGGAAGCGGACAATCACGAAGAATTGAAACCATGGCTCGAGACTTTTGGCACCGCATCAGCAGGTACCATCAAAACTCTGCCGGAGCATGCGCAGACATTGGAAGATATTGCCGCTACTGATGCGGAAAGCGTCTATACGGGAGATCTTGCAGATAAAATCGTCCAATTCAGTAATGAGACGGGCGGGTTAATTGAACATGACGACCTGGCTGGATTCGAAGTGGAATATGTCCAGCCTGCAAGCATGGATTATAAAGGTCATGTTATCCACGAACTTCCCCCGAACGGTCAGGGCATCACGGCATTGATGGCCCTCGGCATGCTCAAGAATGATGACCACCCTGCTTTGGATGAGCGCACTTTTCATCATCAGATTGAAGCGATAAAATTGGCGTTCGCCGATACGACCAAACATGTAGCGGATTCGGATAACATGCGCATTAAGGTCTCGCAACTGCTGGACCAGGAATATCTCCAAAATCGTCGAAGCCATATTACAGAAATGGCAGAGGAGCGGGAACATGGGAATCTGCCTGAGGGGGGAACTGTCTATCTTGCCACAGCAGACGGTGAAGGTAATATGGTATCTTATATCCAAAGCAACTATATGGGTTTTGGTTCAGGTGTAGTGATTCCCGGCACCGGGCTCGCCATGCAGAATAGGGGACATAACTTTTCCATGGATCCGGAACACGCTAATTTCATAGGCGGCGGTAAAAGGACTTTCCATACGATTATACCTGCCTTCATCACCAAGGACGAGATGGCGGTTGGCCCATTTGGCATAATGGGTGGATTTATGCAGCCGCAGGCCCATCTGCAGGTGGCGATGAATCTGATCGACTACGGGATGAATCCACAGAGCGCCCTCGATGCGCCAAGATGGCAATTCAAGGCAGGGCTCGAAGTTGAAGTTGAAGATCGTTTCGACACAGATATCGCCCGCAGTCTGATCAGGCGGGGACACCATATCAAAGTGAATCTTGAACCCAATAGTTTCGGTCGTGGGCAGGTAATCTTAAAGAACCCTGATGGGGTGCTTATCGGAGGAACTGAGTCGCGTACGGATGGGGCCATTTCATCTTATTAGTTGAAGGGATTCTGGAAGTCATCTGATATATTAAAGCAGGCCCAGGGGGCCTGCTTTAATATAAGTCTAGAATTGTTTATTGAAAAAAGGTCTGCCGATGGAGTTCTTGTCGAAGTAACGGTTGTATGAGACATTTCTATAATCGCTTACCAGTACTTTAATATCCTCTTCGAGCGCTTCATCTGGTACGAATGTATCTCCTATATATGCACCACTTGAGGCGATGCCAGTCACACCTTTCTGATAAAGCTGCACCAGCATATAGTAGTAGGGTGTTGTCTTATATTGGCCGTCTGCCAGCAGTTTCGGCACGAGGAACATGGGGCTCAATAAATCTGCATCACTGGTGTCGCCCCTATCATGGTTCTGATAGATGAAGTAGGGGGCCTGGTTAGTATGCCCTTGTAATTGCGCCCCCTTTCCCCTGAGGAAACTAGGTGCATGATCTCCATAAAATATCAGGTTTACATCGTACTTCTGGTCTTCCATATCGGCGATCAGCTTCTCGATTGCAGAGTCGGTTTTCACCAGCTGCCTGAAATATGATTTTGCATATTCTATATAGTCACCATACTTGCTTGCAGTAGGCTCCTCGGAGAGTATGCCAGGCTTTAGAACCGGCTCATAGGCGATATCTTCGAGAACTCCGGGTGAATAGGGCGAATGATTCTGCATAGACATGACATTCATCATGCGGTAATCATCCATCTTATTGTCCACCAGGTCCGTAAGATAGCGGTCGCTTGCCCTGCCTGTTCCTTCAAGCTTCTCCAAGTCGTTCATATCCTCTTGGCTGAACAGCTTGGAAACCCCCATCTTGTCGTACACATCAACTCTGTTATAGAGGCTGAAAGTATAGGGGTGGATCACGGCATTCTGCTCGACCAGTGTAAGTATAGATGAACTGTCACTGGATTTTTCGAAGTACTCGATGTAGGGCGAGGTGACTGTAGGTTGCTGATGGAGTTCAAGCGACATGCTAGTCAGCATCTCAAATTCTATATTTGCTGTTCCGCCTCCGATGAACAGTGAGCGCATTTCTCCTCCGCGCTGTTCCTCAAGCTTTTTGATGAATGGTGCAGGCATCTTGTTCTGTATCAGAACCTCATTCTGCCAAAAGCTTTCGCTGAGATAAATGATGGTATGTTCGTCGGTGATATCATTTTTTCTGGCATCGTTATATTCAGCGGATTCTTTTTTATACTTTTCTGAAATGGCGTTAATATTCGACCTGGAATAATCATCTGGAGGTTCCATGAAGTTCCTCGAAATATTGATCAGAAAATTTGGCACGAAGCCTACCCTTTTAATCTCTTTAATCGGGTTGAAGATATATGAATCCTTCTCTTCAATCCCGAAATATTCATAGGAATATTTTTCAGTGTCCGTATAGAAGATCACTGAAACAATTATGATGCCCACCAAAGCTGTAATTCGAATGATCCTGAATCTGGACAGCCCCAATTTTCTATATAACTTGCTTTCCAGATAAAATAAAACGAATGATGCCAACAAAAGAACGGTGACAAGAACAAACAGCATCTTCAGGTCGACTATATTTGAAAGTTCCCTGATGTTGATGACTTCTTTGATTTCGTTATAGTTGACGACTTCGCCGCGTTGTTCGAATTTCAATTTGTTGGCATAATAAAAAAGAAATAGTGACATATTGGAGATCAATAATGTGGTCAACGGTTTGCCGATCAGGCCGTAGACCAGCAATATGAAAAGGAATATGATGGATATCCCCTGAAAAGTGTGTTCGTTGATTTCTTCAACCGGCACGGTTTTTCCATCATATAAAATTGTGGGGAAGGTCTGGATCCAGTATCTACTGTTGAGTAAGAATACTGCTAACAGGCCTAGAAGGAAAGTTGAATTTTTTACTAGTTTCATGATTACTTCCTTAATATTGAATTTGATCGGGAATGAGAGGTTGAAAGAGCCTCAAACTCCCCCTTGAAGGGGGAGTTGAAAGTAAATGACTATACGTTTGGTTGCCGCATAATAGTATATAATCTAAAGCAAATAAGCAGACAAGTCAATAATTCTTAATAATCGGAATAGTTTGACGTGATGGAGGGCGTATAATGCATTTTAAAATATTCTGGGTGTTTTTTAAAGTCGGAATGCTTGGGTATGGTGGTGGCCCATCGTCCATTCCGCTTGTCCATAAAGAAGTGGTCGATACACACGGATGGATGACAGATGAAACCTTTCAGGATGCCCTGGCTATAGGTAATGTTCTGCCTGGTCCCATTGCCACCAAACTTGGAGGATACATAGGTTACCTGCAAAAAGGGTGGCTCGGGATGGTCAATGCTGTATTGGCCACAATTCTGCCGACAATCATATTGATGATTGTACTATTAAAACTGTTTACGGAATTTAAGGACCTCGAGTGGGTGCAAGGTATGAGCAACGGGGTGATGCCCGTAGTGGGCGTCATGTTGTTTGTATTGACGTATGAGTTCCTCGCCAAGGCAAAGGCGAAAACGACGTGGCACTTCCTCTTCCTGTTTACGGCTATCGCATTCTTCATGTTGGTGGTGGTAGGAATTCACCCTGCCCTAATCATCCTGCTCATTGTTGTTTTCAGCATGTTCAGAAGGGAGGGGAGAGTATGATCTATATACATATATTCCTGGCTTTCTTCATCCCCGGAGTTCTGGGTTATGGGGGCGGCCCCGCTTCCATTCCATTGGTGGAGCAGGAAGTTGTACAGAATTATGGGTGGATGGATTCCCGTGAATTTGCCGAGGTTCTGGCACTTGGTAATGCCTTACCCGGCCCGATTGCGACCAAAATGGCCGGCTTTATAGGTTATGAAGTTGGAGGGCTGGGGGGATCGATTGTTGCAGTTGCTGCTACAGTCTTGCCTTCACTAATGCTGATGATTTTTCTCGCGGGACTGCTCTACAGATTGAAAGGCACACAGAAATTCGAAACTCTGACCACACTGATCCGACCGGTGATTGCAATCCTTCTTGGGTTGATAGCATACGATTTCATCTTCAATGCATATGATGCCTCCGGAACCGTACACACAATATTTCTGGTTGCGGCCAGCTTCCTGCTATTGGTGAAATTTAAAGTCCACCCCGCACTTGTGATTATTTTTGGTTTAGGTTATGGTGCGCTTCTGTTGTGATATGCAGGGGGGTAAAGAGCCAAAATCAGGGTCTCCTACTTTTGTTTTTTCTTGAACTTATTCAGCATGGCCTCAAGGAAGGTACGGACGCCGTCGACTCCCATCAGCAGTAACATAGAGATATAGAGTACAGCCATCAGTGCGAATGCAAGCACCAGGCTGACATCACTTCCAACAAAAGGATTCATAAGGATCAAAAATCCATAAGATGATGCAGCAGCAAAAAATGCAGCGGCTGTAATCCGTAACGCAGTCGGTATAAGATGTGTCAGATTAAGCCGGCCAAATTTTCTGCGTAGGCTCCGTGTCAGTAGCAGAACGGTCATCAGTGCAGAAAGGCTGGTCGCAAGAGCTAGACCACCTATCCCGAGGATTGGCGCCAGCAGGAAGTTCAGGGCAATATTGATGCTCACCCCGATTGTGCTGTTGAGCATAGGTGTTTTTGTATCCTGCAGTGCATAGAAAGTCCGGGTTAAAATCAGGTTGACACCTGTACCGGCAAGACCGAGTGAGTAGAAGAAGAACGCCGAAGTCGTCAATGTTACGGCGGTTTCATCGAAGGCGCCGCGGTCGAACAGGAAACGGACAATAGGCTCTGCGAATATCATCGCACCGATTGTGGCAGGAATTATTAGGGTCAGCACACCCAGTATGGTCTGGTTCAAAGTGTGCTTTAGCCCCGGCATGTCTCCTCGGGCTGCCTTTTTGGATATGTCTGGATAAAACACTGTAACGAATGAAGAGACGAAGATACCGAGGAAGGATACATTCAAAGTGCTGGCATAGTTAATTGAGGAAATTCCACCTATGGAAATCCAGGATGCAAGTGAACGATCAATCAGACGGTTCAATTGACCCACACCGGAACCAAGGATGACCGGGAAAGCCAATACAGCCATTTCTTTTATATGTTCATCTCCCGGACGCAACACCCGCTGGAAGCGGAAAGAATATCTATAGGCAAAGAACAGGATGATCAGGAACTGGATAAATAGTGCGACTACATTAGCCACGGCGAGAATGTAGATCAGTTCTAATCTGCTGCTCAGGATTATGGCCACAATCAGCACCAGATTCATGGGAATGCCTATCAAGGAAGGGATAGCAAACATCTTTTTATAATTCAGATAGGCACTTAGAATCCGGGTGATGAGTGTAAAGTAGATGCCGAATATGCTGAAGCGGGTGAACATTACTGCAAGTGCCAATGTTTCTCCCTGGAATCCGATTGCGAATACCTTAACGAGCTGTTCAGTAAAAATAAGAGCGAGTATGACGATGAATGTAGTGGAAATCAGCAATATATTAATTAGGTTGTTGGTATATTCGAGCCCCGCCTTGTCGCCGGACTGCTCTGTTATCCGTGAATAGAGCGGGATGTAGCCGGTCGAAATGCCTGCTGCCACCACACCAAAAACGACAGTTGGGATACTGATCGATAATAGGAAGACATCACTGGTTTCGCTTGCTCCGTAGAAATAGGCGAGCGTCAAATCCCTCAAGAACCCAGAGACTTTTGAAACGATGGTCAGCACCATCAACAGAAAGATGGTTTTTCTCATATGGCCACGCTGTGTGGATTCTGTATCAATCCATGATTTGCATACATAATGTTCATAAAAAAACTCCTATTGATCCATACTCCAAATAGTAAAAGCATACAATATGTATTTTAGCAGAAAATGGATGGATGGCGAGTTTAGAGCTATGGGACACGGAGATATGAATGATCGGTTTGGGTCGAGTTTAAATCAGCAATCCAGCATATACAGATTTAAGGCATAGAAAAGGTCTGGAAATGTCATTCCAGACCTTTTCTATGTCACTATGCGCTGTATCTTTTGCCTTATCAGCCGTGGTGTTTCTTCAATGATGTCCTCAATTTTTCTGGTGCCATCGCTCAATGGATGGACAGAAGCGAAAGCTGTAGTATCAGCACCGGTTACCTGACCAGAGATGAGGTGGCACGGCTTTTGATGGCGATCGGCGAGTTGTGCCACAGTCGCAGGGACTTTTCCGTGCACTGAGGAAGCATCGGTTTTCCCTTCACCTGTAATTACCATATCGGCTTTCATTATTGCATTCTCCAAGTGGATCATCTCAGCAACCAGTAGACCTCCCGGTTTCATCTCTGCCCCGAGATTCATCAGCATCCACCCAAGTCCACCAGCGGCACCTGCGCCGTGGCAGTCACTGAAGTCATCTTGGAAAACATCCGATATTTTGGTACGGAGGTGTGAGAGCAGTGACTCGAAGAAAGCGACATCCGCTTCCTGCACGCCTTTTTGGGGACCGAACGCACGGGTAGCCCCTCGGACTCCGAACAATGGATGGGTGACATCGGACGCGACAGTCAACTGTACACCTTCCAGGGGCTGAAGTGATCTTAGGCTGATTTCAGCAACATGTCCTATATCACGAGTGAACACGCCAACTGGCATGCCACCTGTATCCACTGCAGCACCTCCTAGAGCGAGCAGCATCCCGTAGCCGCCATCGTTTGTTGCAGAACCACCCAAACCCAGTATGATGTGTTGTGCCCCGTTATCAACCGCGTCCAAAATCAGTTCGCCGACGCCGAATGACGTCCGATCGCCTGGGTTTGAACTGCCGACCAGATGAAGACCACATGCCTCGGCCGTTTCAATCACTGCAGTCTGTCCCTTGCGACAATAGGAGGCTTCGACCGTCTGGCCTTCTGGCCCTGTAACATTGGTGGTGACCTCCTCATAATCCTCATTCCGAAAACACGTAAGAAGGCCATCTCCACCGTCACTCATCGGTTTCAAAATGCTTTGATGGCCCAAATCTGTGAGGGCCTCTCCCATGATTGTTGCAATCTCATATTGATTGAACGTCCCTTTATAGGAATCTGGTGCTACAACAATATTCATGATATCTACTCCAAGGTAATTCCGTAATGATCAAGGACATGGTGCGGTACAAAGAAGCGGGAAGTCTTCAAAGGATCGACTACCTGATTGATCTGCGCCTCGCCGACCAGACTCATGAGCATGGTCATTTCAGACAGACTCAAGTCTGTGTGGGGACGGAGTAATGCAATCATTTCCTTGACGGACTCGTCGACTGCGGTGTCGAGACTTTCGCTCGATACTGTCATGTAGACACCATCCGCATCGACGACGATCGGATGGCGTGTTTTTATATTGTGTGCTTTATCGAGGGTTACTGTGATCGATGCACCCGTCTCAAGTCCACTTACGCTCACTTCGCCGTCCCCCATCTTGGCGTGGACATCTCCAAGGCCAAACAAGGCCCCATCGTGTGCAACAGGTAGATAGAGGGTGGCGCCAGTCGTGATCTTCTTACTGTCCATATTGCCGCCGTGTCGGCCCGGTGTCCCATTATTGACCGCTTCTCCCTCTGGTGCCACTCCAATGACGCCGATCATCGGGTTCAGGGGAAGAGACAGGCCATTGAACGAAACAGTGCCTTCCGATGTATCAATATCGAACATTTTGGCCTCCATCTTCTCCATATCATCCCCCATGACGCCAAGCCCAGGGCCTGTCAGCATGCCACCGTTTGGTTCGAGGGTGATGTCTTCAATTGTGACTTTGAGCACATCTCCGGCTTGGATGCCATCTATATGGATAGGACCCGTTGCAGGGTTGATGCGGTCCCAGTCCAACTGGTCCAACACGGTATCACTGGAAGTGATCTGTCCGAGGAAGCAATCGTTCGTCTCAATCGTTACTGTATCCCCAGCATCAACCTTTAAAGCAGCTGGATTATCCTTTGACATCGCATAAAATAAGTTTGATTTATTCAATGAATGTTTCATGATCATTCTCCATTCTAATATGCTCTTTTATACTGCACAGGGATGAAGGCGTCATCCTCTGCATTTTTGTCCTGGGAAGCGTTGAGCACCCAATAAGGGTCGCGCAGCAGTCCACGGCCGATGGCGACGAGATCTGCAGATTCCGATGCGACGGCGTGCTCAGCCAGATTGACATCATCGAGAAGACCGACAGCTATGACAGGGACTGAAGCAGCTTCTTTCACCGCTCTGGCATACTCGACAAGGTAGCCGGGGAAAGCCCCATTGAAACGCTCTGGTGAAGGCTTACCGTCTCCTCCAGCTGATACATCGATCATATCAACCCCAGCTGCCGCATACTCGCGCGCCAGATGGGTCCCGTGGTCGATGTCGTAACCACCATCTGCATACTCGACAGCTGAGAGGCGTAGCATGAGCGGCATCCCTGCAGGCATGACAGATTTGACTGCTTCAATGACCCTGCGTCCAAATAGGCTGAAATCTTCACCATATTCATCGGAGCGCTTGTTGGTGAGTGGGGATTGGAATTGATGGATGAGATAACCGTGGGCAGCATGAAGTTCGATGGTGTCAAATCCAGCCTCAACTGCACGTTGGGCCCCCCATTTGAATGCATCGATAATCTCTTCCGTCTCTTCTCTCGTCAGTTCATGTGGCTGATGGAAGTCCGAGCTATATGCTTCATCCGTACTTGATACTGGAGTCTCCGTATCCTGAGCCTTGCGCCCTGCGTGAGCGAGTTGGATGCCCACCTTTGCCCCGTGGCGATGGCAAGCGTCGACGATTCGTTTGTAGTGGGGCACATGTCCGTCGGACCAGATACCTAGACAATGGTCGGTAATGCGACCCCGTGATTCGACATTGGTCATCTCCAACATGATCAGACCAGTACCGCCGACCGCCCGTGAGGTGTAGTGCGTGAAGTGCCACTCGTCAGGTATGCCGTCAGTCGCGCTGTATTGGCACATGGGGGCCATTACAATCCTGTTCTTTGTCGTTAAAGCCTTCAGTGTGTAGGGTTCAAAAAGTGATTTCATCCAATTCCTCCTCAGTGGTTAACTCCATTGTATTAAATTTAGAGAAAATTTCAAATATAAAGAGGCTTTGAATTTAGCAGTTTTGAATAATGTTATATTCAATGACAACTGTAATAAGTCCACTGGGTTAGAAGGATATTTCAAAACGCATATTAATGTGGTGTTCAGAATTGTACTGATAGCAAGCGCATTGCTTCTGATCGCACCGGAAACATATACTAACCTCATCGGTGTAGCAGCGGCAGTGATTATATTGGTGATGAATCGCATCAAATGGAAACGGGAAATGCGCACGGCATCATAGATTACAAAAACAGGCCCTTAAAGGGCCTGTTTTATTTTCCTTCGTTTTTAAACTGGATGATTCTTTTTTCGATGTCGTCTCTTACTTGGCGGAATGCTGAATATATTTCTTCTTCACTGCCTTTGGCTTTGGCTGGGTCTTCGAACCCCCAATGCAGGTGGATGACGTCCGATGGCGTGACAGGACAATTATCACGGGCGTCCCCGCACAGGGTGATTGCATAATCTGCATGGTTCAGAATTTCAGGGTCTATGATGCTTGACTGCTGACCAGTGATATCAATGCCGGCGTCTCTCATGATGCTTACCGCCCTTGGATTAATTCCATGGGCTTCGATGCCTGCTGAATGAATCTCATATTTATCGCCTAAATATTTGTGGGCAAAGCCCTCTGCAATCTGACTTCTACATGAATTTCCGGTGCATAAAAAATAGATAATGGGTTTTTGCATGATGACACTCCTTTAGTTTATGAAATGATGAGCAGCCATAGGTATAGGCCGGATAAAGTTATGAATAGAACGGGAATCGTCAGGATGATACCGATTTTGAAATAGTATCCCCAAGAAATATTGACCCCTTTCTTTTTGAGCACATGCAGCCACAGCAGTGTAGCAAGTGACCCGATCGGTGTAATCTTCGGACCAAGGTCAGAGCCGATGACATTGGCGTATACCAGACCCTCCTTAATGGAACCTTGTGCACCTGATGCAGTTATGGCGAGGGCATCAATCATAACGGTCGGCATATTATTCATGACCGATGACAGTATTGCAGCTGTGAAGCCCATGACCATTGTGGCGGCAAATAACCCATGTTCTCCTGCGGTAGCCAGAAAACGGCCGAGTAGGGCAGTCAGCCCTGCATTTTGCAAACCATATACGACAACGTACATGCCGAGGGAGAAGAAGACGATGTCCCAAGGTGCCCCCTTCACAACATCCTTAACAGGCACAGCGGGACTGTTTCTTCCCATCATCACAAAAAAGAATGCAATGAGGCCGGCAATGATGGAAACAGGGATCTCAAACGGCTCACTCAGGAAATATCCAATGAGCAACAAAGCGAGCACCACCCACGACCAGGTAAACATTCTTTGGTCACGGATGGCTTCAGAAGGGCGCTTCAACTCAGATACCCCGTAATTGGACGGTAGGTCTTTTCTGAAAAAGAGCCACAGTACAAGAATGCTTGCCAGGATAGAGAACAGATTGGGAACAAGCATCCTTGAAGCGTATTCGATGAACCCGATGCCAAAGAAGTCTGCCGAGACGATATTCACCAAGTTACTGACGACGAATGGCAGGGAGGCGGTATCGGCGATGAATCCGCTTGCCATGATGAACGGCATGATCATCTTCTCCGTGAAATTGAGGTTCCTGACCATCGCCAGAACAATCGGTGTCAGAATCAGGGCGGCTCCATCATTGGCAAACAATGCAGCCACTATCGCGCCCAGCAGGATGATGTAGATGAACAGCTTCAATCCGCTGCCTTTGGCAAAACGTGCCATATGTAGTGCAGACCATTCAAAAAATCCGATCTCATCGAGTACCAATGAAATCAGTATGACAGCGACGAAAGTCAGTGTCGCATTCCAGACTATGCCCCATACGGTTCCGACATCCCCAAAGCTTACGACGCCGAAGACCAAGGCTGCAACTGCCCCAGCAACCGCCGACCAGCCGATGCCGAGGCCTTTAGGCTGACGGATGACAAGAAACAACGTGATGAGGAAAATCAGGACTGCAATTACAGAATTCACCATCAGCAGCATGCCTCCCTTGTGCATGAAGCGAGCAGACGGTCGACATGTGCATCAAGGCCAGGTGTCGTCGCCAATAATTTTGACAGCATTTCCATGAATGGACTATCGGAGTTCAAGGAAAGATGGGTCCAATACCCATCTTTCCGTTCCGTGATCAAGCCAAGTGTCCGCAACCTTTTAAGATGCTGGCTTACAGCAGGTTGGCTCATATTGAAGCATTCTGTGAAATCACAGACGCAACATTCCTTCTTATACATCATCGCAACCATCGATAATCGTGAATGATCGCCCAGAACTTTGAAAAGTTCCGCAACATCATTAATATCAACTGTCGTTTCCATTGGATCGCACCTCAATCATATAATTTTTTTATTATGTAATAGGTTGAATTATATAAGATTATGGTTATATGTTCAACAATGATCTTAAAAATGAAGTATATCGGTGGATTTCCATTTTCATTACTTTTATCATGATATATAGAATGACAATTCAGAAAACTCAGGAGGCGTTAAAGGATGCAATCAAATATTTATGGCAACACCCCTCCGATGTTGGGGGCGAAAAATCTTACAAAGACTGACGAATACGATACGGATGTACTGGTCTACGGTGTACCGTGGGAGGGGGCCTGTACTTGGGGAGACTACACAGGGTGCGAACTGGGCCCGAAACAGATCAGATTGTCCTCTGCGCGGTACAGCACTTACTTGCCCGAGCTGAATCATATCAATGTGGAAGACCATTTGAGCCTTGGGGATGTTGGCGATGTCAGCGTCATACCGCATGATGTGCCGGGCACCATGGACCGCATTGAAGCATTCGCCGAAAACCTGTGGCGCTCAGGTAAGTTCCTGGTAGGTCTCGGTGGCGACCACGGCATCACATATCCTGTCGTCAAAGCCTTGACCAACACCGGCAAAAAGGTGGGGATCATCCATCTGGACTCCCACTATGATAATATGCCTCACTATGAAGGAGACAGGTTTGCCAGAAGTACGCCATTCATGCGCCTTTACGAGACCGACGGAGTCAGGAATGAGAGTCTTATACATGCAGGCATCAAGGGTCCGAGAAATAAACCGGAGACGGGAGCCTATGCTCAGGAAGCGGGAGCCGTGACGCTTTCGATCAATGACATCAAGGGGGCACATGACCTGAAAGCCTATGCGAATGAAATATATGATATGGCAGCACAAGAGGTGGATGTCGTCTATTTGACGATCTGCAGCGACGTGTTGGACTTTGCGTTCAACCCAGGAGGTCCCGTCGATGGCAATGGGCTCACATCCCATGAGCTGGTGACGATGATCTATGAATTCGGTAAACGGGGATTATGTGGAATGGATTTTGTCGAAGTGTACCCTCAGCAGGACGCGAACCAGAACTCAGCGCACTTTGTATCAACAGCGGTTTTATATGTGCTGGCGGGCCATGTACATGGTGGTCATGCTTGATAGATGAACGGGCGATGGGAGACTGTCTTCTGTATCCAAAGGGGTGGAAGCATTGAATGGACAGAAAATTATTGAAAAGCTGAAAGTGATAGGGCCAGGTGCAATCATCACGGCTTCGTTCATCGGACCAGGCACCGTGACGACAGCCACACGTGCAGGTGCAGGGTTTGGGTTCGCCCTCCTGTGGGCAGTGGTTTTTGCGATTCTGGCGACAATCGTACTGCAGGAGATGGTCGCAAGGATCGGTATGGTGACAGGTGAAGGGCTGGGGGAAAATATACGCGGGTTATTCGATAATGTCATATTGAAATTCGCTGCAGTCTGGCTGGTCATGATTGCAGTGTGCGTAGGATGTGCTGCATACATCAGCGGCGACCTGCTCGGCACTTCCCTCGGTGTCTCCTATTTATTTGGAATACCGGAGAACTACGTGGCGCCGATCATTGGAATCATCATACTCACTCTTGGGCTGAGCGGAAGCTACAAAATCATCGAAAAGGTGATGATTGGGCTAATCGTCCTGATGAGCATTACATTCATAACGACGATGATAGTATCAGCACCTGATGTCGGCGCGATATTCAAAGGGGCTTTCGTTCCCGGCATCCCTGATGGTTCGATTCTGATGATCATTGCGCTGATCGGCACTACGGTGGTACCGTATAATTTTTTCATACATGCCTCGACGGTCAGCGAAAAGTGGGACAGTGCAGATGGCTTGAATGAGTCCAGAATCGATACAATCCTCACCATCACCGTAGGTGGGTTCATCACTGCAGCAATACTTATTACTGCAGGTGCGCTGATTGAAGGTCAAGAAGTGACCAATGTCGTCGAATTGGCAGCGCCACTCGAGCCCTTGATGGGTGACCTTGCACCATTTTTCATAAGTGTCGGGCTATTTTCGGCAGGGTTATCCTCAGCAATCGCCTCACCGATGGGGGCAGCGGTGACGGTGAGCAGCTTCATGCACTGGAAGGGTGGTTTTGACAATAGGAAGTATAAGATTGTCTTTGCTTCTGTGATCAGTCTCGGCATCGTGACTTCAGCCATTGGTTTCGAACCTCTGGAAGTATTACTTTTCGCACAGGCATTGAACGGGCTTATACTTCCAATCATTGCCGTGCTGATTATGATCATCATCAATAAAAAAGCAGTGATGAAAAAGCATGTCAACGCCTTATGGCTGAATGTCGTTGGCTGGGCGGTAACGGCAGTGGTTTCTTTTCTTGGGCTCTACAGTCTGATTGATGCGGTTACTTCTTTGATGTAAGCGCATGGCTGTCACTGGAAGATGAAATTGCTTATAATGATGGTTAACACATTGAAAGGGTGAGAATATGAAAGTTAATGCGAAATGGACAGGCGGAATGGCCTACAATTCTAAAGGTGACAGTTCGGGCTATGATGTGACGATGGACGCCAGCAGCAGTGTCGGCGGTAATGACAGTGGTCCAAGGCCGATGGAAATGGTGCTGCATGGTGTAGCCGGCTGCATGGGCATCGATCTTAATGTCATCATGAGGCATAGCATGGATAAAGTGGAAAGCATTGATATAGATATCGAAGCTGAACGTGCAGACACTGAACCGAAGCGCTTCACCGATGTCGTAATCGTCGTCAGGATCAAAGGGGACGTCACTGAGAAGGTGGCGCAGCGTGCAGTAAAATTATCAGCGGATAAATACTGTTCCGCAATCAACTCATTGAATGCCACAATTTCTACCAAGCTTGAACTGAATGGAGAAATGAAATAAAAAGGAGGAGCGTCCAGACGCTCCTCCTTTTAACTTCCGTAAAACCCAGTATCTTCAAGGTTTTTGTGCTGGAGGATGATTTCTGTAATCTTGTCCTCCTGATCATATTTCAGCATGACATACTGCTCGTTTGAATCATCGGCATCATAGATCATCCAGAAGTCGGAAACCTCGTCACGCGTCGGCCAGCCGAATGTTTCAACGGCCTCCTGCTTTGTGAGGTTTTCCGGAAAGATGATGATGCCGTTGATTTTAAGTTCGCTTAAATCATCGGCCCCCTCCCTTTTTTCAGGGAAGTTGAAGGCGATATGATCATAGTGGTAATAGACACCATCAATGCTTTGACCGTTTCCAACCGGTTCTCCCAGTATGCGCGTCATATATTCGTAACTGGAGCGGAGTGAAATCGTTCTGTACTCATAATTGGCTGAGAACAAGTTTGAGACGAAGGCATCGCGCGTTACATCGATGGGTGTTACTTCTGTGGGTTCTTTTTCGCTGGCGACTTCTGTAGTCTCTTCTGTTGATTCTTCACTAGCAGATTCTCCGGTGTCCTCCGTAGCGCTCTGGTTTGAATCATCTGGAATGAACAAGCCTACACATGACGGGATGAACAGTGGAATGGCGAGTAGGACAATGATGAATTTCATTTAATCCCCCTCTTTTGTCACTTTTTTCTTGGGAAACGGCTTCTGACGTGCCTTTTTGCTCTTAGGTGGTTCTTTTGGTTTACTGAAATATGCTTCTGTACGCTCACGTAGCTTTCTTGGCATCATGACATAGATGAAATCTTCAGAAAGCATCTTCGTTTCTCCGTTAGGTGTAATCAACTCATCATTTCTTATGATGGCGATGACGAGGACATCAGTCGGCAAGTCCAAGTCTTTGATCTGCACGTTCTGATGGGCAGAATGCGAAGGGAGTTCAATCCCGTATATATCGTTCTGCGTCTGGCCTAAAGCCAGCAGTTCGACCGAATAGGCCGGAGCTTCCGCTTCCCCTTCGTCAAATCCCAGCCAGCGGGCTACTGGTGTGATGGTGCTCCCTTGCAGCAAGGCAGAGAACAAGACGATAAAGAAGACTACGTTGAAGACGAGGTATCCGCTCTCGATGTCACTGACTAGTGGATAAGTCGCTAAAACGATCGGCACAGAGCCACGCAGACCAGCCCACGAAATGAATATTTTCTCCTTGAGGTCGTACTTGCTCGCAATCAAAGTGAGGAAGACACCGATTGGCCTGGCGATGAATATGAGGATGAGTGCCATCAGGATCCCCTGGAATGTATAGTTGATCAATTCCCCAGGAAAGGCCAGCAGGCCGAGCATGATGAACATGACAATCTGCATCATCCACGCCAATCCTTCATTGAAGCGCAGTATGGAATGTTTATAGGTAAGGGGCCGATTCCCCATCAGTACCGCCATAACATACACAGAGAGCAATCCACTTGCACCGATGACTTCTGTAACACCGAAAGTCAGCATCGCAAATCCAAGGGAGAGCACCGGATAGAGTCCAGAAGCTTCGAGGTCGATCCGGTTGATGACGAAAACCGCAAGCCGGCCTATAATGATACCGGCTATGATGGCAACACCCATCTGCCAAAAGAAGGTAAGTAAGAGATATAAAACATTGCTCTCTCCTGGCATTTCGATGACCGATATGATGGTGACGGTAAGGAACACAGCCATCGGGTCGTTCGTTCCGGATTCCGCTTCAATCGTTGAAGATAGTTTTTCCTTGATGTTTTTACTGCCGAATACTGCAAATACTGCAGCAGCATCAGTCGAGCCGACGATGGACCCGAGCAGCATCGATGTCATGAAATCAAGGTCCAGGATCAGATAGGCAAACAGACCGAGTATGAAACTTGTCAGCAATACGCCGATGGTCGCAAGAAGTACCGCTGAACCAGCCACCTTTTTGATGGTCATGATATTGGTTTGGAGGCCACCTTCAAAAAGTATGACGACAAGTGCTATCATACCAATCAGTTGGGTGAGTTCCACATTATCGTAGTAGATGACCTGGTTCAGAAGTATACCTATGATTATGAAGAGTACAAGCGAGGGGACACCGAGTCTGGACGAAAAACGTGTCATCACAACGCCCAAGACCAGCAGTATGGCAATCAACAAGATCGGATAGTCTAGCTGGACATCCATCAAAAACCCCCTTTCACCTGATATTTGTATATATAATTATAATTGAGTACCAACTAAAATACTAGCGGAGGAACAGCTTATGCTGAAAATCGATCATCTGGAAACGATGCAGAGGAACTTCAGCCTTGATATTGAAAACGTCACATTTCATAGAGGTGTAAATATCATCCTAGGGCCTAACGGGGGTGGCAAAAGCACGCTTCTGAAGGGGATGCTCGGTTACGGTGGGAGCCATATTCTGAGCCGTGAGATCGCTTATCATGGTTCGGCCTTGGGGGACATCTCAGACATCATATCGTTCCTGCCGCAGGAGAATCCCCGCTTCAGAATACGCGTCGAAGAGTATCTGATCATGACTGCAGCTGCGGGGAAGGTCGCGGAGGAACGGGTGGCTGAAATCATCAGGCGTTTCCACATCGGCCACCTTCTAGGGCGTTCGATAGAGGAACTATCCGGCGGCGAATTCAAAAGGGTGCAATGCGCTCAAATCGCCCTCGAAGATAAGCCGATCATCATGATTGATGAAATAGAACAAGGACTTGATCTATTTCATCAGCACGAAATGATGAAGTGGCTGACGAGGGAAGGACAGAAAAAAATAGTCATCACCACCATGCATGAAGCACAGTTGGCGATGACTTATGGAGACACGATCACACTTCTTCAGGCAGGACGCGCGGAAGGTCCGCTGCCTGCAGCCCAGGTGACGAGCGGACAGCTCTCAAGGTGCTACAACATCAGATTGACTATGGAACGGCATAGAAACGCCGTATCCATCTATCACAGTCCACTATAGAATGGCACCCAATGCCCCTGAGTATTCACCATTGTGAATGATGTGGGCCCTTGCGTCCTTCAGCCCGGCGTAGCGATTGATGATATCTTTCATCACCGTGTTGTCGAGCAGGGTGGAGCCGATGAAGACGATATCATCCGTCTCGAAGCCTTCAGCGAGGCTTATTCCAATGGCTGTTACAGTTTCGGCAACAAGACCAATGACGGCTTGTACTTTATCGGCAGGCTGCAGTTTAGAAACTTCCCCGGAGAGGACATTACCGAAGTTGCTCGCGGTCAGATCACCTGGAATCGGTGTCGGGCGTCCAGCATAGATATGATGGACTTTAAGGTCGATTTCATCCCGGTTGCCTTGGGTGGCCAGATGGATGATTGAATCATAGTCGTGGACGCCGGCAAGCAGGGTGGATAGGCCGATCAGCGTGCCGCCGCCCACTCCAGATCCCGCTACCCTCTGTTGACCGGAGGGGCCGGCATAGTGAAAGCTAGTACCGGTGCCGACATTCAAGTAGATGAAATGTCCAAGGCGGACGTCCTGCTCCTTCATCAGTTTGAGCAGCCCACGGTATGTCGCTTCAAATTCGACCGATATGGCTTCATGATGCTTCAATTTTTCTGCCATATATGCAGACTTGCCGCCTGTCAGGTATATCAGATCATCTGTATGTTCTGCGTTCAATCGATCTATCAAAGCATCCACTTGGGCAGATGGCCACCTTTCGAAACTGCGTCCCTCGTCATCGATGTAGGCGACCTTGATCAGTGTGCCTCCTGCGTCTATTCCAATTTTCATAAAAGCCTCCAAAAAAAGAATGTCATTGGTTGTATTATACCAATGACATTCCAACTTAGTAACATTAAATTCAAGCCCTTGTCCGATCTTTACGCTGACGGCGCTTCATCGAGTCATTTGGTTCTCGTCTGAGTGATTTGGAGACTGCGATGATCATGGCGATAAGGACGAGCCCGAATGGCAGTCCCGCCAATAGCGAAGCGGCCTGTAGGCTTGTCAGACCACCAGCGATGATCAGAGTGACTGTAAGGAAACCAAGTAGTACACCCCAGATGACTTTAAGGCGTGTACTTGGTGCATCAGTATTCCCGGAAGTCATACCTGCCACGATGAACGTTGCAGAGTCTGCTGATGTCACAAGGAATGTAAAGATCAGCAGTATAGCCAGAGCAGAGAATAATTCAGTCAGCGGCAGCTGATCGAACAACGCGAAAAGTGCAGCGGTATCATCCTCCAGAACGAGCGCTCCGATATTCGTGCCATTAAAGAGGTCAGAGTAGATTGCCGTACCACCGAGAGCTCCGATCCAGAGGAAGGAAAGTATAGGTGGAATGATGAGGATCCCCATTACATACTCGCGTATGGAACGTCCCTTGGAGATCCGGGCGACAAAGGAACCGATGAAAGGACTCCAGGCGATGACCCACGCCCAGTAGAATACCGTCCACTCCTGCACCCAGACTTCACCGGTATAGGGTTGCATGCGCAACGAATACCCGACATAGTTGGATAAATAATCACCAAGTCCCACAACGATGCTCTCCATAATGAACGTGAAGGGACCAACGGCCATTATGAAGATGGTGATGACAGCGGCAAGCAGCATATTAAGGTTACTCAACCATTTGATGCCGCGTTTCAGCCCAGTCGTCGTCGATAGTATGAAGAAGCCTGTCATCAGAGCGGTAAGTATGATTTGAGTCAATGGACCCGATGGGATGCCGTAGGCTATGTTCAAGCCGCCATCCATCTGCATGATGCCAAGGCCGACTGATGTGGCCATACCTGTGACAGTCGCGACCACGGCAAGTATATCTATGGACTTTCTCAGCTTCTGATTATAGTCGTTGCCAAGTATCGGCTCGAGTGAGGTCGAAACGAGGCCGTCTTTCTTCTTGCGATATTGGTTGTAGCCAATGGCAAGACCGGCTACACCAAAGATGGACCATTGGGAAATCCCCCAGTGGAAGAACGAATAGCCCATGGCCATGCGCGCCGCCTCGACGGTTTCAGTCTCTCCACCCGGAAAAGGTGAGATCATATAATGACTCATCGGTTCTGCGACACCGAAGAATACGAGCCCTACACCCAGTCCGCCGGAGAACAGCATGCCAATCCATGAGCGGAAGGAAAATTCAGGCTTCGAATTATCTCCTCCGAGCTTGATGCGACCGTATGGCGAGAGTGCCAGGAAAATCAAGAATAAAGCAAAACCAAATACTGCAATCATGAAGAACCAGCTGAACAATCCGGCAATCCAGCCATAGACTGAGCTTGATGCGGCTTCGAACTTGCCAGGTATGATCGTTGCCACCAAGGCAGCAGCGATGATGATTGAAGCGGCGGTCCAGAACACCAACCCTAGGCTTGACCCTTTTTTTGGCTCCAGGTTCTTATCCGGTCGTTTCTCTTTTTCGAATTTGGAACTTTTCTTCGACTTATCCCCCTTTTTGGGATTACTGTCTAAATTGTCATTGTCCAAAATTTCTCCCCCTAAAATATCTTATTATATACCGTTGTACCCCCGTTGTGTCGAGATTAAACACCATTAAAACATTGAATATCAAGCTGACTATTTTTATACTGGAAAGGGTATAATAGTTATCATAACAAAATGACATTACATGTCAAAAAGGGGTTTTGGATTATGGACCAGATAAGTATCCGGCCGTTTCAGGAGAATGATCGTGAGACTCTAGCGGCTTTCAGATTGAGTGAACAGCAACAAGTATATTCCAGCTTGCCGACTGATGTGGTCGATGATGCTGTTGATGACCCTGATCGTGTACCTTGTGTGGTATTGAACGGGGGAGGAACGATCATTGGGTTTTTCGTGCTTCATAAGCATTATCAGCATGAAGGTTACGACACACCACACGAAGTGGTCTATATAAGGTCGCTATCGATTGATGAAAAGCTGCAGGGCCGCGGATATGGAACGCAGGTGGCGATGCGGCTGCCCATCTATATACAGGAGAACTTTTCGAATTTCGATCACCTATACCTTGTTGTGGATGCTGAAAATACAGCAGCCTGGAATCTTTATGAACGAGCCGGGTTTACACATACGGCAACAAAGGAAGATGGTCCGATAGGGAAGGAACGTCTTTATTACCTGGATTTGGATAGCAAGTATGTACATAACATCAAGCTGGGGAGGGATGACGCTGTACAGTTGCCGGCCATCAAAATCGATATAGTCAGGAACCAGAAGGAGACGATCGGGGAGATAAAGGGCAAGGTCGATCGGGCGGAGCTTCGGATTACGCATCTGCATGTCAAGGCTCAGGAACGTGAACGCGGTGTTGCCTCAAGTGCAATGCGTCAGATCGCCACTTTCCTCAGACGCGATATGCCAGAAATCAAGCAGCTGACCATTTTGACCGATGATGCAGCAGGGTGGCATAAGCTGTTTGAAAAGGGTGGATTCGTCATGATGGAAGATGAAGGTGGACAGCAGAAATTCGTGAAGTATGTAAACTATTGAATAAGTGCTTGATTCATGTTCCAATTACATGTAAGATATCCTGTGATATTCGAGACTGGAAAGGATGAATGAGATGAGACTGGATGACTACTCCAAGCAGATGCTGGATGAAAACTCCTTTATCGAAATGGCACATATATACCTTGAAGATGTAGGCAAGGAAGTGAACTTGTATGATATTGTCGACAAGTTCAAGGAGTTGGGCGGATATTCAGATAAGGAGATTGAAAACCGCATTGTGCAATTCTACACCGATTTGAATACAGATGGCCGTTTTCTGAGTACAGGCGAAGGCCTGTGGGGACTCAGGGATTGGTACTCGGTAGATGACATATCCGATAAGATCGCACCAACAATCCATAAGATCGAGCTTGCCGTGGAGGATGAGCCGATTGAAGAAGATATCATCGATCAGGATAAGGAACTTGTGGAAGACGATACAGAAGATCTTGATTCCCCATTGTCAAAAAATGAAATCTCAGGCAAGGAAGAAGTCGATGAGACCATCGATGAAGATATAGAGTACGATGATACGGATGAACTTGAAGACTCCTACGAAGATAAACCCGATCTCTAGAAAAACAACTTCCAGTTGACATTCAGGTTAAAAGTGATATTATTTTTATTGGGCTCCCTGAAAAAGGGATTGTAAAGAACGGCTCCTTTTCACCAAGTGTGGAAGGGAGCTATTTTTATTTTTCACAGGAGGAAGTGCAATGACTAAATATATTTTTGTGACCGGCGGGGTTGTTTCTTCTCTGGGCAAAGGCATTACGGCAGCATCACTTGGAAGGCTTTTGAAAGATCGTGGCTTTTCGATCACAATACAGAAATTCGATCCGTATTTGAACGTAGATCCAGGGACCATGAGCCCATATCAGCACGGTGAAGTCTTCGTCACAGAGGACGGGGCGGAGACGGATTTGGATTTGGGGCACTATGAACGGTTCATCGACATCAATCTCCATAAATATTCAAACGTCACAGCGGGGAAAGTCTACTCTGAAGTAATACGCAAAGAACGTCGTGGGGATTATCTCGGCGGCACAGTCCAGGTGATTCCACACATCACCAATGAAATTAAATCCCGTCTGATCCAAGCCGGCGAGGAATCGAATGCGGACATCGTGATAACTGAAATCGGCGGTACGACCGGAGATATCGAATCACTGCCTTTCCTGGAAGCCATCAGACAGGTGAGGAGCGACCTTGGACGTGAGAATGTCATGTACATCCATTGTACATTGCTGCCATACATTAAAGCGGCCGGTGAAATGAAGACCAAACCGACCCAACACAGCGTCAAGGAACTCAGAGGGCTCGGCATCCAGCCTGACATGATTGTCGTGCGCTCCGAACATGCCATGGGCGAAGATCTGCGTGATAAGATTGCACTCTTCTGTGATATCGATAAAGACAGCGTCATAGAAGCGAGAGACGAGTCAACCATCTACAACATAGTGATCAGGCTGCAGGAACAGAAGATGGATTCACTCGTCATCGATAGACTTAAACTTGGTGAACATAGGGAAGCGGAACTGACAGACTGGAAGCACCTGCTGCAGAACCTTGAAAATATCGATAAGAAGGTGACCATCGGTCTTGTCGGTAAATATGTGACGCTTCAGGATGCATACTTATCGGTGGCGGAGTCATTGAGACATGCTGGCTATGAACGTCAGACCGACATCGACATCAAATGGATCAACTCAGAATTCCTGACACCGGAAAATCACGAAGCTGAGCTCGAAGGCGTCGACGGCATCCTGATACCAGGTGGTTTCGGTGAACGCGGTGTGGAAGGGAAAATATATGCACTCCAATATGCACGTGAGAACAACATCCCGCTTCTTGGCATATGTCTCGGCATGCAACTTGCCACTGTGGAATTTGCACGCAATGTAGCTGGTCTTGAAGGTGCCCATTCAAGTGAACTGGATGAGGACACTGCGCATCCTGTCATCGATCTGATGCCGGACCAAAAAGATGTCGTGGACCTCGGAGGTACATTGAGGCTCGGCAGCTTCCCTTGTGAAATCAAAGAAGGCACTAAAGCGCGCAAGCTCTATGGCGTTTCGCATGTAGATGAGCGTCATCGCCACAGGTATGAGTTCAACAACAAATACAAGACGCAGCTTGAGGAGAAGGGCATGATATTCTCCGGCACTTCTCCAGACGGCAGGCTCGTTGAGATGATCGAACTTAAAGATCATCCATACTTTGTCGCCGTCCAGTTCCATCCTGAATTCCAATCCCGGCCGACACGGCCGCATCCCCTGTTCCAAGGGCTTATCAATGCATGTTTGGATTAACATGTTGAAGAGCCACGCAACCATTAGGGTTGCGTGGCTCTTTTTATATGCGGTAACGATAATCATTGTCATCATCCACATAAAATACAAACAAACATGCTGACAGATCATGAAACCGATCAGGGGGGTGGGTATAATTGAAGTACAAGGATAATACTTAAGGAGTGGTCGAATGAACAAGCTCCAGTTGTACTTCACAGTCATTTCAGGTCTATTGATTGCTGCAGGATTCTACCTGGAACGTTTCACGGAAGTGTCATGGTATCCATTGATCTTTATCTTGGCATTTGTCATCGGGGGATGGTTCCAGGCTAAAGAGGGCGTGCAGCACACAGTGAGGGAGCGGAAGCTGAATGTTGAACTGCTCATGATTATTGCAGCGACCGGCGCATCCATTATAGGGTATTGGTTTGAAGGAGCGATCCTCATATTCATCTTCAGTGTCAGTGGGACACTTGAGGCCTATGCTGAGACCAAGACCCGTGATGCTGTTGGGTCATTGATCAAAATGAAGCCGAACACTGCCAAAAAACTGTCGGCAGACGGAGGATATGAAACAGTGGAAGTGGATTCGCTGGAAATAGGAGATGTAGTAGTCGTCATGCGGGGAGACGTCTTTCCGATAGACGGTATTGTTATAGAGGGCTCGACAGAAGTCGATGAGGCATCTCTGACGGGCGAGTCCATACTGGTTGATAAAAGTGTTGATGACACTGTGTTGACAGGTTCCATCAATGAAGGGGGCGTAGTATCTGTCAGGATGACGGTGGACAATGAGGAAACCATCTTCAATCGGATGATAGAACTGGTGAAGGAAAGCGAAAGTGTACCTTCGAAGCGCGCACAATTCATAGAACGGTTCGAAAACAGGTACGTTTGGATAGTGTTGATCACAACAGGTTTCATGCTATTTATGCCACATTACATTTTTGGATGGGGATGGAATGAGACCTTCTACCGTGCAATGGTGCTTCTGGTCGTCGCTTCGCCATGTGCAGTGGTGGCTTCCATTACGCCAGCTACCCTTTCAGCTATATCGACCAGTGCCAAAAAAGGTGTGCTGATTAAGGGTGGGAGATACATGGAGCAGTTGAATGAAGTGGATTTCGTCCTGTTTGATAAAACAGGCACACTGACTAAGGGAGAACCCGCCATTACACATTTTGAAGTAGTGAAAGAATCCGAACGGTCACGCATAGCGGCGTTCATCTATGAACTTGAACGCTCCAGCAACCATCCGCTCGCAGTCAAGATCAAGAATCACTTTGAAGGCATGAAGCAAGAAGGTGTGACGGCAACAGATGTCCGTGATGTGGTAGGTAAAGGTGTAGAAGGTATGATTGGAGAGAGACATGTCCAAGTGTTCAAAGCACAGGATGATGATTTCATGGAGCCTTATAAATCACAGCTTTTGGATAGTGGGCATACTGTTACGATATATATCGAAGATGGCATAAAAAAAGCGCTCATCGCTCTTAAGGATGTAGAGCGGGAAGAGGCTTCAGATATAATCGGAACACTTAATAAGCTTGGCAAGGAGACGATTATGATCTCTGGTGACAACCAGAAGGCAGCAGAATCAATCGCGCATTCAATTGGTATAACTAAAGCGATAGGGGACCAGAGCCCTGAAGACAAGGTGAAGCACATAAATGCCTATAAGGAAAAAGGGATAGTGGTGATGGTGGGTGACGGCGTCAACGATGCGCCAGGCCTCAAACAAGCCGATATCGGAGTCGCCATGGGTAAAGGTACGGGAATTGCGTTAGAGACGGCAGACATCGTTTTGATGAATGAGCAGTTGAAGCGCATACCCGAGATGATGGCTGCATCAGCTCGATTGAATCGCATAATCGCACAGAACCTGTTATTTTCAGTCGCTGTCATTACCATTCTGATCATTTCGAACTTCTTTCAGGCAATCAATCTGCCCCTAGGTGTCATCGGTCATGAAGGGAGCACCATCTTGGTCATCCTGAACGGCCTGAGGATGCTTTCAGATCAGGAGTTCAGTACGCTTCATTCGTCATTTCGTCCACAAGGATGAACAGGTGATCATACAGGTATAGGAATGCAGAAATATAAGGGTTAACAATTTTGTCGAAATCAGGTGTCGGAACCAGGGGACGCGGGGAGGATAAGTCGATATAATGGTGGAGTGAGTCCAGTATTTCTGCTTCATGCTTATTATAATTCGAGATGAGTACGAATTCCTTGTCCGCTTCTCCAAGCGCATTGACCAACTGTTTGACGGGTTCATCAAACTGGTCTGCTATAACCAGGGTCCGGTCCGGGGCGTCCAAGGATTCGACTGTTTCGAATGGTTTGGCCTTCGGCAGGGAGAGTGCCCCTTCCAGAAGGTATGATTGGATGCCGGTGAAATCGTGGAAAGTGGCCAGCCGGACTTCCCCCTCGCTGCCGACAGCCTGGGCAATCAGGCGTGCTGCCATTTCGATTTCTTCTTCCTGGGCGTTTATATGATTATATATATTCGTCAGTTGAGTCTGTAGAATCTTATCCATAAGATCACTCCATTCATGGTAGTCAGTATTTCAATGGTACCAAATCATTACCCGAAATAAAATGTATTTGCTATAATCACAGTTATGCAATAAAGCAAACAATCTACAGGAGGAAAATTAGATGCCTTTAGTATCAATGACGGAAATGCTTAATAAAGCAAGAAAAGAAGGATATGCAGTTGGCCAGTATAACGTCAATAACCTGGAGTTCGCCCAAGCGATCCTGACAGCTTCACAAGAAGAGAATGCCCCGGTCATCCTGGGCGTTTCAGAAGGTGCGGCGAGATATATGAGCGGCATGACAACTGTCGTTAAAATGATTGAAGGCCTCATGCACGATCTAGACATCACAATACCGGTGGCCATCCATCTGGACCACGGGTCGAGCTATGAGAAATGTGTCGAGGCGATTGGTGCTGGATTTACATCAGTCATGATAGATGCTTCACATGGCCCATTTGAAGACAATGTCGCCACAACAAGGAAGGTTGTTGAGTATGCCCATGAAAGGGGCGTCTCCGTCGAAGCCGAGCTCGGTGTCGTTGGAGGCCAGGAAGATGATGTTATAGCTGACGGTGTGATCTATGCCGATCCTGCAGAGTGCCGCGAACTGGTTGAGAGGACAGGCATCGATTGCCTCGCACCTGCACTCGGTTCGGTGCATGGTCCATATAAGGGAGAACCGAATCTTGGGTTTGCGGAAATGGAGGAAATCGGCAACCAGTCCGATATTCCATTGGTGTTGCACGGTGGTACGGGGATTCCGACTAAAGACATCCAAAGGTCAATCTCTCTTGGAACCGCTAAAATCAATGTCAATACCGACAACCAGATTGCGTCAGCACAGAAGGTCAGAGAAGTCCTGGCCAATGATTCTGAAGTATATGATCCACGTAAATACCTCGGGCCTGCAAGGGAAGCAGTCAAAGAGACTGTACGCGGTAAAATCCGGGAGTTCGGCACTTCAGGTCAAGCGTAACAGTCCATGAAAAGCCATCCACTAAGGATGGCTTTTATTTGATTATTGAAGCAGATATGTATACAGTTTGAGAAGATCTGGCAGCCATTGCCGACTGGGCGTGACTGTTTTATAATGAATGAATAACCTAAATGGAGGTGCCTTAAGTTTATGAAATACTTTATCGATACAGCAAACATGGATGAAATCAAAGAGATACACGAATGGGGCGTATTGCGTGGTGTTACCACCAATCCATCGCTTGTGGCCAAGGAGAAGGATATATCCTTCCATGACCGTCTTGTGGAAATATGCGAGTTGGTTCAAGGGCCGGTAAGCGGCGAAGTGATTGCGCTTGATGCAGCAGGTATGATTGAAGAGGGACGTGAACTCGCGAAGCTTCACGAGCATATCATCGTCAAGATTCCGATGACTGATGAAGGAATGAAAGCAGTGAATGTCCTGTCATCTGAAGGCATAAAGACAAACGTGACGCTCGTATTCAATACTGTCCAGGCGCTCACCGCAGCCCATGCCGGCGCTACTTATGTGTCTCCGTTCATCGGCAGACTGGATGATATCGGCCTCGATGGCATGAATCTCATCGCGGACATCCGACACATCTTCACGGTTCATGGAATAGGTACGGAAATAATCGCTGCCTCAATCAGAAATGAAGGCCACGTCCATGGCGCAGCGGTAGCAGGTGCAGATATTGCTACAATCCCTTATAAAGTATTGAAGAAACTCACAAGTCACCCATTGACTGACAAAGGCATCGACCAGTTCCTGAAAGACTGGAACAGCCAAAAGGGCCAGTAGGCATTCTAAATTAAGGAGAACGACTATGGTTAAAGAAGTGATAAAAGTCAGAGGAGGCAGGAAACTCTCCGGCGAAGTAGAGATCAGCGGGGCGAAAAATAGTGCGGTCGCCCTGATACCTGCATCATTAATGGCGTCAGAAGGGGAAGTGATCCTGGAAGGTTTGCCGGAGATTTCCGATGTAAAGACATTGATGAGTCTTCTTAATGACCTGAACGTCACCACGGAACTCGACGGCACAACATTGCGCATCAATGCTGAAAAAGCAGAAAATATGCCGCTGCCAAATACAAAAGTACAATCCCTAAGAGCATCCTATTATATGATGGGGGCGATGCTTGCACGGTTTAAGAAGTGTGTGATCGGACTCCCGGGAGGATGTCCGCTCGGTCCCAGACCGATCGACCAGCACATTAAAGGATTTGAAAAACTTGGCGCCAAAGTGACGAATGAACATGGTGCCATGTACCTTGTTGCAGAAAAGTTGGAAGGTGCGAGAATATTCTTCGATATGGTTTCGGTAGGGGCGACAATCAACCTTATGATTGCTGCGAGTAGTGCAGAAGGAAAGACGGTCCTTGAAAATGTGGCTAAAGAACCGGAAGTCGTCGATGTAGCTTCGCTGCTCAATAATATGGGGGCTGATATCCGAGGTGCTGGAACAGACACCATCAAGATCCATGGGGTGGAATCACTCCATGGCACCACCCATAATATCATCCCAGACCGCATAGAAGCGGGTACCTATATGATTACAGCGGCGGCGGCAGGAGAGGACTTTACGGTGCAAAACATCATTCCGACCCATATGGAGTCACTTACGGCGAAGCTCGAAGAACTAGGCGTCCAGATTGAAATGGGAGATGATTGGGCGACCATCAGCAAACCTGAAAATTATCGGCCGATTTCAGTTAAGACCCAAGTATACCCAGGATTTGCGACTGATCTGCAACAGCCTCTAACCCCGATACTCTTTATGGCGGACGGGGTAAGCAAGATTACAGAGACGATTTATCCGGCCCGTTTCAGACATGTCGATGAACTGAGCCGTATGGATGCGAAAATAGAACAAAACAGCGGCTCGGCACTGATTTTCCCATCAAAATTAAACGGGGCCGACGTCTATGCAAGTGACCTTCGTGCTGGAGCGAGTCTTCTCATCTCAGGCTTGATCGCTGAAGGTGTGACAACGATCCACAATGTGAACCATATAGATCGCGGCTACACGGATATCGTCAAAAAACTGAAGGATTTAGGCGCTGACATCTGGCGCGAAGAAATAAAAGAAAACTGATTAAAGGCCCGGACAACTGTCCGGGCCTTTAATCGGGAAAGGAGGGTGGCCGTATCGAACCTTTATCTTTAGCACCCTCTAGTGTAGAATATGTAAAGGTAATTCTCCTTGGAAAGCCTCTGTAGCACATCCTCAATTAAAAACACACCTAACCATCTACTTAAAAATGAAAGTGACGTGAATATATGGCTGAGAGAGATGAAAATGGACTTAAATATGAGTCCTTTGATGCCCTATACAAGAAAAATAATACAAAAGAACTGACAGTGCGCGCCAAAGAGCTCGGCCTCTCCAACTACAGCCGGCTGAACAAGAAAGAACTGGTCCTCGCCATCATGGAAGCCCAGATGGAGAAAGACGGCAACTATTATATGGAAGGTGTACTCGATGACATCCAACCGGATGGCTATGGTTTCCTGAGGACGGTCAACCTCTCCAAAGGGGAGAAGGACATATACATTTCTGCTTCACAGATCCGTCGGTTCGAGCTCAAAAAGGGCGATAAAGTCACAGGTAAAGTACGCCGGCCGAAAGAGAACGAGAAATACTACGGATTGCTGCAGGTCGACTTCGTCAATGACCATAATGCAGAGCAGATAAAAAAGCGCCCGCACTTCCAGGCACTTACGCCGCTCTATCCCGATGAGCGCATGCATCTGGAGAATCGACCTGAAGATCTATCGACGCGGATCATGGACCTTGTCACTCCGATCGGTTTTGGTCAGCGGGGGATGATCGTCGCCCCACCTAAGGCAGGTAAGACTTCCCTTCTTAAAGAGATCGCCAATGCGATCACCAAAAACCATCCTGAATCAAAATTATTCATCCTCCTCATCGGCGAACGGCCTGAGGAAGTGACAGATCTCGAGCGGTCTGTTGAAGATGCGGAAGTTGTGCATTCGACCTTCGATGAACCGCCTGAACACCATGTCAAAGTTGCTGAACTGCTTCTTGAACGTTCGAAGCGGCTTGTGGAGATGGGCGAGGATGTCGTGGTGCTGATGGATTCCATCACCCGGCTCGCGAGGGCGTATAATCTTGTGATTCCGCCAAGCGGCCGTACGTTATCCGGTGGACTTGATCCGGCAAGCCTGCATCGACCGAAGCATTTCTTCGGTGCGGCGAGAAATATAGAGGCCGGGGGCAGCCTGACCATCCTGGCGACCGCATTGGTGGACACAGGCAGCCGCATGGATGATGTAATCTATGAAGAGTTCAAAGGGACCGGCAATATGGAACTGCATCTGGACCGCAACATGAGTGAACGGAGGATTTATCCGGCAATCGATATCCGGCGCTCGAGCACCCGTAAAGAAGAACTGCTTCTCGATAAGGGGCAGCTCGAAGTATTATGGCAGCTCCGGAACTTGTTCACGGACTCTCCGGACTTTACCGAGAGGTTCCTGAAGATATTGAAGCAGACCAAAACAAATGAGGAATTTTTCGATGTGCTGCGCCAGCGGATGCTGTCTTCCCATTCGACGGGCCGCCCGGTCATCTGAATTGAACAGAACGGTTGATTCTTTCTATTCCAACGTGTATAATGCAAAAGTATCGAAGTGGGCAACCCACTAATAACTCTGTTCCAGATGGTTCAGGGCAAAGGAGCTGAAAAGGTAATGAAACAAGGAATTCACCCGGAATACCACAGAGTGACTGTAAAGTGCTCATGTGGCAACGATTTTGAAACAGGATCAGTTAACAGCGAGGACATTACAGTAGAGGTTTGTGCTGAATGTCATCCATTCTATACTGGACGTCAAAAATTCGCATCTGCGGATGGCCGTATTGAAAAGTTCAACAAAAAATTCGGTTTCAAAAGCGCAAACGAATAAGAGTATCCAAACTGTATCGGGTTATATTCCGATACAGTTTTTTTATTTCCGAATATGATATAATTAACGAGATTAAAGAGACGAAAAGGTGAAAATATATGTTCGATCAACTTGAAATAATTGAAAATCGTTATGAGATGCTGAATGAACTGTTGAGCGACCCGGAAGTGGTCAGTGATTCAGATAAGCTGAGAGAGTATTCGAAGGAGCAGAGCGATCTGCAGAAAACCGTCGAAGCATTCAGGGAATATAAGCAACATAAGGAGACTATTGAAGAATCGCGGATGATGATGCAGGAGACGGATGACAAGGAAATGCTCGAAATGCTTAAAGAAGAGATTTCGGATTCGGAGAAGAAGATACCTGAACTCGAAGACAGATTGAAGTTGCTCCTTATTCCAAAAGATCCAAATGACGACAAGAACGTCATCATCGAGATAAGGGGTGCAGCAGGAGGAGACGAAGCGCAGATTTTTGCAGGCAACCTATTCAGGATGTATTCGCGCTATGCAGAAGAAAACAACTGGAAGATAGAGGTCGTTGAGGCGAATGCCAGTGATCACGGAGGATACAAGGAGATCAGCTTCATGATCCAGGGAGATGCAGCATTTTCAAAACTCAAGTTCGAAAATGGCGCACATCGTGTCCAGCGGGTGCCTGAGACTGAATCTGGTGGCAGAATCCACACCTCCACCGCGACTGTTGCTGTATTACCGGAAGTGGAGGATGTCGAAATAGATATCCGCAACGAAGATTTGAAAATAGATACTTATCGTTCAAGTGGTGCAGGGGGACAGCACGTCAATACAACCGACTCAGCAGTGCGGATCACCCACCTTCCTACAGGAACGGTAGTGACTTCCCAAGACGAAAAATCACAGATCAAAAACCGTGAACGCGCCATGAAAGTCCTCAAAGCACGTGTATACGACATGATGCAGCGCGAAGCGGAAGCAGAGTATGCTGAAAAACGAAAAAGCGCAGTCGGTACCGGGGACCGTTCTGAAAGGATACGCACATACAACTATCCGCAAAACAGGGTCACAGACCACAGAATAGGACTGACTATCCAGAAGCTTGACCAGATCATAGAAGGTAAGCTGGATGAAATCATTGAAGCGCTGACAATCGAAGAGCAGACGAGCAAACTGGAAGAATTGAACAATGCCTCCCTATAGCTATCGGGATATGGTGAGGGAAGCAGAAGCTTCTCTTATCGCGCATGGGAAAGAACCACGCATAGCCGTTCTCCTGCTGGAAGATTTGCTTGCGATGGACACAACGAGTCGACTTGTGAATGGCCATCTTGAAGTGCCGGATGCAGCGCGGGAATTATATCAGCGAGCGTTGGAGAGGGTGGAGCAAGGGGAACCCTACCAATATGTTTCGGGCGTGGCGTGGTTTTACGGCGAGGCGTTCAAAGTGAATGCCCATACGCTGATACCGCGCAATGAAACCGAAGAGCTTGTGGCACTGGTGCTCGAAAAAGAGAAGGATGATGGGCGCACGATAGTGGACATCGGTTCGGGCACAGGCGCAATCGGAATCACTTTGGGCAAGGTTTGGAAAAAGAATGAAGTGATTTTAACTGATCTATCGGTTGAAGCCCTGCATGTAGCTGCAGAGAATGCCAAAAGGCACGGGGTTAGTCCGCAGATGTTGTCAGGAGACCTCTTTGTTCCACTCATCGAAGGCGATATCAAAGTGGATGCCATCGTCTCAAACCCCCCGTACATCAGTCGATCAGAGCAAAGATATATGGACGACTCAGTAATTCTGCACGAACCGGAACTGGCACTCTATGCAGAGGAGGCCGGACTCGGGCTGTATAAAAAAATGATCAGGCAGCTGGCCAATGTTTTGAAACAGGGCGGGCGCGTCTATTTCGAGATTGGCTGGAAGCAGGCTGAAGCTTTGAGTCGCTATGTAACGGAATGTTGGCCGGGTACGCAACCTGAAATTCTAAAAGATATAAACGGAAACGACAGAATACTTCACTTCAGATGGGAGGGGTAGTATGGACACAAAAATATGGGAAGTTGAAACGGGTCAACTGGATACAATTGAAACTTCTGAAAAGATGGATGAAATAAAGACCGCCTTCGAATATGGGGAAGTGATCGGCATTCCCACAGAAACAGTCTATGGTCTGGCGGGCGATGCACGAAATCCTGAGGCGATACAGAAGATATTTGCAGCCAAAAACCGGCCTGGTGACAATCCTCTTATAGTACATATATATGATGTGGCACAATTATCCGAATTCACTGAGCCGCTCGATGTCAAAGTAGAAACATTGATGGAACATTTTTGGCCAGGGCCGATTTCCTTCATTCTGCCGCTGAAGGGGAATATGCTTGCAAGCAATGCGGTGGCAGAACTGGACTCGGTGGCAGTCAGGATGCCAAGTCATCCGGTCGGTCGCGCACTGCTTCGTGAAGTCGGTTTTCCTTTGGCCGCGCCGAGTGCGAACTTAAGCGGAAAACCTTCCCCTACAGATTACAGTCATGTTATAGACGACTTGAACGGCAAAGTCTACGGAGTAGTCGCAAGTGAACCGGCAACCTATGGATTGGAAAGTACAGTGCTCGATTGCACAAGGTTCCCTTATCGCATCGCGCGGCCGGGGAGCATCACACGGGAAGACTTGGAAGATGTTTTGGAAGAAGTTGTCGGAAGGCATGAATCTGCCGACAACCAACCGATTGCACCAGGCATGAAGTATAAACACTACGCTCCTCACCAGCCGCTTGTGGTCATCGAGGGGGGTCTTCGCAACAATACACATCTACAGGTTGAAGAAGGCCAAAAAATGGGTGTCATTGCGCCAGAAACAACGAGGGAATATGTGCCCGAAGGGGCGCAGTTCATCAGTCTATGTTCCACAGAGCAGGCCTATCGGGAAGCGGCACGCAATTTGTACGCAGCATTAAGGAAGATGGACAAATCCGAGGTGGATATCATATATATTCAAGGATTCCCGAAAAATGCTGAAACAGAAGCGTTGATGAACCGCATTTATAAAGCGACCGGCAATGAAATAATCAAGGGAGAATCGTCATGAGGATAATTTTCGTCTGCACTGGCAACACTTGCAGGAGTCCGCTGGCAGAAAGTTATGCAAAGGCCAGATTCAAGGACAAGGATATTGTTTTTGAATCGAGGGGATTGATGGCTGGTGCTACAGACATCAATGATCGCTCAGCAGCAATCATCGACCGTGAAAACCTGGAGCGGCCATCTGCACCCAGTCAATTGATGGCGGCAGATACTGCCGATTCATTGTTACTTGTTATGACAGCCAGCCATAAAGATATAGTGGAAAAACAATTTCCAGAAGCAGATGTGCGGATGATGAGCGAATATGCTGGGGAAGGGATTGAAGACGTCATGGACCCTTACGGCGGTACGATGGATGATTATGAGGAGACTTTTGTACAACTTAAAAAATTCATTGATGAATTTGACTTGTGATTTGCTTATGAAGCCTTTTCTCTGTAAGCTTTTATTATATAATGTAAACGAGGTGAACCGTATATGAAAGTTATTATTGCTTCAGACCATGGCGGTTTCAATCTGAAACAGTCAATTGTTGCGAAACTTCGTGAAAAAAACGTTGATTTTTCGGATTTCGGTCCCGATTCCGACGCTTCTGTGGACTATCCGGACTTTGCACGACCTGTTGCAGAGAAAGTGGCTGCTGGTGAATATGACCGGGGCATACTGATCTGCGGAACTGGTATCGGCATGAGCATTAGTGCGAACAAAGTCAAAGGTATTCGCTGTGCTCTGGTCCACGACACATTTTCCGCACGTGCCACCCGAGCCCATAACAATTCCAATATTCTGGCGATGGGAGAACGAGTCATCGGTCCCGGCCTTGCAGATGATATTGTAGATGTCTGGCTGGCGACAGAATATGAAGGAGGTAGACATGAACGAAGAGTTTGCAAGATTGAAGAATGACCTGGACGCATTGGTTTCACAACTTGAAGCTGTAGACTTTTTCAGAGCAGGAGAAGATGTGCTGATTGGCTGTTCAACATCAGAAGTGATGGGTCACCGCATCGGAGAAAATAGCTCAGAGGAAGTGGCTGCGTTGATATTTGATGTGTTCAGCGAAAAGGCTGGACAGCACAATGTCAACCTTATGTTCCAGGGCTGCGAACACATCAACCGTGCAATTACGATGGAAAGGCACGTCGCCGAAAATAGACGTTACCCGGCTGTCAGTGTCGTGCCTCACCGCTCGGCAGGAGGCAGTCTGAGTGAATATGCCTACCATCACTTCGACTCCCCAGCGGTTACTGAACATGTGGCAGCAGATCGGGGCATTGATATCGGCCAGACCCTGATTGGAATGCATATCAAGCCTGTAGCCGTTCCACTCAGGGTGGAACAAAAGACGATAGGACAGGCTAACGTCACAATCGCCTACTCAAGACCTAAGCTTATTGGAGGTCCACGCGCGCACTATTAACCTAATTATTAAGGAGAGAGAACATGTCACTTATCGAGTCTCAAGATCTTAAACTTTTTGAAGCAATGGAAGATGAGCATAACCGTCAAAAAAATAATATTGAACTGATTGCCTCTGAGAATTTTGTGTCAGAAGCGGTAATGGAAGCACAAGGTTCAATACTCACCAATAAATATGCAGAAGGCTACCCCCACAAGCGATATTATGGCGGGTGTGAATATGTGGATATCGTAGAAGATCTGGCTCGTGAACGTGCGAAGGAACTGTTTGGTGCCGAGCATGCAAACGTACAGCCCCACTCAGGTTCACAAGCGAACATGGCTGTCTATATGTCTGTTCTAAAACCAGGGGATACTGTGCTTGGCATGAACTTGAATCATGGTGGTCACCTTACGCACGGCAGTCCTGTGAACTTCAGTGGTAAGCTCTTCAACTTTGAGGAGTACGGTGTGGTAAAAGATGGAGAAGTCTTGGATTACGATGAAGTACTGGAAAAAGCCAGAGAACATAAGCCTAAAATGATTGTGGCTGGGGCGAGTGCCTATGCACAAGAGATAGACTTCAAGAAATTCCGTGAGATAGCTGACGAAGTAGGTGCTTATCTGATGGTCGATATGGCACATATCGCCGGGCTTGTCGCAGCTGGACTCCATCAAAACCCGGTACCATATGCTGATTTTGTCACTTCGACGACCCATAAGACATTGAGAGGGCCGCGTGGTGGCCTCATACTCACTACAAGCGAACATGCCAAAAAAGTTGATAAATTGATTTTCCCAGGCATCCAGGGAGGGCCACTCATGCACATCATCGCTGCTAAGGCAGTAGCTTTTGGTGAGGCGTTGAATCCTGGTTTCAAGGAATATCAAGATCAGGTGCTGAAAAACGCAAAAGCTCTGGCTGCCAGACTGGCTGATGGCGGATTGCGCATCGTTGGCGGCAAAACGGATAATCACCTTGTGCTTGTCGATGTCAAAAGCTTTGGTCTTACTGGTAAGCAAGCAGAAGAAGCACTTGATGAGATCGGCATCACATGCAATAAGAACACCATTCCGTTCGATGAGGAGTCCCCGTTCGTTACAAGCGGCATCCGTCTGGGTACACCAGCTATGACGACGCGCGGGTTCAAGGAAGCGGAAATGGAAAAAGTGGCGGATATCATCGTAGAAGCTTTGACAGCGGTCAAAGAAGGTCAGCAGTTCGAGGAACTCAGGGAAAGAGTGACTGGACTTACTGATGGTTTCCCACTGCATAAGTAAATTCGAACTGCCGGAGCAAAACATTGCTCCGGCACAATTGGGAAAAAAGGAGGAAAAATATGTCTAAAGTACAAGTAATGGAACATCCATTAATCCAGCATAAGATGGGATACATCAGAGATAAAAACACATCCACTAAAGAGTTCAGGGAACTGGTGGATGAGGTCGGTATGCTGATGGCATATGAAGTGACCCGGGACCTTTCCCTTCAAGATGTTGAAGTGGAAACGCCTGTCACACGGACTACAGAGAAGCGGTTGAGTGGTAAAAAACTTGGTATTGTACCAATTCTCCGCGCAGGTCTTGGAATGCAGCAGGGGATATTGAAACTGATTCCATCTGCGAGGGTGGGCCATGTTGGCCTATACCGGGATCCGGAGACGTTGGAGGCGATAGAATATTATGCGAAATTCCCTGGTGACATTGAAGAACGTGATATCTTCGTAATCGATCCAATGCTCGCAACAGGGGCTTCTGCAGTTGAAGCGATTACAGCTGTTAAAAAGCGCGGGGCGACTAAAATTCGGTTCATCTGCCTGGTGGCGGCTCCTGAAGGTGTGGACGTTTTGAGAGAAGCACATCCGGATGTGGACATCTACATTGCAGCACTTGATGAAAAGCTCAATGATGCAAGCTACATCGTACCGGGGCTCGGAGATGCCGGTGACCGTTTGTTCGGCACAAAATAGAGAAAATAGATCATGAGGAGAAAGAACATGAAAAAAATTATGACGGTTTTCGGCACGCGGCCGGAAGCAATCAAGATGGCACCTCTTGTATTGGCGCTTAAAGACGATCCCGAACTGGAACCGATAGTCGTCGTTACGGCACAGCACAGGGAAATGCTCGATCAGGTACTGTCGATCTTCGGCATTACACCTGACTATGATTTGAATATCATGAAACAGGGGCAGACACTCTCTGAGGTGACAGGTCGTGTCATTACAGGGCTTGAGTCAATCATTAAAGAAGCGGAACCAGATATGATGCTCATTCATGGGGATACGACGACGACATTCGCAGGAAGTTTGGCTGCGTTCTACAGTAAGGTGGATATTGGGCACGTTGAAGCGGGCCTCAGGACCCACAATAAATATTCGCCTTTCCCGGAAGAAATGAATCGACAGATGACAGGTGCCCTTGCAGACCTGCATTTTTCACCGACAGAAACATCAAGAAACAATCTGCTTGAGGAAAATAAAAAACCAGAAACGATTTCAGTCACTGGCAATACCGCTATAGATGCACTGAGGACGACAGTTGACACCTCATACCAGAGCGACATCATCAGCAAGCACAAAGACAAAAAGGTCATCCTGCTCACTGCGCATAGGAGAGAAAACATCGGTACACCGATGGAGAATATCTTCAGTGCAGTCAGGGACATCGTAGAGACGTTCGCAGATGTTACAGTGGTGTATCCAATGCACAAAAATCCTAAGGTGAGGGCCATAGCAGATAAGCACCTCTCAGGCCATGACCGGATTGAACTGATTGAACCGCTGGACGTGGTCGATTTCCATAACTTTGCAGCAAACAGTCATATTATACTGACGGATTCCGGAGGCGTCCAGGAAGAAGCGCCATCACTACAAAAACCAGTGTTGGTGTTGCGTGATACCACAGAGCGTCCCGAAGGCATAGAAGCAGGGACTCTAAAGCTGGCGGGTACAGAAAAGGAAGACGTCTACAGACTGGTGAATGAGCTTCTCACGGATGAGGAAGTATACAAAAAGATGGCTCAGGCCAACAATCCATATGGGGACGGTCGGGCTTCTTTAAGGATCTGCGAAAACATCAAGTACTACTACGGCATCCTCAATGAAAAACCAGAAAGTTTCAAAGCATGACCAATTATGTCTATAATATGTCAGAATCAAACTGAAATTAAATTAATATGTCCATAATATTGACATAAAAAAAGCACTCCTATATCATTACAAGAGTAATGTAACGGTTTACAACGAAAGCCGTATAATACACTAGGAGACAGTGTTAAATTGCCATTTCTGAGACGATTTTCCCACCACTTTTTAAGGTTTCTGCTTTTCCCCCTTGTCATTAGCTTACTCATCTACCTGTTTACATCATCAACTTTTGCAGCAGGGTTCGCCCTAGGCACCCTTGCGTCCATATTGATGTTGTTCAATTGGTATTACAACCTTGATAGGGCTTATGGGGCAGTAGATGGAAAAATCAGGACTGGGACGGCGGCAAGACTTGCCATTGTAATTGTTACATGCTTATTCTGGGTGCGTTTCCCGGATATATTCAGCATTTTCGGTATAGGGTCGGGGCTCATGCTCAGCTATGTCATGATCCTGTTTCGTACTGTTAAAGAATTGACGGAGTGAAAGAGGTGAAAAAATGGAGCACGGAAATCCAATATGGACTATAGATGTTTTGGGTCTTCCAATTATATTCAACCTGTCTACAGTATTGATGATAGTAATTTCATCGCTCATTGTATTTCTAATCGCTTTCTTTATGACGAGAAATCTGGCAGTGAGACCGACTGGAAAGAGTCAGGTACTTATGGAAGTACTGATGAACTTCGTTAAAGGTATCATCTCGGGCAACATGGCCTGGAAACAAGGAGGAAGATTCCACTTCCTTGCCCTGACATTGATTTTATACATATTTGTATCAAATATGGTTGGGTTGCCTTTTGCCTTTGTTGCGCCGGATGCCGATCAGACACTGTGGTGGAAGTCACCGACTGCGGATCCAGCAGTAACTTTGACTTTGGCTAGTGTGATGATAGTCATGACGCATTACTACGGTATAAAGATGCGTGGCACGAAAGCATACATCAAATCTTACGTAGAACCGGTGTGGTTCATGGCACCGTTTAAATTCATCGAAGAATTCACATACAATCTGACACTTGGCTTGCGTCTTTACGGTAACATCTATGCAGGTGAAATATTGCTTGCACTCCTAGTCATGGTAATGACTTCAGGCGCTATAGGATTCATCGGCGGATTCATTCCAATGATGATCTGGCAAGGATTCTCAATCTACATTGGTGCAATCCAGGCATTTATATTCGTTATGTTATCAATGGTCTATCTTTCCCATAAGGTGAACGAGGATCATTAATATAAAAATTAAATTTTACTTTCAAAATATTTTAGGAGGAACTATTTCTTATGATGAATCTACTCGCAGTAGGTATCGCTGCTGGTCTTGCAGCACTTGGCGCAAGTATCGGTATCGGCCTTATCGTTTCTAAAACAGTTGAAGGGGTCTCCCGCCAGCCGGAAGCCCGTGGCCCACTCATGACAATCATGTTCATCGGTATCGGTGTTGTTGAGGCCGTTCCGATCATCGCAATTGTTATCTCATTCATGCTCATGTTCATGTTCTAAGAACCGTTACATCTGGCGAAGTCTTCTTTTAAGATTTCGCCGTCTTATTATGTAGATTGTAAAATAGATTGAAACTCTCGCGAAAGGAGTGTACATAAGTGGAATTTCTTATTTTAGGGGCTACGGAGACGATCCCATCAGCAATTGGGAGCAGTTTGGTACAGCTTGTAACTTTCCTCGTACTTCTTGGCGCACTTTCATACTTTGTCTGGAAGCCGTTGAAGAAAGTGATGGATGAACGGGAGCAGCTGATCCATTCGGAGATAGATGAGGCTGAACAGCGCAGAATGGATGCTGTCAAACTCAAAGAAGAAAATGAAGCTGTGCTCAGAGAGACACAGACTGAGATTTCAGCAATGATGGATAATGCTAAAAACCAGGCCAAAAAAGAGCAGGAAGCAATTATCCACGATGCGAATACGCGTGCGAATCAGATGATGGAGACAGCTAAGGCGGATATTGAGAGAGAAAAAGAAAAAGCAATCCGCGACATCAATGATCAGGTCGGCGAAATTTCCGTCCTGATTGCAGAGAAGATGATTGCTAAAGAAATCAATCAAGATGATCAAAAAGATCTGGTTGAAAGATACCTTCAGGAAGCAGGGGGTAAATAATGTCCAGCTCAGCACAGAAATACTCTGAGGCGCTGTTCAATGCAGTCGAAGAATCAGGACAGCTTGAAGCAGCCCGCAGAGATTTTGACGAAGTGATGAAAGCTTTCAAGAACACTCCTCTGTTCACGAAGTTCGCGGAAAATCCGCGCATCCCAATGAATAAGAAAAGAGAAGTCCTTAAAGAAGCATTCAATGATATTGTCGAACCTTTGCGCAACGCACTGCTCATTCTGTCAGATCGCAATAAATTAACTGAAGTGACATCGGTCTACAACTCCTTCATCGATAGATATAATCGTCATCATAATCAAGAGAATGTTGTGATCGAGTCCGTCTACGAACTCTCTTCAGAAGAGATAGAAAGCATAGGGAAAGTCTTTGTCAAAAGAACAGGCCTTTCTAAACTGCTGATCGAAAATAAAGTCAATGAAGAGCTGGTCGGCGGAATCCGTGTGTTCATCGGAACAAAAGTATATGATGGCTCATTGAATACTAAACTGTCGGATTTGAGAAGCAAATTAAGAGAAAGTACTAATAGCTAATTAAGGAGTGACAATTGATGGCAATTAAAGCTGATGAAATAAGCGCTCTCCTGAAAAGTCAGATCGAAAACTATGAAGCAGATATGAAAGTAACAGACGTTGGTACAGTCATCCAAGTTGGTGACGGTATCGCACTTGCTCATGGTCTTAACGATGCAATGGCTGGAGAACTGCTTGAATTTCCAAGTGGTGTTCTGGGGCTTGCCCAGAACCTTGAAGAAAACAATATCGGTATCGTAATCCTCGGACCATACGACGATATCAAAGAAGGCGACGAAGTGAAGCGCACAGGTCGCATCATGGAAGTCCCTGTAGGTGAAGAACTTATCGGACGGGTGGTTAATCCACTTGGCCAGGCTATAGATGGAAAAGGACCAATCGGCGCAACTAAGACTAGACCGATTGAAAGTCCAGCTACAGGCGTCATGGCGCGTAAGTCAGTCGACGAACCCCTACAGACGGGAATTAAAGCGATTGATGCACTTGTCCCGATTGGCCGTGGCCAGCGTGAGCTGATTATCGGTGACCGTCAGACAGGTAAAACTACCGTGGCGATCGACACAATCCTGAACCAAAAGGATCAGGACATGATTTGTGTATATGTAGCAATCGGCCAAAAGGAATCTACAGTAAGGTCTACTGTCGAAACGCTCCGTCAAAACGGTGCCCTCGACTATACGATCGTAGTAACGGCTGGTGCCTCCATGCCAGCTCCGCTTCTTTATATTGCGCCATATGCTGGTGTATCCATGGCGGAAGAGTTCATGTTTAACGGCAAGCACGTCCTCATCGTATATGATGATCTGACTAAACAGGCGGCGGCTTACCGTGAACTGTCATTGCTTCTGAAACGTCCACCAGGCCGTGAAGCTTACCCAGGTGACGTATTCTATCTGCACAGTCGTCTGCTCGAACGTGCGGCGAAACTCAACGATGAATTGGGTGGCGGATCGATTACGGCATTGCCGTTCATCGAGACGCAAGCAGGGGATATCAGTGCGTTTGTCCCTACGAACGTTATATCCATTACAGATGGACAGATCTTCCTGCAGTCAGACCTCTTCTTCTCAGGTGTAAGACCAGCTATCAACGCCGGTCTATCAGTGTCCCGTGTTGGTGGTTCTGCACAGATCAAAGCAATGAAGAAGGTAGCGGGTACATTGAGGCTCGACCTCGCTGCATTCCGTGAACTGGAAGCATTTGCTCAATTCGGTTCCGACCTTGACGAAGCGACTGCTGCAAAACTCGAACGTGGTAAACGTACCGTCGAAGTACTCAAACAGGGTGAAAACAATCCATTGCCTGTAGAGCGTCAAGTTGCGATACTATACGCACTTGTCAACGGCCATCTGGATGAGATTCCTGTTGAAGATATTACAAGGTTTGAAGACGAGTTCCTCAACTGGCTCGATTCAAATGAGCCGGAGTTGCTAAAAGGCATAAAAGAGACAAAACAGCTTCCGGATGATGAAGCATATAAAACAGCAATCAACAGCTTCAAAAAGCTGTTCAACTCTTCCAATTAAGAATTGTGAATATAGAATAAGGTGGTGAATTCATGGCTTCACTAAGAGAAATAAAAGGTCGTATAGGATCAACTAAAAAGATGAGCCAGATCACTAGCGCCATGCACATGGTGTCCAACTCGAAATTGAGGCGGGCCGAGGAGAACACGAAGAGGTTCCAGCCTTATATGGATAAGATACAGGATGCTGTCCAGGCCATTGCTTCAGGCGACAATACAAGTTCCCACCCTATGCTCAGGGAGCGTCCGGTCAAGCGTACCGGCTATGTCATCATTACGTCAGACAGTGGTCTTGCGGGTCCATATAATGCGAACATCATGAAAGAAATCACTAGGCTGATCAGCGAGCGTCATAATGACAACCCGGAATCCTATGATCTCTTCGTAATTGGAAGAATGGGCTACGAATTCCTTGAGAATCAGGGCTACAGCATTACAAATCACCGCATTGGGCTTGAGGATCAGCCTGACTTCAGCAGTGTCAAAGAAATTGCGCAACAATCGGTTGCACAATTCGCGAATGAAGACGTTGATGAACTCTATATCATCTATAACAAATTCATTAATGTGCTTGAGCAGAAGGTCAACACAAGACAACTGTTGCCTTTGTCCGAGAGTGCGGTTACCGCGAATGAAACACAGGCTTCCAACCTCTCAACATACGAATTTGAACCGGATAAGGAGTCCATACTGGAGACGATTCTGCCACAATATGCAGAAAGTCTGGTTTACGGCGCACTCCTCGATGCAAAAGCGAGTGAACATGCTGCGCGTATGACAGCGATGAAGGCTGCAACGGATAATGCGAAGGAACTGGTTGACGATCTGTCATTGCAGTATAACCGTGCCAGACAGGCTGCGATCACTCAAGAAATCACAGAAATAGTCGGTGGTGCATCAGCACTTGAATAAAGAAAGACTAGGAGGAAATCGAATGACTTTAGGTCAAGTGGTTCAAGTCATGGGACCTGTGGTTGATGTGCGTTTCAATGAGGGCGAATTGCCGGAATTGAATAACGCATTGTACATCACTCATGAAAAAGGAAATGAAGAAGAAACGATCGCCCTGGAAGTTGCCCTCCATCTCGGAGACAACGTTGTCAGAACGATTGCGATGAGTTCCACAGATGGACTGCAGCGTGGAACTGAAGTTAAAGATACAGGCAGTCCCATCACAGTACCTGTCGGCCAGCTGACACTGGGCAGGGTATTCAACGTGCTTGGGGAGCATATCGACCTTGGAGAAGCTGTACCAGCTTCTGAAAGAAGGGATCCGATACACCGTCAAGCTCCAAAATTTGAGAACCTTTCGACCAATGTCGAAATACTTGAAACAGGCATAAAGGTAGTAGATTTACTGGCTCCTTATACTAAAGGCGGTAAGATTGGACTGTTTGGAGGAGCAGGAGTTGGTAAGACTGTCCTAATCCAGGAACTGATCAACAATATTGCCCAGGAACACGGAGGTATCTCTGTGTTCGCAGGAGTTGGAGAGCGGACACGTGAAGGTAATGACCTTTATTATGAAATGAGCGACTCCGGTGTTATCGCGAAAACTGCGATGGTGTTTGGCCAGATGAACGAACCGCCAGGTGCGCGTATGCGTGTGGCCTTGTCGGGTCTTACCATGGCAGAATACTTCCGTGATGAGGAAGGTCAGGATGTACTGCTCTTCATCGACAACATCTTCCGCTTTACTCAAGCGGGCTCTGAAGTATCTGCTTTGCTCGGACGTATGCCTTCAGCGGTTGGTTATCAGCCAACATTGGCAACTGAAATGGGACAATTGCAGGAACGCATCACTTCTACAAATGTAGGATCGGTTACATCCATCCAAGCAGTATTCGTACCTGCGGATGACTATACTGACCCAGCACCAGCTCAAACATTCGCGCACTTGGATGCGACTACGAACCTTGAGCGTAAGCTTTCTGAGATGGGTATCTATCCGGCGGTTGACCCGCTGGCATCCACTTCCCGTGCGTTGACGCCAGCAGTAGTTGGAGAAGAACACTATGAAGTGGCCCGTGATGTTCAGGCAACCATCCAAAAATACCGCGAACTTCAGGATATCATTGCGATTCTAGGTATGGATGAGCTTTCCGAGGAAGATAAGCTTACTGTTTCCCGTGCACGTCGGATCCAGTTCTTCCTATCCCAGAACTTCCACGTAGCAGAACAGTTTACAGGCCAAAAAGGTTCATACGTGCCTGTAGAACAGACAGTCAACGACTTCAAGGAAATACTTGAAGGAAAATACGACCATATCCCGGAAGATGCATTCCGTCTTGTCGGCGGCATTTCCGATGTGCTGGATAAAGCACGCGAGATGGGTGTAGAAGTCTAAAATCGGGAGGGTTAGCAAATGAGTACAATTGCACTGGATGTAGTTACACCAAACGGCTCGGTTTTCAGTGAAGAAGACTGTGACATCATTATACTCCAGACTAAACAGGGTGAGCTCGGTGTCATGGCCGGCCACGTCCCGACGGTTGCTGCACTCAAGATTGGCAGTCTGCGTGCGAAGATAGGCGGCCAGTATGAATATATGGCTGTAACGGAAGGTTTTGTAGAAATCCGTTCTGAAAAAGTGACGGTTCTTGTGCAGGCGGGTGAGTTTGCTCAAGACATCGATACAGACCGTGCGGTCGCTGCAAGAGATCGTGCCGAAGCACTCCTTCAGCAGTCACAGGATGAAAAAGTCGATAGATATCGTGCTGAACTTGCGTTGAATCGCGCAATCAATCGATTGGATGTATCAAAACATAAGTAAGGATTCTGCCCGGGCTCTGGCCCGGGCTTTTTTTAAGGGTGATTATAATGTTGTTTTCCCAGTTAGCATTCATGCATATCATATTGCACTTGTTGTGCGTAATCTTTGCCTTTTGGGTACTTGGCGCTCTGAACATAGATGGGTGGTTCAAAAAAGCGGAGACAGGCCGAATAAGATTGTTCTTTATATTATTGGCAGTTCTTTTAGGAAGTGGCTTGAGCAACTTTATAATGGACTTCTTCAGACTGATCCAAGAAGCAGCGCTGTTGTTTTGACATTTAATTTGCAAACGTGTTTATACATCTCTAAAATAGTGAATAGTATACGAAGTATTAAATGGTAAGTAAAATATGGAGTGAATAAAATGGATTCTATAATAGTAAAAGGTGGGAAAAAACTTTCAGGTTCTGTTGAAATTGAAGGTTCCAAAAATGCTGTACTGCCGGTCTTGACTGCTTCTTTATTAGCAGAAGAAGGCGTATCGAGGCTACATAATGTTCCGGATTTATCCGATGTCGGAACTTTAGCCGCCTTGCTTCGCCACTTGGGGGCTGAAGTGGAAATGGAAGAAGGGACCGTTTCGGTGGATGCCAGCGCAGAGCTTTCATGCGATGCACCTTTCGACCTCGTAAGCAGAATGCGCGCGAGCATGCTTGTTATGGGTCCCCTACTTGCACGTTACGGGTATTGTAATGTAGCAATGCCAGGAGGGTGTGCCATTGGTTCAAGACCAGTGGAGCAGCATATCAAAGGTCTCGAGAAGATGGGGACCACTTTCCGCACTGTAGATGGTAGTTTCGAAGGACATGTCGATGGCCGTCTGAAAGGTGCCAAAATTCACTTGGATTTTCCAAGCGTCGGTGCAACCCAGAACCTTATAATGGCTGCAAGCCTGGCTGAGGGGACTACTGAGCTTGAAAATGCGGCCCAAGAACCTGAAATTGAAGATTTGGCCAATTATATCAATGAAATGGGTGGTAATGTAAAAGGTGCAGGCACTGCCCACATTAAAATTGAAGGTGTCGAATCACTAAAGGGAGTAGATCACACCGTCATACCTGACAGGATTGAAGCAGGCACTTTTATGATTGCAGGTGCAATAACACGCAGTGAGATCACACTGAAAAACGTTGTACCCGAACATTTGAGTGCATTGATTTCCAAGCTTGAAGAAATAGGTGTACGTATAGAGGCTACGGGGGATGGTGTCAAAGTCATCCCAGCCGAGAACCTCAAGCCCATCCGGGTTAAGACGATGCCCCATCCTGGTTTTCCAACAGACATGCAAAGCCAGATGATGGCATTGCTTACGACCATCAACGGCACAAGCGTCATAACTGAGACGATATTCGAGAATCGTTTCATGCACGTCAATGAGTTCAGAAAAATGGATGCAGATATAGAAGTAGAAGAAAATCATGCATTCATCAAAGGTGGCGGCAAACTTACCGGGGGTCGTGTAAAAGCGACTGATCTCAGGGCTGCAGCTGCATTGATTCTTGCAGGTTTAGTAGCAGAAGGGTATACTGAAGTTACTGAATTGAATCATCTGGACCGTGGCTACGTAGATTTCCATGGCAAGTTACAGAAACTTGGAGCCGATATAGAGCGAACAGATGAGCAACACACAAAAAGTGTGATAACTTCTAAATAAAGAGGTAGTGTTATGGCCGAAGAATCAAGAAAACTGGTCCATCGCAGATTTCCGTTGATTGTCAGAATACTGCTTTATGTATATGTGGCAATTATCGTGTTCTTTGTGGGCCTTATGATCGGATATGGTATATTGAATAATCCGATGGAAGTATTTCGTCTGGAAACATGGGAACACATCATCAATATGACTAAGGAATGATACAATGTTGAGTTATGACCAGATAAAGGCGATAATTCCGCACCGCCCACCTTTTCTGCTGATAGATAAAGTCACTGAAGTAGAACCAGGTGCAAAGTGTACGGGCATCAAACAAGTGTCCGGTAATGAGCCATTCTTTCAAGGGCATTTTCCTGAGTACGCTGTGATGCCGGGTGTCCTGATTGTTGAATCATTGGCTCAAGTAGGTGCAGTCGCGCTCCTACAGGAGGAACAGTTCCAAGGAAAGCTTGCCTTTTTTGCAGGCATAGATAAATGTAGGTTCAAAAAACAGGTCAGGCCTGGGGATACTCTGGAACTGACAGTTGAAATAACAAAAATAAAGGGTCCTATCGGCAAAGGGGAAGCAGTGGCTACAGTTGACGGGGAGATTGCCTGTAAATGTGAAATTACCTTTGCCATACAAGACAAAAAAACATCCGATGATTAATCATCGGATGTTTTTATTTCTTTTTTAGACTCCATGATGGATTTAAACTCATGGAGCAACGTCTCCTCTTCATACCCTTCACTCAACAGATGGGTGAGTACATCTTCAGCATATGTTGGTCCTTGTACGATTATCTTGCCATTGAATATTAAGGATAGTGCCTGATTCAACTCATTCATTTCATTGAACGTTCCTCTGAATCTGGCCGGTTCGTTGGAATGTCTCGTAATCGTAACAAGAATTTCAACTTCCGTTCCAATCATCTCTTGAAGAATATCCTTAAAATCGGGAGAAGTGGAAATCTCGATCAACCAAGGAGCTTCTCCCTTTTCCTTATTGATTATGATGCCATCGATGATATCCAGTATTATATAATTCTCCTCATGCTCCAGCTTCAATTCAACTACTTTAAAAGACTTCATCCCAGTCCTTCCCTTCATATATGAATCGTGGATGCAATTTTTTTGAAATCGCATCATCATGCGCTTCAATATTTATTTATCATTATCATATTCATTCTAATTGTAAAGGAAATGGTTGTAAAATCAAATTGCAGCCTTTTGCAGAATATTTACTTTAAGTTTATCTTTGGAACAGGAAGGAGGTGAACTAATGATGAACAAAGTCTTGCTGGTGGGGGAGTTGGTGCGTAATGTGACGTTGCAGAAAACGGTGAATGGCAGCATCAATTCATTCATCATTGCAACCGTCAGAGTGCCCAAAGATGAAAGAAAATCCAAGGAAGTACATTTCATCTACTGCAAAGCCTTTGGAAAAGCACTACCTAAGGTACTCACAGAAGCTGCTGAAGGCGATATCCTGTGCGTCAGTGGTCAGGTCGCCACCACGGTCCATACAACTCAAGAAGGTGAAAAAGAATATCGAATGGAAATATGGGCTGAAAGCATCAAACATATTCCAGATAAGATGAGCCGACAAAAAGACATCATGAATCCTTCACGTATGATAAGGGAGGCAGTAAAGCATTATGACCAGTGGGACTACATCGGTGAAAGGACAGTCCATACATTAGAAAGCTCCGATGATTCAGGTAAGGCACTTTTGAAGGACCGCCACCTGGAGTCTTTGGAAAAAGTTTTGAACGAACATAAGAATGAGAGTAATACATTGCAGCCTGTGCCAAACGAAGATTCAGATGAAAAGAAGGAAAAAGCCTTTATCTGAACAGGTCCAATCGATTCACACTATCTACACTCACACTACTCACCGTACCCTGCTCAAGGCCGACTACTGCGATCGGACTTAGACAGGGTATTTTATATGAAAACTTTTAGAGGATAAATGAATTTTATTACTGATGACAGATTAATCAGACATCCATAAAAAATATAATCCATTGATAATTTAATGGTAATAACGTCATATTTTACAAAAGAATTTACCTATTCGGTCAATAAGCTGTGAACCCAAGGGAGTTATAAATACACTATTTGTAGAAAAAGATCTTTTAACAAGAAATAATATTGTAATCTAACTGTAATGAAAAATGCTTTTCTTTATATTCTTGTAACCTAAGAAATGTTTAAATCTGATATAGTACTATTCAGCTAATAAGAAAACATTATTCCGCTTAAGGGAATACGGAGGGTATACTAATTATGAAGAAAGTACTATCTATCGGTGCAGCAGTTGCTGTATCCGGCACACTCGCTTACAGTGCAGAAGCAGCAACTCATACAGTAGATAAAGGAGATACTCTTTCCGAAATCGCGCATCAGAGCAGTACAACGGTCGATGCGATTAAATCAACCAATAATTTGACTTCCAACCTTATCTTCCCAGGCCAAGAGCTTGAAATTGCAAAAGCAAATGATTCAGGAGATAAAGAAGCAGGAGTTTATAAAATAAAATCAGGAGATACTCTTTTTGAGATTGCGCAAAAATTTGATGTTTCCGTTTCAGACTTGAAGACATGGAACAACCTGTCATCAGACCTCATCATTGCTGGTAAAACATTATCAGTCTCTGGAGAGACTATATCTCAAGCGCCTGCACAAGCACCAGCAGTTGAAGAAACACCTGCTCAAGTTCAGCCGGTTGAAGAAGTTCAGCCGAATGTTTCAGCCGAAGAGCGTGCGGCAGAACAAGCAGCAGCCGAAGAGCGTGCAGCAGAACAGGCAGCAGCTGAAGAGCGTGCAGCAGAGCAAGCAGCAGCTGAAGAGCGTGCGGCAGCACAAGCAACAGCCGAAGAGCGTCAACAAGCTAAAACACAAAATGTGTCTACTTCCAATAATTCAAGTTCACAGAACTGGGGAGCATTAGCGCAGTGTGAATCTGGCGGCGCTCCAGGCATCGTAAGCGCAAATGGCCTTTATCATGGTCTTTACCAATTCGATGTCCGCACTTGGCAGTCTGTAGGCGGAAGCGGTCTGCCATCCAATGCATCGGCAGCAGAACAAACCAAAAGAGCTCAAATCCTATATGATCAAAGAGGATCCCAGCCTTGGCCTGTATGTGGCTCAAGACTCTAGGAATGAACCTTCCTAACCAGACCTAGCAATTGCTAGGTCTGTTTTTCATTGGAAACTCAGAATATAGATAGAAGTATCATTAAATTGTCACTAATGGATGTGTAAGATTTTATAATATGTTTTTTTAGACATTCTTTTATGTTACAATTTCTTTTATGTGAGACAAATTATGAGGTGAAGAAATGAGTAAAAAATGGCTCTTCCCGCTAATGATCGGTCTGGTGCTTGTGCTCTCCGGCTGTGACTATTCCCAGGAAGAAAATAGAAATGGTTTTTTCTTTAATACTTTCGTCCGTCCGATGGATAGTCTTGTTCATTGGCTCGGTGAAAACCTGAACAATAACTATGGATTGGCTATTATAGCCGTTACCCTAATCGTCCGCTTAGCAATTTTCCCATTCATGATGCGTACATATAAAAATCAGATGATGATGCGCGAGAAGATGAAAATCGTTAAACCTGAAATGGAAGAGATTCAAAAGAAAGTCAAAGTTGCAACAACTCAGGAAGAGAAGATGGAAGCGCAGCAGGAGATGATGGGACTTTACAAGAAACACGGCATCAACCCGCTCAACATGGGTTGCTTACCTATGTTGATCCAGATGCCTATCGTCATGGCGCTATATTTCTCCCTCAAATTCCCTTCTGAAGGTGGAATTACTGAGTACCCGTCCTTCCTTTGGATGAATTTGACTGAGCAGGATTTGTTCATGGTGGCCATTGCCGGAATCGTCTATGCAGGACAGGCATTCGTTTCCATGCAGTTTGTATCTCCAGAACAGCGCAAGCAGATGCAGCTATTCATGTACATCTCTCCAATTATGATCATCTGGATTTCCTTGATTTCACCTTCAGCCCTTCCACTCTACTGGGCAGTCGGCGGTCTTTTCCTGATATTCCAGACTTGGGCAGGTAATACCTTCTATAAAAAGAAAGTGGCTGAAGAAATGGCACCTATCATAGAAGCACATGAACGGGAACAGGCAGAAAAAGAGCAACGCTTGAAGAGTGCTAAAGTAATGCCGAAGAAAAAACGTAAAAAGAAAAAATAATGCAGTGAAAAAGGCATGATATCCAAGAGATATCATGCCTTTTTATTTGGATATTAAAGGATGGGCGAAATGAGGTTCGCAATACCTTCCTTTATACGGATCCATTTATTTCTGGAGTCGTATCTTTCAACGGTAAGCAGAGAACAGGCCTCAATATCCGCTTCATAGATGAGACGGTATTTGGTTGCTTCATTTTTATCGTATATGAAAGCATTGACTTCGAAGTTCAAAAAGAAGCTTCTGGAGTCGACGTTTGTCGTCCCGACACTCAACACTTCATCATCGACCATCATCACTTTTTGATGGAGGAAACCTTTCTCGTAGATATGGACGTGGGCCCCCATCCGTGCTATCGCACCTGCATTGGAGTAGGTGCCCCAGTACACGAAAGGATGATCCGGCTTGTTGGGAATCATCAGATGTACCTCGACTCCGCTCAATATAGCGATTTTGACTGCCTCCAAGAAGGATTGGTCTGGGATGAAATAAGGCGTCTGGATATAGATGGACTTCTTTGCGCTGTAGATCATTTTCATATAGCCATATTTGATCTGCTGCCATCTCTCATCAGGACCACTTGAAGCCACTTGCATAGGCGTGTTGCCATAGTAGTGGTTCACTTCAGGGAAGTAGCGATTTTCCCTGAACATATTATTGCGTTTATCATGTGAATTCCAGTCCAACATAAAGCGCAACTGGAGGGATTTAACGGCGTTCCCTTCAATCCTCAGGTGGGTATCGCGCCAATAGCCGAATTTTTTATTCAAACCAATGTATTCATCGCCTACGTTGAAGCCGCCTACATATCCGAGGGTGCCATCTATTACCACAATTTTACGATGGTTACGGTTATTCATCCTTGGATTTATGAGGCGGAGCATGCTTGGGAAGAAGGCTTCGACCAGACCACCGGCTGCTTTCAATTCTTTAAAGTTGCTCAACCGGAGTGTTCTGGAACCTATATCGTCGTAGAGAATTCTGACAGAGACTCCCTCTCGTTGCTTTGCAAGCAATGCCTTATGTAATCTTTGGCCGATGCCATCCAATTTCAAAATGTAGTATTGGAAATGGATGTGGTCTCGAGCGTTGTAGATATCTTCGAGCAGCTTCTCGAATTTTTCATTACCGTCTGTGAAAATATCTATCTTGTTGTTGATGGTCATAAAAGATTGATTATTATCGAGCAGCATATGGATTATTTTCCTATGACGGTTCGTGACGTCGTTTGCGAAAGACATACGGTTGTTCTGTAGATCACTGAGCTGCTCATCAACCAGGTGCTCAAGACCCACTTTGTCTGCTTCATTGATCTGGAATAACTTCTGGTTGTATATTTGGCGGCCGAAAAGGATATAAAATATGAAGCCGATGATCGGCAGAAAGAAAAGGACCATAAGCCAAGCCCATATGCTCTGCGCGCTGCGCCGTTCCAAAAATATCAGCCCTATGGCAAAAAGGAGGTTGATTCCAATTATGATAAGGGTGATGGTACTCAACACTTTTGCGCTGGATAGGAATTCAAATATAGCTAATTCCATATTTTCACCTCACTTGTATTCTATTATAAACCAAGATTATTTAAAATTCTGTAACATTTATTTTTTGATTTGTATGGCAAAAATATAAATTTCACGTTAAAATAAGAGTAAGTTGAAAAACGGGGAGTGTCATTATGTACAAAAACGACCGTTCTAAAGTGAAGCAAGTTGTCACGATGTTGAGTGAACTTGGTGTTAAAGTAAAGGTTTCAAGATCTAGACTTGAAATCATGAACGGTATTGCACATAAGGAACAATTACGGTTGAAAGAACAGAACATCTAAAATAACCGCAGCTACTAAGCTGCGGTTATTTTATGCTTTCTTGTCATATTGATGGAAATAGATGCTCATTATGATTCCAATCGCCAACATGTTAGCCCAGAGCCCACTTCCTCCATAACTGATGAAAGGCAAAGGGAGTCCGGTAATCGGCAATAGTTGTACAGTCATGCCGATATTTTGGAAAACATGAAACATCAGCATGGAAAGGTAGCCGATGATGAAATAAGATGAGAAACTATCATCAACGACTGTTGCAATCCTGAAGAGATGGAGCATAAGCATAAATATAAGTACGATGACGGCAGTGGCACCGATGAATCCGAATTCTTCACCGATGATCGTAAAGATGAAGTCCGTATGGTTTTCCGGAATGTAGATGATGCCATCACCAAAGCCTTTGCCATCAATGCCACCAGAACCGATCGCCTTCAATGAGTTGCTGAGTTGGAAGCCACCTTCAGCCACGTATTCCTCCGGCCGCAGCCAAGAATATATTCGTTCGAACTGATAAGGATAAATGCCTAGGTAACGCTCAAGTATATCCGGCCTGTAGATGATGCCAAGAATCAAGGATCCTCCTATTGTAACTGCTGCAATCAAGGTCGGAACAATAAGCCACCAGCTGATGCCTGAGACGATAATCATTCCGAATAGTATCGCCAACATGACTAAAGTGGTGCCCAAATCATTTTGAAATAGTATGAGCAGCATCGGCAGAATGGAAGTTGCGGCGATTTTTATAAGCAGTTTAATATCTGCACTCAGATCATTAGTCATCTTATATTTATTATGCTGATTGATGACATAGGCCAAAGTCAATATGTAGATGATCTTGACGATCTCAGACGGCTGGATACTGAAGAATCCGAATTGATACCAGCTTTTGGCACCATTTATAATCGGTGTAATCGGAGAAACAGGAGCGATGAAAAGAATGACAAGCGATAGGACGCCAGTGGTGTATATGAGCCAGATATACTGCTTCAGCCATTTGACGGGGATAAAAGTCAGTACAAAAACCATCAGAAAACCAAGCAGATAAAATAAAGTCTGTCTAAGGGCGAAATCGGTATTGTACTGTCCGCTGGTCATTGCAGAACGAATCATGAAGACGCTGATGGTCGCAAGGACTGCAATAAGCAGTATCAGCAACCAGTCCATCCTGAAGAATATATTGGCATTTTGCCTTTTATAATTATTATTATTTTCCAAAGAATTCACCTAACCCATTATGGAATCATGACATTTAGTATACACTATTTTATGATAAAATTAAGCGTATTAATCCAATATGAATTTGATGAACACAAAAATAAAACGATGATGGAGTTGTACAGTAGTTATGATTGAGACAACAATAGGGACAATCGCCAACTTCTGTGGTGGACAAATGAATGCTGCTGCAGAATCACAAAAAGATAGAATCATAAAAGGGGTATCTATAGATACAAGGACGCTGCAAAAAGGCAATCTGTTCGTTCCCTTCAAAGGAGAGAATACGGATGGGCACCGTTTTATGGAGCAGGCTTTCGATAAAGGGGCGGCGCTCAGCCTGACGGAACAAGCGCCATCACAGTCTGATTCATCCTTGCCACTCATCCATGTTCCAGACGGATTGCTTGCCCTGCAGACCATTGCACAAAAGTACCTTGAAGAGGTGTCTCCCAAAGTCATTGCGATTACGGGATCGAACGGAAAGACAACCACTAAGGATATGATCGAATGTCTGCTTTCTCCACACTTCAAAGTGAAGAAGACGATCGGCAACTACAATAATGAGATCGGTCTACCGCTGACGCTGCTTCAACTTGATGCCGACACTGAAATTTCCATATTGGAGATGGGGATGGACAAAGCAGGCGACATCAATCTGCTGAGTACAATGACGCAGCCTGATATCGCAATCTTGACCAATGTGGGGGAGTCCCACATCGAAAAATTAGGTTCGAGGGAAAATATCGCCCATGCAAAGTATGAAATTGTAGATGGCTTGAAACCAAACGGCACCTTCATCTACTCAAGGGATTATCCTTTGCTTGAGGCATTGGTGCAGCGTGATGTCCCCTATAATCTAAAGACAGCAGGGGAGCAGCCGAGTAATGATATTAGGATAATAGATGTTTCAGAAACCCGAGAAGGCACCCATTTTGAATTAGGCCCAGGGAATATAGATGTCCAGATACCACAGCTTGGTGTGCATAACGCCGCCAATGCTTCGATGGCTTTACTTGCAGCAGAAGCTGTGGGCCTTTCCATGAAGGACGTCAAAGACCAATTCCAGACACTGGTCGTAACAGATATGCGCATGGAGCGCATGATTCATCAGAATGGAGCGGTCATCATAAATGATGCCTATAATGCAAGTCCATCCAGCACCAAAAGTGCGATTGATACTATAGGGCGCATGGATGCTGACAACCGCATCCTTGTCCTTGGGGATATTTTGGAACTTGGTGAGTATTCGACACCGCTTCATCTGTCGATAGCAGAACATATAAACAGCTCTGATCATCATTTTGATCACATCCTGACTTATGGGGAAGCAATGAAGGTTGTGCATGATACTGTCGATATCAATAACCGGTCACACCATGATGATATAAAATCGCTAGCCACCGAACTTAAATCAGTGATGACGCCTGAAAGTGTCATTTTATTGAAGGCGTCCAGAGGAATGGCGTTGGAAAGGGTGAACGACTATATCTAGATCCATCGGTCTGCTCTTTCTCCACGGCTACACTGGAGGACGGTATGAATTGGAGCCTCTGTTCGATTATTTGAAATCAAGGTATGAATTCGATTACGAATTTCCAGTCTACCCGGGGCATGGAACAGTGCTCAATCTCACTGAACCAGATGGAGATTTATGGTATGAGGAAGCACTGCATTCATACAAAAACCTTAAACAACGTGTAGATTCAGTCTACATCATCGGCTTTTCGATGGGAGGCGTCTTCGCCAGTTATATTGCACAACATGAATCTATAGACAAACTCGTGCTCATCGCTCCGGCTTTCGAGCATATCAGGCTCTCAAGGTTAGGGCGGTTGAACCTAACTCCAGCACATTTCAGCGAACATATGAAGATGCACCTCTACCAGAAGATCAGGAAGCGACTCAAAGATATTCCATTTAAAGCGTATCAGGAGTTCAAGCGGATTGTAGAGACGAAGTCCGGGAACTTGGAAGAGATCAAGGCGGAGACATTAATCATCCATGGTACCCTGGATCTTCTTGTGCCTTCGATATCAAGCATTGAAGTGAGCGGGCAGATACCATCGGCTACACTCGAACTGATAGAGGGTGCGCCGCATCTTTTTGCATTTACAGAAGCGCATCAGCTTAAGTTGAATATATTCACTGAGCGCTTCCTGTTCCCGGAAGAGATAAGACTTGTATAATGACAATAAAAATGTTAATATTGAGTAGTTATGCGTAACGAAAATGAGAAACGATAAGTCAAAGGAGACTCTAATTTGAAGTTTTTTAAACAATTAGGTGTCAGTGATGAAACCTTGAAATCACTGGAAGACATAGGGTTCGAAACACCAACCCCAATTCAGGAGGAAAGTATTCCTCTCGCGCTCGAAAGAAGAGATATTCTCGGGCAGGCAAAAACAGGTACTGGGAAAACAGGTGCTTTCGGCATTCCGATTATTGAAAATACCGAGAAGCAGGGCGGCACTCAAGTGCTGATCCTTACACCGACACGTGAGTTGGCCGCACAGGTAAGCGACCAGCTCAAGAAATTTGCCAAGTACAAAAAACTCGGTGTATCCACTATATTTGGCGGAATGAGCATTGAACGCCAGATTAAGGATTTGAAGAGAAAACCAGAAATCATCGTGGGTACACCTGGCCGTATCATCGACCACATCAAGAGAAGGACATTGAAACTCGATAGCATTCATACACTTGTCCTCGATGAAGCGGATGAAATGATGAACATGGGATTCATAGATGATGTCAAGTTCATCATGTCCGAGATGCCTGCCGATGACAGGCATACGTTGCTGTTCTCGGCTACAATGCCACCAGCAATCCAAGAGTTGGTCAAACGGTTCATGAAAGACGCAAAAATCATCAAAACCATGAATCAGGGTGGCGCGAGCGATCCGCAGATTACTGAGCATTACACCATCGTAAAAGAGCTCGAAAAGCTTGAAGTCTTTACTGACTTCCTAGACGTCCATCAGCCGGAATTGGCAATCGTCTTCGGACGTACAAAACGCCGTGTTGATGAGCTGACGAGTGCGTTGGTCGCTAAAGGCTACCGCGCTGAAGGATTGCATGGTGACATCACGCAATCGAAACGTCTTGAAGTCCTGAAGAAATTCAGGAACAATGCCTTGGATATATTGGTTGCCACAGATGTTGCAGCTAGAGGTCTCGATATTTCAGGCGTATCCCACGTCTACAACTTCGATATCCCTCAAGATTCCGAGAGTTATACGCACAGAATCGGCCGTACAGGACGTGCGGGTAAAGAAGGTGTGGCACTCACATTCGTCAATCCAGTAGAAATGGATTATTTGAGAATGATTGAAAATGCCAAAAAGAAAACGATCTCTGCGCTCAGACCGCCTCTTAAAAAAGAAGTGCTTAAAGCACGTGAAAAAGAGATCTATGAGAAGATGGATCAATGGAAGGCCAACAACAACAATGCGCATACGCTTGAAGTGGCCGAACGTCTGCTCGAGCAAGGTGAAGCGAAGGAAATCGTTGCAGCACTGCTCAATGAATTCCTATTCAATGCATCAGATGACAATATCCAACTGTCATTTGAAAAACCACTTACACGAAAAGGTGGAAATCGACGCGGAGGCAAGCCTTCAGGTGGCAAGAAGCCATTCAAGAAAGGCCGTAATCATGATAACCGCTCAGGCAACAAGCGCCAGGGCAACAGACCACCACAGAACAACAAGCGCCAAGGCGGTCGCACATTTAAAGATCACATCAAATAATTCCCTACCCCTGTCCAATGGACAGGGGTGTTTTTTTTATATTCTACGTAGTATATTTAAAGGATAAGGCTGATCGTTATAATGTATAATCGATATATATAAGTGGAGGCAAACATGAAAAAAGTGCATGATGAAGTAGTTCTATATATGCAAAAACGTTATTTGGCATCTTTCACCCTATGGTTGCTCATAGGGATTGCGGCCAGTGTCCTCACCTTTTATCTTGAATGGAGCCATTGGGTATACTTTGGAACGGGCGGGGTACTTATCATTTTATTGATAATGGGCATCTTCATAAGACCGTTTATCTATAGAAAAGTGACCCGCTATGAAATCGATGAAGGGCGCCTCGTAGTCAAAAAGGGGTTTTTCCGCATCGCAACAAAAATGGTGCCCATCCAGAGAGTGCAGGGTGCCAAATTGGCGACAGGTCCAATCTCCAGAAAGCATGATTTCGCCATACTGGAAGTATCAACGGCCAGCTCAAGCATGGTGATGCCTCCTTTAAAATTGCACGAGGCACGTGAGATGAAAGCAACCATCATACAACAGGTGAAGGAGGCATATACAGATGTATAGCCCGCAGAAACTCCACCCGGTCGCTTATCTTGGCAGTATCGTCAATGGCGTCAGAAATCTCTGGATTCCATTGATCATAATCCTTTTTAATTCACGTGACGTCATATTCTCAGGTGAGATCTCGCTCAAGTATATTCTCATATTTATCAGTATACTGATTCTTGTCATCGTGCTGTTCGGAGGGATGGATTTCCTGAATAAATATCGGACACGGTTTTGGATAGAAGCGGGCAAATTCATCTACAAGGACGGGGTCATTACCAACCGGGAGAAAGAACTTGATATAGGGAGGATACAATCGATTGATTTCAGCGAACCCATATTCCACCGTATGTTCGGTGCTGTGAAATTGGAGATCATCACTCCGGGGGACGCCATTCGTATTGATACAATGAAGAAAACCCAAGCCGAATCACTGCAGAGAATACTCTACGATGAGAAGTCACAGGCAGAAGGTGAGGCGATTATCGGTGCTTCGAGCGGCTGGCCTCGGCAAGAAGCGGAGGAGGAACCCCAGGAGTTCACGACACTTTATCTTATGAGCAACCGCTCGCTCCTTCTGATGAGCATGACCAGCGGCGCTTTAGGTACTTTTCTTGCACTGGCATTCGGTTTCATCAACATCATCGGAGCGGACTTTTTGCTGGAGCGCTATTTCGACTATTTTGAAGGGGCATTCCAAAGCGTCTTGTGGGCTTATATGCTTGCAGTAGGTTCCTTCATTCTTGTGGGGTATGCAATAGGCATACTCATCCTTATGATCAAATATTATAAATACACGCTTAAGATGAAAGACGATGATCTTGTTGTCGAATATGGGTTGATTGAAAAGAAACATCAAAGCATCAACATCAACCGGGTCCAGAACATCATTATAAGGGACTCGATCCTCCGTAGGATGATCGGCTATTATTCATTAGCCGCAACGATTACGAGTGACTCCCTGGAAGGGGATGATGTCGAAGGCAAGGTTGAAATCCTACCTTTCATAAAAAGGGATGACCTATATAGGATTACAAAAGAGATTTTCCCGAATTATCATATAGAAGTCCCTCCACGTATTGTGCCGGTCAGGGGGTACAGAAGATACTTCCAAGTGATGGCTTTAGGCATCTTCACGGTCAGTGCCATCATCCAATATTTCTGGTTTGATTATATGTGGGCCATTGGCTTGGCATTACTCACAATTGTCGCCCTCTCTGGTTTTTACAGTGCCTATAACAGTGGCTATACAATCCGGGATGAAGAGATCAATCTGATGACCACATCGTTTTTCAAGCGTTCGCACTATATCATCAAGTCAGAGAAGTTGATAGAAGCGGAATGGGCGTATAACCCGTTTCTTAAGCGGTCTGAACTCGGAATTATAACGCTGGTCACGGCCGCGGGGATGATGGGATCCCGGGCGACCTTGAAGTTCATTGACCAAAAAGACGTGGATACTATCTGGCAGTGGGCTGAAAGGAGTGCTTCCAATGAAAAAGATATCACCGAAATCGATCACGGTGTGGCGGATTCGTGAAGGGATTGCCGCGTTGATTGCATTGCTGGTGGCAGTTGCCGCAACGATACTGCATTTCTATGTATGGAAATGGCTACCGTGGTGGGTGCCGCTCATACTTTTTGTGATTTTCATCTACATCAGCCTGATCAATGTATGGTTGATGCCGAAATTGAAATATAAATATTTCCGTTATGATGTTTCTCGCGACGAAATACGTATCCATAAAGGAATCATATTCAAAGAAGAACTTGCTGTACCGCTGTTCAGGGTTCAGAATATTGATACGACAGTTGGTCCGTTGATGAAACGGTACGCTCTCAAAGGGGTCACCCTGAGAACGTCTGCAGCACCTGTCCACATCCCTGAACTCGAGTCGGATGAAGCTGATCGTCTGCGCAATGATATCAGGACATTAATCAATGAAAAGACAGGGAGAACCATATGATCAGAGGCCTAGGCACCGATATAATTGAAATCGAACGGATCAAAGCCGCGGAAGATAAAGGTGGACGGTTGTCGAAGCGGATTTTATCTGAGGAGGAAATGGAAGTCTACAGGACATTAAGCAGCGAAAAAAGAAGGATGGAGTATCTGGCTGGGCGCTTTGCGGTCAAGGAAGCATATAGTAAGGCTCTAGGCAGTGGCATAGGGGAACGTATCACTTTTTCAGACATCACTTGTCTGAATGATGAGGCGGGAAAACCCTTCATAAGCGGGGAGGAGTGCGCACATGTATCAATTTCTCACTCCAATCATTATGCCACTGCCACAGTGATACTTGAAAATAAGGGACGAGGAGATTGAGATATGTCGGAAAAGTACTATAGGGATACAATTGTCGATGTCGATCTGGCAGCTATCGGACACAACTATAAAGCTGTCAGTGGAATGCACCCTGATAAGACTTTCATCGCAGTCATAAAGGCGAATGCATATGGGTTGGGCAGCACTGCTGTTGCAGAGTACTTATCCCATATTGGTGTGGGTTTCTTTGCAGTCGGTACGCTGGATGAAGCGGTCGAGTTGAGGATGCATGGCATCAGGGAGAAGATACTCATTCTTGGACCGATCAGGCCGGAAGATATGAACAAAGCCATAAAGCACCGCATCGCCGTCACCGCACCGAGTTATGAATGGCTCAAAAGGGCAGAGGAAGCTATCGAGGATGATGACGGAAAAGGTGTCTGGGTCCATATCAAAGTGAACAGCGGCATGAACCGGCTGGGCGTGTCCAGTGTTGAAGAAGTCAAACAGATGATCACGCTGATAGAACAATCCCCCTACCTTACCTATGAAGGACTGTTCAGTCACCTCAGCTCAGCGGAAGTAGATACGGAGCGGCCCTTCAAGGAGTATGAAACATTCAAATCCATCATTTCCCATGTGAAAAGACCCCAATTTGTGCACCTCCAAAATTCGGCCGGAGCTTTTCATCTTGAAGCAGATGAATGCACTGCCATGCGAATCGGCATCTCCCTATATGGATATTATCCATCTGACTTCATAGCGGGGAAATCACCTGTAGAGTTGAAGCCATCCGTTGGACTGGTGACCCATGTAGTGGATACGCATATCCTGCAGGAAGGGGACGGAGTCAGTTACGGACTGAAATATATCGCAGATGAAAAAGTGACCATAGCCACACTGCCGATTGGTTATGCGGATGGCTTCCTCCGTTCACGTACAGGCTATGAAGTGGCCCTGGAGGACGGCACCTCCTGTCCGGTCGTTGGAACCGTATGTATGGACTACATCATGATTCGTGTGCCGGATTACATTGAATTGGGTGATAAAGTGCATATCATCGCACCGGACCGGCAATCCGCACAATCCATGGAGGCCTACAGTGACTATGTGGATACGATACCTTATGAATCGATTTGCAAACTCGGCCGCAGGCTACCGCGCCTTTATCATGGAGCTGAAGGGGTCCGTGTCAGCAATGAAGTTTTAAAATAAACTAGTAATGATTTTTTATACATGTTATCATTATTATGAATAACGATGTAATAGAGGAGTGGTCTGATAATGATGAATACGACATTGTGCAGCAGCACAGTACTTTCTCTTGAACATGGGTATACAGAGATGAGCGAGATCAACCTTTCCATTGCGTCGGAAAGTCATGAGCTTGAATGCGAAGCACAAAAATGCAACGAAGATTTCCTCGTTTACAGTAAAGATGGTGAATAGATGAAGAGAGGCGAAGTATATCTTGCTGATCTTTCACCTGTGCAGGGTTCTGAACAGGGAGGCAAACGTCCAGTAGTGATCATCCAGAATAATGTCGGCAACTATCACAGCCCCACCGTCATAGTTGCCGCAATTACTGGTCGGATCGACAAAGCGAAGATACCTACACATGTGGAGATTTCAAAGGATACATATAATCTGGATAAGAATTCGGTCATACTGCTTGAACAAGTCCGGACAATCGATAAGAAACGGCTCAGGGAAAAACTTACATATTTGAACGAAGAAAAGATGAAAGAAGTGGACAAGGCGTTGATGATAAGCCTTGATCTCCTGCCGAAGAAACCCAGGAAATCCAAGAAAATGAAAAGCTGATGGACTTTTGTGTGCAAAAGTCTTTTTTTCAGTATGAGGTGAAATCATGACGTATATTGATAATATTGTAAATAAGTACAGAGAAATCATCCAGCTCTACCTTTATGGTGGAGATGCAGACAAAGCTATGGATCTGTGCCAATCATTCAGTGAAGAAGTCATTGAAATGGACACCTCCCCTGAGGAGATCGTTTCGCTTCATATGGAACTCCTTGACGATATGGCGATAGAAGATGGTGCCCTTATAAAACAATCTTTAGATATTCTGCAGGAAGTGATCATCTCGTTCGGATTTACATACCGGGATTATAGATCCATGATGAACAAGCTCAAAATCCACGATAAGGAAATGGACGTCGCAGCCAGCCTTCAGGAAACGATGCTGAAGACCGAAATCCCAACATTCGATACGATGGAGATCGGCGCCATTAGCGTGCCCGCCAGGAAAGTCAGTGGGGACTATTTCAACATCATCGACCACAATGACGGCATGCTCAGTTTTGCGATTGCCGATGTCATCGGCAAAGGGATACCGGCTGCAATCGCGATGAGCATGATAAAATTCGGCATGGACTCGTATGGGTATTCCCAACTGCCGAGCGACAGTCTGAGGAAGCTCAACAGGGTAGTCGAGAAGAACGTCAATCAAAATATGTTCGTCACAATGTTCTATGGCTTGTACGACCATAATACGGATCGTTTCTATTACTCTTCGGCGGGACATGAACCTGCGCTGCTCTACAGGCATGATACGGATGAATTCGAAGAAATCGATGCCAAGGGGATCGTTCTTGGAGTAAAGCGGCATGCACGCTATGAACAGAAGGAAGCACGCCTTGGGCCTAAGGACATGATTATCGTATTTACCGATGGTGTGACGGAACTGAGGAAGCATGACGATACATTCATCGAGCTCGACTATGTAAAAGATATGATCAAACAAGTTAAGGATCATCATCCACAGGACATTGTCCAGTATATTTACGAATCGCTCATGCGTGTTCAGAACCCGCATAAAAAAGATGATTTGACGTTGTTCATATTAAAAAACAATAAAAATTAGACTTTATGTGTTTAGAATTTTCATATACGGGTATAGCTTGAAGTGTTTATGTATTTAAGTTGAATGGGAGTGGAACTTAATGAATCTCAATATCGATACAACAGAGAGAGAACAAGAATATGTGATTGTGCTTCAAGGGGAGTTAGATGTCTATACTGCACCTGAGTTGCAGAAGATCTTGGAACCCATCCGCCAGTCTGGCAGTCATGATATTAGAATAGATTTGACGGATGTCGAATATATGGATTCTACGGGTCTCGGCATTTTCGTCGGTACTTTAAAGGAATTGAATCAACACGATAGAGAACTTTATGTCACCGGAGTGACAAAGCGGATATTAAGGCTGTTTGAAATTACAGGTTTGAGAGACCTTATGCATATCAACGAAGCGTCGGGGGTTGAATAGTATGACAGAGAAGTACGATTATATAGAAATGAAATTTCCTTCGAGCGCCGAGTATGTAGGATTGATACGATTGACTTTGTCCGGCGTTCTCTCAAGAGTAGGAGCCACCTATGATCAGATAGAAGACTCCAAAATTGCTGTGTCAGAAGCTGTCACCAATGCAGTAAAACACGCCTATGGTGAAGAAAAGGGTGGAGAAGTGCTGATTGGTTTTGCGATATACACTGAAAAAGTGGAGATTATCGTTGCAGATCACGGGCAGAGTTTCAATTATGAAGCAGTAAAAGAAGAACTGGGTCCTTATACTGAAGATGACAATGTCAACTACCTCAGAGAGGGAGGCTTGGGACTATTCCTGATTGAAACATTAATGGATGAAGTCTATATTAAAAAAGATCCTGGCGTCACAATCAGCATGACGAAGTTTATTAATGAAAGTCAGGTGCATTCGAATGGAGAAACAATCGTCAATCGATAGAAAATTAATACCGGAAGATATTAATGAACTGATTCGCAGCCATCAGGAGAATGGGGATGATGCGGCTCAAGCGAGATTGGCAGAGCACTACAAGAAACTCATCGAATCTCTCGCCTATCGCTATTCAAAGGGTCAAAGCCATCATGAAGATCTTGTGCAGGTCGGCATGGTTGGGCTTCTTGGCGCAATCAAAAGGTTTGATGTATCTTTTGATCGACGTTTCGAAGCATTCCTCGTCCCGACAGTCGTTGGTGAAATCAAAAGGTATCTGAGGGATAAGACATGGAGCGTACATGTCCCGAGGAGAATCAAGGAAATCGGCCCCAAGATCAAAAATGCGAATGACGAACTCACCAATCGATTGGAACGATCTCCAAAGATAAGTGAAATTGCAGATCATCTGCAAGTTTCAGAAGAAGACGTGCTGGAAGCGATGGAAATGGGACAAAGCTACAATGCATTGAGTGTCGATCATTCCATTGAGGCAGATAAAGACGGATCGACAGTAACGTTGCTCGATGTCATGGGACAGTCTGATGACAACTATGATCTATCAGAAAAAAGACTGATTCTGGAAAAGGTGATTCCGATACTTTCAGACAGAGAACGGGAGATCATCCAGTTCACCTTCATGGAAGGTTTGAGTCAGAAAGAAACGGGAGAGCGCATCGGACTTAGTCAAATGCATGTATCACGACTTCAGCGCACCGCAATCAATAAGTTGCGCCAGGCAGTGAGCGAGAAAGAGTAGAATATCTACCCCCGTCCTTAAGGATGGGGGTTTTCAGTGTTATAATATATAAGGATCAACCAGATTTAAAACAGGAGAGATAAGATGAACGAAACGCTGATTAAAGAACTTGAAAAAACAACAGGAAAACGAGCAAAGGATATAGGGAATGTGCTCGGGCTTCTACAAGAGGGGAATACCGTGCCGTTCATAGCACGCTACCGAAAAGAAATGACCGGTGGTATGGATGAACAAGAAATTAAAGCAATTTCAGACCGCTTTTCATATCTCGAAAATCTGGAGAAGCGTAAGCAGGAAGTGCTTAGACGCATTGATGAGCAGGGTCTCCTTACTGCGGAACTGGCACAGGACATAAAAAAGCAGACTGTATTGAACAGGGTAGAAGATCTCTACAGGCCATTTAAGCAGAAGAAAAAAACACGGGCAACCGAGGCAAAGCGTAAGGGACTGAAGAACCTGGCCGAATTCATCAAGGGACAGACTTCAGAAAATGTTGAAGCGGAAGCAACCCGCTACTTGAGTGAAGAAGTGACTTCTGAAGAAGATGCCATCAAAGGCGCCCTTGATATCATTGCTGAAGATATATCAGACAATCCCAAATATAGAGCGTATATATTGAAAGTGTTCAAGGAAAGCGCGGATTTGATGACCAAAAGGAAGAAGAATGCTGAAGATGAACAAAAAACCTTCGAAATGTACTATGCCTACAGTGAGCCAATCGGTAAAATCGTACCGCACAGGGTATTGGCGATCAACCGTGGTGAAGAATTGGGTGTGCTTACTGTAAAATTCGATTACGATATAGAACGTTTCAAGAGATATATCGGCAAACAGACCATAAAAGAAGGGTCAACCACCAGACGATATATACAGGAGGCTATTGAAGACGCCTTAAAACGTCTTATCATCCCTTCCATCGAACGGGAAACCAGACAAGAATTGACTGAAAAGAGTGAGCGGCATGCTGTGCATATATTTGAAGAGAATTTGAAGCGGCTTCTGCTCCAGCCACCCCTAAAAGGCCATGTCATTCTTGGTGTGGATCCGGCCTTCAGGACAGGGTGTAAACTTGCGGTAATCGATGCCGCCGGTCAATTCCTTGATAAGGATGTAATTTATCCGCATCCGCCACAGTCTAAGCAAGATGCAGCCAAAAATAAGCTGCTTAAGATGATAGATGAGCATGAAGTTACGCTTCTGGCAATCGGTAACGGTACAGCCTCGCGCGAAACCGAACTGTTCATCAGTGAGCTGGTGCAATCTGAGGATTTAGATGTCAAATTCATCATCGTCAACGAAGCGGGGGCCAGCGTCTATTCAGCTTCTGAAGTGGCGCGTGAAGAATTCCCGCATTTCAATGTCGAAGAACGGAGTGCTGTATCCATAGCCAGAAGGGTCCAGGATCCGCTCAGTGAACTGGTCAAGATTGACCCTAAGGCAATTGGAGTCGGGCAATATCAGCATGACGTCAACCAGAAGTTTTTGAATGAATCGCTTAATTTTGTCGTTGAAACTTCAGTGAACCAAGTGGGAGTCGATGTAAACACGGCTTCGCATGTTTTGCTTCAACATGTAGCGGGATTGTCTCCAGCCATCAGTATGAATATCGTAAAATACCGCGAAGAAAATGAAGGCTTCAAGTCGCGCAATGAAATCAAAAAGGTGCCCCGCCTTGGAGCAAAGACTTTCGAGCAATGTGTCGGCTTTCTGCGTGTGGCAGAAGGAAAAGAACCGCTCGACCAGACGCCTATCCACCCCGAACGCTATAAAGAAACTTATAGACTGATTTCCCTCATCGGCATGACCGAGTCTGACATCGGTACAAAAGAACTGGCGGAAGCGCTGGATCAGGTGAACTTGGAAGAGGTGGCCGAAGACCTTGGAATCGGTCTTCCGACACTGCTTGATATCGTAGATAGCCTGAAAGCGCCAACGCGTGATATCAGGGATGAGTACGAAGTGCCTCTATTGAAATCTGATGTGCTGAAGATGGAAGACTTGAAAAAAGGTATGAAACTATCTGGAACAGTCCGCAATGTCACCGATTTTGGCGCGTTTGTCGATATTGGTGTAAAACAGGACGGACTCGTTCACATTTCAAAACTGACGAAAAAATTCATCAAACATCCAATGGAGGCAGTCAGTGTCGGAGACATAGTAGATGTCACAGTAATCGATATAGATGAAGGAAAAGGCAGAATCTCATTGAGCATGAAATAAAAATATCCCGATCGAAATGACTCGATCGGGATATTTCTCATTTATTATTCATTACTATCCATGTCTACATCTTCAATGTTGATGCCCATTGCTTTTGCGACACCTTCACCATAAGCTGGATCGGCTTTATAGCAGTTTCTGATATGGCGGTGTTTCACTTTGTCGGAAACGCCACTCATCTCATTTGCTGTGTTAGTGAATATGCGTTGCTTCATTTCATCAGATTGGAGGTTGAAGAGTTTGCCTGGCTGCTCATAATAGTGGTCGTCATCTTCACGGAAATCATGCTCGTAGACCAAACCATCCATTTCGAGAGGTGGCTGTTTAACGCTCGGATCGTCTTCATATTGACCATAACTGTTAGGATAGTAGTTTGTGTGTGAACCTAAGTTGCCATCAACCCTCATTGCACCATCACGGCTGAATGGGCAGACACCTGTTGCACCTTTAGGGGAGTTTACAGGAATCTGGTGGTGGTTTACACCAAGACGGTAACGCTGAGTATCTCCATAGGAGAAGAGGCGTCCTTGAAGCATTTTATCTGGTGAGAAGCCGATGCCCGGAACGATATTGGTCGGGGCGAATGCTGCTTGCTCAACTTCTGCGAAATAGTTTTCAGGGTTGCGATTGAGTTCGAATTCACCAACCGGGATAAGTGGATACTCATCTTTATACCATACTTTAGTCAAATCGAATGGGTTATGGTAGTGGTTTTTAGCCTGTTCTTCCGTCATGACCTGGATGTACATCTTCCATTTAGGGAAATTGCCATCTTCAATTGCGTTGAAGAGATCCCTTTGGGATGACTCGCGGTCTTTCGCAATTACTTCTTCAGCTTCTTCGGCTGTCAGGTTTTCGATACCCTGTTCTGTACGGAAGTGGAATTTCACCCAGACGCGTTCGTTGTCTGCATTCACCATGCTGTAAGTGTGGGAACCGAATCCATGCATGTTTCTGAACCCTTTAGGGATGCCGCGATCTGTCATCAATATTGTGACTTGATGCAGTGCTTCAGGAAGTAATGTCCAGAAATCCCAGTTGCTCTCAGCATTATGCATATTTGTTTTAGGATCGCGTTTAACGACGTGGTTTAAACTTGCGAAAAGTTTAGGGTCACGGAAGAAGAATACTGGCGTATTGTTTCCGACCAGATCCCAGTTACCTTCTTCAGTATAGAACTTAAGTGCGAAGCCACGAATGTCACGTTCAGCATCAGCAGCACCACGTTCTCCGGCTACCGTAGAGAAGCGCGCGAACATTTCTGTCTGTTTGCCAACCTCGCTGAATATTTTAGCTTTTGTATATTGTGTAATGTCATGTGTTACAGTGAAAGTGCCAAATGCCCCAGAACCTTTCGCGTGCATCCGTCTTTCAGGAATTACTTCACGGTCAAAATGCGCCATCTGTTCAAGGAAATAAGGATCTTGCATAACTACTGGGCCACGCGGTCCTGCAGTCATTGTATTTTCCCTGTCACCTACTGGAGCTCCAAAGAGAGTAGTCAGACGATCTTCGGATGCACCTTTGCCTTGCTTCCTAGGTTGAGTGCCACCACCACTGCGGGCAGTACCAGGCTTGTTGCCGTTATTTTCAAAATCCATAGATGTAGTCCCTCCAAGAAAATATTATAATCTTGTTTAGAATGATTATAAATAAATAATAACATAGTGAGAAAAAAAAACAATCTTTATGCACGAAAATTACTACTAAAGAAGTATCTTCGAAATTGATAATCAATCGTCTGCTGAAACTCGAAAATCATATATACAATTGAACATTGCGCTGTAACTAATTACTCTAGACAAACGATAAAAATATAACTCATTTCTTTTTTTCTGAATATTCATGATAAGATTATAGATGCGGGTTCAGTATATGCACTTCTATAAGGAGAGAACGATCATGAAAAATTTGATAATGATATGCAGCTTTGCTCTTTTAATTCTAGTAGGGTGTAGTGACGGCGAGTCAGAGTTGGCAGGTAAGAAATTGGGATTGATCAATTATAATCCGACCATCACTGAGGAAGAGGGAGAAGATAAGGAAGTCATCTTCGATTCGCACATGGCAGTGTTCGATTTTGAAACAGACGATGAAGTAGTACTTGAATATCTGGGAAATGAGTATCAAGGACATTATACGCTAGATGAAGACCGATTGGACATTGAACTAAAAGATGATGGAGCAAGCTTAGCCATGACATTTGTCCAGTTTGAAAAGAATGATGCTGATTATTATAGTTACAGTGGTGAAAGTGATGAAGTTAAATTAGACGAGGGTGGGGAAGTGTCCCAATTAAAGAATGTCTATGAAAGTTATATGGGGGTTAATGAATCCTACATATTCATTGAAGAATCTGAAACGGATTGATACTGGGAGTAAATGAGTAGAATGCACCAGAAGATATGTATAATGTAACATAGGCAACCGTTCCAAAACCTTGCCTTATGACTGAAGTTAGTTTCCGCATGTTAGAAAGGTCTTATCAATATGATGTATGTGAGTAATGGTGAGGAAGTCCAATTCCAAATCGGACATTTATATAGTAGAAACACGGTTATTATGAAGAAAAGACGACCAGTGATTTAGCGACATCCAAAGCTTTTTAAAAGAAATATAATAAAATCAATAAAAAGCGTTGACTTCCAAAACAAAACCCGTTATTATAAATATCGTTGCAATATTCCTTTGGCCCGTTGGTCAAGCGGTTAAGACACCGCCCTTTCACGGCGGTAACACGGGTTCGAGTCCCGTACGGGTCATTCTCTTAAAAAAAGTTTTAAAAGGTTGTTGACTTTTTAAAACGGTTGATATACAATAGAGTATGTCGCTAAAAACAAAAGATATTATAAATGCGGTTGTGGCGGAATCGGCAGACGCGCTAGGTTGAGGGCCTAGTGGGAGTTAATCCCGTGGAGGTTCAAGTCCTCTCAGCCGCACCATTTATTTTTTGGAATAAGCAACTTTATAATGCGGGTGTAGTTAAATGGTATAACCCCAGCCTTCCAAGCTGATGTCGTCGGTTCGATTCCGATCACCCGCTCCATTAATTTTTAATAGTCAATACTAGAACATTGAAAACTGAATGACAATATGTCAACGTTAATTCCAATAAAACTGGATGGTTTTACCATTCAACTTGGGCGACAAGTAAAACCGCAACGAGTCAGAGCACTCCAATTATGGAGAGTTTGATCCTGGCTCAGGATGAACGCTGGCGGCGTGCCTAATACATGCAAGTCGAACGCGCAGCCCCGGAGCTTGCTCTGGGGTCTGCGAGTGGCGGACGGGTGAGTAACACGTAGGCAACCTACCCATCAGACTGGGATAACCGCGGGAAACCGTGGCTAATACCGGATAATCCTTATTCCCGCAGGGGGATAAGTTGAAAGGCGGTCTTTGACTGCCACTGATGGATGGGCCTGCGGCGCATTAGCTAGTTGGTGGGGTAAGGGCCCACCAAGGCGACGATGCGTAGCCGACCTGAGAGGGTGATCGGCCACACTGGGACTGAGACACGGCCCAGACTCCTACGGGAGGCAGCAGTAGGGAATCTTCCGCAATGGACGCAAGTCTGACGGAGCAACGCCGCGTGAGTGAAGAAGGGTTTCGGCTCGTAAAACTCTGTTGTCAGGGAAGAACGCCGGTGGGAGTAACTGTCCATCGGGTGACGGTACCTGACCAGAAAGCCACGGCTAACTACGTGCCAGCAGCCGCGGTAATACGTAGGTGGCAAGCGTTATCCGGAATTATTGGGCGTAAAGCGCGCGTAGGCGGTTCGTTAAGTCTGATGTGAAAGCCCCCGGCTCAACCGGGGAGGGTCATTGGAAACTGGCGAACTTGAGTGCAGAAGAGGAGAGTGGAATTCCATGTGTAGCGGTGAAATGCGCAGAGATATGGAGGAACACCAGTGGCGAAGGCGGCTCTCTGGTCTGCAACTGACGCTGATGTGCGAAAGCGTGGGGATCAAACAGGATTAGATACCCTGGTAGTCCACGCCGTAAACGATGAGTGCTAAGTGTTAGGGGGTTTCCGCCCCTTAGTGCTGCAGCAAACGCATTAAGCACTCCGCCTGGGGAGTACGGCCGCAAGGCTGAAACTCAAAGGAATTGACGGGGACCCGCACAAGCGGTGGAGCATGTGGTTTAATTCGAAGCAACGCGAAGAACCTTACCAAATCTTGACATCCTCTGACCGCCATGGAGACATGGCTTCCCTTCGGGGCAGAGTGACAGGTGGTGCATGGTTGTCGTCAGCTCGTGTCGTGAGATGTTGGGTTAAGTCCCGCAACGAGCGCAACCCTTATCATTAGTTGCCAGCATTCAGTTGGGCACTCTAGTGAGACTGCCGGTGACAAACCGGAGGAAGGTGGGGATGACGTCAAATCATCATGCCCCTTATGATTTGGGCTACACACGTGCTACAATGGACAGGTTACAAAGGGCAGCTACGCCGCGAGGCCAAGCGAATCCCATAAAACTGTTCTCAGTTCGGATTGGAGTCTGCAACTCGACTCCATGAAGCTGGAATCGCTAGTAATCGTGGATCAGAATGCCACGGTGAATACGTTCCCGGGTCTTGTACACACCGCCCGTCACACCACGGAAGTCGGTAACACCTGAAGCCGGTGGGCCAACCTTTATGGAGGCAGCCGTCGAAGGTGGGACCGATGACTGGGGTGAAGTCGTAACAAGGTAGCCGTATCGGAAGGTGCGGCTGGATCACCTCCTTTCTAAGGAATATAACGGAACGTCCCTTTGGGACGGCGGGATTAACGATTGACATATTGTATTCAGTTTTGAATGGTCTTCATTGACGATTCAACCCTTGCACATTGAAAACCGTATAGAAGCAATGCGAAAAATGATTTTAACCGAAATCAAGCGTAGAAACCGAGAACTGAAGAGTTCATAAAAACACGCGTTGTGTCGCAAGACACACTCACAAATTCATTGCGATTAAGTAATGAAGGGCGCACGGTGGATGCCTTGGCACCAAGAGCCGATGAAGGACGGAACCAACACCGATATGCTTTGGGGAGCTGTAAGTAAGCGTTGAACCAAAGATTTCCGAATGGGGGAACCCCGCACATTAGTGCGACTTTCAGGTGAATACATAGCCTGAGAGAGGTAGACCCGGGGAACTGAAACATCTTAGTACCCGGAGGAAGAGAAAGAAAAATCGATTCCCTGAGTAGCGGCGAGCGAAACGGGAAGAGCCCAAACCAGTCTTTGACTGGGGTTGTAGGACACCGAAAAAGCAGATTGAAGCGAGCAGAAGCGACTGGAAAGTCGCACCATAGGGGGTAACAGTCCCGTATGCGAAGTTTTGATCTGTGGCGGTGTATCCTGAGTACGGCGGAACACGAGAAATTCCGTCGGAAACTGGGAGGACCATCTCCCAAGGCTAAATACTTCTTGGTGACCGATAGTGAACCAGTACCGTGAGGGAAAGGTGAAAAGCACCCCGGAAGGGGAGTGAAATAGAACCTGAAACCGTGTGCTTACAAGTAGTCAGAGCCCGTTAATGGGTGATGGCGTGCCTTTTGTAGAATGAACCGGCGAGTTGTGATTGCATGCGAGGTTAAGCAGCGAATGTGGAGCCGTAGCGAAAGCGAGTCTGAATAGGGCGTCTAGTATGGGGTTGCAGACCCGAAACCAGGTGATCTACCCATGTCCAGGCTGAAGTCCAGGTAACACTGGATGGAGGGCCGAACCGACTTACGTTGAAAAGTGACCGGATGAGGTGTGGGTAGCGGAGAAATTCCAATCGAACCTGGAGATAGCTGGTTCTCTCCGAAATATATTTAGGTATAGCCTCGTGTTAGCATCGTGGAGGTAGAGCACTGTTTGGACGAGGGGCCCATCCCGGGTTACCGAATTCAGACAAACTCCGAATGCCACCTATGTGATGCACGGGAGTCAGACAGCGGGTGATAAGGTCCGTTGTCGAGAGGGAAACAGCCCAGACCACCAGTTAAGGTCCCAAAATATATGTTGAGTGGAAAAGGATGTGGCGTTGCACAGACAACTAGCATGTTGGCTTAGAAGCAGCCATCATTTAAAGAGTGCGTAATAGCTCACTAGTCAAGTGACGCTGCGCCGAAAATGTACCGGGGCTAAACATATTACCGAAACTGTGGATCAATTATATTGATGGTAGGAGAGCGTTCCGATTGCACAGAAGCATGATCGTGAGGACATGTGGAGCGATCGGAAGTGAGAATGCCGGTGTGAGTAGCGAAAGACGGGTGAGAATCCCGTCCACCGAACGACTAAGGTTTCCAGAGGAAGGCTCGTCCGCTCTGGGTTAGTCGGGACCTAAGCCGAGGCGAAACTGCGTAGGCGATGGATAACAGGTAGAAATTCCTGTACCGGTGATGTGTGTTTGAGCGATGTGGTGACGCAGGAGGAGAAGCAGAGCGTGCGGAAGGAAGTGCACGTCCAAGCATCGAGTCGTCAGGGTAGGCAAATCCGCCCTGTGTAACGACGAGATGTGATGGGGAGCCGAAAATAGTAGGCGAAGCTGTGGGTTCACACTGCCAAGAAAACCCGCTAGTGAATACATTACCGCCCGTACCGCAAACCGACACAGGTAGTTGGGAAGAGAATTCTAAGGTGAGCGAGCGAACTCTCGTTAAGGAACTCGGCAAAATGACCCCGTAACTTCGGGAGAAGGGGTGCTCATGAAAATGAGCCGCAGTGAATAGGCCCAAGCGACTGTTTATCAAAAACACAGGTCTCTGCCAAACCGAAAGGTGACGTATAGGGGCTGACGCCTGCCCGGTGCTGGAAGGTTAAGAGGAGCGCTCAGCGTAAGCGAAGGTGCGAATCGAAGCCCCAGTAAACGGCGGCCGTAACTATAACGGTCCTAAGGTAGCGAAATTCCTTGTCAGGTAAGTTCTGACCCGCACGAAAGGCGTAACGATTTGGGCACTGTCTCAACGAGAGGCTCGGTGAAATCATAGTACCTGTGAAGATGCAGGTTACCCGCGACAGGACGGAAAGACCCCGTGGAGCTTTACTGTAGCCTGATATTGAACCTCGACCTCACTTGTACAGGATAGGTGGGAGCCGTTGATGCGTGGACGCCAGTCTACGTGGAGGCACTGGTGGGATACCACCCTGGTGATGTTGAGATTCTAACCCGCACCCGTAATCCGGGTGGGAGACAGTGTCAGGTGGACAGTTTGACTGGGGCGGTCGCCTCCTAAAGAGTAACGGAGGCGCTCAAAGGTTCCCTCAGAATGGTTGGAAATCATTCATAGAGTGTAAAGGTATAAGGGAGCTTGACTGCGAGACAGACACGTCGAGCAGGGTCGAAAGACGGACTTAGTGATCCGGTGGTTCCGCATGGAAGGGCCATCGCTCAACGGATAAAAGCTACCCCGGGGATAACAGGCTTATCTCCCCCAAGAGTTCACATCGACGGGGAGGTTTGGCACCTCGATGTCGGCTCATCGCATCCTGGGGCTGTAGTCGGTCCCAAGGGTTGGGCTGTTCGCCCATTAAAGCGGTACGCGAGCTGGGTTCAGAACGTCGTGAGACAGTTCGGTCCCTATCCGTCGTGGGCGTAGGAAATTTGAGAGGCGCTGTCCTTAGTACGAGAGGACCGGGATGGACATACCACTGGTGTACCAGTTGTCGTGCCAACGGCATCGCTGGGTAGCTATGTATGGTCGGGATAAGTGCTGAAAGCATCTAAGCATGAAGCCCCCCTCAAGATGAGATTTCCCCATTAGATCCCTCAGAGATGATGAGGTAGATAGGTTCGGCGTGTAAGTGTGGCGACACATTGAGCGGACGAATACTAATCGATCGATGACTTATTCAAATGAAGAAAACCGTGTATGGTTTACTACGCAAACGCATTGCTTCTATCCGGTTTTGAATGTCCAAGGGGCATTCAAGCATGCCATATTGTCCGGTGGCAATCGCGGAGAGGCCCCACCTGTTCCCATGCCGAACACAGCAGTTAAGCTCTCCAGCGCCGATGGTAGTTGGACTGACGTCCCGTGAGAGTAGGACGCCGCCGGGCAGTATGTACATAATTACATTATGGATGCGATGAGCCGCATTGAGACCTTTATAGGTCTCTTTTTTTGTATAATGAAGATATAATCAAGGTAGGTGGTTGAATAATGGAATTCAGTATTGAAGTCACTGGTTTAACGGAAACTGAGAAACTGGCTAAAAATTTAACGAAGTATATAATGAATGGGACCGTCATTCTCCTCTCCGGTGACCTCGGTGCTGGAAAGACCACTTTCACCCAGTTCATGGGGGTGCATTTAGATGTGAAACGCAGAATGAGTTCTCCGACTTTCAATATCATAAAAAGTTATCAGGGGAAATTCACAGTGCACCACATGGATTGTTATCGACTCGAAGGCAGTGACGAAGACATGGGGTTCGATGAATACTTCAATGGTGAAGATGTTGCGATCATCGAATGGCCTGAGTTCATTCAAGATTTTCTGCCACCTGAGTACCTGGATATTAACATAGAATACCTCAGTGAAGATGCTCGCCTTTATCATTTTAAGGCATATGGGGAACATTACATTAAACTATTGGAGGACCTTGAAGATGATTACGCTAATGATTGATACTTCAAATAGACCTTTATCTGCAGCCATTAATGAAGATGGCCGTATGGTCGCTGAAATAAATACGACGGTTAAAAAAACCCATTCAGCAACAATTATGGTGCATATCAATCATTTGCTTGAATCTTCAGGCTATAAGCGCAGTGACATCGATCGAATTGTAGTAGCACGGGGTCCAGGTTCCTATACTGGAGTAAGAATTGGCGTGACCATTGCGAAAACATTGGCTCAGGCTCTTGGAATAGAGTTGTACTCCGTCTCTTCCCTCGCTGTCATAGCTGCTTCTAGTGGTGCCAAGGGCAATGTTCTGCCGATGTTCGATGGAAGGCGGGGGAACGTCTACAGCGGATTGTATCATGTATCTGAGCATATCAAAGAAGTTGAAGCAGCAGGATATAAATCCTTAGAGACTGTTTATGAAGAAATGAAGAAATATGAAGAAGTTTGCTTATTGGCTGATGGAAACGAAGCCTTCACTGAAAACTTGCCTGAATATACGCATACTGTACCACGCATTACCACAGTCGAACAGTATCCTGAAATTCTCAGAAGAGAAGATATTCATGAGATGGTTCCCGAATACCTAAAAATATCGGAGGCTGAGAAAAATTGGATGAATCAGCAGCAATCATAAGAAAGATGACTCTAGACGACGTAAAAACTGTGTACACTATAGAATGTGCTTCATTTCCTAATACATCCTGGAGTATTGAGGCTTTCAGGCGTGAATTGACGGCAAATGAATTTGCTACATATTTCGTCATAGAACATCGTGGTGAAATAGTAGGTTATTGCGGCACTTGGATCATCATTGATCAGAGTCAAATCACAACAATAGCCATCGATAGAGGAATGCGCGGACATGGTTACGGTAAAGCCCTTTTGCAACACGCTAAAACATATGCCAAAAAATCCGCCGAAATTCTATCGCTCGAAGTGAGCGTGGATAATGAACGCGCAATGATCTTATATGAGAATGAAGGTTTCAAATATGGAGGCATCCGGAAGGACTATTATGGTCCAGGCAAGGATGCCCACGTGATGTGGGTGAATTTGAATGAATGAAGATGTAGTCATCTTAAGTATCGAGACAAGTTGTGACGAAACAGCGTGCAGTGTGATACGGAATGGTAATGAAGTGCTATCCAATATAGTAGTCAGCCAAATCGATAGCCATAAAAGATTTGGTGGCGTTGTGCCTGAGGTGGCTTCCAGACACCATGTGGAAACCATTACCGTAGTAATTGAAGAAGCGCTTGAAGCAGCACATATGGCGCCTGCAGACCTATCTGCTGTTGCTGTTACGGAAGGGCCAGGATTGATAGGGGCATTGCTCATCGGCATCAATGCAGCTAAAGCATTTAGTTTTGCTCATGATCTACCCCTTATCCCTGTTCATCATATTGCAGGTCATGTATACGCCAACCAATTGGATGAAGAACTGAACTTTCCGTTGGTGGCACTCATCGTTTCAGGAGGGCATACAGAACTGATTTATATGAAAAGCCATCTGTCTTTTGAGGTCATCGGCGAGACGCGTGATGATGCAGTGGGGGAAGCCTACGATAAAGTTGCGCGGGTCATAGGCTTGCCTTACCCCGGTGGACCGCATGTCGACCGCCTCAGCAAAGAAGGGCATGACATCTATGAATTCCCACGGGCTTATCTTGAGCCGGAGAGTTACGATTTCAGTTTCAGCGGCGTGAAATCGTCGGTCATCAACACGCTTCACAACCAGAGGCAAAAAGGTCAGGAAGTGAATGCAGCGGACGTAGCAAAGAGTTTTCAGGAAAGTGTCGTAGAAGTATTGACTGTCAAGACTTTGAGGGCAGTAAAAGATTATGGAGTGAAAAATCTGATAGTAGCTGGTGGTGTCGCAGCCAATAGTGGTCTGCGTGCGAGTTTTGAAGAGAAGTGCCAAGATGAGGGTATAAAGTTAAGTGTGCCACAGTTAAAGTACTGTACAGATAATGCAGCGATGATTGGGGCTGTAGCTTATCACCTCTATAATAAGGGTGCCTTCGGAACTTTAGGGCTAAATGGCCGCAATACGATCGATATAGAAGAATATACAATGTAAAAAACCTATATGGATATTTATCCATATAGGTTTTTTTCTGTAAACATGTTTTGTCAATACGGAACGTTTGTTTTATCCACGGTTGTGGATAACTTGTTGATGAAAATGGCATAACCACTAATATCAAGCACATAATTGTGGGTATATTTGTGGTTAAGTAGTTCTTAATAGTTATCAACACTGTGGATAACTATGTGGAGGAACTGGTATAAAAGCATTTAGGCTGTGTACAATATCGTGGGTAAAAGGATTACGTATAAAGCCAGAGAATGACGAACATACGTTCATCATTCCATTGCTTCCAATGATTCTGATAATGAAGCCCACTCTTCCATAAGACGTTCGAGTGCCGCTTCCGAGTCATTCAATTGCTTATTGAACTCCGCTGCCTTTTCATAATCTCCATAAACTTCCGGCAAGGCGAGTGTCTCTTCAATTGATTCAATTTCAGCTTCTTTCTCTTGTATCTCTTTTTCAGTTTTAGTTATACTCTTTTTGGTTTTTTGAATCTCATTTCGCCTTTGCTTGTGCGCTTCATAACTGTTTGTGTTCTTTACTTCTTTATCTTCCTGCTCGATTTTTATCTGCATTGCCGCTTGTTCTTCTTTTTTATGCTGATAATAACTGTAGTCGCCATTATATATATCAGTGTGCTGATCGCCCATTTCTACAATTTTATTGGCAATGCGGTTGATGAAATAGCGGTCGTGCGAAACGAACAGTAGGGTGCCGGGGAAATTGTGCAATGATTGCTCCAAGACTTCCTTGCTGTCTATATCCAAGTGGTTCGTCGGCTCATCAAGTATGAGCAGATTATTTTTTTCAAGCATCAATTTAGCCAACTGTATGCGGGCCTTTTCGCCACCACTCAAATCATTGATCTGTTTCATGACCTCATCCTGGGTGAACAGGAAACGTCCCAACACTTTGCGTACATCGCTTTCGTTCATATTCGGATATTCATGCCATAATTCTTCAAGTACACTTCTACCGGAAGTGAATTCTGCCTGTTTCTGATCATAATAACCAATCGATATGTTGGCTCCATAAATGATTTCCCCATCATGTTGTGATAATTTTTTGGCAATCGTCTTGACCAGAGTTGATTTTCCGATACCGTTTGGACCAATGATGGCGAGACGGTCGCCTTTATCGATGTTCAGATTGATATGACTGTTTAAAGTCTCTTCGTATCCTATGGCCAGATCTTTGATTCTGAGCACATCATTGCCGCTTTCTCGTCTGATATCGAATGAGAAGTCTGCACTTTTCGTGTCCATCCTAGGCATATTAATACGTTCCATGCTTTCCAGTTTTTTTCGGCGACTCTTCGCCATATTGCTTGTTGAAGCACGGGCAATATTCTTTTCCACAAAAGTTTCGAGCTCTTTAATTTCCTTTTGCTGGTGTTCAAAGGCCTTCATATGCAGTGCATGATTTTTTTCTTTTTCTTTTACATAACCCGAGTAGTCGGTGTGGTAGAGGGTGCCCCTATGCATCTCGACTTCATATATCTTGTCGACAGTACGGTCTAAGAAGTAGCGGTCATGACTGATTATGGCAATAGCGCCCGAGAAGCTGTTAAGATACTGCTCGAGCCACGCGACGGTATCCATGTCCAAATGGTTGGTGGGTTCATCCAGGAGCAGCAGATCAGGCTTGGATAGGAGCATCTGGCCAAGTGCAAGACGTGTCTTTTGACCACCGGAGAAAGCTTCTACGCTTCTGTAGAGGTCCTCAGGCATGAACCCGAGACCGGTCAGAACTGTCTTTACTTCCGAATCTATCGTATATCCACCTTCAGCTTCGAAAATATTCTGCACTTTCTCGTATCTATCGAGCTGGTCTTGATAGTCTGGATCATCATAGTCATGTACAGCAAGCCATTCGGCGATTTTCTCCATTTCCTTCCCGGTCTCAAGCAACCTCGAGAAAGGGCGGAGCATTTCCTCTCTGACATTATGTGTAGACTCAAGTGTCATCTGTTGTGTCAGATATCCTATTGAAATGCCTTTTGGACTGGTGATCTGTCCTTCATCAATACTCATTTCACCAGCCATCATCTTCATCAAAGTTGTTTTTCCGGCACCATTCTTACCGACGATGCCGATTGTCTGTCCTGTTTTAATTTCCAGGTTCATATTTTCAAAAATCATATCTGTACCGAAAGATTTTTTTATGTTCCCTAATTGCATCACTATCATCATAAATCCCTCACTTTCCTCAAGTTTACAATATATAGCGTAAAAAAACGATGAAATCAGGTGACTCTTATGGGACTATAGGCGTGCAATTATGATATAATATATCAACAAAGTGCAATAAAAGAGGTGTACGAGATTTGAATAACAAAAAGAAAATCCCGAATGCAACGATGAAGCGCTTACCCCTGTACTACAGATTCTTCAAAAACTCCGAAAAATCAGGGGTGGATCGGGTTTCTTCACGGGAGATCAGTGAAGCACTGGATATAGATTCAGCAACAATTCGGCGGGATTTCTCCTATTTTGGTGAACTTGGCCGAAAAGGTTACGGATATAACGTCAAAAGCCTGTTGAAATTCTTTATGGAACATATCCAAGGTAATCAAAAGAGAAATGTCGCCATCATCGGTGCAGGTAACTTGGGTAGTGCATTATTGAACTATAAATTCAGCAACATAAATGATAGAATGAACGTAGTTGCTGCATTTGACAACAACAGCAGCATTGTCGGAACAACAATCAATGATACAATGGTCCACCACTCGGATGAAATTGAAAAAATGGCTAAAGATCATGGCATAGATGTGGCAATCCTTACACTGCCTGCAGAAGTCAGCCAGGAGATGGCTGAGCGTCTTGAAGCGGCCGGAATCAAAGGCATTCTTAATTTCACACCGATGAGGCTGGATGTAAGCGATGGAATCTATGTACACAATATAGATTTGAGTGTCGAATTGCAGGCACTGTTCTTTTATATGAAACATATCTAGGAGGGATACTGTGCTCGAAATGTTCATACCGACTACACTGATGGTAGTAACGCCAACGAGTATGATTGTAATTGCGGTTGTAGCGCTCATCATATTCGGACCTAAGAAACTGCCCCAATTCGGAAAAGCCATGGGTTCCACATTGAAGGAATTCAAAGATGCAACAAAGGGCCTTGCTACAGATGATGATGACGATGACGACGAAGAAGAGAAGAAGAAAAACCAGAAGAAAATCGAATCTGAAGTATAAAGGTCTTGAGGTGGCGGAAGCCGCCTTTTTTTAAAGAGGTGGAAAATCGATGAATGAATTGGAAAAGAAGGAAATCACTGAGCATCTTGATGAATTGCGCAGACGGCTTATGATTGTCATATATTTTTTTGCAGGCGCAATGCTGGTCGGCTTTTTCCTTTCCAAACCGTTAATATATCAGGTTCAGGAAGCACCATGGACCGAATCCATACAGATGCACGCATTCCAAGTGACCGATCCGCTCAAAATATATCTGATGGTCATCATGATCATCGGTTTTGTAATCGTACTCCCGGTAATACTGTATCAGATATGGGCATTTGTCTCTCCGGGTCTCTACAGCAATGAGAGGAAGCTGACACTATCATACATTCCAATCGTCATGCTGCTCATGCTGCTTGGAATGGCCTTCAGCTACTTCATACTTGTACCATATATTATACAATTCACCTTTGAACTGTCGGAGGATATGGGGATAGAGACAACAATCGGCATCAATCAATATTTTGGTTTCCTGTTCAGGACAGTCCTGCCATTCGGCCTGATCTTCCAAATGCCGATACTGGTACTTTTCCTGACTCAGCTGGGGTTGCTGACTCCAATGTTTTTGAAGAAGAACAGAAAGTATGCCTATTTCATCTTGTTGGTCGTAGCAGCTTTGATTGCGCCACCTGACTTGATGACCCATATCATGTTGACGATCCCGATGATCGTTTTGTATGAAATCAGTATCTATATTTCTAAAATTGGTTACCGCAGACATTTAAAGGCAGAGCAAAAAGCAATTGAAGAATCGTTGGACTAAGATTTGGGAGGTTTTTTGAGATGGCATTGGATTCAGATGGAAGGATGTTCAGCCATCCATCGGCTGATGGGCAGCTTGAGGCACACACCCCAAAAAAAGTATCAGATGAATGGCGACAGCATTATCATGTGCAACCCCCTCTAGGGAGCTTGGATGGCCTTGCAGGCCTTGTGGCGGATGCTGAAGGATATCAATTGTTCTATGAATGGACGCCCGTATATGGTCAGCGAACGAAATGTCTGTATCATCTTACATCGAAGGATATGGTGGCATTCGATGACCAGGGCGTCATAAAGATGTTGTCAGACGGTGATTCACCAGGGTCTGCGCTCGTTACCGACAATCAAGATGGACTACACCTTTTCTACACCGGCCTAAAATCGCGGAGGTGCATTCAGTATCACTCCATATTGGATGCCCAAAAAGAATTCAAGACGACCGAGGCCATCATAAAAGGAACACCTCAAGGCTATCTGCCGGTAATGAACGCGCCGTATGTATTTCACGAAGATAAATATCGCATGATGCTCGGGACTGGCACCGAGGATGAGTTTGGACGCATACTAGTCTTCAGCGGCGACAGCCCATCCTCTTTCCAATATGATGGACCTCTGGCTACGGAGCTTGATCAGTTCGGTTTCATGTGGACCCACCCTGAATACTTCAAGTTGGATGGCAAAGATGTATTACTCTTCAATGTGAAAGGTCTGGATAAGTATCAGAACAGCTATTGGAACATCTATCAATCGGGCTACCTTGTAGGGGATATTGATTTTAATGAATTACATATGACACATGGGGCGTTCCATGAACTGGACCACGGTTTCGACTTCTATGCTCCTAAAACCGTGATGTCTGAAGGGAAACGGCTGATAGTCGGTTGGATGGGGACAGAAGAAACGGACTATCCAACAAATGGTGAATGGGATCATTGTCTGACAATACCGAGGGAAGTGAGTGTCCGTGGTTCGCACCTGATACAGAAGCCTTTTGATGGGCTGTGTAACTATAGGACGAACGAACTGACCGCTGAAGGTTATTTTGATCATTATCCAAGAAAGATTAAAGACTTCTATGGCCACAGTTATGAATTGGTCCTCGATATACTAGAGAATAATGCAAACCGCATCCACATCGATTTGAGGGTGAGCAGGCGCGAACATACAAGTTTGATCTATGACAGCGAATCGCAGGTTTTGACACTGGACAGGACCTTCAGCGGCAAATTGCCTGGCAACGTTGATGGGACAACCCGGAAAGTCCAGCTCGAGGCCCCATTATCGCAGCTAGATATCTTTATGGACATCTCCAGCATAGAAGTGTTTGCCAACCACGGAGAAGCGGTGATGAGTGCGAGAATATTCCCTTCAAATGAATCTACAGGCGTAGAATTCTCGACTGAAATAGGAGGGTGTCATGTCAGGATGGCAAGATATGATATAAAGCCAACCAATGATAATTAACGCTTCGCCCTGCAGCATGAAACAAATTTTATTATTGGAAGATAAAAAGTTTCATTTCTTCTTATAATATTTTGATTATTTTGTTATCATTGGAAGTAACAAGGTAGGCGAGAGGGGAAAAACTATGTTTTCGGTATTAAGTCAGATTCGTAAGCGGTTTGAATACATGACACCTGTGGAGCAGCGCATTGCTAATTTTATGCTGGAAAATCCAGCCAAAGTCATCAATATGCCAGTCAAAGATATCGCTAAAAGCAGCAGTACGAGTGATGCTGCCATCGTCAGATTCTCAAAGCGTATAGGACTTGCAGGTATCAAGGAATTGAAAGTGGAACTAGCCAAAGAGTTACATACCCTTGAGAAAGAGAATATTTCAAGAGTGATCGATCTGGAAGAGGACACCCATCGCGAGATTTTCGATAAGGTCTTCAAGAACACCATCCAGGCACTCTATAATACCGAAAAGATAGTGGACCGCGATGCGATCAAGCAAGCGGCGGAACTATTTGCGAAATCCCGCAACACCTTCATATTCGGAGTAGGGGAGGCGGCGAGTGTCGGTACCGAGTTCGAACAGAATCTCCACCGCATAAATATCAATGCTTTCTTCACCACGGATAAATACTTCTGCATGACCCGGTTATCCAATGCAACTGAAGATGATGTACTATTCCTCATCACTTTATCCGGTAAGACCAGGGAAGTGGTAGAAGTGGTCAAACTCGCCAAAAAGTTGGGCATCAAGACCGTCATATTGACCCAGAACCACGCCTCGATCGCTAAGCGCAATTCAGATGTGGCAATAGAAATTACCGAGGAAGAGAACAATATTCAGTATATGAATATGACGAGCCGCATCGCACAGCTCGCGATATGTGATGTGCTATTCTTCTATACGTGCCGTCAATTGGGTTCGAAAGCTTATGAAACGATTATGAAGACATATGATATCACACACTAGCCCCTCATTGAGGGGCTTTTATTGTAGGAAAATTGAGATGGGGGAAGGACATCTGACTGCAACATATCTGCAATAATCTTTAAAATAAATCAGCCATTATTAAGGTTGTGTAACAAACTTCCATTTTTATAGCTGTCGATGCATTCTTCTAATATACTCGGTTTATGACATTAATCGTTCAGAGAACATAGAGGCGGTTTGGAGGCATTAAATTGATATATAGAACAATACGGCTCGGTATTTCATCACTTTTGATGATATCCACTCTATTTGCCATTAATATAAATACTGTCATGGAGGCAGAACAAGTAGAAGGAGATGCAGATGGAGGCCATGAAGCACCGTCTTCAGAGGAGGCACGCGGGCAGGAAGATATGATAAAAGATACCCCTGAGCAGGAAGGGGCACTACAAACGCCAGAAACACCTGCGATAGAGCCTGAAGAAGGGTTGCTGGTACAGACTGGTCCGGAACAGAGCCAGGAGGAAGCAATCCATAAGCAGGCAGCGAACGGCAACAAAGAAGCGGGCCCTGTCCCCGCATCAGAAGAAGAGACTGAAGAAACACAGAAAGACACTCCAGACATATCTGAGCCTTCCACGGGAGAAGCCCCTCCCATTGCCGATTCAATAGTGGAAGATGCTGAAGATATGATAGAAGAGCCAAAATCATCTTCAGATGAAACGGCTGCTCCAGAACCGCCTGGCGATGCAACGGAAAATACATTAGAGTCAACTGATATACCAGCATCCAGAACCTCGGAACAAGAAGAATCTGAAGTTGACGGGATCCCTGCTGTAGAAGAGAGGGAGGCTGTACAAAGTGAGATGGGAGAGGGCGACAATGCACCCTCCCCGAAGGATCCCTCCCATGACAGTACTGGAGAAACAGAACAGTATGATGAAAGCGCGCCTGCCAAGCAAAACATTACGGGAACTGCCTCAGCACCTAAGTTCTATCGTTATGACCATGGTGATATACTGGCCGGAATCACATTGCGGCCAGGTGCCTCAGACGAAGAATTGAACCTGTTGGATGAACGGGTCAACGAACTGATGTGCTCCAAAATCCTTAGGGCGGATTAAGCCCGGAATATCAAAATCTAAGAAATGCCAATAAAGTGAATGCACATAGATTATCTACACAACATTTGTATGAGAATAAAAAAATGAAACGGGGCTGGGACATAAGTCCCGATCCAAGCAGAATCCCCCGGGTTAAAATGAAAATTTTAACCCGGGGGATTCCTATGTATATAAATGAAAGACAAAACAAAAGGCACCCTTTATAATGTAAGTAACCACACAAACAGAAAAAGAGGTGCCTTATGTATAAAGATTATACCATGAACCAGCTGACACTGCCACTCGATTTGGCAGTCATCATACCCGAAGATGACATCGCCCTTGCCGTCAATGCATTGGTGGAAAGCATCCCAGAGACTGAATTTGCGCCCTTTGACCATGCCTTCGGTGCGACGTCGTACCATCCAAGAATGATGATGAAGATCATCCTCTGCAGCTACACACAATCGGTGACGTCCGGGCGCAAAATTGAAGCGCTGTTGACAGACAGCGTCCGGATGATGTGGCTGGCTCAAAACCAGACGCCCTCCTACCGGACCATCAACCGGTTCCGGGTGCATCCCCACATGGATGCGCTGATCCAGGAAGCGTTCATCCAGTTCAGGATGCAGCTGGAAGCCCAGGCGCTGATTGATACGGATGCGATTTTCATCGATGGTACGAAGCTCGAGGCCAATGCCAACAAATATACATTCGTCTTCCGGAGAAGTGTCGAGAAACACCAGGAGAAACTCCGCGCCCAATCGAAGCTGATGTATGAAACGCTGTATGAAGAGCAGATCGTGACGGCCCTCCTTGAAGAATCGGAAGCCATCGTGACGGCCGATCACCTGCACACGATGCACCAGGCGCTAGAGACGGTGGAAACGGATTTGACGGAGACCATCGAGGCGACGGAAACCGTGGAAAAAAGAAAAGCCCGCCGGTCTGAACGGTCCGTCATCCGAAAGACTAAAAAGAAATGTGCAGACCTGCGGGACCGGGAATTGAAATATACCCAACAATTGGAGATCCTCGGTGCCCGCAACAGCTACTCGAAGACCGACCCCGATGCGACATTCATGCGCATGAAGGAGGACCATATGCAGAATGGTCAGCTGAAAGCCGGCTACAACCTGCAGATTGCGACCAACAATCAATTCGTTTTAGGCTTTGACCTCTATCCCAACCCGACAGATACCCGGACCCTGCCGCCATTTCTCCATACGATGCTGGAACATTTCCAGCATCTGCCTGAAAAGATTGTGGCCGATGCCGGCTATGGCAGTGAATCCAATTATGAGATAATCATGGACGACTACGGCCGCACCGCGCTCATCCCCTATAATACATACCATAAGGAACAGAAGCAGAGGCACCAACCCGATGAAATGCATCCGGACAACTGGGTGTATGATGATGAGAATGATATGTACATCTGCCCGGACGGACGGCCCCTCCAGTTTGAACGCTATGCCGATCGGACCGACAAATATGGCTACACCCGGGCGTTTAAAATGTATGCATCAGCAGACTGTACCGGATGTCCCCTCCATGACATATGCATCAAAAGCGACAAGCAGACCACCAAGCGCATCCAAAAGAATATGAACCTGGACTACTTCAGAGCCCAGGTGAAAAAGCAGCTTTCAGTTGAAGGGCACCGCAACATCTATCAGCAGCGCAAGGTGGATGTTGAGACGGTTTTCGGCAATTTGAAGGCCAATTTGGCGTTCAGGCGATTTTCACTCCGCGGGAGACGCAAAGTGAAAATCGAAATCGGCCTCGCATTATTGGCCGGGAACCTCGGGAAGTTCAACCGAATGATGCGCACTGCTTTGGAAGCAGACACAAAAAATGGCGATCCATCCGCTTTATCGGGATGGATCGCCATTTTTCTTAGTGTTCAGGGGCCTTTATGTCCCAGCCCCGTTTCAATCTATAGTGCACTGTCATCAATCAAATTGAGGTAGTCTTGTGCTTCTTTAACGACTGATTGCAGGCAGCCATCTTCAAACGGCGAGATGAGATTTGCTTTTTCAACCAGTGCATTGAACGGTAATGAGCCACCGAGACGACACAGGTTGATGTAGTCGCTCCATGCGCTATCGAAGTCCTCATTGGCGCGCTTCCAGAACTGCATGGCACAGACTTGTGCCAAGGTGTAGTCGATATAGTAGAACGGGTCGCTGAAGACATGCCCCTGTTTATGCCAAAAAGCCCCGCTGGCAAGCGGCTCTATGCCATCGTAATCACGATGCGGCAAATACTTGTCCTCGAGTTTCTGCCATTCTTGTCGCCGTTCTTTAGGAGACAGTTCAGGATGCGCATAGACAATATGCTGGAATTCATCTATGGCAACTCCGTAAGGCAGGAAAGAAATGTTATCCGCCATATGCGTATATTTAAATTTATCAGTATCCTCCTTGAAGAACTGTTCCATCCACGGATATGTGAAATACTCCATGCTCATGGAATGGATCTCTGCAGATTCAAGAGTCGGGAACTGATACTCCGGCACCTCGAAGCCGCTTGACATATAGCTTTGGAACGCATGGCCCGCTTCGTGCGTCAAAACGGTCACATCATCAAGGGTGCCGTTGAAGTTGGAGAAGATGAAAGGGGAGGAGTAGTCTGGTATGAAAGTGCAGTACCCGCCGCCTTCTTTTCCTTTTTTGGCCTCAACATCAAACAATTCGCGCTGTCTCATGAATTTAAAGAATTCACCAGTTTCCTTGGATAATTCAAGATACATATTTTCGCCCGCCTGCAGGATATCTTCAGTGTCCCCCTTGGGCACAGCATTACCGGTCGTAAAGTCGAATGATTCGTCGTATATCTTCAGTTTCTCGACACCGATCCGCCTGCGCTGCCTCTCCTTAAGTTCAGTGACGAGTGGCACGACGTATTCTGCAACCTGGTCTCTGAAGTTCTGTACCATATCACTGTCATAATCGATGCGGTTCATGCGGATATAACCCAGTTCGATAAAGTTTTTGTAGCCAAGCTCCACCGCAATCTGGTGACGTGTCTTAACCAGGTCGTCATAAATCCGATCGATCTTATCGAGGTGCATCTCCATGAATCCATGGAGCGCTTCAGTGGCTGAGCGACGCATTTGACGGTTGGTATGCTGGGCATAGGGACCGAATTCCGATAGGTTGAGCACCTTTCCATCAAATTCGATTTCTGCTGAAGCGAGCAGTCTTGAGTATTCTGAATCAAGCTTGTTTTCTTTTTGAAGGAGTGATTTGACTTTAGGGTCAAATCCTTTAACAGCTTTTTCAGCTAACGAAAAAAGTTGCTTGCCGTAACGCTGTTCCAACTCGCTTTTATAGGGGCTGGCAATCAGCGTCTCATAGTATTTAAAATCAATCTCCTGGATGGCTGGCCCGTATTCATCGAAGAAATTCCGCTCTTTATCGTAGAATTCATCCCTTGTATCTATTGTTGAACGGATAAGCGCCAGATTACTCATTGTGGAGAGGTGATTAAAGTATGTGTTGAGGCGGTCGATGACTTCGGCTTGGGCGTCCGCCGAATCCTTTTCCTTAAACTCTTTAAGCAATGTGTCGACTTCCGCCGCTATCTGTTTGATATCCGGCCTTTTATATTCATATTCTGAAAATGTATGTACCATCAATTCATCCCCTTATAAGTTTCTAACAATATAGTAACACAGATTCCATCATCTTCTGTATGTTCAGATAATGGGATTTAAGGGTACACATCTATAATGGAACGAAAGGAGCGATAGTATGGCAGAATTTGATGAAGCACTGGAAAATCGCCTAGGCGAACTGACGCGGGAGACGAAGGATCGGGGCATACCGCTGATGATTGTGATAGAAGGACCACCAGCCTCCGGAAAGTCGAGGCTGGCAAATGCTTTATATATGGCACTGGATGCTAAATATACAAATTTCATGGCCACGCGACCACCTAGGGAGATCGATCTCAGATATCCTTTCCTGCAGCGGTTCTGGAACCATCTGCCTAAAGCCGGGGACATCAATATCCACTTCAGAAGCTGGTATGCCCAGTACATCAATTATAAGTCGTACGGCATCAAGGAAAATATCCGGACGGAATATACCGACATCAGGCAAGACATGGAGAATTTTGAACAGATGTTGACGGACAGTGGCTATGAAATCATCAAGCTCTATGTTGACGCCCCAGAAGAAGTCAGGGCACGGCATATACAAAAGCTCAAAGATAATCCGATACTTAAATGGAAGGCTGAAGAATTTGAAGAACAGCTGGACAAAACAGATTATATCAAGGAAATGAAGAAATTTTTAGACATGCTGACCGGGTGTCCATGGACAGTCATTGATTTCGAGGATAAAGAAGGTGCAGTAAACACTTTGTTTTCCACAGTCGTAGAACGCCTTGAAGCACGTCTGGAGCAAGAAGATCAGACACAGGATGGATCAGTTGATGGTGATTTCACGAAAAAATATGAAGCAGAGTTCTTTGACTTTGATTTTGAGGATGAAAAAATTAGTGGTAAAGACTATAAAGCCATCCTGCCCGATCTTCAGTCGAGGATGAGGGAAATCCAATTCCAGCTCTACAAGGAAAAAGTGCCGCTCATCCTCGTCTATGAAGGTATGGACGCAGCCGGCAAGGGTGGAAATATCAAACGCATCCGTGAACATCTCGACCCAACCGGATATACGGTCAATGCAACCGGCGCACCGACTGATGTGGAGTTGCTCCATCATTATCTATGGCGGTTTGCTATAGATATTCCGAGAAGCGGCCATGTGGCCTTCTATGATCGCAGTTGGTACGGCCGGGTGCTTGTAGAGCGCATAGAAGGACTTGCTTCAAAACAGCAATGGCAGCAATCCTACGAGGAAATCAATGCTTTTGAGAAATCACTGTACAATTCAGGAGCAATCATCATTAAATTCTTCTTGTCCTTGGATAAGGATGAACAGCTTGAACGGTTTGAGAGCCGCGAGGATGATCCGGATAAGCAATGGAAACTGACCGATGAAGATTGGCGTAACAGGGAGAAATGGGATGAGTATGTCGAGGCCTCGGAAGACATGATCAGAAAGACGCATACCGCTTTCGCCCCGTGGCATGTAATCCCAGGAAACAATAAGAAATACGCAAGAATCACTGCGCTAAAAAAAGTGATTGAGACATGTGAGGCAAGACTCGGAATCAGTGCGAAGTCGGGTGATTGAAAAAAGAAATTGAAAACTTAAAGGCATAAAGATGAATGTCATGTGCCTCGGAATGTACAAACACCCCGGACTATTAAAGTCCGGGGTGTTCATTATCAGAATAGAAGCTGCATGATAGTACCGAGGCCACCGCGCATTTCTTCAATCTGCTCTATATAATCCTTGAATGTCAGTTGCAGCACGACGACGATACCGTTCATAATCATATGGACCATGATCGGGACCAGCAATCTGCCGCTGATGACATATAGAAAACTGAATGTGTATGCCATGACGACATAGATCAGTATATGGGTGAAATCCCAGTGAGCGATGGCGAATACAAAACCACTGAGCAGCCCGGCTACAAGGAAACCGACGATTCTCGGGCCTGGTATCACTTCATAGATTTCAGCGAATATAGCCCGTCTGAAGACGTATTCTTCCAGGATGGGGCCAAACAGAGCAACGACAAGAATCATGTATGGGGCATTCTCTATCATATCCACGATGCCCATCGTATTTTCACTTTCCATTGGATTTCCGAGGATATTCGTATTGATGAGGCCAGCGATTATCTGAGTGGCATAAGCCAAGAACACACCTCCGACGATCCAGGCGAAAGTCACCGGTAGATCCGATTGGGGGCCACGCTCTATCCGGTTTTTATTGCGATGGAGCCTTCCCACAATAATGACAGCCACAACGCCTAAGGCGAATGCACCGACTTGGTAAGGGAGTACGCCGCTAAGCAATTCTTCTTCTGTAATTGATGGATTGATGAACGCCATGATCATAGATACGGGTACAACCGCAAATTGCACGGCGAGGAATATGACGATGATTAATGCACTATATAGCTTTCTCAAGATAAGCCCTCCATTTTTCAATACTGCTATTCTACAATAAAAAAGAATGTGGTTAAAGCAAAGAGAAAATACTTGCATTATTGACCAACTTTGATTATTATTTAATTGTTGGCACTTTGAACGCTCGAGTGCTAAAAACATCTGTAATATTTCAAAGGAGGGCTTTTACGTGTTAAAACCATTAGGCAACAGAGTCATCGTTGATTTGACCCAAAAGGAAGAAACTACAAAAAGCGGCATCATTCTGACGGAATCCGCCAAAGAGAAACCACAGGAAGGCACAGTCGTAGCAGCTGGACCCGGCTTGGTTCTGGATAACGGCAATCGTGTCGAGCCTGAAGTAAAGGAAGGCGACCGTGTGATGTATTCCAAGTTTGCAGGTACTGAAGTGAAACATGAAGGCAAAGATTATCTGATCTTGTCCGAATCTGATATCCTAGCTGTCATCAACTAATCAAATGAAATGAATCAAAGAAATACTTATATAAAGAAACTACGCAGGAGGAATGAAAAGTAATGGCTAAAGAACTGAAATTCTCTGAAGATGCAAGACAGTCCATGCTCGCCGGTGTCGATAAACTGGCGAATGCTGTAAAAGTGACATTGGGGCCAAAAGGACGTAATGTCGTTCTGGATAAATCATTCACATCCCCGCTCATCACAAATGATGGCGTAACAATCGCAAAAGAAATAGAACTTGAAGACGCTTATGAAAACATGGGCGCAAAACTTGTCGCTGAAGTGGCCAACCAGACGAATGAAATCGCCGGTGACGGTACGACGACTGCAACAGTCCTAGCGCAAGCGATGATCCAGGAAGGTCTGAAGAACGTAACGAGCGGTGCCAACCCGGTCGGCATCCGTTCCGGTATTTCCCAAGCAGTCGAAGTGGCGGTAGAAGAGTTGAAGAACATTTCCCGTCCAGTGCAGGATAAAGAGTCCATTGCACAAGTCGGCGCAATTTCTGCGGACGACCCGGAAATCGGCGAGTACATCTCAGAAGCGATGGAAAAAGTCGGCAATGATGGTGTCATAACAATTGAAGAATCCCGTGGGTTCAAAACTGAACTTGAAGTCGTTGAAGGTATGCAATTCGACCGCGGTTACACATCTCCTTATATGGTGACAGATTCCGAGAAGATGATTGCAGACTTGGATAACCCTTATATCCTTGTGACAGACAAAAAGATTTCCAACTTCCAGGATGTTCTGCCATTGCTTGAACAGATCGTCCAGCAATCCCGTCCGATCCTCATCATCGCTGATGATGTAGAAGGCGACGCCATGGCGAATATGGTACTCAACAAACTGCGCGGTACATTCACTGCAATCGCAGTCAAAGCACCTGGTTTCGGAGATCGTCGTAAAGCAATGCTCGAAGATATCGCTGTATTGACCGGCGCACAAGTCATCACAGAAGATCTTGGTCTGGACTTGAAGGAAGCAACGGTTGATATGCTTGGTACAGCTTCTAAAGTCAATGTGACTAAAGATAATACGACAATCGTAGAAGGTGCCGGTGAGAAAGATAATATCGAAGCGCGCATCGGTCAGATCAAATCACAGATTGAAGACACAACTTCAAGCTTTGATAAAGAGAAGCTCCAAGAGCGTCTTGCCAAACTATCCGGCGGTGTAGCAGTCATCAAAGTAGGTGCTGCCACTGAAACGGAAATGAAAGAACGCAAGCTCCGCATCGAAGATGCCCTTAACTCCACACGTGCCGCAGTTGAAGAAGGCATTGTAGCTGGTGGCGGTACAGCACTTGTCAACATCTACGGTAAAGTATCAGAAATAGAAGCTGAAGGCGATGTTGAGACGGGTGTTAAAATTGTATTGAAAGCACTCGAATCACCAATTCGTCAGATCGTCGAAAATGCTGGACTCGAAGGCTCAGTCATTGTTGAACGCCTCAAGACTCAAGAAATAGGCATCGGTTTCAACGCTGCGACTGATGAGTGGGTCAACATGATCGATGCAGGTATCGTCGATCCGACAAAAGTAACACGTTCCGCATTGCAGAACGCAGGTTCAGTTGCTGCCATGTTCCTGACTACTGAAGCGGTAGTTGCCGACATTCCAGAAGAGAATGGCGGCGGAGACATGGGTGGCGGCATGGGCGGCGGCATGCCGGGCATGATGTAAGCCGAAAATTTATAATAATAGAAGTGACGGGGTTTGCTGATGAGCAGACCTCGTTTTTTATGGAAATAAATTCTTGAGAGTAGATAGCGGGTGAAATTTAGTACCGTGGAGGAAGAGTCTATTTTGGTTGATGTAACTTCAAATAGGCTTTTTTAATTTGCATAATATGGAGTTGAAAAGCTGATCGCATTCATAATTGACCATTTCGGTCATTTGGGTTAAGCTATTATTGACCACAATGGTCAATTTAAATTTGAATGAAGGGAGATTATTATCATTTATTCCAAGTTCATCAACTTAAAACCAGAAAAACAAAAGGACATTATTAATGCAGCAATAAAGGAATTTGTCCAGAGTGGTTTTGAAAAGGCATCTACAAACGAAATTGTAAAGAAAGCCGACATTTCCAAAGGTTCACTTTTCAACTATTTTAATAGCAAAAAGGATCTGTATATATATTTAATTGAGTACTGTGTGCGAATCATTGAAATAGTCGTTGAACAAATCGATTTGAATGAAACCGATATATTTAAAAGAATAGAAAATATAGGGATGAAAAAACTCGGTATTCAACGAAAATTTCCACAAGTATTTGATTTTCTCATTTCCGCCAAACAAGAGGAATCGGCTGAAGTAAGGGAAATCATCAAAGAAAAGATTGACCCCGTTTATGATGAAAGTACTAAGAGGATGTATGAAAACATTGATTATTCCATGTTTCGTGAAGATATTGATATTGGGAAGGCGATAGAAATCCTGAATTGGACGATGTTTGGATTTGGGGAGAAAGGCTTAAGTCAAGTAGACACATTTGAAAACATTAGTGAATTTGGGGAGCATTACCTCAAAGAATGGAAAAGTTATTCTGAGATACTGAAGTACAGCTTTTATAAATAGGAATGAGATGCAAGGGTGTTTGAGGCCACATATTCAAAAAACAAGAAAGACTATAAACTTCAAAAGGGGACTGTAAAAGTTATGACTGAAGTTGTGAAAGTACAAGGATTACAAAAGAAATTTGGTAAATTTCAGGCGTTGAGTGATGTGGCCTTCAGGGTGGCTACTGGTGAAGTTGTCGGCTTTATTGGCCCCAATGGGTCTGGCAAGTCCACAACCGTTCGAATTTTATTGGGTATTATTAAGAGAGATGCTGGCATTGCAGAAATATTCGGTAGGGATGTTTGGAAAGACAGCATTGAAATTCATAAAAGGATATCATATGTCCCTGGAGATGTCTCGCTATGGGGCAATCTAACAGGTGGTGAAATTATAGACCTATTTATGAAGTTGCATGGCAGCGGAGACAAGAAAAAGCGTGATCATTTAATTGACCGATTTGAATTGGATCCTAAGAAAAAAGCTAAAACATATTCGAAGGGAAATCGTCAAAAAGTTGGTTTGATCGCGGCTTTATCCGTCGATTCAGATTTATATATTTTTGATGAGCCAACTTCTGGACTTGACCCTTTGATGGAGCAAGTTTTCCAGGAAGAAGTCGAAAAGATCAAAGAATCAGGTAAAGCGATTCTGTTGTCCTCTCATATTCTGAGTGAAGTAGAACGCTTGGCGGATAAAGTTGCCATCATTCGCCAAGGTGAAATTGTAGAAACGGGATCCCTTGATGAATTGCGTCATTTGACTCGTTCTACAATAACTTTAGAAACAGATGGTGATGTGTCTGAAATGGCCGACCTGAAGGGTGTCTTTAATTTCGAACAAAAAGATAATCAGGCGACATTTTCGGCGGACAACCAACATTTCAATGATATTTTAATGAAAGCAAGCAAGTTGGGCGTCAAAAAATTTGAAGCTGTACCACCAACACTTGAAGATTTGTTCATGCGTCATTATGAAGGCTAGGCAGTGGGAAGGGGGATGAAATGATGAACCAAAAATTAGCACGCTGGAACACATTGTTTTTACAATATCTAAAACGTGATTGGAAAAAAATGATTATATGGATAGCAGGGCTTGGTTTGTTTTCAGCTGCATATGTACCAGCTTTTGAAGAAATCACCAAGGGTCAGGGATTGATCGGAATGTACGAAACATTAAAAAACCCCGCCATGGTATCCATGGTCGGCCCTACACCTATAGAAGCAGCTGCTGATTATACATTAGGAGCATTTTACACTCAAAATATGTTATTGTTCTGTAGCTTATTTGCGATGATCATCTCAGCCTTGCATGTGGTAAGCCATACACGAAAGGAAGAAGATCTTGGTCTGACAGAACTCGTGCGGTCATTTCAGGTCGGTCGTCAAGCAAATTCTTTCGCTACGATGACAGAAACAATCTTCATTAATATTCTATTGGCCATTTTTATTGCCATTATTATGATAAGCTTTGGTGCTGATACGATTAATGCTCAAGGATCCTTTTTATTTGGGGCATCGATTGGAACAGCAGGAATGATCGGTGCCGGGATTGCTCTTTTGATGGCACAGATTACGCCAACTTCATCAGCAGCGACAGGTTCGTCCTTAGGGCTTATCGGTCTACTCTATATCGTGCGTGCTGCCACAGATATATCGAATATGGATTTATCCATGATTAATCCGCTTGGATGGACCTATTTAACTTATCCCTTTACAGAAAATAATTGGACACCGCTAGTTTTTGCTTTGATATTTAGCGTAATCATTGCAATCATTGCTTTTGCACTTGAAGGAGCTCGTGATATGGGCTCTGGTTATTTACCTGAAAGAGAAGGACGAGCAAATGCGAAAAAGTCGTTGTTGTCTGTTCGTGGTTTGTTCATCAAGCTCAACAAAGGCACTATCATTAGTTGGTTCATCACTTTTGTTATTATGGGGGCGGCTTATGGCTCGATCTATGGAGATATGCAGACTTTCCTGGAAAGTAGCGAAGTGGTAAAACAAATGTTTACACATTCAGGCATTTCTATTGAAGAATCATTCACCGGTACGATTATGATGGTTCTGATTAGTTTGGTTTCCATCCTACCAATTGCTGTAGTCAATAAACTTTTTTCTGAAGAGAGTCGATTACGCTTAAGTCAGCTTTATGCAACAAAAATGACCCGCAGCCAATTATATTGGACCAGCATTGGTTTAGCTGTTTCTTCAGGTATAATAGGTATTCTACTAGCTGCAGGTGGTCTTGGTGGCACAGCAATTAATGCCATGGGGGACGGTGGGACGATGGATTTAATTGATTTCCTCGTTGCGGGCTACAATTTGCTGCCGGCCGTACTATTCTTTATTGGTCTAGCCGCTTTAGCCCTTGGATGGGTGCCGAAATTTGGTAAAGCCGTGTATATTTATCTCATCTATTCCTTTATGCTGAATTATTTTGGCGGTATCCTGGATTTACCAGAAGGCTTATCAAAAACAGCCATCCAAAGTTGGCTTCCAAGAATGCCAATGGAGGATTTTGATGCAACAGTTTCCATTACAATAACTGTGGTTAGCATCCTTTTAATGATAATAGGGTATCTAGGATATAATAGACGTGACATAAAAGAAGGGGTGTAATATGACCAAACATAAGATTTATACAATGAGTGTCGCAAAAGTCTATCCCCTGTATGTGATGAAGGCAGAGAAAAAAGGGCGTACGAAAGCTGAAGTTGATGAAATCATCCGTTGGTTGACAGGATATAGCCAAGAAGAGTTGGAAGTGCAACTGGAAGAGCAGGTAGACTTTGAGGCTTTCTTTGAAGAAGCCCCCAAAATGAATCCTTCGCGGGCTTTGATCAAAGGTATGATTTGTGGCGTCCGAGTTGAAGATATTGAGGAAACAACAATGCAGGAAATTCGCTATTTGGATAAGTTAATCGATGAGTTGGCAAAGGGAAAAGCGATGACAAAAATCTTGCGGAAATAATATCTTTTAAAATACGGCGACAGGTAATGCTGCAGTTCAGCCATTTCAAGGGAAAACGATAGGGGGCTAATAATGCCAAAGAATAATAAAATAAATAATGGAAAAGAGTTGTCAATGGAGCAGCGGGAAGAGTTATTAAGAGTGCTCCAAGTCCGTTTTGAGAAGAACATGGATCGCCATAAAGGGTTAGAGTGGGCCAACGTGCAAGAAAGGTTGCTAGCCAGTACCAATAAACTGTGGTCTCTCAATGAGATGGAAAGAACGGGTGGTGAACCGGATGTTGTCGGGATGGACAATGGGACCGGTGAATTTATATTTAACGACTGTTCAGCGGAAAGTCCTAAAGGTCGTAGAAGTGTTTGTTACGACCGCGAGGCATTGGAGTCAAGGAAGAAACATAAACCGGAAAATAATGCTGTTGATATGGCTGATGCCATGGGAATTGAGCTTCTAACTGAAAAAGAATATCGGCAGTTGCAAGGACTTGGAAACTTCGATGCGAAAACATCGAGTTGGGTGAAAACACCTGATAATATTAGGAAGCTTGGCGGGGCCATTTTTTGTGACTACCGCTACGACACTGTATTTGTATACCATAATGGGGCGGACTCCTATTATGCTGCAAGGGGTTTTCGTGGCTCGCTAAAGATCTGAATCTTACTTTTGCAATATTAAACCATTAGGTGTATTTTTCGCGCAAAGACAAACATATGAAGTGAAACCTTAAAAGAGTTTGATATAAGAACAATGTAAAGAGCCCGTTCGTATGGGCTTTTTTTACTACAAAAACATTGTAGAAAAGCGCATAAAAAATAGAGCAGATTTCTCTACTCTATAAACCAGATTTTTCAGGGGTGCTACATTTATTGTAAACGCCGCTTTAAACGTTTACTCAGGTTATTTGGCTTTCATCAATAAGCTTTCATTTTCCGTATCTTTCGTTAACACTGTCATAATCAATAGAACTGCAGTTGATAGTGGTAAACCGACCATGATGGGATGGATACCAAAAGGATGACCTAGGACTTGCCAAATGACTGCTGAGCCAAGCCCTGTCCACATGGCGGATAGGCCGGCAATTCCTGTCGGTTTTTTCCAGAACAAGCCAAATATGACTGGTGCCAATAAACCTGAAACCGACATCGCAGTACCTGTCACCATCAAATTGACCAATCCTGGAATGGTTAAGGTCAATACAAGCGCAATGGCAGACACTAGGAGTACAGAAACTCTGCTGTAAGCTAACATCTTCTTATCAGTCGGATGTTTCACATTCGGGCGGATAAGGTCATTTACAATGGATGATGAACCTGCAATAAAGAAAGAGTCCGCACTTGATATAACAGCTGCAAGCAGTGCAATGATCATAATGACTACGATGGAAAAAGGAAATACATTTTCAATGACATTATAGTAGACGAGTGTGGGGTCGATATTACCGAGGTTTAAACCAAAACGACTGAATACCCCGATTGTCATTACAATGGAACCGAGTGCTACCGCAATGATCATCGAAATCCAATAGCCGCTTCTTGCTGTTTTAATGCTCTTCGCGGCCCAAATGCGCTGCCATACATCCTGCCTGATGAATTGGTAGAATGCCAAGGTCAAAAGGTAGATCATGATCTCACTAGGGGTAATGTTAAGGAGATTCAACATGTCACTTTGGTTTGCCGTACTGGCACTATCAGAAATATTTTGCCATCCGCCGGAATATCTAAGGACCATGATAAATAGCAGGATGATACCTAATGTCAAAATGGTTCCTTGGATGACGTCCTGCCAAATGACGGCTTTCAGTCCCCCCACATATGTCTTTACGGTCAGTAAAGCCCAACCAATCAGGATGCCTAAAGTCATGTTCAAACCGATGGTCAGATTCAATATGGAGGCAATGGCGGCAAACTGCATCCCCGTCATGGCACAGTAGGAGAACAGAAAACTGATGACAGTAGGAATACGCGCTTTTTCTCCATAACGCAAGGCAGTATAGTCTCCGACTGTGATCATGTTATGCTTCTCGCCCAACTCTCTAATTGGCTTAAGAAGGAATAACGATAGTATTATAACGGCGAAGAACATCGTGATATGTATCCATTGTTCTCCCATCCCTAGACTGTAACCATTTTCCATATACCCTAACAGCGTTGCGCCGCCAACTCCGGTCCCTACAAATGTCAGTATCAGTGGAAAGATGGAAACGGATCGTCCAGCCACATTATAATCTTCGTATGTTTTGGTTTTGCGTTTCATATATAAAGATAATGCAAATAAAGCGATAAAATAAATTAGAATGACAAGGCCTAAAACTATTTTTTCATTTGTGTTGAACATACAAGACTCCATCTAAAGCTATTTTTAATATAAATCAATCATCCATTTTCAGTTTGATATAAAAATACATATTACGTTGCGTGATGCGCCATTTAAATTGAAGATAAAAGTATTCTTCCTATATATGCTTGCCTACATCTGCAAGCAGTCGATAGGCATTTTTGCGTGCTTCGAGGTTAGGTATTAAAGGAATCACCAATACTTCATCAGCCCCAAATTGAGCGACCAATTCACTGAGCGCTTCCTGCACACTTTCCTTACTTCCGACGATGATACGCTCTCGGTTTGCTTTAATTACTGCTTTATCCCTTTCTGAATAGGGATAGTTCAAGGCTGTATCTACAGAAGGGAACGCCTTTAATTCACCAAAGTTATCCTTACCAAGCAGCCAGAGATCGAGTGCTTTACCGTAAGCCTCTGCTTCTTCTTCTGTTTCAGCGATGGCGACAAACGGTGCAATGGAGACCTTTGATTTCGGCATGAACCGAGAAGGTTTGAATGTCTCCCGGTAAATTTCTACAGCTTCCATCCCGGCCTTTAATTTTTCAGGACCAATGAAGGGGAATAACCCGAACGTATATCCAATTCCGTATGCCGCGGCGACTTCAGCACTTTTGATGCTTGCCGATAACACCCACATCTGTGGCACAGTCTCAATGGCTGGATTGGCGGTGATGCCATGGAAGCGGTGTGATTCGTCCATTGTCCCGCCTAAGTAATGAACCAGATCGGCAACGCTTTGTTCATACGGGAGTTTACGCTCTTTGTTCTCATTCAACGTACGATTGACGAGCGGGGTACCGATCGTATTGCCAAAACCTAAATCGATTCGGTTGGGATGGAAAGCCTCCAGCAGGCGAAAGTTTTCAGCGATTTTATAAGGACTGTAATGTGGCAGCATGACGCCTCCGGAACCAATGCGGATGGTACTTGTGGCATCCGCCAACCGCATCATGAGCACTTCTGGTGAACTGTTGGCGAAAGCGGGGACATTATGGTGTTCCGCCACCCAAAATCGTTCATATCCGAGTGATTCAGCCAGACGCGCTAGGATGACAGTCTCCTGTAGAGCTTGAGCGGCATTTTTACCTTCATCAATTTGTGCGTAATCGAGCACGCCTATCTTAACCACTTGCATCCTTCTTTCCAGTTATTAATATTGTTTACTTCACAGGGATGCTTAAGATGACATTTACTAGAGCCTCAGGTGTTATGTCACCAAAATAATCTGTGATATGGAATCCCTCGAGAGCCTGCAACAGATCGTCTTTTCTTAAGCGGACACCAACAAGTGCTTCCTCGATTTCTCCAACATCCTTTTTGCCGAAGAAATCCCCTGTAATCTGTATATCAGTTATCCGGGCATGGTCGACGCTTAAGCCAAAACTGATCGTACCAATTGGAAAACGCTCTGACACCTCGTACTCAAAATGCTGGAATCTCCCGTAAGTCCAATCCCAATTGCTGTACTTTTCGGCAGCCAGACGATCAATATGATCCCAGTCGTCTTCTGTTAATACATAACGCTTTGCCTGATCGATGTGATCAATGTCCAACAGTTCACATATCATATGATCGGTAAATTCCCAAACCGTCATGGATTGATATTCCGATGAAAGGTGAGGGCGGATGGCATCGACGCGGCTTCTGACGGACTTGATGCCATGTGACTGAATTTTTTTCTGATTGGGATTTAGTGCAGCGACCATTGCTTCATAATTCGGGTCGAGCAATAAGGAATAGCCTGCGTAGATGCGACCGTTTTCGAGCGTCATGGCGGCACCGGATATTTTCTTCCCATCTATCGTCAAATCATTTCGGCCTCGCTGCGCTAAATTTTCAACGCCCAATTTTTCCAAAGCCTTGATGGCTGGTTCATATAACTTACCGTAATTATTATAGATATTGTTGTCGCCATTGAAGAGGAAACAAAAGCTCATATTCCGATCGTCCAGATAAACGGCTCCGCCCCCCGTATCGCGGCGGAGCATTTGGATATTATGTTCGTCCATATAGGGCTGATTCACTTCTTCATAGGCATTCTGGAATTTTCCTATTTGGACGACAGGGTCCATCATATAAGGAAACAGCACGTCATCGTCCAGGAACAAATGGTCTTTCACATATACTTGTAGAGCCATGGAGACACTCGGATCATAGACCCACTCACCATTGCGTTCGGGCATGACTAAATACATCAGCGGTCCCTCGATTCATCATTTTCAGCTATAGTGTGAAACACGTCCTCAATGTCCTCATCAATTCGTACTGTCCTTGGGCGAATTGCATGGGGGATGAAATAATCTTTTTGGTTCATCGTGACGAATAGTGCTTTTGGATTATCTTCCGTCATTCGCTGAAAAGGATGCTTGATGAATTGCGGTGTCGTATTTCCGACGCCAATTTCCAAAAATAAAGTACGTTTGCCTTCTGTTTGTTCCAGGAATTGTTCATAGCGCTGCCTTTGTTCGTGGAAGTGTGCATCTTCCACCATGCCCTTTTCTTCGGTACGTTTATTCACTTCAAGAGGCGCACCGCACTCTGGGCAATAGGGGACCAGAGTTTCTGGCACCTTCATATCACTCTGCTCTTTGACCATCTGACGAATGAGGGCTTCATTTTGATATGTTTGTTGATGACAATGTCTGGTGCACTGCCATAAGCCGTACTCGCCTTGGATTCTAAAGACCTTGTCCATGTCGTATTCGGCTGCATAAAAAGCATTATCCGCATTCGTTGTAATGATATGGTAGTCCTTCCCGGCAACAATCTCTTTTAAGTCGACATAAGCCTGTCCCGTCGGTTGATCAAAGAAGTTCAGCAGTGAGAAGCGGCTTTGAAAGGCCCAATATTCCTGCACATCTTCAAATTCAAATAGGCTTGCCTGCAGCATATCAAGGAGACGGTACTTCTTTATGAAGTCCGGAAAAGCATTCGTAAAGCGTTCTCCGACATAAGTAAATCCAGTTGCTGCAGACATTCCTGCACCAATACCGATCACGACTGCTTCAGACTCTTCAATTAAGTTATGTAACATGTCTGCTTGGGACATGTCTGATTCATTTGATAATGTATTCCAGTAATTTTCTACTTGTTGCATCATGATCACCTATTCTGACTGCTCAAAGAGCGATTGATATATACGAAAATCTTCATCTTTAAAAACATTAAAGATGACGTTAAGTTTACTTTCCGTTTCTTCTAGATAGTTCTCGACAGTTTTCACAGCAATTTCAGCAGCACGTTGATTTGGGAAATTAAATTCGCCTGTCGAAATGCAGCAAAATGCAATAGTAGACAGGTGATGTTCATCTGCGAGGATAAGTGATGACCGGTAAGACGAAGCCAACAACCGTTCTTTTAGCGGAGAAACCCCACGTTCATCAATGAAAGGTCCGACCGTGTGGATGACAAAATCCGCCGGCAGATTGTATGCGTCAGTTATTTTTGCTTTGCCTGACGCTTCTTTTCGACCTTGAGACTTGATTATATCGGCACAAGCAAGGCGCAGTTGTACCCCGGCCCGTGTGTGGATGATGTTGTCAATACATGTATGATTCGCTTGGGTGCAACCGATAAATCTGCTGTTGGCCGCATTGACGATGGCATCTACCTTTAAACTGGTGATATCACCTTGCCAAATGTAGAGTTGTGGCTCTACAGCTGTCAAGTCGTGTATTGTAGTCAAAGTCCGGTCGCGATTCCACTGTGTCAAAAAAGCGTCTTGAATTTCAATGAACTCACTATTCACCTGTTTCGGATCTCTGACATTACACAAACCTTGAAAGAGTTCAAGCTTCTCTTCGAACGTATCTGTTTTAAATGCTTCAATATCAGTACTTGTACTGCCATTTTCACGCATCAAATGATCGATCAAATAGTCAAGTCGCACTTCCTGCTCCATATACTTCTCCTTATCGTGAATGCGTTACAATAGGAGACGGCGTTAATGGATATCCACCGTCTGCCTACTGCAGATGGATTTCACTAAGCGTTTTCTAACTGATTGAACACATCTTCGTCTATATCTTTTAATTTAACAATCCAATTTTCTTCAGGTTTGGAGGAATTCAGGAGGGCAGGTTCACTTATTAACGAATCGTTGTGTTCAACGACCTTACCAGCAATCGGCGATTCCAATTCGAGTACTGTTTTGGACGCTTCTAGACTCAATATAGTGTCATCTTTTTTGATTTCGTCCCCCATTGTAAATTCCACGAAACCGACCGTACCAATGTCATCCTGCAACTCAGGCGTCATACTTAATGTATACGTCTGATCCTCTTTCTCGATAAATAAAAAGTCGCTGCGTTTCTTCATTACTTTTCCCTCTTTCTGTATTGATGTACAAAGATATAAAGCTTTTTGAGAGCGATTCTAATGCCGACTTCATTATATCAATTTTTAAGTTTTTATCAAATTGACAATATTTGTATCAAGTGATAATTTAACAGGAACTCCATTAATTTAATTTTATGAAATCGAGGAATAATTCCATGAATATGACCAGAAAGTATAGACCACTGTTTGAACCGATCAGATTGTCTAACGGAGTAGTATTGGACAACCGTTTTGCATTATCTCCAATGATCACAAATTCATCAACTAAAGAAGGGCATGTGACAGAAGAAGACATCGCCTATGCGAAAAGACGCGCCGCTTCTGCCCCGATAGCAATCACTGGCGCAGCCTACATAGAGGAATACGCCCAACTGTTCGAATATGGCTTCAGCATTGACGATGATCGCAGCATAGAAGGGTTGAAGCAAGTCGCAGAAGCTATGAAAAAAGAAGGGGCAAAAGCAGTCATTCAACTGACACATGCAGGTCGTTTCTCGAAGATATCACTAAAAGACTTCGGGGTCGTCTATGGTCCGAGTGAGATGAAATTGAATAGTCCAGTGGAACACACCGTGATAGCCATGAGCAGACGAAAGATCAGTCATGTGATTACACAATACGCTGATGCCACGAGACGGGCGATCAAAGCTGGTTTTGACGGGGTTGAAATTTCAGGCGCACAACGGTTGCTGATCCAGACATTCCTCTCCACGTTCTCCAATAAGCGTGAAGATGAATATGGTGCTGACACTCTTGATAACCGGATACGCTTTGGGATTGAAGTGCTCGAGGCTGTACAGCAAGTGATTGACGCAGAAGCACCTGATGGATTTATCCTCGGTTACCGCGGTACTCCTGAAGAAACGCGTGGAAGCGAGGTGGGTTATAGTGCCGAAGAGTTTTTGTATTTCATAGACCGTGCGATGGAGACGGCCGACATTCATTATCTGGCTACAGCAAGTTGGGGTAAAAATATTTATAGGCAAACCATCCGACAAGGGGAATATGAAGGAGAATTGATGAATAAAGTGGTCTATGACCATATTGCTGGACGGACAGCTGTAATGGCAACTGGCGGCATTAACACTCCTGATAAAGCACTTGAAGCAATAGAGTGTGCCGATATGGTAGGTGCTTCCACACCATTTGTCACAGAACCTGAATTTGTCACTAAAATAGCAAATGGGCGTGAAGATGATATTGATCTAGAATTCACTGAGGATAAAATAAAAGATCTCGCAATTCCCGAGCAGGCATTTAAGGATATGATTGAATTGATGGATATTGGAGCTTCTTTATCGGAAAAAACCCGTAGTGAATTAAATAAATTACGCAAATGATCTTCAATAAAAAAACACCTTCGAAACGTTGCGATGAGCATCATTTTGAAGGTGTTTCTATATGAAAAAACGTATATTGAATTGAGGTCAGGAAATATAATATCTTAGAGGCTTATAGTCTTCATGTTTTATATATCATGCCGATCCCTTACTGATAGATGGACTTTACAGCTTTCTTCCCATTCTGTAATTGGTTATAGAAGGCAAGGGCGATAACAAGTACGAGGGGCGTCAACATCACTTTCCAAAGAAGTGAATCTTCCACAATGGTCAACTCCATTCGGCGTATGAGAACCTGCATAAGCTCCATGATAAATACATGGGATACATAAATCCCCACCGCATTGGCACCAATTTTAGTGAAAATAGAATTTTTCCCCATCTGCTGATGTTTGAGGGCCAGCATGAATAGTGTCATGACCAATGGAATAGTGAAGAAAAAATAATTCTCTTCTTTTCCCTCGTATAGCTGTAACGTAATGAAACCTTCCAGTATTTGCATAAGTGAAAGGATGATAAGTGAAATAACGACAGACCATGTCGGTATTTTTGAAAGGAATGAGTTGAAGAATGAACTGTACTTGGCAACAACTCCACCGAATGTTACATAAAATAGGGCGAAAAAGATACCTTCCCTCGTATTAAAAGGGACATCATAAAGGAAAGAGTAAGCTTGACCAAACAGACCGAAAAGATGCAATCCTATACTGATTACGAATAAGACCATAATCAATCGCATTTGAGCAAATAAGAATAACAGGAGCACCGCATATATGAGGGCCGGCAGGAACCATAAGTGATAACCAGGCGAGCCCTCCCCAAAGTATATAAGACTCCACAGGTTGAAATGGCTTATAGAGCTTATGAACATCTCGAGGAGTGTCTCACTACTATTTCCTCTCTCAATAAACTTTACACCAAGCTCAAAAACGAAATAGAAAGCAAGCCACGCCACATATAGTTTGATCAGTTTACCAAGATATTTCTTGAAATAATGAAATTGGGCTTGTCGGTTTCCATTTTCATTTTCTTGGGTGATCCTATTTAATTTCTGTACAAATAAATATCCTGACGCCACAAAGAAGAAAGGCACTGCAAACCGTGCAAACATATTGATGACGAAGTTTGCGTCATCACCGTTGAACATTCCAATATGGGTACCTTGAACTGTTTTCGAGTGGATGGCCACAACGAAAAATATTGCAAACCCCTTCACATAATCAATCATATAATTACGCCCCACTGGTTCTCTACCTCGCTTTGTCTAATATCGCTCAGGAATGATTCCCCTTTATTTTCCTTCCCACCCTATGCTTTTTAACATACTGTCCATCTGCCTTAAATTATTGGCGACAGTCATGAAAATACAGCAATAATTGGTTTGAGGCGGGTGCTTCATTTCCTTTAATATCTGTTGGGCGGTATTCTATCACGAAAGCGTAGGATTTACTGTTACAAGGACATTAAGACTATATAACGGTGTCCAGATGATGGATGGGGACGGGGTTGCATTATTCAAGGTGGCTATAAACGAGTGTCCTTTTTAAGTTTCAATGAAATAATCAGAACTTGCATCAAGATGCACTTACTTCGACAGAGTAAAATAGTTCTCGCCCAAAAATTCACGGGATTCATACTGTGTGGTTTTAAGGGATGATTCTACGAAAGAGGGGACTTCTTCTTTCGCAAGTCCATACATCTCTTCAATCTCCCTTGAGAATAGGAATGTTTCCTTCTCGAGCAGAGTCAACAAGTTTGGCTGTTGCTTTGGTTCAGGGCTTGCAGGGGCCATCACCTGTTCCAGGCCATCGACATAGGATTCGAATGAACGGCCACCGACAATCTTCACGCCCTGATTATCCGCATTAATCATGATTATGGTAGGGAATCCTCGGGCACCCAACTGTGCGGTGAGTGCAAAGTCTTCCTGCAGCAGATTATGTGCCTCGGTTTTTTCTGATTCCGATACAATCGAGCTGCCATCAAGTCCCATATCATCTATGACATCAGCTAATACAGCTGCATCGGAAATATTACGGTTATTGACGAAAACTGCCTCCCGGACGCGGCGCAGATAGACAGTCGCCATTTTGTCGGAATGATCACGCTGTATGACTTTAAATACGCGGGAAGCCGGGAAGGATGATTGGACGGGGTCTTGGATCATGACATTGCCATCAATCGGCATGCGTGTCTGGACGCCGACTTCTCTCCAGTGTCCGGCAACATCGGCTGGTTTATATATGCCGTTAGCAGGGTCGATCGGGCCATCATGCCACTTTTCAAGCAATCCACCCATGACAGTATGAAAATTAAAATGGTGGCCGTACTGTTCGGTGAAGCGGCGGAAGACAGGTTCCTGGGCCCAGCAATGGGAACATATCGGGTCTGTTATATAGTAGACATCGAGCGTCTTTTTAGTCTGGCTGAAATCGATGAGCCCAGTATCTTCAGCTTCTGTTTCTTTACATATGCCAGTCTCCAGGTCACATATCATATTTTTATTGTCATCCATTTGACATTCTCCTCTTTCAAACTAGATTATCGTTATCAAGCTCACGTCTCCAAACGGAGCGTGAGTGTCACGACTGTATATTTTGCTTATGTATCAATTGTATAAGATAATTAGGTTACTTGGAACCAGTACATGAGCGATTATGTCGGTTATCCAACACAATGACGATAATGTTGGACGATAGGGAGGATATCGATTTGACTCAACCAAAAGTGGATCTTCGTATTCAACGCACACGCAAATTTATCATGGATTCTTTCATGACGCTTTCAGAGCAGAAAGATTTTAAGGATATTACCGTGAAAGATATTGCCACGGAAGCAATGATCAACCGAGCGACATTCTACTATCACTTTGAGGATATATATGATCTGCTGGAGAAGGTGCTGTCGGAAGTGCTGCTTGTGAATCTGGACTATGCAAACTATGAAGAAGAAGCACTTGATGAAGATACATTCATCCGTATATTTACAGCAATCACAAACTTTCAGCAATCTTTAGCCAACCGGTGCCATAGGGGTTACGAAGAGACCATAGCACGCATCATACGTGAGCAGCTTGAAGTAATCTTCTTCAAAATGCTGGCTAAGCGGAGTGGCGCGTCGGATGAGGAAGGGGTGAAATTGACTGCAGTCATGCTGAGCTGGAGCATGTATGGTGCTTCTGCCGAATGGAGGAGGAGTGGTCGAGATGTGTCGCCAGAGACATACATTCAATCATCTCTCGCGTATTTAATGCATGGATTGGATTTTAATTGACTTCCGGTTCTGCACCATCATAAAAATTTCGATGCGGAACGTACTACAATTTGATTTCCATCCGGATGACGGAGTGCTTGGACAAGGCATTCATCATCCGGATTTTTATATTTATAACACCAATTATTTTCGAAAAACAGATAACATTGAGCCGCAGACGACATCAAAATTATTAAAACATGAAAAAAGCATGAATTATGTTTGAAGGACAAGTCCGAGTGGGATAGTAAGTATAAAACCATGTTAGAAAGGAGTCCGACTATGAAGAAGCTTGGTTCACTTATTTTATCGGGCTTTACTCTGATGTTGAGCGGCTGCAGCGGGATAAATGTTTTAGACCCGAAGAGTTCCACGGGGAAGGACCAGGCGTATCTGATTTGGCTCAGTTTGGCCATCATGACCCTAGTACTGGTTGTGGTCTTCATTCTTTTTACATATTTTGTCTATAAATATCGTTATTCCAAAGCGCGGAAGGACTATAAGCCAGTGGATGTGGACGGTAACCGCAAGCTTGAATTGACCTATACGATCATCCCCGTCATCCTGCTGATCATTCTTGCGGTACCGACTGTAAGGATTACGATGGAGCAATCGCCAGATACTACAGCCTCCCAGACCCCGGAAGATGGGACCACTAAAATTGAAGTGACGGGAAGACAATTCGAGTGGGAATTCAAGCATGGAAATGGCGCTGAAGTGAAAGATGAGCTCGTCCTGCCTGAGGATGAGGATATCGAGTTCAATCTCCATTCCGAGGATCTCATCCATTCATTCTGGATACCGGAATTGGCGGGGAAGGTAGATGTTTTCCCAAATAAAGAACTGACTTACATCATACGGGACGTCGAGCGCGGAGAATATGAGGGGAAATGTGCCGAGTTTTGCGGTGTCCAACATACGAATATGACTTTTTCCGTCAAAGTGATAAGTAAAGAAGACTATAGCACTTATATAAACAATCTTAAGTAGAGGGGGAGTTTGGATTATGAAGATATCTATATCCGGATTTTCTGTATCTGCACCATCCGATGTCATTGCAGCCTGGATATCCGCTGTGATATTGGGCGGTGTTATAACATTCTATGTAGTCAAGACTAACAAATTCCCCCTTATGTGGGATTATCTCAGGACGACCAACCACCGTAAAATCGGTACACTCTACATATTATTTGGATTTCTATTCTTTATACGTGCTGGACTGGACGCTCTCTTGATAAGGCTGCAGCTCGCTGTGCCAAACAACGAGTTCTGGTTGTTCCAGTTTGAAAAGTATGACCAGTTGTTCACGACCCACGGTACGATAATGATATTCTTTGCGGCTATGCCGATGCTGCTTGGGCTGATGAACGTCGTCGTGCCACTTCAGATCGGTGCAAGGGATCTCGCATTTCCCTTTCTTAATGCTGTAGGCTTCTGGCTGTTTTTTGCAGGTGCAATGATATTCAATTTCTCTTTCTTCCTAAACAGTGCACCAGGGATCGGTTGGACTGGTTATGCGCCACTCTCCACCTCCATATTCACTCCTGACGTCAATAGTGACTACTACGTCTTTGGGGTCCAAGTGTCAGGTCTCGGCACAATATTTACGGCACTGAACCTGATAGTGACAATCATCAGACACCGGGCACCGGGCATGAAGTGGTTCAGGATGCCGCTCTTTACCTGGGCGACATTTGTGACCGCAATAATGATTCTGCTGGCGTTTACAGTGTTGGCAATCGCCCTTTACCTGCTGATGTTCGATCGTATGTTCGGTACGAAATTTTTCTCTGGTCCAGATGGCGACCCGGTCTATTGGCAGCATCTATTCTGGATTTTCGGTCACCCTGAAGTATATATCCTCGCTTTGCCGGCCTTCGGAATATTTTCAGATATCATCCCTACATTCGCAGGAAAAAGGATATTCGGCTATTCATCCATGGTATTCTCGATCGTCCTGATCGGCTTCCTGTCCTTTACCGTCTGGGCCCACCATATGCTGACGGTGGGGCTCGGGCCGTTACTTAATACTTTCTTTGCGATTACGACGATGACGATTGCCGTACCGACCGGCATCAAGATATTCAACTGGCTGTTCACATTACAGGGGGGTCTTATCAGATTCACTGTGCCGATGCTTTTCTCCTTGGGATTCATCCCATCATTTGTGATGGGCGGCGTTACAGGTGTCATGCTATCGGTATCCGCTGCAGATTTCCAGTTCCACGATTCGCAGTTCGTCGTGGCGCATTTCCACTACGTTATTCTCGCATCGACGATACTTGGGATATTTGCCGGAATCTATTACTACTATCCAAAGATAATGGGTCTAAGACTGGATGAAACTTTAGGTAAGTGGCATTTCTGGCTCTTTTTGATCGGGTATCATCTCACATTTTTCCCGATGCATATTACCGGTCTAAACGGCATGCCAAGGCGAGTGTTCACTTATGATCCTGGAGATGGACTGGCTGTAACGAACTTCATGAGCACAATAGGCGCCTTCTTGATGGGAGCCGGCATATTATTCTTCTTGTGGAATATTTTCAAGACACATCGTGAAAATGAACCAGTGTCAGACGATCCTTGGAACGGCAGGACATTGGAATGGACCGTCCCATCCCCTTCGCCGGAAGAGACATTCGATCCGATGCCTGTGGTCGAAGGGCTGGATCCGCTTTGGATAGCAAAAAAAGAGGAGCGGCCAATGAAGACCACTACGGACCACAGAAGTGCACCCATCGCCAAGGATTCCATCCTACCTGTGCTGATGGCTCTTTCATTAGCCGGACTCACTTTCTGTATGATCTACCAATGGTTCATCGCCTCAGCGATTTTTGCAGCAGGGTTATTCGCGCTCTTCATCGTCCGTTCATTTACGGATGAAAAAAAGGATCACTATGGAAAGGGGGAGGCTTCCTGATGGAGATGAATGTTAATGAAGCGGAACTATTCCGCGATAAGCAGATTGGCTTCTTCATATACTTAGGTGTTGAAGCATTGATGTTCCTGACACTTTTTGTGACGTACTTCATTTTCACGCCTTCTTCCGAAGGGCCCCATCCATCCGAGGTATTCGATGCAATGACAGTGACATTGTCATCCATCTTCCTACTCTCAAGCAGTGGTACGCTCTTTTTTTCCGAGAAGGCGTTATCTTCAGATAAAAAGAAGAGTATGCTGGTCTGGTTGGGTGTCACGTTCCTATTCGCGGTCATCTTTATGGTATTTGAAATATCAGAGTTCAGCCATTTCGTTTCAGAAGGGTACACGACATCAACGAGTTCCTTCTTGAGCTCGTATTATGTACTGGTCGGGCTGCATGCCGCACATGTGCTGTTCGGTTGTTTCTGGATGGGTATCTTGTTTATACAAAGATTTCTCCCTCAGTTCCCGAAAACACTCTACTACGAAAAATTCAAGATTTTTTCCTATTACTGGCACTTCGTCGATCTGGTATGGATTTTCATCATCCTGATCGTTTACTTAAGGTATCTTGTATGACTGCCTGAAAGATGGAGTTATGCCGGTATAAATTACTTTTTAATGTATGAGGTGGTTTAAATGCTCAGCATCATTTCATGGATTGCCCTCGGAATCGGAGCAATCTCTTCAATAATCATTATAGTGGATGTATTCAGGCATCCTCAGCATATGACGATCATGAATATCGTTTGGCCGATCAACGGGTGGTTCTTCGGTCCTATAGCCTTATGGACATATTTTAAATGGGGACGCATAAATGCCAAAAACCTGGACCTCGAGGACAGCAGGGGCAATGGCGCAAAAGTCTTCGTATCTACAAGCCATTGTTCCGCAGGATGTACGCTCGGGGATGCACTCGGGGTGCCCATCGTTACGTTGGGGGCATTGACGATAGCTGGATCGACTTTATATGCCCATTTTACAGCGCAGTTCATCCTAGCCTATATCTTTGGTATACTTTTCCAGTTTTATGCAATCTATCCAATGAACAAGAAGGCCGGGGTGAAGAGGGCCTTCAAATCTGCCATCAAAGCAGACACATTGTCACTGATCGCCTTTGAAGTCGGTATGTTTGGTTGGATGGCACTTGTCAACCTAGTCATCTTCTCAACACCTCCGGAACCTAATGAAGGAGCATATTGGTTCATGATGCAGATTGCCATGATCCTAGGGTTCCTGACAAGTTATCCGGTCAACTGGTGGCTGGTTAAAAGAGGCATCAAGGAAGCTATGTAAAGTTAAAGCCTGCTGATCGCAGGTTTTTTTATGTTCATCATTTCAAATCTAGTTAATTAGCGAATATTTAGATTATAGACATTCAATCAGAGCTACGTTTTGATATAATTGGTTTTAGAAGACGACAAAGGATGGGATTTTATGCAAGTGATAATGGTTGTGGCAGTTTTTGCCCTGGGGCTTTTTGGTTTCAATAAACTGATGGGATACAAAAAGGAAAATATAGTATTCGATTTTGAAGAGCGCTACACCGATCATGATGCGTATGTAAAAGCCGTACTTTCAGAACTCAAGAAAGAGGGACGAGAAGCCAGTTACCAAGGGGGTACCACATTTATAGTGGATGGCAAGCGTTATACTTTAGTGGAGCGCAATGTTTCCATGGGACCTGGTATATTGCAGAGGACCATTCTGCAGCCTGAGAAGTAATAGTAGATGTGAAGCAATTTTACCATGATCTGTCGTTATTACAGTAACATGTGAAAATCATGTAAATGTTTATGAAAGCGTTGACATAATTGGAAAGTTGGATTATTATTGTCTCACAAGTTAAAAAAAGCGGATTTAGAGACCACGCTGCCATCATTCGTCTTTTAGAAGACGAATATGGATTTTAGTGTGCTTTTTTTATGCTTTAATTGTAGTTTGTTTAAAACCATATTAGAAAAGAGGAGAGAATATGAGGAATTTCTTCAAACCACCTAAAGCTAAGGAAAGGCTTCCCGAAGATCAGGTGAATTCAGATTACAAAAAGCTGAGATTTCAAGTTTTTATGGGGATATTCATAGGATATGCAGCTTATTATTTAATAAGAAAAAACTTTTCGCTCGCTATCCCTTATTTGACTGAAGAAGGGTTTACAAAAGGAGAACTTGGATTGGCACTCTCCGCGATTTCCATCGCTTATGGAATAAGTAAGTTTGTGATGGCCACCATATCAGACCGAAGTAATGCCAGAGTCTTCCTGGCTACAGGGTTGATATTATCTGCGATCATAAACTTATTGATGGGCTTCGTACCCTTTTTCACTTCAACAGTTACCATCATGTTCATCCTCCTTTTCCTGAACGGATGGGTACAGGGGATGGGGTGGCCACCATCGGGTCGGGTGCTCGTCCATTGGTTCAGCGTAAGTGAGAGGGGCGGTAAGACGGCTATCTGGAACGTTGCACACAATGTCGGAGGCGGATTGATGGCCCCCCTTGCAATTGGCGGGGTAGCAATCGTCTCCACTTATTTTGGTGCCTCGTATGCAGGATACGAAGGTGTTTTCATTTTGCCTGCCCTTGTTGCAATTGTCATAGCGGTTGCGGCATTTGCGTTAATCCGAGATACCCCACAATCCATGGGATTGCCACCGATTGAAGAACATCGGGATGACTATCCGAACAAATCAAAGAAGACATTTGAGACAGAACTGACAACAAAAGAAATTCTATTTAAATACGTTTTGAACAATAAGTGGGTATGGGCAATTGCGATTGCCAATATATTTGTCTACTTTGTCCGCTACGGGGTCCTTGATTGGGCACCGACTTATTTGAGTGAAGAGAAAGGCTTTAGCATGAACGAATCAGGTATTGCATATTTCCTTTATGAATGGGCTGGTATCCCAGGCACATTGTTGTGTGGGTACATCTCAGATAAAGTCTTTAAGGGACGACGTGGGCCAGCAGGTGTGGTTTTCATGGTCGGGGTGCTTGTCGCCGTACTGGTGTATTGGTTCAATCCAGCAGGAAATCCGTTGATTGATAACTTTGCACTTATAGCAATAGGTTTCCTGATATATGGACCGGTTATGCTGATTGGCTTGCAAGCCTTGGATTTTGTACCTAAGAAAGCTGCTGGAACAGCAGCAGGTCTTACCGGATTCTTTGGTTATATAGGTGGCGCAGTATCAGCTAACGCAATTATGGGATATGTCGTGCAAGGTTTCGGCTGGGATGCAGGCTTCCTTCTACTGACAGGCTCATGTATACTTGCAATCATCCTATTTGCGGTTACCTGGAATGTCCGTGGCCAGGAAGTAGTAAAAGGCTAAGTATTTGAAATTGAATCTTTGTTATTAGATATATTAAAAGTAGTGCTACAGTTCCTGTGGCACTACTTTTTTGTTGGGCAGATTGTTTTGATTAGATCAATATGTTGACTCACATGAATTAGAGAGTAGCCTACGAAGGATAAAATTTAGTAAAGAATACGACTGTATGATAATTCACAATGAAGGCAATACTGTATCTACTAGAGAGAGTATGAAATTGATTTTAGATGGAGAAGGCGTAAAACATTAAATGATCATTGGCAATCAAAAATAAATTTAAATTGACAACTAAGTATAATTACAGTATATTGAAACTAATGAAAGCGCTTTATGGTTATCAAGCAAGTGACATTTTACGAAAGGAGGAAATCTTATGGAAGTAATGGACAAAATCAGAGCGAATCTGATAGTGTCCTGCCAAGCTTTAGAAGAGGAACCTTTGCACAGTTCATTCATCATGGGAAGAATGGCTTTGGCGGCCTTGGAGGGTGGAGCATCGGGCATCCGCGCCAATACAGTTGAAGACATTAAAGAAATCAAAAATAATGTATCACTCCCCATCATCGGTATCATAAAGAATGAACACCCGGGGAACGATGTCTTCATTACACCTACAATCAAGGAAGTCTCAGCACTCCAAGAAGCAGGGTGTGAGATTATTGCTTTTGATGCAACAGAGAGGGAGCGTCCGGATGGAAAATCCTTCCCGGAATTTTTCAGGGAAGTAAAACATAAATTCCCTGATCAGCTATTCATGGCTGACGTTTCTACTGTAGAAGAAGCATTGATGGCTGAAAGGGAAGGTGTGGACATCATCGCCACCACACTTGTTGGATATACATCTTATACAAAAGAGGATAAGCCGCTTGAAGTGTTAGATGAAATATTGAAAAGGACCAAAAAACCTGTCATTGCCGAAGGAAATTACGATTCTGTAGAAAAAGTTCAGAAGGCACTTGATCTAGGCGCACATTCAGTCGTAGTGGGAAGTGCAATCACAAGACCTCAGATAATAACCCAAAAGTTTGTAGCAGGAATTAAAAATAAATGAACGAGTATATGAATTATGATGGAGGACTTATTTATGAAGGGCATTTTTACAGCGCTTATAGGCGCTTTTGATGAGCAGGGCCAGATCAATGAAAAAGGTCTGAGAGAAATAGTACGGTATAACATCGATCACTCAAAAGTTGATGGATTATATGTGAATGGGAGTACAGGTGAGAACTTCCTATTATCTACGCCGCAAAAAAAGAAAGTTTTTGAAATAGTGAAGGATGAAGCAGGTCAGGAAGTGAAGCTGATCGCACAAGTTGGTTCCTTGAATTTAGAAGAATCCATCGAACTTGCAAAATTCACTACAGAATTGGGATATGATGCATTATCAGCTGTGACACCGTTCTACTATAAGTTTGATTTCGAAGAAATAAAGGATTATTACAATGCCATCCTGGAAGAAGTCGATAATCAGATGATTGTTTATTCTATACCAGCCTTGACGGGCGTGAATATGAATCTAGAGCAGTTCAGAGAACTTTTTGAGAATGAAAAAATTACAGGCGTAAAATTCACAGCCCCAGATTTCTTCCTATTGGAAAGGTTGAGGCATGCCTTCCCTGAAAAGCTGATTTATTCAGGCTTTGATGAAATGCTTCTTCCAGCAAGCGTATTGGGGATAGATGGCGCAATAGGAAGTACATTCAATCTCAACGGAGTGAAAGCAAGGGAGATATTCGAATCCGCTCAAAAGGGTGATTTGGAGAAGGCGAGGAAGCTTCAGAAAGAAACGAATGATATGATTTCCGATGTTTTATCAAATGGTTTGTATCAGACGATAAAAGAAGTTCTGAAAGTCAGAGGTGTCGATGCAGGGGTATGCAGAAAACCTATGAAATCAGCTACTGAATCACAGATTAAGTTTGCTGCAGAAATCCAAAAAAAGTATTTTGAAAACAAATAATAAAAGGATATGGGGGACTTTAGAATGTCAAAAAAATTACTTAGTATGGTTTCATTGTTCATGTTGATACTAGTGTTAGGAGCATGTTCCAACGAAGGGGAAGCCGATTCTTCAGAATCAGAATCCGGTAGTGAAGCAACAGAAAGCTATGAATTGAAGTTCGGTATGGTAGCAGGCACAGTCCAGAATGAATACAAAGCTGCTGAAAAACTGGCAGATTATGTCGAAAAAGAAAGTGATGGACAATTGACGATAAATCTCTATCCAGATTCTCAGCTCGGAGATGACCGTGCAATGCTCGAACAAGTGAGGGAAAATAGCCTGGATATTACTTTTGCCGAAACAGGACGCTTTGGCATCTGGGTACCACGTGCAGAACTGATGGGCTTGCCTTACATCGTGGATGATTTTGATCATCTCAAGAAAGTAGTAACTGAAACGGAATATGGTGAAGATCTGCGTAAAGAATTGGTTGAAGAACATAATTGGAAGATTGCAGGAACAGCGTATAACGGAACAAGACAAACTACTGCTAATAAGGAAATCAATGAATTGGCAGATATGGAAAATTTGAAGTTGAGGGTTCCTGAAGCAGACAATCTATTGGACTATGCTAAATACACAGGTGCTGCGCCTACCCCTATGGCATTCACAGAAGTTTATATGGCACTTCAGACTAATTCAGTTGATGGCCAGGAGAATCCATTGTCTACAATCGATGCACAAAAATTTTATGAAGTACAAGACTATCTCGCTATGACGAACCACGTAGTGAACGATGCGAACTATGTAGTAAGCAATGACACTTGGGAAAAGCTGCCTAAAGATCTGCAGAATATTCTACAAGAAGGTATTGATATGGCTGTAGAAGAGCATACTTCACTTTTCGAGCAGGAAGAAGCGGATTTGATCTCTAAATTCGAAGACGAGGGCGTTACAGTAACAGAACCAGACCTTGGACCATTCAAAGAAGCGGTTGAGGAAGCATATCCTAAGTACTTGGAAGATGTTGAAGATGGAGATGCTATTTTAGAACAGATTGACGAAGTACGTTAATTTTGAAGCTACTCTAGGGGAATGTATATGAAAAAGTTCTTTAATAATCTAGAAGAAATTATCGGAGGATCACTATTCATTGTGATCCTCATAGTGTTGGGGCTCCAAATATTTTCGAGACAAATATTGGATGATCCAAATACCTGGTCTGAGCAACTCGCAAGATTTCTATTTGTATATGTGGGATACCTTGCCATCTCCTCTGAAATTAAGAATGAAGGGCATGTAAGAATTGAATACTTTTTCGACAAGATGCCTGAAAAAGTGCAGATTGTAATACATTATACATTTCAAGTCCTGATGGGTATCATTTTGATACTGATGGCTTACGTGGGTTATGAATTGAGTATGCGTAAAGTGCCAGTCGAAATCGTTTCACTCAATATTTCATACGTTTATATGTATATGGCTCTACCATTGCTGTCACTTCTCATGCTCTACAGATTGATTGAAGTTAATGTGAAGAATATCAGAAAAAGAAAGGGGGCAAAATAAGTGGATGTATTATTTGTTTTGCTCCTCTGGGTAGTGTTTCTGCTCCTCGGTATGCCGGTAGGTTTTACATTACTACTTGCCGCTTTTGCCTACTTCATAACAAACGATTGGAGCCTCGTATTCTTTACCGGTGCAAAGTTAGTGGAGAGCCTCGATGTATTTTCACTTCTTGCAGTTCCGTTTTTCATCTTGACAGGCACACTGATGAACTCATCAGGCATTACTGAGCGCATATTCAGCTTCGCCAAGTCACTGGTCGGTCATTTCACTGGAGGGCTCGGTCATGTGAACATAATGGCAAGTCTAATGTTTTCAGGGATGTCAGGTTCAGCATTGGCTGATGCAGGCGGCCTTGGTCAACTGGAGATAAAATCAATGCGTGATGGGAAGTATGATGATGATTACGCGGGTGGATTGACCGCAGCATCTGCAATCATCGGTCCAATCATTCCACCGAGTATTCCATTGATTATTTATGGTGTAGTCTCGGACCAATCCATTGCAAAACTCTTTTTAGCAGGCGTAGTCCCAGGCGTTTTGATGGCAGTTTCATTGATGGTAGTTGCGTATGTATTCGCAAAGAAGCGCGGCTTCCCGAAAGAAGAAAAAGCAACTATTAAACAGCGGGCTGTCAGTTTCAAGGAAGCTTTCTGGGCATTATTGACACCAGTCATCATTATTGGTGGCATATTTTCCGGGATGTTTACGGCTACAGAAGCAGCGGTGATTGCGACAGTCTACGCCATGATACTTGGCTTTTTCCTATACAAAGAGCTTACAATTAAAAAGTTCTTCAATAATGTTGTGGATTCGCTAAAGTTAACAGGTGTCGCAATTCTTATGATTATAGCAGTAGAGTTTTTTGGACAGATGATTGCACACGAACGTGTGGCTATGAAAATAGCTGATTTCTTCATCAACGTTACGGACAATCCAATAATATTATTGCTGCTGATCAACCTCTTGCTGATACTTTTGGGCACATTCATCGAATCATTAGCTTTACTTATCCTACTGATTCCGATCTTGGTGCCGGTAGTTATGGCAGCGGGTGTGGATCCAGTACACTTTGGAATCATTGTAATCCTTAACCTGATGATTGGTATATTGACACCACCTATGGGAATGGCGTTGTTCGTTGTTTCAAAAGTAGGAGATATTCCTATTCATACCATTACTAAAGGTGTAATACCATTCTGGATACCTCTATTTATAACATTGCTGATTATTACAATATTCCCAGAAATAGTTCTATTTTTGCCAAATTTATTGAGTCCATAGATGGAGAGGGAAATCTGAAAAGATTTCCCTTTATATTTTATTGAAAGGAGTATATTTTATGATTACTGCATTTGATATAGGAGGCACCTCCATAAAATTTGGCATTGTCGACCAAGAGGGTAAAATCTTATTCAAAAGTTCTTTCCCTTCAGATATTCATATAGGTGGCGAACGGATCATCCGTAAGATAATCCAACAGATTGGATTACTTGAAAAAGATTGGCAAATAGAAGGGGTAGCTGTCAGTACAGCAGGACAGATTGATTCTCATGAGGGAATGGTAGTTCATGCCACAGACAACATCCCCAATTACACCGGACTGGAAATCAAAAGTATGATTGAAAGAGAGACGGGACTTCCGGCTGAAGTGGAGAATGATGTGAACTGCACGGCTCTCGGTGAATACTGGAAGGGCGCGGCACGTGATTCAAATGATTTCCTATGCCTGACGTTGGGTACAGGCATAGGTGGTGCCCTCTTCTTGAATGGCTCTTTATATACAGGTGACACGTTTGGAGCAGGGGAAATAGGGCATATGTCTCTGTATCCGGGGGGGCGGCCATGCACTTGTGGTAACTCAGGATGTTATGAACAATATGCATCAACCTCAGCTCTTCAAAGATCGGTGGATGAATTGTTTAAAGAAGAAACTGATCTAAGACACTTTTTTGAAAAAGTGAGAGAGAGTGATATTGGGTCCCTTGAAGTATTCCATAAATGGGTAGAGGATTTGGCCACAGGTCTGCAGTCAACAGTACATGTATTGAATCCTTCACTTATCGTGGTTGGAGGAGGAATTTCAGAACAAGGAGACTTGCTGATACAACAGATCATCAAGTCAGTGGAGCCTAAAATCATGCCTAATCATAGAAGGCGACTGGAAATAGTTGCAGCAGAGCATGGCAATGATGCAAATCTAATAGGTGCCGCGAAACATTTCTTCGATTCCAAACATATTAGAAAGTAGTGAAACATGTTGGAGAAACGACATAAGATTATTGGCAAACCATCGATTGTCATGGAGCAGAACAAACAAAGCTTTACAAAATCTGAATGCAAAATTCATCACTATATCATGAATAACAGTGAAGAAGTACTTTATCATTCGCTGACTGAATTGTCAGAGGCAAGTGGAGTAGCTGAAGCGACGGTGCTAAGGTTCTTCCGTAAATTAGGCTTTAAGGGGTTTCAGGACTTCAAGTTTTTATTTGCCCAGGAAGTATCAACTAAATCCGATTATGAAGAGTGTGAGACTTACGTCGAGAAAATAAAGCATAATACAATCCAGGCAATTGAAGACTCCTATGACATAATCGATCATGAATTGTTGGAGGATTGTATAGAGATAATTCATCAGAATTCCGATGTGGTGATATTCGGTGTAGGCTCTTCAGGGATAGCCGCCCAAGATATGCAGACGCGGTTGATGCGGATAGGAAAGCATGTGGATTGTGTTACAGATCCGCATTTCCAATTTATGCGTGCATCTTCCATGAATGATGAGACTGTAGTAATTGCAATCAGTTTAACGGGGAGTACAAAAGATATAGTTGATAGCTCGGCTATAGCAAAAGAAAATGGAGCTAAAGTTATAGCGCTTACGAATTATGTAAAATCACCTTTAACGCGACACGCAGATATCGTCCTGCTCTCTTCATCTAAGGAAAGCCCATTGGAAAGCGGTTCATTGACCTCAAAGATCACTCAGTTATTTCTGATTGACCTCATATGTACAGGATTGGCCATCAAAAATTATGAGACGGCTGAAAAAGTTAAGATGAAGACCACCAAAAACACTGCAAGAAAACTATATTGAGACACGGATTCCCTAAATGAATCGAGAATTATTTTTCTACCGATAGATTCATGTATACTCGCAATCATCCTGTTTGCAGTCACCTTTAATGTTCGGGGTCAGGAAGTAGTGAAAGGTTAAAATATTTATATAAAAAAGATTCCTTTGAAGTTTTTCAAAGGAATCTTTTTGGTTTTGGAGCATTCCAAAACATTGTGTAATTATTTGCTTGCAAAGAATTTCTCTGCTTTTTCAAGGAATGGTTCCTCTTCAGGAGTCATTTCATACTCCTCTACTATCGCGTCGACGGGGCAGACTGCTACACATGCTCCGCAGTCGATGCAGATATCTGGATCAATATAGAACTGATCCTCACCTTCCTCGATGCAATCGACTGGACAGACATCTACACACTCTCCGGACTTCTCTTCCATACATGGTTGAAGGATTACATAAGCCATTGGTATCCCTCCTTACTCTATATAAGATTCGTTCGCTGCATAGCGTAAAAAATATGAATCAAGATTCAAAATATAAAAATCAATGTCTAACTGTGATCATGTTGGCTGCCCAATCTATATTTCAATAATACGGCAAAAAATAGGGGAGGTCAATTAAGAGTCCAATTATCCGACTATCGTCTGATATCAAATTGGAAGCGGGATTCATCAATCTGTCTTCTGTTTTTAAAAGTACGCTCAATGAAGGTCACCTTATCGTCGTGATCGACAAGGAGCACGGTGGAAGAGCGTGTCCCGTAATTCCCTATATCTATGAAGGCAGGGGATAGGCTGCGTTCCAACTCTTCGGGAAGTCCCGTAGCAGGCAGATTCTCAACTGCTTTGTCCTCATTTGCCAATAGCTCGAAAATGACCTCCGGATCAGCTTGATGTGTCGCGTCCAGATGGGAGTTCAAGCCTTTAGTGCCATTTACGACTTTCGGCCAGGGCGTATCAAGATGATGGTTGCTAAGCCCATGTACTCCATCTGTCACCTGTACAATTGGACTCTCGTCATTATTAAGGTAGAACAATTCATCTGGGTTTCCCACCAGAAGATTGAATCCAGCATAGGCATGCTTATCACGTTCCAGTGCTTTTAAGTAGGATTTTGGAGAAGTATCCTGGACGAGGAAGTTACGGATGAGGTCTCCCCTCGACTTTTTCTCTCCTTGTTCTTCGTTAGATCTGATGTTGGTGACTGCAGCTATTCGGCCGGATTTTGTAATGCCGAGCCACGTTCCGCATTTTGAAAGATCACGTCCGGCCAGAATATCGGGGTGTTCTTCCCAAAAGTGAGCGGGAGCAGTCGGACGGTCATATGCTTCGTCGCGGTTTGCACCAATTACAAGTTTATATTCGGGATGTTGATTCTTTTGGAATAGTATCAGACACATGTAATCACTCCTTTAGTTTTACGCTATACATTTATAGTAACATGCTGTTGCGGTGCATATGACGATTGATATAATGGGGGAAATGGGAATAAGGAGAGTTTGCATGAAGAAATCAGTGTGGCTGGTGCTAGCGGTTTTGCTCGCCCTAGGAGTGGGGGCCTATCTGCTCGTTGCTTCCGGTTTTTTTCAAAAGTCTGAAGAGGAGACTGTGGAGCGTTTCACGGAAGCGTTTGAGAACGGCGACTATGAGGCCATTTATCCGCTTCTGACAAAAGAAGCCAAAGACAATTATGAGAAAAAGGAAGTGAGCGGCAGAACAGCCGATATATATGGATCTCTGAAAGTCGAAAATGTGAAATTGAAGGGGCTTGAAGCCAAGGACACTGAAAAGAAGGGTGTCAAGTCACATGTGGGGACGCTCGTGCTGGAAAGTACATATGGAAACTTAGAACGCGAGTTTGATATTCCCTTGGTCTACAATCAGGATGAAAATGATTGGTTTATAGACTGGTCTCCAAACATGATCATTCCGGACCTTGATGATGGTGAAGTGGCGATGGAGTTCACAGCTGGAGAACGCGGTGAAATATTGGCCAGTTCCGGCACACCCCTTGCGTCAAATGGCATAAAGGAGACGGTCGGTTATATTGCCGGTCAGACGGAAAAAGAGGAGGTGATGGAAGCTTCGGATGTCCTCGACATGAAGGAGTCAGCATTGACGGATGTCACGGAGCAGGGATGGATAGAAGAAGGCCAATTTGTTCCGCTTAAAGATGCACACCGCTTCAATGAAGAGAAGAGAGAAGAATTCGCTTCCTACGGCTTATCCATCCGGGAGTATCCTTCCAGGGAATATACGTTGGATGAAGCGGCATTCCATCTCATCGGTTATGTGGGTCCTGTAACAGCAGAAGATATCGAAGAGAATGAAGGTTATAGCACGGGCGACATGATAGGCAAGAGGGGACTCGAGCAGCTTTATGAAGAACGACTCAAGCCAAAAAGGGGCTACACCATTTCAATAGTCGATGACGCAGGTAATGTAATTGAAACGTTATTCGATGAAAAGGCAGAAGATGGGGAGGACATTACACTCACCATAGATGAAACCCTGCAGTCGACAGTATATAGTAAACTATCTTCAGATTCTGGAGCGAGTGTTGCAGTGGATCCTGATAATGGTGATATTTTATCTGCGGTTAGCTATCCCGCGCCGAGCCCATATGATTTCATGTTCGGAATATCCACCTCAGATTATGAAGAGTTGGAAACGGATAAAGATCAGCCACTGCTCAACAAATTTAACCGGGCAGCGTCCCCTGGTTCGACCCAGAAGCTGCTCACTGCACTGATTGCCATGAACACCGACGGATTTGATCCCGACGCCAATATGGAAATAAATGGGAAAGGTTGGCAGAAGGATGCTTCGTGGGGTGGTTATGAAGTGAACCGTTATCATGTGATGAACGAATCCTTCGATTTGAAGAAGGCTCTGACGTACTCCGACAACATCTATATGGCACGTACTGCACTTGAAATCGGTTCTGATCGCTTTATTGAAGGTATGAAAGATCTTGGTATCGGCCACGAATATGATACGGATTATCCAATCTATACAAGTCAGGTTTCCAATGAAGGTACAATCGACAGTGATATACTGCTTGCCGATACGAGCTATGGGCAAGGGGAACTGTTGATTTCCCCAATCCAAATTGCAACAATCTATGCAGGAGTAGTCAACGGAGGAGATATCCACGTGCCGCATGTCTTGGCAGACTCTGAGATGGAGACACTTGCTGAAGATATTGCGCCCGAGGAGGACCTCGACTATCTGGAATCGGCGATGCGTGATGTGGTCAAGCTGAACCACCCTGATGATGCAGAACGTGATTATGCCCAATTTGCCGGTAAGACTGGCACGAGTGAAAATAAAAGTTCGCAGGATGCAAGAGGGGAGGAGACTGGCTGGTTCATCGGCTACGATCAGAATGAGAAAGACATGATGCTCAGCTTATATGTAGAAGAAGTGGAAGATAGGGGCATGAGTGAATATACAGCGAAGAAATTTGCGGAAATACATGATGAATTGAGAGAACAGTAGACAACTTGTAGTGCAGAGCCTCCTTGAATCTGGAATCGGGATCAAGGAGGCTTGATTTTATCAGAGACAAAAAAACCCCATCTCATATGAGATGGGGTTTCCATTAACTAACATAAACTACTAAAATATTACTTAAAATATTATTAAAGTTTAACGATGTTAACAGCTTGTGGTCCACGCTGACCTTCTTCAACGCTGAATTCTACTGCTTGACCTTCGTCAAGTGTTTTGTAGCCTTCGCCTTCGATGTTGGAGAAGTGAGCGAATACGTCGTCTCCGCCTTCAACTTCGATGAAACCGAAACCTTTGTCTGCATTGAACCATTTAACTGTACCTTGTGTCATATAAATGACCTCCAAATAAAAATTTAATAATATCTTAAGTGCGAAAACATAAAAAAATTCACACATTACAAAGAGTACCGGCTAAGATCACGATTACTATTTGTAATATGTGAATTAGATACTGAGTTGTACTTATAAGACTTATTAAAGTAACTATACATCATTAAAGGGATCTTGTCTATAGGAAAGGGCTATTTATTTTGAAAAAGATTTGACCCTCCTAATTAGGAGGGTCTGGAATCTTACTTCTTGTTCACTGAAGCATCATAGATTGTATCTACAGCATCCTTCAGGTTTTTATCGAACTCCTCGTCGGATTGGTTGACGTTGAGGTCTGCTGCTAATGCGCGGGAGAAACTTGCGATCAAGCCATCGTTTTCACGGAGCTTTTCATTGGCTTCATCCCTTGAATAGCCACCTGACAATGCAACGACACGTACTACCTTATCGTGATCGATGAGTGGTTTATATGCATTTGCTTTTGTAGGAATGGAAAGTTTGAGCATCACTTCCTGATCATCTGAGAGCTGATCAAGGTGCTTTTCAATCTCTTTCCTCAATATTTCTTCGGACTGTTCCTTGTTGTCGCTGTAGACGTTCACTTCTGGTTCGATGATTGGCATCAGGCCGGCATTGAGAATCTTATGTGCGACTTCAAACTGCTGCTCAACGACTTCTTTGATGCCTTGTGCATTCGGCTCAAGAATATTTGAGCGCATCTTTGTGCCGAAGATATTGCGTTCGTTGGCACGCTTCAACAAGTCATCCAATTCCGGCATCGGCTTCATGAGCTGGACACCATCTTTCTCGTCAGCCAAGCCTTTGTCGACTTTGAGGAATGGGGCGATACCTTTATCTGCAAGGTAATCAGCTGTATACTTGCCTTCAATTTCCCGGTCCATAGTCTGCTCGAACAGGATGGCCCCTAGAATCTGATCAGAATTGAAGGAAGGGGAAGTGATGATGCGCGTACGCATTTCATGTACAAGGTCGAACATTTCAGCTTCATTGGAATAAGCATCCTCTTGTACGCCATATGCGAGCAGTGCTTTTGGTGTACTACCGCCACTCTGGTCGAGTGCTGCGATGAAGCCTTTTCCATTTCTTACTTTTTCGAGCTGTTGTTGATTCATGAATTCCACTCCTTTTATTTTTCGTGTTCTTTATACTATTCCCGAAAACGGGAAGTGTATAACGTATTTCACTATACATCATAATTCTGTATCATAAATGGTATCTAGTCAAACATTATCGCTCCCTTTGGCCGGTGGATTTTTGGACATGCAAAAGTGCAGACGATGGAGTAAGGTATTCACTGTATATGAAAAACGAATTTATGGAAGCATGCGGAAAGGAGAGATTTGATGTGGACGAAAGTTTTTGCGCACAGAGGTGCGATGGGCGACTATCCGGAAAATACATTACTTGCTTTTAAAAAGGCACTGGACGCAAGTATTGATGGTCTGGAAATCGATGTTCATTTGAGTAGGGATGGGGAAGTTGTCGTCATACATGACGAAGATATAAAGCGCACAACCGATGGCCATGGGGCAGTCCGGGATATGACATTGGAAACACTCAGGGAGGTGAGCGCCGGCGTCACGTTCTCCGACTACAAGTACTACGACCCGGAGGTATGGAAAAAGGAAAAGATTCCTACATTAAATGAAGTGCTCGCGTTGGCTGAGGGGTACAATGTCGAACTGAATATCGAATTGAAGACGGATGTCATACAATATGAAGGGATTGAAAGAAGGGTGTTTGATATCGTCGGAGCATATGGATGTCATGAGAAGGTGATCTATTCATCATTTAATTTGTCGAGTCTTGCACGCATGAAAATGGCTCATCCAGAGGCGCGTCTCGCGTGGTTGACGAAAGAGGTGCCGGAACGGGCAGAGCATTATATGGGCAAGCATTCACTCGAAGCCCTGCATATCAGTTGGAAGGCGATACTGGAACAACCAGAACGGATCAGTGGCATCGGGGAGAGGATAAGGGCGTGGACGGTCAATGATTGGGAAACGGCGGCAGACCTTATTGGGCATGGCGTGGGTACGCTGGTGACGGACTATCCAAAAGAAATGAAGGAAATACTTCGAAATGTAGAAAAGTAGGACCAAGTCCTACTTTTTTATGTCACCAAGCATATCCACCATCAGTTTCTGTAACGGCAGTCTGCCGAGCAACGCCCATTTCGGGAGATGGGACAACCCAAGTTGCCTTTGATGCGTATACATATAGATATTCGCCGGGAAAACCGCCCATAAAAATGCTTGCATGGCGGTCAGTTGACTATTGCGGACTTTGCCGCCTAGCAACAGTATTCCAAAGATGATTTCGAGAAGACCTGTAAAATAAGCGATGAAGGTTTTGAACGGTATTATGGCAGGGACGATTCCGGCAAATTTTCCGGGTTTCAGGAAGTGGATGACGCCTGCTGCAAAAAAGACGCCGCCCATTATGATTCTCTTCATGGTGTTGCTCCTTTACTGTATTATTCCCACCATTATACGCCTGTTACGCCGGCCTTGTAAATTCGAAAACTGTAATTTGATTAGAGGGGAGTATAGAAGGCACAAACTAAATTTTCACGGTTTTATGATATTGAAAAATCTTACCTTTGGAAGCGGTTGATAAAGAATTTATAAATAAATCAAATAATCTATTTACACAGGCCAACCATGTGGTATAATTTCCTAAAATAAAGAACGAGGGGTTACGCAGATGGAAGCAAATTTGGCAGATTTCATGATACAGATGATGGCATTGGTTACAGCAGGGGGATTCGGTTATTTCGTATACAAATTGAATAATGACGGGTCAGGAAAAGGCACCGAATAGCATCATTCCCCTTCATAGCAGAAGCTTTGAAGGGGAATTTTATATCTGTAGAAGAATGATGCCGGTGAGGATCATGATGGCACCTGCAATCCGCCTCTTATCTAGGGCTTGGGGTGGTATGCCGAATAGTCCGAAATGATCGATCAATAGACCGGTCAGCATCTGACCAAAAATGACGCTCATCAAGGTCAAAGTTGTACCAAGATGGGGCATAAGGATGATATTGGTCGTAATGTACACGGCACCGAGTGCCCCTCCGATGAAATGCCAAGCCTGCAACCGTCCGCCTTCCTGGTTTGTAAGGGCCACTTTAAGATGTCCGGCGCTTAGGAGGGATAGCAGGAGAAGAGCCAGCGTGCCTATGGCGAATGAAATCAACGACGCCATATAGAAGGAACCGACTTCATATCTCAGCAGACTGTTGACTGCCGTCTGCACCGGAGGGATCGAGCCCGTCATCAATCCAAAGAAGAGCCATATGTTTGAAGGGTTGTCGTCATGTCTTGCTGACTTTCTTTTATAGTTCATGAATATGATGCCTATAATCATGATGGCGATACCGGTAATGCGCCTGATGTCTAGTGGTTGGAGCGGTGCATCGAACCAGCCGAATGTATCGATGAAGAGGCTGATGATCATTTGGCCTGCAACCGTCATAATCACCGTCAGTGCTGCTCCAATCCTCGGCAATAGAATCATGTTGCCGGTCAGATAGACGACGCCCATCAGGCCACCGAGGAACCATATGTATGAGAAGTCATGTGACGATAAGAAAGCGAACGAGAGTTTCCCCGGATTCATGACGACATTGAGGCCAATCAGCAGCAATGTACCTGTCAAAAATGAATAGAACGAAGCCATTATGAGCGAATGTGTAAAGTGCGACAGGCGATTGTTTACAGAAGTCTGCACAGGCACAAGCATACCTGCAAATATGCCCAGGATGAGCAACAGAATCAAAGGAAGTCCCCCTTTTCATAAAGTCATTGCCAAATGATATCATAAATATGTAAAGATTCGGGGAAATCTGGTAGTCTTGAGCCAACAAGTTGTAATTTTATAGTGAATACATATTAAAGGAGCTAAAAAAATGGATGTGTTGAGTGCAATCAAAAACAGGCGTAGTACACCGAAATTGAAAGAGGCGCCTGTGGATCCGAAAAAAATCGAAAAGATATTGGAGGCTGCGGTCTGGGCGCCGAACCATCATATGACGGAGCCTTGGAAATTTTTTGTGCTCAGTGGGGAAGGCAGAAGACCATTCTCCCGTGTCCTGAGAGAAGTGGCGAAGGGACGTGTCGACGATCCTGAATCCGAAAATGGTCAAAAGCGTATCGAAAAAATCAGCAGAAAACCATTTGCCGCGCCAACAGTCATCGTGGTCGCCCTGTCTCCAAGCGGCAAGGAAAAAGCGATATATATAGAAGACGTCTGTGCTGTTGCCGCTGCTTCACAAAATATGCTGCTTGCAACCCATAGCCTGGAGCTCGGTGCAATATGGCGTAGCGGTCCAATCTATAACACCCCTGGCGTCAAAGAATACTTCAACTTGAGGGAAGATGAGGAAATACTTGGGGTCATCTTTTTAGGGGAGCCTGAAGTGGAGAAGAAAAAGGCAACCCGTACACCGTACGAAGAAAAGACGACATGGATTGACGCCGACAGTTGATGCTTGACGTCCATCTGTTGAATGATGATCATACCACCATAAAAAGAGACGAGGCAGAAAAATGAAACGTATTTATGAAATGGTCCTAGAACGAAGCCTTCTATTCATCATTTTGATAATCACCATTTCACTCTTTGGCATCTACACTTTTCTGACTGTTGAACAGCGGGAAATACCGGAGACTGAGGTCAATATCATCAATATCACTACTGCATGGCCCGGAGCCGACAAGCAGGATGTCGAGAGCAGTATTACCGAGGTCATCGAATCACGGATATTCAGTGTGGCGGGTGTGGAGGATGTCTCTTCCGTTTCGCAGGATGACATATCAGTCCTCAACTTGCAGCTGTCCAACTCGGCAGATGCCGAATCCGCATTGAATGAAGTGAACAATCTTATGGGAAGCCTGGCTGGCAGTTTTCCGGAGAATGCAGCCGAACCTGAAGTTGAATCCATCAGCAATGCCTTTCCCTTACTCAGCTACCAATTCCATAGTGGGGATATGGCAAACCTCTACGATATAAGAAGCGATATAGAGAAGTTGAAGCGAGAAGTCGCCCAGATTGATGGCATCGATGGTGTGACCGTCAAAGGATACACGGACAAGGAATTTGAAATCGAATTGGATCGGGAAGCGATGACGGCAGCCAAAGTGAATCCAAATCAGATATTGAGCGAAATCAATGCTTCACTGAACCCTGTCGCGCTTGGTCAGGAGGAAAGTGATGGAAACATCATCCGTCTATCCTTCGAAGATGGCACACCGCTTGAAGTGCTTGGACAAGTCAGAATCGGCACAGAAAGCACGCCGCTGACCGAAATCGCCAACATAGAAGAAACTATGGGCAATCCGGAAGATATAGTGGAATATGAAGGGGATAGGGCCGTCTCCTTTACTGTCTTCTTGTCGAAGGGGCAGGATGTGCCTTCTGTATCAAAGGATGTAGAGGCGGTTGTTGATGAGCGGATATCTGAATTACCGGATACGGTTGATGTGACGACACTGTCTTCAGAACGCGAAAACGTAGAAGATATATTCGTCGGCCTCTATTTGTCCCTTGGCATCGCCCTGGTCGCAGTCATCTTGAGCACATCTTTAGGACTGTCGCTGATTGGCTCAATAACTGTAATGGCTACCGTACTACTGTCTGTGATCATCGGCATCATTCCAGTGCCATGGTTCGGCGTCGATCTGAACCAGATATCCATCATCGGGCTAATCATCGCGCTTGGTATACTGGTCGACGATTCGATTGTAGTGAACGATAATATCGAGCGCCGATTCACTTTGGGGGATGATCGGTTGAATGGTGTCTATAACGGCATCAAGGAAGTGGCACCATCCGTTATCTCATCCACACTCGCGATCGTCTTCACATTTATGCCGCTGCTGCTGTTGTCTGGGGCAAATGGCGATTTCATCAAAGCGCTCCCCAGCATATTGATCACCACAATGATCGTGTCCACAGTTTTGGCACTGACTTTCGTGCCGGCTGTACGCTATCTTCTTAACCGTAAAAAAGTACCTACTCACCCGGGGCTTTTGGGCCGGTTGTTTGCAAAGGGCGGAGACCTGTACGCCGACAAGTTTCTTCCCGCAATCATCAAACGCCCATTGATCACATTTCTGGCGGTGCTTGTCATCGGCATACTATCAATTGGCCTTGTGCGTTTCACACCGTTCGAATTCTTTCCTGAGGCAGACCGCTCTGAAGTGACGGTCGATTTGATATTCGATGAGGAACAGACGATTGATCAAACGCATGATGATGCAAATGAAGTCGTGGACTATATGACTTCAGAAATGGCGCACATAGAAGCGGTATCGCTGTTTACAGGGACAGGTCTGCCGAACCTTTTCGGTGCTTCCCTTGACCAGTCCGGTGCGAATACAGCACAGGTGGCGCTGGAAATAGATAAAGAACAGATCAGTGCCTCGGAAACGATCAATCAGTACGAAGATCAGCTGCGGGAGGCCTTCCCGGAAGCGACGATATTCATGGAGACCACCGTCCAGGGGCCACCAGCCGGTGCACCGGTTACAGTTGAAATCTACGAAGAGGATTTGTCGCTTCTGTCGGATCAGTCCACCAAGCTGAAGACAACGCTTGAAGAACAAGGTGCGCTTGTCACGACGAATCTCGGTGAATCTGTACCGACACTCAACTACAGTATCGACTACAAAGCGCTTGAAGAAGACGGGATATCCGTATCGCAAGTCAAGAACGAACTGAATATGCTGTCCCAAGGCATTCCGATTCAAGACATCATCGTAGAAGGTGAAAAGCGGAGAACAACATTGAAATATTCGAATGCCTCTGAACTAGAAGATGTCGACATCATCAAGATGACAGGGGAGCAGCCGGAAACATTTCCGCTGACCGATTTTGTTGAAGTCGAGGAAACGGAAGACTATAAGTACATCCATCATCAGGACGGGGACCGGGCAGCAGAATTGAAAGTCTATGTCGATGATGAAGCGGCTGTAAAGGAAGAAATAGCCTCTTTCAGTGAAAATCTACCCGACTCAAGTGAACTTATCGTCGGCGGTGAAACATCTGACCAGACCGACTTCTTCGTGGAAATCGGAATATTATTTGCGGTCATACTGGTACTGGTGTATCTGGTTATCGCAATTGAATTCAATTCGATCGTCATGCCGCTGATTATAGTATTCAGTATATTCCTGGCCATCAGTGGGGGCATCATCGGTCTATTCGTAACACAGACACCAATCAGTTTCCTCGGTGTAATGGGGATGGTATCACTATCCGGTATCGTCGTCAGGAACTCCGTCGTATTGCTTGATTTCATAGAAGCAAGGCGTAAGAGTGGAACCTTCGCTATAGAAGAGGCAATCTATGACAGCGGGCGGGCACGGTTCAAACCGATTGCGCTGACGACGCTTACGAGCATCATCGCCCTGACACCGGTCGCACTCTCAGGCGATGTACTGTTCGTGCCGTTGGCTGTAACCGTTATTGCAGGCATCGCATTCTCGACTGTCCTATCGCTGATCGCCACACCAAGCCTATATTACCTGTACTACAAGGTGCGTTACAGGAAAGGTTGAAAAAACGCCGGATGACTGAGAGTCATCCGGCGTTTTAGCTTTTCATCCACGCTTCTCGTGCGTGAAGACGATTGTAGTCCAAAGGTTCAAAGGCAGTTCTTGAAGTCGTTCTTTGAGCTGATAACGTATATGATCCATAGTTCTGATGTCGATTGGGTTGCCCTGGGGAACGACATAATCGATTTCTATGTATAGCTTACTTCCCATTTTCTGGAGGCGCATATCATAGGAATCAAAAGAATAGGTGTTGCCGAGTTCAGCCACATGACCAGCCACTTCTTGTGAAATGACATGTTCAGGCGCCATCTCAAGCAACTCCCTCAATGCACCATACATTTCCGACAGCGGTACCTTTATGAAATAGCCGGCTACCAACAGCACCATCAGTGGATCTACAAACGGCACAATGAAATCAAGTGGTGTAAATGCAAGGCCCCAACCTATGATGAAACCGACGAAGACACCAAGGCTGAGCAATGCATCCATATGCCATTGGTTCATTTCCGCCGCAATCAATTCACTATCCTTGCCATACTTCCTGAAATAGAAATAGGCGATGAAACATCCGACCGTAGAAATGAATGCGTAGATGACACCTGACGACATGGCGACTTCATTTCCACCCGTAACTAAAGTGGCCAGTGCCTGTACAAGCGAAATGACGATCAGCACAAGGATGCCGAAGTATTTGATGACGATCGTCAATGGGATGAAGCTTTCCTTGCCGAAGGGAAACCGCTCTGGATCTTCTTTTTTGATGAACCGCAGTGCAATCATGGAGATGAATGACAAGATGACACTGATGAACGAGTAGTACCCGTCGAACTGTATCATCTGGCTTTTTGCGATGATACCCCACACGATACCGAGTACAGCAAAGGCGATGGCGCCAACAATCGATATGATGATGAGACGTTCTGCATTATTTTGTTTCATATGTAGTCCTTCTTTCTTGTATTCCCTCCGATTATACTATAAAAATGACTCGATCAGAACTGAATGTCCCCATAACAGGGGACCGCGCCTTTACTGTAGGCTCCAAGCATGTTGATGTATCTGCCCGCTTTCCCTACATCATGCAGTGCACGATTTAGTACATCACCCGTACCGGTCTCGACATCGATGAAGAAGCCATAGGAGAACGGTTTATGTTGGATGGGCCTGGAAGTGAGGTTCAATAGGTTGATGCCGTGCGTGCTGAATATGTTCAGAATCTCGTTTAGAGAGCCGGCACTATGATTCGTTTCGATATAGAGGGAAGTCTTGTCTCCACCAGCGTCCTGAATCCGCCCTTTCCTGAAAATTAGGAAGCGGGTTGTGTTCAGGGGATTATCGCTGATGTTTTCGCTGATGATGTGCATATTATAGAGTGCAGCCGCATGGGCTCCAGCTATGGCGGCCATAGTGTCGTCCCCGTCATGCTTAACCATCTGTACCGCTTCTGCCGTATCAGAATATTGGTGGGGTTTGATTGTCGGATGGTCATTTAAGTAGCCATGGCACTGCTCCAGCGCCTCGGGGTGCGAGTAGACATGCTGGACTTGCTCTATGTCCATCGGCATTCTGGAGATGAGGGCATGATCGATTTTGATGTATATTTCATCCACAGCACTAACCTCCAGATATTTCATAAGGTCGATCGTCCGCGTAATGGGGCCGCTGGTGGAATTCTCAACAGGCAGGGCAATGTAATCGACCACGTCCCGCATCATGTCGTCGACCAGAGATTTAAACGTTGCATATCCTTTAGTCGTGTAGGCCGCTTCGCCCATGAACGCTTTGCATGCAAGAGCACTGTAAGCCCCTTCTGTACCTTGATATCCAATCAACATAATAATCCACTCCTAATATGATAATAAAAAAACCATCCTATCTCCTGTTCCAGGAAATCCGGATGGTTTTGGTATGAGTAGCCCAGCCATACGGATTGCCCGATGGCCGAATGTGGAAATATCCACTTCAAATAGCCATCTTGGATTGAGGGCGTCCACATCCGTAATGGCATATGGACGCTATCTAAAATGGCTGAAAAAGAAAATATTCAATTGATTTGATGTGTACATCTTCATAGAACACACTCGTTTCATCAATAATGCATCCATGTTACCAGCCAGTTTATAAATTGTCAATATATTCGGTAAATTTATGGTATCATCAGCTTTAAAATCGAATATAAATTGAAGAAGTCGAACGCACTCTGTGATAATATTAAATTGTCATTCTAGAATATGATGTAGTGCAATGTAACGAGGAGTGTTCATATGGAAAAAATGAGTATAGGTATATTATATGGCGGACAGTCGACGGAGCACGAGGTCTCCATGCGTTCTGCTGCGAGCGTGCTGGAAGCTTTGGATAAAACAAAGTACGATGTCAGCCTGATCCACATCACGAAAGAAGGCGAGTGGCTGCTTGCTGACCACAATGAAGAAATTGAAGCATTGGTGGACGGTGAGAATGCTGTACAGTTATCCATCCTGCCGTCACAGCAGTTCAACTCACAAAAAGGCGCCTGCCGTTTTGATGTCATGCTTCCGATACTGCATGGTACTGCAGGGGAAGATGGGGTTGTGCAGGGTGTGCTTGAAATGATGGGGATACCGTATGCAGGGTGCAACGTGAGGAGTTCCGCGGTATGCATGGATAAAGATATGACGAAACGCCTGTTGAAATTGGAAGGCATCCAAGTTGCAGACTGGGTGGTGTATCGATATGATGAAAAAGAAGATGTCGATTTCGACATCGCAAAAGAACAGCTTGGTCTGCCGATGTTCGTCAAACCTGTAAACCAGGGATCTTCAGTCGGAGTATCGAAAGTCACCGATAAGGCATCATTCGACAAAGCAGTGGCTCTGGCTTTCCAATTTGATACGAAAGTGATGGCTGAAAGCGCGGTCAACGGCCGGGAAATCGAGGTATCCGTTTTAGGTAATGCGGAACTGACAGCGTCAGTGCCTGGTGAAATTGTTGCCAATACCGACTTCTATTCATACGAATCGAAGTATGAGGATGAAGATGGGGCAGCTCTTGAAATACCGGCGAAATTGCCACTCCAGACATCTGATGCGATAAGGCGGACAGCACTTGATGTGTATCGGGCGTTGGATTGTGAAGGAATGGCGCGTGTCGATGTCTTCCTGACCGACCAGGATGCCGTCATCGTCAACGAAGTGAACACGCTGCCCGGTTTCACGAGCATCAGCATGTATCCGAAGCTGCTTGAAGCTTCAGGCATTGCCTATCCGGAATTGTTGGATCAGCTGATCAGCCTGGCCCGTGAACGATCTTCAAGGGAAAAGGCATTGAAGACGGATTTGATGTAATCCCGGAATGGTATATAAATATCAATCACAACATTAAAACAGGATTGGGGATGGGAAAAGTGAAGAAACAATTGGCAGAGAGATTGATGCGGTATGCGAAAATCGATACGCAGTCGGACGCTTCAAGTAAAAGTGTGCCCTCTACGGATAAACAGTGGGAACTGATCAGGCTACTGGAAGCAGAATTGCAGGAAATAGGGATGCACGATGTCGAGGTGGATGACAAAGGCTACCTGATGGCGACTTTGCCGGCTAATGTAGAAGATGCACCTGTAATCGGCTTTTTGGCTCATGTGGATACAGCGACAGATTTCACCGGCCAAAATGTCAATCCGCAACTTGTCGATTATCAAGGTGGGGACATCGTCCTGAGTGAAGCGAAGGATGTCGTATTATCCGTGTCCGAGTTTCCGGAACTCGAGGGTTACATAGGACATCAACTGATGACCACTGACGGCACAACGCTGCTTGGTGCCGACAACAAGGCGGGAATTGCAGAAATCATGACTGCCATGGAGCATCTCATCAAACATCCTGAAATCGAACATGGCACCATAAGGGTCGCATTTACACCGGATGAGGAAATCGGACGGGGCCCCCGCGATTTTGATGTCGAGCGGTTCGGTGCCGACTTCGCCTATACAGTGGACGGCGGCCCGTTGGGTGAGCTGCAGTATGAGAGTTTCAATGCAGCATCTGCCGTCGTTACATTCATCGGCAACAGTGTGCACCCTGGTACAGCGAAGAACAAGATGGTCAATGCAGGGCGTATGGCGGCTGAATTCATCACCCGTTTCGATCGGGAAGATACGCCTGAACATACAGAAGGCTATGAAGGTTTTTTCCATCTCACCAATGTCGCCGGTGACGTTGAAGAAACAACAGCCACCTACATCATCCGGGATTTCGATGCAGCGCGCTTTGAGGAACGGAAAAAGGAAATGGAATCCCATGTAGAAGCACTCCAGGCCCAGTACGGAGAGGGCCGTGTGCATTTGGACATGGCCGACCAGTACTATAATATGCGGGATAAGATCGAGCCGCGTATGGAAATCGTAGAGTATGCGAGAGAAGCTATGGAGTCGTTGGATATCGAACCGGTTATCCAGCCGGTAAGGGGTGGGACGGATGGTTCACAACTATCCTATAAAGGTCTCCCGACACCGAATATATTCACCGGTGGTGAGAACTTCCATGGGAAATTCGAATACATCTCTACTGACAATATGGTAAAAGCTGCGTCTGTAATCGTCGAAATCAGCAGGAACGCAGCTTTACAAAAATGACGTTGCGCTGTAGAATGTCATGATGACGATAAGTGCTTTTGCCGTCAGGCAGAAGTACTATTTTATGTTTTAGCAATGAAAGAGGGATAAATAATGGCTAATGAACAGCATCCCAGTGCAACAGTCAAGCGGCTGCCATTGATGGCTGTCCTTGTCTCTGGTGCTTTTGCTGCGATATTGAACCAAACGCTTTTAGCCACTGCTATCCCACCGATTATGGAGGACCTTAACATAGAGGCCGATCTGGCCCAGTGGCTGCAGTCCATATTCATGCTGGTCAACGGTATCATGATTCCAGTCACAGCATTTTTGATCAATAAATTTACGACACGAGCACTTTTCTTCACAGCAATGGGACTGTTCGGTATCGGTACACTGGTTGCTGGGCTGTCCCCAAACTTCGGAGTGCTGCTGATGGGCAGAGTGCTGCAGGCATCCGGTGCCGGGATCATCATGCCATTGATGCAGACCATCATCTTCCTGATATATCCACTGGAAAAAAGAGGGCAGGCCATGGGCATATTCGGACTTGTCATCGGCTTTGCGCCGGCTATCGGTCCGACGCTTTCGGGCTGGTTTGTAGAACAGTACCCTTGGCGCGGATTATTCTTCATCATCCTGCCGATCGTCATAATCGACTTGATTGTGGCATACTTCATACTTAAAAACGTTACGGAAAGGACGAATCCGAAACTGGACGTGCTGTCCATCATCCTGTCGACATTCGGATTCGGTGGCTTGCTCTACGGTTTCAGCATCGCTGGAGGTGCGGGCTGGACGAGTGCGCCTGTACTCCTGTCAATCGGCTTTGGCGCTATAATCCTATATCTGTTCATCAAACGCCAGCAGAAGCTGGAACAGCCAATCCTTGAATTCAGGGTCTTCAAGAACAAGATTTTTGCCCTGACCACAGCACTTGGCATGATCGTCTTCATGTCCATGATTGGTGGGGCTGTGCTCCTGCCCATACTCATGCAGGACATGATGGGCTTTACAGCATTAGAATCCGGATTGATGCTCTTGCCGGGTGCCTTGATTATGGGAGGGATGAGTCCTGTCACTGGTAGGCTGTTCGATAAATTCGGCGCCCGTTGGCTGGCAATCATCGGTCTATCGCTTGTGACCCTGGGGTCACTTTTCTTCACCTTCATCCGGCCGGAGACATCATTCCTCTACTTGACGACGGTCAACGCATTCAGGATGTTTGGTGTTTCGATGGTGATGATGCCTTCCACCACGGCAGGCTTGAATCAGCTCTCTTCGACGCTGATTCCACATGGTACCGCCATGAACAACACGATGCGCCAGATTGCGGGTGCGGTGGGGACTGCCTTGCTTGTCTCCATCATGACAAATACCCAAGTGCCATCTGAAGGTATGCAGGGCATGATCCAAGGGGTAAACTACGCGTTCATGTTCGCGACGTTTCTCTCAATAGTCGGACTGTTTCTATCATTCAGGTTGAAGAGTCCAAAAGCATGATGATGAAAAAAGCTAGCCCATCGGGCTAGGCTTTTTTTAATCCTCTTCTATTGGACGTGCTTTTGTTATGCCGTCTTCCAGTATTTCATCCGTGGTGACCCGCTTAAGCATAAAGGACAGGCCTAGTGCCACCAGAAGCATCAATGTGGCGATCAGGAAGGCGAAATTTATGCCGTCGAGCATGGCCTGGTTGATGACAGCTTCGTCAGTTGAGGAAACACCCTGCAGTTTTGCATTCATCCTGTTCTGCATGATGGTGATCAAAAGTGCTGTACCGATGGCGCCAGATACCTGATTCAACATGCTGTTGATGGAAGAGCCATGCGGTGTCAATTTTGGCGTCAGCTGGTTCATACCGTTGGTCATCACCGGTGTCATGACAAGCGTCATGCCGAATGCCCGGATCGAGTAGAGCATGATCAGGAAACCATAGCTGGTGTCGAAGGTCAGCCGGCTGAAGAAGTAGGTGGTTATGATAGTCAAGAAGAGACCGGTGATTGCGAGCCGCTTCGGCCCGAACATGTCGAAGAGCTTACCAGAGACTGGGCTCATAAATCCCATGATCAGGGCGCCTGGTAATAACAGGAGCCCAGTATCAATTGGCGATATCCCCTGGATATCCTGAAGATAGATCGGCATGAGGATCATGCCTGAAAACAGCGCCATATTCATTGTGCCGATGAGGATGGAGGACAAGGTGAACATCGGAAACTTGTAGACTGAAAAATCGAGCATCGGTCGTGCCATATGGGTCTGTTTACGTACATAAAGGAAGACACTGATGAACCCGACAACAAGCGTGATGATGACGTCAGGACGCGTCCATCCACCATTTCCCGCTGAACTGAAGCCATACAGTATCCCGCCAAAACCAAGCGTTGATAGGATGACTGAAGGAATATTGATCTTTATAGCATCTTTAGTTTCTGTTTTAGGGAGTTTGAACCATCCGATTGTAAGAACAACAAGCAACACTGGAACCATCATGAAAAACAACATATGCCAGGAAAAGCTTTGGACGATGAATCCCGATAGGGTCGGGCCGATGGCCGGTGCAAAAAACATGACCAGGCTGAATAGGCCCATGGCCGTTCCGCGGCGGGCAGGCGGAAAGCTCGTAATCATGACAGTCATCAAGAGCGGCATCAATATTGCTGAGCCTGACGCCTGGATCATCCGGCCAATCAGCAGAATGTAGAATTCGGGCGATAGCCCGGCCACAAGTGTACCTGTCAAAAAAAGCAGCATGGCAGCCAGGAATAGTGTTTTGGAACTGAAGCGCTGCATCAGAAAAGCAGTAGTTGGGATGACTATACCACTAACAAGCATGTAGGCAGTGGATACCCATTGTACAGTGGATGTCGTGATGTCAAAGTCATTTTTAATGGATGGCAAGGCGACATTCAAAAAAGTGTTGGAAAGCAGTGCGACGAAGGCACCGGAAAGTAATATAAAAATAAGACGATAATCCGGTTTCTGCTGTATATTTTGTTCCATTGAATCCCTCTATTTCTCTAAAATCAATAGTCCTATTATATTCCGATTTACGAAATAAGCAAGGGATTCCACTCGGCTATAATCGATTATCGATGGTGATGTAGATATAGAATCCGATTGTAATACCGAGCAACAGTGAAACCGGTATGGCGAAACTGCCGAACGATGGCGCAAGTGAGGTGAGCAACCAGTAGATTGCCAATGTAACGATGCCCATCAGAATGAGGCTGAGTAGAAAACGTGTCACTATACGAGTCTCCTTCAAGTTTATTTGGATTAGGTCAGCATCGAAGCTATCCGAAAATAGGTGCAGTAAAAAGATATCAATGCATAATATTGATTATATAGAAAAAAAGGTCGAATTCAATCGTCCAGAAATAGTAGGTGATGGCTAGATGGTTTAAAGAGCATCGATTGAGTGGCTCAAGTTAGATCTTCATATTTTAAGAAAACACTTGGAATAAATACCTATATAGGGTATAATAAAAGTGAAATGAATAGAAGGAGTGATTGGAATGGCGGATCAAAATAACGAATCCCATGATCATCACGACACTAAGCATGCGCATGATCACGAGGGCGGACACGACCACGGTGGTGGCCATAATCATGGCGATCACGATCATGGAGATATGGTGGCCGAATTCCGCAGGAAGTTTTTCATAATACTTGTCGTGACGATTCCCATAATGTTGTTGTCACCGATGATACAGGGGTTCATGGGAGTCGACTGGCGCTTTCCAGGAGACATGTATATCTTAGCTGCGCTTTCGACATTCGTCTATTTCTATGGAGGTTGGCCTTTCATTAAAGGCGGCATAGACGAACTTAAAGAAAAAGAACCGGGTATGATGACATTAATCGGAATGGCGATCTCCATCGCATTCTTCTATAGTATGGCAGTCGTCTTCGGGTTTAACGGGGAACAGATATTCTGGGAACTGGCGACTCTGGTGTTGATCATGCTGCTTGGCCATTGGATAGAAATGCGCTCCATCAGCAACGCATCACAGGCGTTGGAATCGCTGGCCTCACTGATGCCGAACACCGCAAACCGCATTTCTGCTGACGATGAGGTAGAAGAAGTCGCGGTGGATGATCTGCAGACTGGCGATCTGCTGCTTGTCAGACCCGGAGAAAAGATACCCCTGGACGGTAAAATCGTTAAAGGATCTTCCCAAGTGGACGAGTCAATGCTTACAGGGGAATCTGTACCGACTGAAAAGACAACTGATGACGAAGTGATCGGCGGATCCATCAATAAAGAAGGTTCCCTCACGCTCAAAGTGGAAAAGCTGATGGATGACTCCTACTTGAATCAAGTGATTGAAATGGTGAAGGCGTCCCAGGCTACGAAGTCGAGGACGCAGGATATTACGAACCGGGCCGCCAAATGGCTATTCTATATCGCTTTGGCAGCTGGCATCATTACATTCTTCGTATGGATCGGTATCGGAGCAAGCATTGATACTTCAATCCAAAGGATGGTTACCGTGATGGTCATCACATGTCCGCACGCCTTAGGACTCGCGGCGCCGTTGGTCATTTCAGTGTCCACCGCCCTGTCCGCTAAGCACGGATTGCTTATACGCAACAGACCACAATTTGAACAGGCACGGAACATCGATGCTGTAATATTCGATAAGACGGGTACATTGACCGAAGGTGAATTCGGAGTCACGGATATGCAAACATTCGGCGACATGGATGAAGATACGATGCTGAGTTTCGCAGCAACTGCAGAAAATGATTCGGAGCACCCGATTGCTAGAGGCATAATCGACGAAGCATCAAAGAGGGAACTCGATCTGTACGAAATGAAGGATTTCAATTCCATAACGGGTGTAGGAATTGAAGGGACAATCGACGGCAAAAATGTGAAGGTCGTGAGCCCCGGATATATTAAGGAACAGAAAATGGAATTTGATGATGACAATTTCAATACTTGGTCGAGCCAAGGTAAAACGGTTGTATTTCTAGTCATCGATGAGTCGTTGGCAGGCGCAATCGCTTTAGCGGACAAGATAAAGGAAAGTGCAAAAGAAACGATCGATCAATTGCACAAACGTAATATAAAAGCCATGATGCTCACCGGAGATAACCAAAAAGTGGCGGATTACGTAGCACAGCAGATTGGCATCGATGAAGTCTATGCAGAAGTGCTGCCGGATGAAAAAGCCAAGAAAATAACGGAAATCAAAGAGCGCGGGTTGGTCGTCGCAATGACGGGGGACGGCATCAATGACGCACCTGCGTTGACCGAGGCGGATGTCGGCATTGCGGTAGGCGCAGGCACCGATATTGCAATGGACAGTGCAGACATCATACTGGTTGAGAGTAATCCAAAAGATATTCTCGGTATATTCAGCCTGTCTAAGAAAACTTTCAATAAAATGGTCCAGAACCTGATATGGGCAACGGGTTACAACGTATTTGCGATTCCATTGGCAGCAGGAGTGCTCGCACCATGGGGCATTGTACTGAGCCCAGCTGTCGGTGCGATACTGATGAGTTTGAGTACGATCATCGTCGCAATCAACGCCCAACTCCTGCACCGCTTCGAAATGGAATGATGAACCATGTTGGATACAAAGAAAGCGCCCATCCTAAAAGGATGGGCGCTTTTCCAATCATCGGCACTTTATTTTTCCTCAGGTGAAGCGAGTTCACTTTCGACAACCCATTTATGGTTCTCGACTTCCTCATCGGTATCGGTGGTTGTAAAGTCGACCATATAGACAGTCGTCTGTTTAGCTGAATCGATCGTGGCTTCAGCACCGTTCATACCGACCATATGCCGTGCATTCATGACGACCTCATCACCTTGTTCAAGTGGCGCATCACCCGGGTCCTCCAATTCTTCATGGATCACCCATTTATGGTCTTCAACCTTATCTCCGCCATTTGTAGGGATATAGGAGACCGTATAGACAGTCGTATCAAAAGCGCCGGAGATGGTTGCCTCAGCACCATCCATGCCTGACATATGATCAGCCTGGATGATGGCAGTGCTGCCTACTTCAAATTTTGGCTCATCTGCTTCCTCCAAACCATCAGGCACTTCCCCCGAGCTGGACATCTCGTCTGCAGAGTGCTCCATGCCGCTACTTTCTTCAGACTGTGGTTCAGTAGTCTGCGATTCGCCGCTGTCACCGCTTGTGTCTCCTTCACCACAGGCCGTCAATGTAAGAACAGCAAATATGGATAGAAAACCTAATGAAATCCTATGTTTCAACATGCAATTCCTCCCGTATATATTATTCTAATATACCTTACCTGCGTATTTTGCAGTTTATGTGCAGATTTTTAAAAATTAAGTGGTGGATAATGTGATGGGTGATAAAGAACCTGCACAAAAAATCAACATGTGGCAGCTATAATCTGTACGGAAGTAAAATAACCAACTGAAAGAAGGAGCCACCATGCTGAATAAATTATCGCTTAAAATCGGGATGTTATTTTTCCTTGTGGTATTCATTGTTGAAGTCATCCTGTTTTATATTTTATATGTGAATCTGGTGGATGACCGGGTGGAGGAAGTGATGGATGACCTGCTCTCAAGGGGCAACACCCACAGGGACGTACTTGAAGAGCACTATAATGCCACCACACTTGAACATGTGGCGATTATGGAATCAGAATCGGATTTCAATGTGGTGATCACAGACCAGGAAGGGGACATAGTCATCCATTCCAACCCAGTTGAGGCGGAAATGGCTGAAGTGATCGACCATGTGGATGACGAGCGCATATCCGGGGAGGAATCTATTCTGGTATCGGATTGGTCGGAAGAAAAATATGTGTCAACAGCGAGTCCGCTCATTGAAGATGGTTCACACAACGGACATGTATTCATGTTTGCTGATAGTGCCGATATAAAAAGGATCATTGATCATTTGAGCCGTCAATTTCTTTTTGTCGGACTGTTGACCATCGTCTTGACCATCTTGACCGTGCTCGTCCTGTCACGGATCATCACCCAGCCTGTCCTGACGATGAAAAAAGCAACGGAACAATTGAGCCGGGGAGACCATGAAGTGGTACTTTATCCTCACCGTAAGGATGAGTTCGGAGAATTGGCTGCTGCCATCACCCGGTTGTCTGGAGATTTGGAGCGGCTGAAGAACGAGAGGAATGAGTTTCTCGCCAGCGTCTCCCACGAATTGCGTACACCTTTGACTTATTTGAAGGGTTATACAGACATTCTCAGGCGGGAGGATCTGTCCAAGGAGGACAGAAGGAAATATCTTACCATAATCCAGGAAGAAACCATTCATTTGAACGGGCTTATCAAAAATTTATTTGAACTGGCCAAAATAGACCAGAATGAGTTCGCCATCAAGAAAGAGGCAGTTGCATTCGATGACCTGATTTCAACAGTCATAGCACGTATCGAACCTGCAGTCGATAAAAAGAATATAGAACTCACTTTCTCTTCTTCAGGGGAGCTGGAGGCCGTCGTCGATCCAAAAAGGATGCAGCAGGTGTTTTTGAATATATTGGATAACGCCATAAAATATACCCCGCCGGCGGGCAGGATTGGAGTATCAGTCACCGGAAGCCGGAATGAGATCATAACAGCCATTTCGGATTCTGGTATAGGGATTGACCAGGCAGATGAACCGTATGTCTTCGAACGGTTGTATCGTGCAGAAAAATCGAGGAGCAGGCTGCAGGGGGGCGCAGGTCTTGGCCTGACCATAGCCAAAGAAATCGTCGAACTGCATGGTGGACAGATCAGTGTACAGAGCACCCCAGGGGAAGGCACCGTATTCACCGTATCTTTAGAGAGAGGAGATCTATATGAAGAATGTATTGCTGATTGATGATGAAGAAAGGATGCTGGAGCTTTTAAGCTTATACCTGCAGCCGCACCGCTTCAAATGCACTAAGGCATTGGGCGCTGAAGCGGGGTTGAGGGCCTTGGAAAAAGAAGTTTTTGATGTGGTGCTGCTCGATATCATGATGCCAGGGATGGACGGGTTCGCCCTTTGTGGAGAAATCCGCCGATTCTCTGAAGTGCCGATCATCATGGTGACGGCCAGGGAACAGCAGAGGGATATCGTCAAAGGCCTCAGCCTGGGCGCGGATGACTACATTACAAAACCATTCGATGAAGGGGAGTTGATTGCGCGCATCAATGCGTTGTTAAGGCGGACGAAACCAACGACCCAAATCAGGGTGAGTGGGTTGGTATGGGATGAGGAACAATTTGAGTTGTCATACAATGACGAGGAGATCAGATTGACGCCAAAGGAATTCTCATTGATCGGGATGTTGATGAAAAACCCGGGAAGGGTGTTTCCACGTGAGCAATTGATTGAACTGATATGGGGGATGGAGTCTGAAACGGAAGGGCGTACAGTGGATTCGCATGTCCGGAACATACGCGATAAGATAAGAAGGGCCGGATTTCCATTGGATGAATACCTTCAGACAGTATGGGGTGTCGGCTACAAGTGGCTTAAGAAATGAATAAAGTAATCACCCCCAAAACTCATAGGGGAGCATAGGTGTAGCGTGTTGAAGAGGGAATTGAAAAAGCAGCAGTCGGCCAGATGTTTTTCTGGTCGGATTGCTGCTTTTTTGATAGTGCTTCTGATAATCTGACGATGGATGCTGCAGATTTTGACAATATCGGACAATTCGTGTGGATCAGTAGTCAAGCTCGATATCATTCAACCTTTATCTGACCCATCATCCCGTTATCTTCATGCTCAAGGATGTGGCAGTGGAACATATAGACGCCCTTATCATTAAACTGGACTGCCAGTCTGACGGTTTCATCTGGTGAAACAGAAATGGTATCTTTCCATCCGCGCTCATTTCTAGGAGGTGCTTCTCCATCTCGGGAAAGGGTTTTAAACTGTGCGCCATGAATATGGAAAGGATGGATCATCCCGCCCATCATATCGGGTTTATTATATATCTCCCAGACTTCAGTGACGCCTCTTTCCTGTGTGAAATCAATCCTCTCAGGGTCGAATTTCTTGCCGTTTATCGTCACCATATCCATCATGCCGAATAGTTCGACTTCCTTTGTCACCGGCAAGTCTTTTTCTGCCTCTGTAACTGAAAACTGGTTCATTTTATCCGGTATATCAATCTCGGCTGCTGCTTCATCCGTCACTTCAAAGGGCAGCAGAATATCATCCGAATCATTGACCAGCGCGACATCTCGCTCATCATCGATTTTGGAGAAGTCGATGACGATTTCCGCCCGCTCGGAAGGAGTGAGTGTCAACTCTTCCATTTCCACTGGTTCGTTCAGTAGCCCTCCATCGGTGGCGATCTGCGCAAAAGTATCTCCTGTGTTCATCTTAAAAGTATAATTGCGTGCATTGGAACCGTTCAATAGCCGCAGTCTGACCTTTTCTTGGCCGACGGTCAATTTTGGATTGACAGTACCGTTGATCAATGAGACATCTCCAACCGTCCCGTCTTCATTCATCACTGCGTCATAGTTAAGCTGCTTATCCTCATCAAATGTCCTGTCCTGGAAAATCAGTGGGAAGTCATTTTTCCCGTAGTCATCAGGAAGATCAAGTTCTTTTATATTTTCATCTTCTATATAGATCAGTCCAGCCAAACCTTTATATACCTGTTCTGAAGTATCACCATCCGGGTGGGGGTGGAACCATAGTGTCGCGGCTTCCTGGGTCACTTCAAACTTGATTGTATCTTCTTCACCCGGCTCGATTACATTATGGGGGCCACCATCGGCCTCTCCGGGAATCTTCAGGCCATGCCAATGGAAAGTGGTGCCCACATCCAACTCATTAATCAGGTTTATGGTCACGGTCTCTCCCTTTTCAAATTGCAGCACCGGTCCTAGGAAGTCTCCATTATAACCGTAGGTCTGCGTCTTTGTACCGTCGAATATTTCGGTTTCTCCCATTTTGGCACGCACCGTATATTTGGTTTCTTCAGTGCTGTCACTTTTTAGGACAGGGGGGATGTTCAGCTCGTTGTCTCCGCTGGAACTGTCCAGGGCGGCTACATCATCATGATCCATATGCTGATTGCCCATTCCCCCCATTCCCATTTCGCCTCCTTGTGGAGATTCGCTATTTCCATTCATGGAGTCGTCATGCATCCCCATCTTTCCATCCGAATTCTGCCCTGGAGCTTCGCCTGCCTCACTGATTCCGCAGGCTGATAAGATGATTACAAGTGCTAGGGCGAATGCGCCCATTGCTGAAGACTTTCTATCCATTTATCATAAACCTTCTTTCTGTTCCATGAAATTTTTTGTTGCGCTCAGCTATCAGGATAACCCAATAGTTTCGAGAAACTGTGCACAATTCATGCACATTTTTGGTGTATCATGGACAGTAGGATAAATTGAATGGAGGAGGACATAGAATGATGCACGGTTATGGTATGGACGGGTTTTTTGGATTTGGCTTTTTCGGACTGATCATCGTCATTGCGATGTTCCTTATACTCATCTGGGCACTGAGGGGGAATAACAGAAATAATAGTCAGCCGACAGAGAATCGTGCGCTCGATATACTGAACGAACGCCTCGCCAAAGGTGAAATTTCAGAAGAGGAATATGAGCGCTTAAGAGAGAAAATAAAAAATTAACGACAAAAAACATTCGGGAACCTCACATAGAGGCACCCGAATGTTTTTTTGTACGCGCCTGCGATGCAAGGCACGTTGCATATTCTAATTCCATTAAACATGGAGGGTCATCAGTACGGTCTTCAGGATGTGGCCATCGAAATCATCGTCATATTCCTTGACCGTCTTGAACCCTCTGGCATCATAAAATCGTCTGCCAACCATATTTTCCTTTTCTACTTCAACATAGATGTTGGTTATACCTTCAATCTGTTCCAATCCGTATTCCAGCAATAGAGTACCCACACCCTTATTCTGCGAGTCCGGGTGCAGGTAGATGGCGTTGAGTACGATCTTTCCTTCTGTGTCAGGCTGGGTGAATTCGGCAAAGCCAATTACTTTTCCGCCTTCTACTGCTACGAACATATGCGATTGGGCAAGTTTACGGTGCATCATGTCATTGCTGTAGGCCATGTCTAAAAAACGCTCCTGGACACCAGAGGGGATGATCCCCTCATATGCCGCATGCCAGCTGGCGGTGGCAGTCTCCTGTACAACTTTAATATCTGAATTCGTCATTTCACGGATCTTCGGGCTCATGGTGTCCACTCCCATATCTAATATTTTATTCTGTTCCAGTAAACCAGTGCAGCTGATGCCGCTGCTACATGCGCCCTTTCATCATACCGTGCCAGTACATGACCGGCAGGCCGTATTTCTTCATGAGATACATGCTCCTTCTCTCTTTAGCCTGGTTGAAGGGGAAAGTTTCAGAAGGTACATTATCATATTTGAATTCCGCCATGACAAGTGAGCCATAACCTGTGACTAGAGGGCAGGAAGTATAACCATCGTATCTTCTCCATGGCGCGTTATTCTTGATCAGGGCGTGTAGGTTGGAGACGACTACAGGAGCCTGCTTTCTGATTGCCGCTCCCGTTTTTGAGGTCGGTAGGTTGGAGGCATCACCCAAGCTGAATATATTTTTGAACTTCTTATGTTGGAGTGTAGATGCATCCACATCGACCCAGCCTTCCGCATCTGCAATGGCGCTGCCTTTGATGAAGTCAGGCGCACTCATGTAGGGGACAGCGTGGATCATATCATAGTCCAGTGTCTCGGTCTCGCCGGTCTCCACATGTTTGAAAGTTGCTTTTTTATTGGGTCCGTCTATTTTAACCAGATCTTTTTTAAAGCCGGTCTTAATGTCGCGCCGTTCTATTACAGCGTCCAAAGTCCTGCTGTATCTTTCGACGGGGAAGATGGAAGGGCTGGCTGACATGAACATCACTTCAGAGTCATCGCGCACGCCTTGCCTTCGGAAGGCATCTTCTGCAAGATACATGATCTTCTGGGGCGCGCCCCCGCATTTGATGGGGGAGGCAGGGTGGGTAAAGATGGCGCGTCCTCCTGTGAAGCTGCTGATCATTTCCCATGTGTATTGGACATGTTCATAGGAATAGTTGCTGCATATGCCATATTTTCCAAGCCCATCCACCAAACCTTCAATTTTATCCCAGTCAAGCTGAAGTCCCGGGCAGACTATAAGATAGTGATAGTGCAGTTCAGCGCCTGATTGCGTTTTAACACGCTGTCCATAAGGATCGATTTCCAAGGCGGCGTCTTTGTACCATTTAACTCCTTTAGGAATCAGGTCGGCTTCCTTGCGTCCGGTTTCCTGCTTCGTCACCTCGCCCGCACCGACCAAGGTCCATAGAGGCTGGTAATAATGATCCTCTGCAGGATCCATGATTGCGATATCCAGGGTATGTGACAACCGTTTTAAGCGGGCAGCCACAGTAATGCCGGCTGTACCCCCGCCGATGATCAGAATTTGATGATGTTCCATAAAAGGCACCTCCAAAATGTAATACGATGCTCAGAGACGATGTTTGAAAACGTTTACTTAAAATCATTATCTCTTTACCAAGGTGAAAATGCAATCGGCCGGAAATCTGTGCAAGTGAAAATGGAAGATGCGCGGGTTGGAAGAATTCATATGAATAAAATCGCAGTGAACGGGTATGTAAAGTATAGACGGAAAGAAAAGAAATTGGAGGTACAACATCAATGGCTAAAGAATTATTGCTTTTTGAATTGAACACTGTACGCAATTGGACGACCGGACTCTTTGATGAAGTAAATGAAGAAGATATGCATCACATACCTGAAGGTTTCAACAACAGCCTGCATTGGCAATTCGGGCATGTCGCTGCAATGATGGAAATGGTGACGGCCGCTGTGACGGACAAAAATACAGACGCCTATAAAAGGTATGCGAAGTATTTCGGTACAGGCACAAGCCCAGATGACTTCGATGATGACACACCAGACACTAAAGAAATCGAAGCATTACTGCGCGGTCACATGGCTCGCCTTGAGGATATGGAAGAAGAAGTACTTCAGGAAGATCTCCCACGTGAATTCATGGGCATGACCAAACGCTTTGAACAGGTTGGATTCATTGCACTCCATGAAGCGATGCATGTAGGCAAAATGCAGGAAATGAAGCGTGTATTGGATAATAGGGGAGTCTCCTAAGATAGACCGATAAAATGTTGAAGGACCGGCATCCATTTGGATGCCGATCCTTTTTTTCTGATGCCATCAGGATTCCAGAGGATAAAAATAGCCGGCCCGAAAGGCCGGCGTATAAATGTTATTTTCCAAGTTTATCTATGACTGCTTGGGCAGCGGCTTCAGCTGAAGCAGGGTTTTGTCCCGTGATGAAGTTGCCGTCTTTTACGACATGTTCCTCCATCGCTTCTCCAACTACGAATCCTGCACCGTTTTCTTCCAGCTTGGATTGGAGTGCAAAGGGCATATCGTCGTAGAGTTTCATGGCTTTCTCTTCTTCATTTGTAAACCCTGTCAGCTTGACGCCATCGACCACATATTTGCCGTCTTTCGTCTTGGCATCTGCAAATGCTGCCGGGCCGTGGCAGACTGCTGCGATCGTGCGGCCGTCATCTTTGAAGAACGCAAGGATATTTTGAATATCTGCCTGGCCAGGGAAGTCATACATTGTGCCATGCCCTCCGGCGAAGAAGATTGCATCGTAGCCTTCATAGACCATGTCTTTGACACGTTTAGTGTCTTGAAGCAGCTTGATGATATCTTTCTCATTCTCGTTCTGTTCACCTTCTAGGGAATTTGGATCGAGCGGTACTGACCCGCCTTTCGGTGATGCGAAGTCCACTCTATAACCCGCTCCCTGGAAAACATGATACGGCTCCGCCGCTTCACTCAGCCATAATCCTGTTGGCCTACTGTCATCATTGTTTATCGTTCCATGGTTGGTTACGATGATCAATACTGATTTACTCATAGTGATATCCTCTCCTTTCTATTTGATTTACCCTTATCATGTTATACTTAATCTTAAATGGAAACTAGAGTTTTAAATGGATCCATTTATCAATCATATCTTCATATGGGGGTAGGAAAATGCAAGTGGATTTTGGCAATGTGGCGGACAATTACCTTAAGTATAGAAATGATATTCCAAAACGTCTGGTTACGGAATTGGAGATGCGTGAAGTCGTCATTTCAGGCAGTAAAGTAGCAGAACTTGGCGCAGGACCTGGCCTGCTCAGTAAAATGCTCAGCGCACGAGGTGCTGTCATAGATGCTGTGGAGCCCTCTACTGAATTGATTGAAGCTGGACGAAGACATATTGGAGATGAGCTGGAAGTCGTCTTCAGAGAAGGATATGCTGAAGACACGGGATTGATCGATAAAAATTATGATATCGTCACGGTCATGCGCGCCTGGCATTGGTTCGATCGGGAAGCGACTATTAAAGAAGTTCAGCGGATCCTAAAGCCTGGTGGGCATCTGATCATCATGGATTCAGGGTTTACCTCCGCATCCAAAATCGTCAAAGAATCGATGAAGACGATACAGAACTATTCACCAGACAGACAGATCCGGCCAGCAGGCACAAAAGATAATGCGACTCAGATGATCAACAGTTTTCCGGTTGAGTGGTTTGAGGAATGGAAATCTGCACGTTTTGATCTAATGGAACTGTTCAAGATCGATTATGATGTAAAGTTCACCAATGAAGAGTGGATCGGCAGACTGTCCTCTGTGTCTTGGGTGGCAGGAATGAAGGAGAAGCAGCGGAAGAACACATTGGCGCGTGTAGCCTCATATCTGGAAGAACACTTCCCCGATACGGTACACACGATCCCCCATATACTCAGTGTCGCTATACTGAAGAATAAAAATATAAAAAATGACACATGAGCATTTTGATTTTGCATCATGGATGATAGTAGGGAGGAAATGGCATGTGGCACGTTAGATCGTTTGAGGAACTGGATGTTGCTACACTGGAGGAGATATACCGGTTGAGGACTTCAGTGTTCGTAGTCGAACAGGAATGCCCTTATCAGGAAGTGGACGGCAGAGATCCGGAATGCACCCATATCTATAAGAAAGATGACTCAGTCATCGCAGCCTATTTGAGGATTGTGCCGGGAAAGCCGATTGCGATCGGTCGGGTCATCGTCAGGAAGGACCACAGGAAAAAAGGCCTTGGCAAGGCACTGATGGAGCAGGCGATGCAGTATGTAGGAAAAGTCCATCCAGGTGAGAAGGTCTATCTACATGGCCAGGCTCACTTGGAGAGGTTCTATCAGCAGTTCGGTTTCCGGAAGACTTCAGAAGTGCACTTGGAAGACGGTATCCCCCATATCGATATGACATACGAGACGGACTAGGCATGAAGCCTGGTCCGTCTTATTTTGTATTGAGCCAACTGTCTGGGAATAGGGCGTCAGTCATCCGCACCATCATCCAAGTCATCAGCTTCCTCCTGACTTTCTTCTGGGTCATCCATACTGTCATCTTGTGAATCCCCGCCACATGCACCGAGTGCAAGAAGGAACGACATGGCAAGAAGAAGCATCCATTTTTTCATATTGATTTCTCCTCCCTAAGATAATGTATATTCAGAAAATACCCCTTTAATGCATTAGAGAAACAGGAAACCGGTTGCATATGTATAACAATTCAAATAAAAGCATAAATTATTGATAGTCTTTTTCAGTATGAAATTATATTACATTATATTTTTACGTTATTAGAATTGTTTAAAAATTATCAATATATTTACTTTGGTAAAAACATCACAATATACTTGATAAAGTACTGGTATAATGGTATATTATATACATAACAAAAGATAATTAAATATTTATATATAAATTATATTACAAATTTACAGGAGGAATTATTAATGTTTTCAACTGACCGTATTACTGCCGAACTTCGCCTTGAAGAGTACAAGAAAATAGCTGAAAGTTATTCTCACCTTGCCGAAAAGGAAGAAGAGAAGGAACCACGCACTAAGAGATCAATCTTCACAAGATTTCTAACTAGAAGAACTGCATAATAATACAAGAAGGCCGTCCCTGATAAGTGATCTGAACCCTACCAAGTTGACAGATGAAATAATATAAATGTTTCCCGCCTGAGAATGGAGATTCTCAGGCGTTTTTCTATGCCGCCAATGCCCTGAATTCCAGCGGACTCAATCCCTTGAATTTGTGTTGCGGTCTGTGGTGGTTGTAAAACTCAATATAGCGTGTAATGTCTTCTATAATTGTTTGATAATCCGCATAGTACTTCTGCTTGCGTCTGATGTGGAACCGTTCCGATTTGATTTTTCCCCAGAATGCTTCAATCGGGCCATTATCGATGCATCTTCCGACGCGGGACATGCTTTGTTGAATCTGCTGGGCATCCAGAATCTTTTTAAAGCCGTAGGAGGTGTACTGGAAGCCACGGTCACTGTGCACAAGCGGCGTTGCCTGCGGGTGCTTTTGAATCGCAGAAGTGAATGTATCAAAAACAAGCTGATTATTGTTTGAACGGCCGAATTTGTAGGCCACAATACTGTTGTCGTACAGATCGATGATCGCGCTCAAGTAGGCTTTCTCTCCGTTCAGCGCTTTGAATTCAGTCACATCGGTGAGCCATTTCTCATTCACATGGGCTGCGTGGAAATCTCTGTTCAATACGTTCTCAGCGACCTGTTGCGGTGTGTGGGGGACGTATTGTTTCTTTTTGATCCGGGTCACCGATTTCAAGCCCATCCGTGTCATCAGCCGATAGATGCGTTTCCTGTTATACCCCGTCCTCAAGGCTTTGTTGACCGCATGGCACATCTGACGATAGCCATAGATGCCGTCCGTTTCAACATAGATTTCGGCAATCGCACTGGCCACTGTGTCATTCTCTGCTTCAGCGTGTGGCACGGGGCGTTTCTGATATTGATAATACGCTTGTCTTGAGATGCCTGCCGTATGGCATAATTCAGAGATGGCATAGCCTTCATTATGCAACGTAGTGATGGCAGTGTGGAGCGTGTGACTGGGAACCCGGCTGTATTTTAATCCCTCTCGAGTTCCTCCAACTTTTTTAGCAGGGCGTTCTCCACCTCAAGCTTTCGTTTATCTGCTTTGAGCATGGAAATTTCTCTGTTCAAGCGGTCCGTCTCAGTGAGCTGGTCTTCTGATTTTCCTTTTCCGCGTCTGTCCTCAAGGCCGATTTCACCATATTCCTTGTATTTCACAATGATATTCCGGGCCTGCTGGTAACTCACCTCAAATCTTTCGGCAAGTTCACGATAACTGATATCCCCCTGTGCATGATACTGCGCAATCTCAACCCGTTCTGCGTACGTTGTTTTCCGTCCCTTGGTCAATGGTGAAGCTCCCTCCCGCGTCGTTCTTATTTCTTCACCATTATTGTAACGTATAATCCAATTCCGAACAGTTGTTTTCGACGGTATGTCATATTTGTGTGCGAGTTCGTGAGTGGAGATCATTCCATTCATATATTCTTTTGCGACCATTTTTTTAAAGCCGCGGGTATATGTTCTATGCCTGTCCCGTTTCTTTAATCCCTCAGCACCATGCTTCTCATACTTTATCCGCCACTTTCTAAGTGTCTCAACAGACACCTGATGCTTTGTGGATATATGGCTTGGACTGATGCCTACCCTCAATTCCTGAATCATTTTCAGCTTTTCTTCAAATGAATAATATTTGTCAGTCATAAAAGAACCCCCTCCAGGTTTACAGATGTTTTATTTCATCTGTAAACCTGGAGGGGGTCAAATCAAAGAAGAGGGACGGCCTTTTTTGTGTTCACTATGATAAATTGAGCTGCCATGTGACGCCAAACTGATCCTGTATCCAGGCGAATTGTCTGGAAAATCCGTATTCATCCAAAGGCATGTGTATGGCGCCTTTCTTTTTAAGCTTTCTGTAATAGAGATTGATTTCATCAGGAGACATGCATTCGATAAAAAATGACATGCTTGGGGTGAAGGTGAATTCTGCAGGTGTTTGGCTATCCATCACCATGATCAGTTGGCCTTGTATCTGGATGGCACCCTGCATCACTTTATCAGCCATTTCAGGTGCATCCTCCCCGTAGTGGGTCAGCATGCGTATCTGTGCATCCTTGAAGGTCTCCTCGTAGTAGCGCATAGCCGCTTCGGCACTGCCTTGGAACATGAGGAATGGAGCGATTGATTTCATGGAAAATCTCCTTTAGTTTACTTCATTATATCAGAGGACTTGATGGTGTACATGGAACGCCTTCTATAAAGTGGCTGAAGATTACATCAGCAGATGTGGATGGCCGCATTAGATGAAGGGGACTACAATAGACCGATGATCCATGTTTTGTAATCACCCGACTCAGAGGTTCAGAGTATGGTAAAATTCTAATTGTCGAAGTTTATACAATATAGAGGGGAGGATATGAACAAAGTGAACTTTGTTCATACATAATCATATGTTTAAAAAAGAAGAGACAATTTCCTTTCTGACAGAACTGCTGTCGATCAATAGCCCGTCAGGGTATACCAGTCATGCGGTGGATTACGTGCGTGAGACACTTGAAGCAGTCGGCTATGATACGGAAACGACGCCTAAGGGCAACCTGATTGTCAGCGTTGCAGGTCAGGATACTAAACGCACTCGTGGGCTCAGTGCCCATATCGATACCCTCGGACTGATGGTACGTTCCATCAATGATGACGGTACACTGTCCCTGACTAAGATCGGCGGACCGCTTACACCAACGCTTGATGGTGAATACTGCGACATCATTACACGTGATGACAAAGTATTCACAGGTACAATCCTATCCAAATCGCCATCGATCCACGTCTATAAAGATGCAGCGACTAAAGAGCGTGATATCGATAGTCTCATTGTAAAGCTGGATGAGCGCGTTAGCAGTAAAGAAGATGTAAAAGAGTTGGGTATCCAGAATGGGGATATCATTGCCTATGACCCGAAAGTCGTCGTTACCGATTCAGGATTTGTAAAATCCAGGTTCCTCGATGATAAAGCATCCGTCGCTATCCTGGTCAGTGTGCTGAAGGCTCTCAAGACAGAAGATATTGTACCTGCCACGAACTTGAAATTCATATTCTCCACCTATGAGGAAGTCGGTCATGGGGCAGCATGGATACCAGAAGACATCACAGAACTTCTCGCAGTCGATATGGGATGTATTGGACTGGATCTTGAATGCACAGAGTTCGATGTCTCCATCTGCGCCAAAGACTCCTCTGGACCTTACGATTACGGGATGACTACAGACTTGATTAATCATGCGAAAAATAAGAAGCTCAATTATGCTGTCGATATTTATCCGATGTACGGCAGTGATGCTTCTGCAGCCCTACGCGCTGGCGCAAACATCAAAGGTGCACTGATCGGGCCGGGTGTTGCAAGCAGTCATGGCATGGAACGCACACATACGGATGCCATAAGGAATACATTTGAACTGATTATGGCGTATATATAAGATCAGATCCCGAAACTGATCGGGCTTGGAAAAAAGCCTTAAGCAGCATAAATCCCCCCGACCAGTCTGGTCGGGGGGATTTATTTGAAGTTGCAGATTCATTTTAAATACTGATGGAATTTCGGCGGAACATCCATCGGTCCTTAAGTTTCTGCAGTCAATTCATCAAGGTGCGGATCATCGAAGACATCTTTGTCCAATGAGCCGTTTGTCTGCGCGGTGATGGTGCCGGCCGTCATGGAGCCGCTGACGTTGAGTGCTGTCCTACCCATGTCGATAAGTGGCTCGACGGAAATCAGGACGGCGGCAAGGGCAATCGGCAGGTTCATTGTAGATAATACGATGATGGCAGCAAATGTCGCACCACCGCCAACACCAGCAATGCCTAGCGAAGCGATCACTGTAACAGCAATCAGTGTTACGATGAACTGCGCGTTGATCTCAACCCCTGCTGCTGGTGCGATCATGATGCCGAGCATCGCTGGATATACCCCGGCACAGCCATTCTGGCCGATGGATAGGCCGAAGCTGCCAGAGAAGTTCGCAATACTTGCCGGGACGCCAAGACGTGTCCGTTGTGTTTGTATGTTAAGCGGCAATGTACCAGCGCTTGAACGTGAAGTGAAGGCAAAGATCAGCGTCTCGAGCGTCTTCTTCAAATATTGTACAGGGTTGAGTCCCGTCAAGGCAATCAGGCCAAGATGGACAAGGTACATTATTATAAGTGCCGCATAGGAAGCGACGACGAACAGACCCAGATCGTATATGGCGGCGAAGTCTGAAGTGGCAACGGTGGATGTCATCAATGCCAATACGCCATAAGGCGTCAGTGCGATGATGATTTTTACGAGCTGCATGACCCATCCATTGACGGCGATGATGCCGCTGCGTATCTTCTCTCCATTTTCCTGATCCCGATCCATGAGGCGGATGAGGCTGACGCCCATGAATACGGCGAAAAATACGACTGCAATAGTGGAAGTCGCCCGTTCCCCTGTGAAGTCAAGGAAAGGATTGGCAGGCAGCAAGGACAGCAGTTGATCTGGCAGTGTCTGCCCTTCAATTTCAGACGCAGTCGACTCGAGTGCGATGGAGCGGTTGTTCTCCTCTTCGCCTAGGTTGAAGTTGGATGCGTCCAAATCGAAGATGAGCGCAGAAGAGACGCCGATGGTGGCGGCTATTGCTGTCGTTCCGAGCAATAGGGCAATGATTTTGATGCCTGATTTAAGGAATTTCTCCTTCATGTCCATTTTGGCGAACGCACCAAGTATGGAGATGAATACAAGCGGCATGACGATCATTTGGAGCAGTCTGACGAAGCCGCTACCGACAATTGCTACCCAGTCCATCGTGTGGGTGATGATGATATTATCAGTACCGTAGATGAGCTGCAGCGCAGCACCGAATACGAGTCCGACCAACAGGCCGAGCATCACGCGATAGGAAAACTTTATTTTCTTTTGCTTCATTATGACTAAAGCACCGATCAATGATAGGAATACAACTAGATTTATGATGACCAATAACAGATTCAATTGAGGAATCTCCTTTCGATATGAGTATTGTCATCATAAACAATTAATCCCTACTTGTAAAGTAGGAATTACTCAATTCTTATTATTTCAGTCGGAATTCATCAAATATAAATGGCGCGTCGCCCGTGACGCCAGAACGTAGAGGATATGCACAGAGTCCTTATAGCTTGAAGCATCCGTCAGAATCACCGTATTATACTCGAATCCCTTTGATAGATAGTAGGGTAGGATGATGAACGACTGGTTATAGAGGGTATCCGTCTCCCCGAGGTTTTTAAGGTCCGGGAAATCATCCTTCAACTGTTCGAACCATGCATCCGCCGATTCCCTGGAAGGGGTGATGATAGCCACTTGAGGATGTGAATCGGACTGTAGGATGCTGCGGACACTCGCAAGTTCATCCGTCGTCTCAACATGATGGACGGGCGCACCGTCAATTGAGGCCGACTGTATGGAATCTGGTATTAGAGTGTTCAAGAAAGCATTAATCTGATTGGTCGAACGATATGACCGTTCAAGAGCCTTTTTAGCGTGATTCTTGGCGACGAGTGCATCTTTTCGTCCCGGGTGGATTTGCTGGTTCGGGTCGCCGAGGCTCGTGAATGTAGCATTCCTATAGAAATGACGTAGGACATAGTACTGAATGTTGGAATAGTCCTGTACTTCGTCTACAAGAACATGCTGGATCTTTTTATCAGCGCGGCCGAGCAGTCGGATGAACATGTAGAGCAGCGGTGCAATATCTTCATATTTAAAATGGTTTTCCTTGATCGATCGGATCGTCGGATTGCGGAATGCCTTTTCTTCGATGGAGTTGACGTACAGCTTTTCGAAGTGGACGAAGCGGTAGAGCGAAATTTGACGGTGTACGATTTTAAGCTGGGCTTTGGCGTATTGATGCGCCTCGTTTTTAAGCTCGTGGCGCTCCCCGATATACTGGTTGTCTGACAGCAATGCTTCAAAGCGCTCGTTCGTCAGGCTTGCCACCCTTTCAGTGTAGAGGTTCAAAAGCCGCTCGCGGATCAGGGACAGGCGGCGGCTGATCGGATGGTGGCCCAAGTCGTTATAGAAGAGATGATGCAGCTGTTCTTTTGTGAAGAATATGCCATCTTCCCCCTTCAGCTCCCGAAATTCCATACCGGTCTCATGAAGTCGGTTCATGAAGCGGTGCAGTGATTCAAAGTAGCGCAGGGAATTTTTATAGGCATAGATGTCATGGCCTTCATCAGTCTCCCGCAACCGCCTGATATTTTCATAGACTGTTTCGAACTGCCGGCCGCCGAAATAGGGGAAACGGCTGATGAGGCGATAGAATGTCATGTTCTTCACATGGTTCTCACCCAGTTCAGGCAGCACATCAGAGAGGTAATCATTGAATACTTCATTAGGTGATACCAACAGAATATTTTCAGGATCAAGTTTGTTTTTATGCTGGTAGAGCAAAAAGGCGATCCGCTGCATCGCAAGAGAAGTTTTGCCGCTGCCTGGGGGTCCATAGACGAGGGTATCCTGCGATAGCGGCAGGCGGATGACATCATTTTGCTCCTGTTGGATGGTGGAGACGATATTTTTCAGTTTGGATTGCGAGGAATCGGTAATCATCTGCTGCAGTATTTCATCTCCGATATACATGTCGCTGTCGAACATGTTGATTAGCGTGCCATCTTCTATGATGAACTGGCGACGCTCGGTGACGGTGGCGTCGATCCGGCTGCCATCCGGGATGATGTAGTCGAGGTCCCCGGTCGTATTTTCATAGAACAGGCCCGCAACAGGCGTGCGCCAGTCGTATATCAGTATGTCGTCATCGCGGTCCTTGATGGTTCCGGTACCGATGTAGAGCGGTTCTCCATCAACGACGATTTTTCCGAAGTAAGGTTTCGGCAGCATTCGTTTAGTCCGTTCAAGCATTGTATGGATATAGTTGAAATTCATTTCAGTCCTTCTGATTTCAGGCAGCATCTGGACGAATTCCATGACGTTGCCGTCTGCGAAGTCAACGACGTTGGATATATTCTCGTTGATGTCTTGACGTGTGTCGAGTATGCCTTGTGACACCGCATCCTGTCTCCTTTTTAAGTCGGCATGAAATACCTTCAGGAAGCTGGTGATGAAGGTAAGGTGGTGCGCTTCTTCTTCAAATGATAGATTTTTCAAGAAAACCCTCCTTTATCTCGACATTCATCATATATCGGTTTGGCTTCAATTGCCAGTCTTAAAATCACAGTTACGCTATGCTACAATAGAGATGTCGAATTGAATTAATTTTATAAATCAGAGGACATTGACCATGAAGAAAATTATTGTTTCAGGTTTGGTTGCAGGCATCGCGTCTGGCGTTCTGCTTTTTCTTGCATGCGCCTATGTCGAGTTCAGCACGGAGATAGAATTAATGACGTTGTTGTTGAACATTGATTTCTTGTATGGTGGTGAATTGCATCTGTTAGTGGAGGTCGCAATTCATCTCGTTGTCTCCATCGTTCTCGCGACCGTTCTGAAAGGATTCCATATATACCGTCCATCCCTCTACATGCCGGCCATGGTGATAGCCTGGGCGTCTACAGTACTGCTCTACTTCATATTGCCGCAAGCGGCAGTCCAGTACATTAACCTGGAGGGGCACATCGGATTTCTGCTATGGGTCATTTTTCATATCGGCTTCTTTGAACTTCTGTACCTATTTTTTAAACGTGGCATTTAAAGCTCCTTCCAGAATCTACTGGGGGAGCATTTTTATATCCATTGAAGGGTATACAGATAAAAACGAATTAATAATCGAGAGGTGATGAGTATGGATAGGAACAAGGCAAAATCCTTATTGGAAGAAGTGATGGTGATCCGCACACAAGTCAAAGAAGAAGGGGAGATCCTTTTTGATAGATGGCATACAGCAACGATGCGGCCGGAATATGAGATGAGTGCCCGCAACCTTGCATATTATATGGCATTCAGGAAATATGATCGGCGTGCGCTGCAGCAATCGCTCATACCATGGGGCGTCTCTTCCCTGGGCAGATTGGAGGCGGATGTGATGGGCACGCTGAATGCGGTCGTGCGGACACTCGGATTCATTGCCGATCAAGATGTCGGTGATATCGACTACCGGACGTCTTCCTCATTTTTGGAGCGCAATCAGGCTCTGAAGGAGAATACAGTGCAATTGTTCGGAGGAGAAGAAGGACGGGACACCCGTATTCTTGTAACCATGCCGTCTGAGGCCGGAGCTGATTACAGCCTTGTACTGAGTCTGGTCGAAGCTGGCATGGATATGGCACGGATCAACTGTGCACACGACACAGAAGATGTATGGCTCGGCATGATTGAGAATATCCGGCGTGCTGAGAAGAAGACTGGCAGGCAGTGCCGCATCTTGATGGATATCAGCGGACCGAAAATACGCACCAAGCATCTGTTGACTTCAAAACGGAATCCAAAACTAAAGGAAAGGGAGCGCTTCCTGTTATCCCACAAGATTGCGATGACTCTGCCTAAAGGCATAGAGATTGCGCTCAACACTTCAGTTCCAGAAGTCATCGATAAAATAGAGCAGGGCCAGAAGATAAAGATTGATGATGGACATATTGAGGCTGTGGCAACCGATATTTCGGACGATGGGGTCATCTGTGAAGTGGAGCGTACGGTCAAAGAGGGCGGTGTCAAAGTCAAGACCGAGAAAGGCATCAATCTGCCGGACCTTAAGTTCAAACTCCCGGTCCTGACGAAGAAGGATGAGACAGACCTTGATTTCGCTGCACACCACGCAGATGCCATCGCCTTTTCATTCATCAAGGATGCCGGAGATATCGAGGTGATAGAAGAAGCCTTGGCTTCAAGACTCGAAGGTGACCGCCGTAAACTGCCGTCGGTCGCAAAGATTGAAACCACTGAAGGTATACGCAATCTGCCTGAAATCATCCAGAAGGCAGCGGGGGCCAGGCGTTTCGGAGTCATGCTCGCACGGGGAGATCTTGCGGTTGAAATCGGCTATGAGCGACTGAGTGAAGTGCAGGAGGAACTTCTATGGATCTGCGAAGCAGCCCACGTACCTGTCATATGGGCGACTCAAGTAGTGGAATCCTTGGTCAAGACCGGCATTCCGACCCGCTCCGAAATGTCGGATGTGGTGGCTGGCTCCAGGGCGGAGTGCATCATGCTGAATAAGGGAGATTATATCGTCGAAGGGGTCGAAGTCGTCTCTGATATTTTGGAGAAATTCGAGGACCATCATTATAAAAAGACTGCTATGCTCCGGTCACTCGGCATCGCCCGTGAAGCATTCGAATGACTTTATTGAGGAGGGGGATCCCCTCTCTTCCATCTATGAAAACGTATTCATTGTCAGAATTGCTCCTTTTTTCTGAAAACGGGGTTTAATTTATCGAAGATACCCCGTATACTACTGTCAAAGAGGAGTAAGGGGTGAGAGGTCATGATGGAAGAACCGATAGTTGCGACTGTCATGTTGTTTGCTTTGATTGCTTTAGGAGAAGTGGTATCCGTCTTGACGCGGGCACGTATACCGATGTTGATGACGGCGATGCTGGGATTTTTGATTTTGACTTGGATCGGTGTATTTCCAGAAAATATCCTGGAATTGTCGACCTTGCCGGCTTTAGGCGCGATACTCATCGGACCATTAATTGTACATATGGGTACGTTGATGCGCTTTTCGGTCCTGAAGAAGCAGTGGCGGGCTGTAGTGATCGCCCTTTCCGGGCTGGTCGGAGCCTTGGTGCTTATATTGGGCCTTGTTACGTTGGTGTTTGACTTTGAAACCGCAGCAAGTGGCGTCGGGCCGGTATCCGGCGGCGTCGTGGCGCTGCTTATCACGAATGAGACATTGACGAACCTTGGATTATCAAGCCTTATCGTCGTCCCTGTGCTCGTCCAGTCTTTCCAGGGCGTCATCGGAATGCCACTTGCCACTGCCTTCATGAAACGGTATGGCCGTACATACATGGCCGGGGAGCGGACAGCCCAGGACAAGAATGTCGGCTTCGAAGAGGCTCGTGGCGTATCGCGCTTCAGTCTGATGAAGAACAATACAATCAAGCTGTTCGTAATTTTCCTGCTGGGCATGCTCGGTGTCATCATCGGCGATCTGACGGGCATCCATTATACGCTGTTCTGTCTACTGTTCGGCATTCTGGCATTGAATTTCAATCTGCTGCCGAAAAGTGCGCTTGAGTCTGCGAACTCGTTCAGCTTCATGATGGTGGCATTGATATTCGTCATCATCGGGACGATGGGAGGAATAACCCCGCAGGATGTCGTTGCGAACATCCCGGCGGTCGCCATGATTTTGGGACTTGGCATCGTCGGCATCATCGGTGGCGGCTTCCTCGCTTCGAAGCTCGTCGGGTGGCACCCATATAAGGGTGTGCCTGTCGCGCTGACGGCGCTGATCGGCTTTCCGGGCGATTATCTGATCTGCGAGGAAGTCGCCCGCAGTGAAACGGACAATATAGAAGATCAGAATACGCTGTTCCAGGAACTGGTCACCCCGATGCTGATCGGTGGATTCATCACCGTCACGACAGCGTCCATATTCGTTGCCACATTCGTCATGAGCCTAATCTAAAAAAATGAAATAGGAGTGTAACTGATGAGCAAACTGCTTATAAAAAATGTCAATCTGATCGATGGTACAGGTTCTGAAGTAATCGAAAACGTAAATGTTCTGGTGGAAGACGGACGGTTCAGGGCAATCAACGCAGAAGGTGGTGGAAAAGATGTGGAAGTCATAGAAGGGGGCGGGCGTTACATGCTCCCCGGAATGATTGATACACATGTCCATATGATGACCGAGTTCAAACCGATGGAAGAGCGGCTGGTCACGCCATTCTCCTATAATTTCTACCAGGCGATGGGATACTTGAAACGCACGCTGGATGCCGGCGTCACCACAGTGCGAGATGCACTCGGCAGTGATCTGGGCTTAAAGCGTGCCATAGAAGATGGGCTGGTGGCCGGCCCGCGCATGCAGATCAGTGTCAATGCGCTGACCATCACAGGGGGCCATGGGGATGGCTACAACTACTCAGGCATCAATACGGAACTGTTCCAACCGCATCCCGGCATGCCGGCAGGTATTTGTGACGGGGTGGAGGAAGTCAGGAAGAAGACGCGTGAAATGTTGAGGGCCGGGGCGGATATCATTAAAGTCCACGCCACGGGCGGCGTATCGAGCCCGACGGATCATCCGAAATTCACCCAGTTCTCACTTGAGGAGTTGAAGGTCATCGTCGAAGAGGCCAAGTTCAGGAATGGCGTGAAGGTCATGGCCCACGCCCAGGGCCTGGCAGGTGTCAGGCAATGTGTGGAAGCGGGCATCCACTCCATTGAGCACGGCATCTTCCTGGATGACGAGGTGTGCGGATTGATGAAGGATCAGGGCACCTATCTTGTGCCGACACTGTTGGCGCCGGTGTCCGTCCTCGAATTCGCCGAAGAGCTAGGGATGCCGAAGACAGCCATCGAAAAGTCGGAGGAAGTCATCGAATACCATAAGGAAAGCTTTACACGCGCCTATAAGGCAGGCGTCAAGATCGCAATGGGTACTGACGCAGGAGTGTTCAAGCACGGCACCAACCTAAGGGAGCTGGAACTGATGGTCGAGTGCGGCATGACGCCGATGGATGCGATCGTCGCTTCGACGAAGACGGCGGCAGAATGCATGGGGTATGCGGACATCGGCCTGATCAAGGAAGATTTTGTGGCCGACTTCATCCTGGTGGAAGACAATCCGTTGGAAGATATCGGGTCGCTGAAGGATAACAGCAAGGTGACGGTCGTAGCCAAAGAGGGCGTCGTCCATAAGAATATATTAAATTAGACGTAAGCCCCGGGCAATGCCCGGGGTTTCTTTCATGCCAGGAACAGGGTGGATGTTTCAACGGTCAACTGGGTATATGGGATTAAGGAAGGAGTGCTTCCATGTTGCAGACAATATTGACGGCCGCGGTTTTATACATGGCTACCGCCATCGACCTGATCGCAATACTGCTGATCTTTTTGCCAGGGCAGAGACGGACAGGCAGATCAGACAAATCTATATCGGCCAGTATGTGGGTTCGTTGATATTGATCATAGTCAGTCTCATCTTGGCCTATGTGCTCGGTTTCATACCTGAAAAATGGATTTTGGGATTGCTTGGACTCATACCGATATACTTCGGGGTAAAGGTCTTGCTGGTGGGTGATTCCGATGAGGCGGAGGCAACAGCACAGTTGGATAAGAAGGGGTTGGACGGATTAGCGGGAAAAGTAGTGATGATCATAATCGGAAGTTGTGGCGCTGATAATATTGGTTTGTTCGTTCCATATTTTGTGACGATCGATGCAGGCGGCCTGGCTGTCTCTTTAATAGTACTTCTCATCCTCATCTTTCTGCTGGCCTTTACAGCGCATAGGATAGCACGTACTGCGCTGATCGGGGAAACAATCGAAAAGTACGGCACATGGATTATGGCGATCATATATATTGGCCTTGGCGTATACATCCTCTATGGAAATGAAACGGTGCAGACGATCTTTTCCTTTCTCTGATGAGGAACGTTCTCTAGCTGCATATCAATTTTGAGCAAATAAAAATTGGGTCGTTGGACATGTGTCTAAAGGAAGCATCCAAAAAGATTCAAAGGATATAAGGCAAAAGGGACGGTTTGGAGCCGTCCCTTTTTAAGATATTCTGCTATGCCCCTGCGATGGAGCAGTGTGCCAGTCACTACATAAAAAATAATGCGAGCATTGATCATTGCGCCGCGTATCTTTTTACCCTATCATATATATTGATTACCATAGGCAATCAAATGGGCTGTAATGGCCGGATTGGAGTAATATATGAAAAAAGCCGCAGTCATCATCAACAGAAACTCGGGTAAAAAAAAGAAACCGCCCATCGAATACCGAGTGCTCGATGCACTGAATAGTCAGGGCTATAAAGTCGACATCCACTACACGGATGGATCGGACGCAAAGGAAATCGCGATGGCTGCATCAGATGTCGATCTGATTGTGTCAGCAGGCGGCGATGGTACGATTGGCGAAATCATCGATGGGATGGTGGAGAGTGGGTCAGATGCACCGCTTTCCATCCTGCCGGCAGGGACCGTCAACGATTACACCCGCGCACTGGGTCTGCCGCTTGACATGGATACGGCCATAAATAACCTGAAATCGCCCCAGAAGACTATAGAAGCGGATGTCATGAAAGGCAATGACCGCCATATCGCCTATTTGATCGCGCTCGGTGATTTTATGGAATCTTTCACCCGCGTGGGCTCGACCGCTAAGAATCGCTTCGGCATCTTCGCCTATCTCTACGCCGGATTACGTGCGCTCGTCACAATGAAGACATATCGTGTGAAAATCGAAACGGAATCGGAAAAAGTGATGAGTGATTCCATATTGACGATTGTAGCGAATACTTCATCCGTCGGCAGCTTTGAAAAATTACTGCCGCATGCAAGCATCGACGACCGCCATCTGCATATCCTCAACATCACGCCATCGAATCCGAAGGCAATCATTGAAATCATCATTGCGGCCTTCAGGGGGACGATTGCTGAGCACGAAAATGTGCATTACATGAAGGCTGAAACACTCCATCTGGATACAGACCGTCTTGAAACGATGGATATTGACGGGGACCCACATGAATTTGAAGCGATGGATATCAGATTGCTCCAAGGATGCCTCAGAGTCAACGTGCCAGAGGCCTATGCAGAGTAGAGGCCATATACGACAGTTTGAATAAATACTTTCTAAAGTGCAATGCACCCAAGAGAAATATGGACCAGGAGGAGGATTATTGTGAAAATCAGAGAGAAACTTAAGAACATGAATTTTGAAAAACGTAAATTACCGATCAGTTCAAGGATCACCCAACAGACATTGATCAATATCGTGACCATCATCGTCGGGTCATTCCTTTTCGCCATCGGCGTCAACACCTTCATGATCGCCGGGAATCTCGGCGAAGGGGGCGTCACTGGGCTTGCAGTCATCCTGTATTATGCATTTGATATTTCACCGGCAATCTCGAACTTCCTTATGAATGCAGTCTTACTTGTAGTGGGGTTCAAATTCTTAAGTAGACGCTCCATGTACTATACAATCGTCGTAGTCATATTGACATCCTTGTTTCTATGGCTGACTGAAGACTGGCAGATCCAGACTGATCAGATATTGATCAACACCGTTTTTGGTGGGCTGTTCGTCGGTCTTGGCATCGGTCTGGTCATCCGCATCGGTGCGACCACTGCCGGTACGACGATATTGGCACGTCTCGTCAATAAATACATGGATATCAACGTTTCCTATGCCCTGCTGTTCTTTGACCTGGTCGTCATTACAATCGGTCTGACCGTCATGACGCTCGAGCAGGTCCTCTTGACTGTCATTGCACTCTACATCGGTATGAAGGTGATGGACTTCATCATCGAAGGTATGAACCCCAAAAAAGCGATCACCATCATTTCCGACCATCCGGATCGCCTCGGCAAGATGATCAACAGTGAAATCAGGCGGGGTGTGACCATCATGGAGGGGCGCGGCTTCTATACCCAGGCCGATAAGGATATATTGTATGTCATCATCAACAAGAACCAGCTGCCCCGCGTCAAGCGGCTCATCAAGCATTATGATGAGAATGCATTTGTGGTGGTGCACGACGTCAACAGCGTCCTCGGCAACTATTTTATATAAAACCAAAATCCCGCTTATCTTTAAGCGGGATTTTTATGCTTTCTTGCGAAGGTATATGAAGGGGACGGATCCCCCTTTTATTTCGGAAAACCCCCTGTAGGCAAGCCACGTTCCAGTGAAGGTGTTGGGTCCGCTATTTTGAAAGAAAAGATAGATTTCATCAACATGTGCGACAGCTTCAAGGTAAGTATCCATTAGGGATGAAGCGATGCCCTGTGAACGGAAATCGGGGTGGACGATGAAGTCGGATATGTATTGCGTAAAAGCCCCATCACCAGAAGAACGCAGAATACCAGTCAGCTGTTCATCCGACCATGCGGTGATGAGATAATCAGATGCAATGACTGCTTTATGGAGTTCACCGAATCGCGATTCATATCTGGATTGCCCCTTCGCCATATAGAGCTGCTCAAGGTCGTGTTGCCGTAAATCTTTATCCTGCCTTACCTCAATCATGTGGCCACCTCTTTTTAATTATAAGGATAACGTGAAAGCGCTGGACTTGCCATCGTTAATTGCAAGTATTCGGCATGTCCCATATACTTTAAGTAGATATTGAATGATTCTGACACGTTCATTTTGACGGTGAGCGATATTTCATCGACATTAAATCATATGAAGTAGAGGAGTGGGGGATATCAACGTAAAAGTCCTACAGTACCAGGTGGAATTTGGAGATTTCGAAGGTAATCTCAATAAGGTGCGTGCACAATTCGAACAGGAGACGCTTGAAGAGACGGATATCGTTGTGCTGCCTGAAATGTGGACATCAGGGTATGACCTTGAACATATAGCGGCGCATGCCTGTCATGACCTTGAGCCGGCCCTGTCGTTCATATCGGAATTGGCGCAGCAATATAATGTCAATATCGTCGCCGGCTCCGTCGCCAACATAAAGGATGACCCGGATAAGGTCTACAACACTGCGTTCGTCGTCGACCGTGAGGGGACGCTTGTATATGAGTACTCCAAGATGCATCTTGTGCCGATGCTCGATGAACCGAAACATCTTGCGGCAGGGGACAATAAAGTGGAGACATTTATGATTGATGGCAGCAAGTGCGGCATGGTGATCTGCTATGACCTAAGATTTCCGGAGCTGTTCAGGGACCTGACATTAAAAGGTGCTTCCATCATCTTTGTGCCAGCCCAATGGCCGGATGCACGGAAGAAGCACTGGGAAACGCTCCTTTCAGCACGGGCGATCGAAAACCAGTGCTACATCATCGGAGCGAACACGTATGGTGAGATGGGTGGGCAGACTTTCGCAGGACGCTCGATGATTACAGATCCTTGGGGTGAAGTCATCAGCGAAGCAAAAGGGCAGTCTGAAGCGGTAGTCAGTGGACAAATCGATTCGCAGGAAGTGGCGCGCATCAGACAGGAAGTGCCTATTTTTGAAAGCAGGCGGCGGGATATGTATCATTGCCTGTAGAATACGTTCTGGGAAAGGATGATCATGTGATTACTGAAACAGATAGGAAATATTTGACGAGATGCGTAGAACTCGCCCGGACTGCGCTCGATAAAGGAGACGCACCATTTGGTTCACTCCTCGTCTCAAAAGATGGGGAAGTACTCTTTGAAGATCACAACAGAATCGCCAGCGGCGATGCCACGCGCCATCCCGAGTTTGAAATCGCAAGATGGGCGGCTTCACATCTGAATGAGGAAGACCGTCGCAGCGCGACCGTCTATACTTCAGGTGAACACTGCTCCATGTGCGCCTCGGCGCACGGTCTTGTCGGCCTCGGCCGCATCGTATATGCCAGTTCCACCAAGCAGCTGAAGGCATGGCAGCAGGAAATGGGCCTGGAATCAGGCCCACTGAAAGGATTATCCATCACCGAAGTGCTGACGGATGCTGAAGTGGATGGCCCCGATGACACGTTGGCCGAAGAAGTGCGACAACTCCAGTTCACGTACCATCAAAAAGCATAATTTACGAAATAACCGCCCTGTTAAGTATTTACAGGGGGGGTATTTTTAAATGAATCGTTACTGGAAGCTGCAGCTTGATGAAATGGAAACGTTGAAATTCATTTCGAGACTTGCCGACAGACAGCTAAAAACAGTATGATGGGGCAGCAGGAAGACTACATCCAAAACTTGATGAGTGTCTTCTATAAGTAAAAAAAGTGGGGCGCATCTGTATGAGCATCTGGTTCCTATTGAATTTCATATTAGTGATCTGGGCTGTGTGGAATGTTGCATCCGGGTTCTCGGCCAACACGCCATATCTACATATATTGCTTGGTTTTACGGGTTTTTTACTGTTCATATTCAACTGGACACGCAATGCTGTTTTCTCGACCATACGCAATATCGGGGACAGGCGGAAGAAAATCCGTCTGGCCCAATTTTCGAAACGCATCAGGCCCTATCACCGCTATGTCGGGACAGGAGCGCTGATCATCATCCTGCTGCATGGTTTCCTGGTCATCGACCTCTATACATTCGACCCATCCAATATGAAGATATTGACAGGGACCATCGCAGCGTTCAATCTGCTTTGCCTGGTTCTCTCAGGATGGTACCGGCTGCTGGTCGATCCGAGGCTTAAAATCAGGAAACTTCATATCGGCCTCGGCATCTCCATGTTTGTTCTCGTCATCATCCACTTCATATATTAAAAAAAACGTATCCCCCTCTAGGGAGTGGCTAAATAGTATTTGGGGTATAGGTAAAATATTATGGAGGAGAGAGTCGATAAAATGTCTGAACATAGGAAATGGACCATAGGATATATCGCAGCATTTGCCGTCATGCTGTATTTCAATTACTTAAGTGCGGCTAACGTAAGCTCTGTCGCAAATGACAATCAGACGATCATCCAGCCGGCAGGATACGCCTTTTCGATATGGGGCATCATCTACATTTTGCTGCTGATATGGCTCATCCGCCTGTTTTTCGAGAAAACATGGGAAGATTCAGTCGTCCAAAAACTTAGGTTCTGGCCCATTGCCAACTTTTTGCTGAATGGCCTGTGGATTGTCGTATTCACCCAACAATTGCTGATTGCTTCAGTACTTGTCATTGGCGCAGTGCTGTTTACATTGGCGAGGATGCATGTGCTGCTGACTGAAAAAGGATACCGCTGGTTTGATCGCCTGCCGATTTCAGTCTATTACAGCTGGGTTACGATTGCGACGGTGGTCAACGTCTTCACACTTATCGTCAGCAGCGGTATTGGAACGCTGTTCGGCATGGGTGAACTGCCATGGACGATCATCATCCTTATGGCAGCCACATTGATCATTGCAGCCATCGGACTCCGCTTCAAAGATTGGCTGTACCCGCTTATAGCGCTCTGGCCATTCTTTGCCATATACACTAAAAATGAAGGGGCGTATGCGAGCCTCGATATCACCCTGGTCGTTACGTCCCTGTTGCTGATTGCAATAGCTGTATTTGTGGCGGTATCGAAGCTGCGTGGACAGCGGACTGGGTAATGGGGGTGGCTCTATGAGGCATCACAATCTTGCTGAGGTGGATGTCCTGACGAACGTAAGTGACAGAAAGGAGGGGACGAGATGATTGCGTATGTGTGGGCCGAGGATGAAGATAAAGTCATCGGCAAAGACGGTGAACTGCCGTGGCACCTGCCGGCTGATATGGCTTTTTTCAAGAAGGTGACGCTGCAAGGTGATATCGTAATGGGACGCAGGACTTATGAGACCATCCCAAAAAGACCGCTTCTAGGACGTCGTAATATTGTATTGACTACCAACCAAGATTACGAGGCCCCCGGAGCGATGGTGGTCCATTCCAAGGAAGAAGCGCTAGCCCTTGGGAAAGAGTATGGGGAGGATCTGTACATCATCGGTGGTGCCACGCTGTTTAAGATGTTTGAAGACGATGTGGAGATCCTTTATCGCACCCTTATCAATGAACATTTCAAAGGGGATACGTATTTCCCGCGAGACTTCGATTACGACAAGTTCGAGCGCATTCAATCTGAAGTGGGGCCTGTAGATGATAAAAATAAGTACGCCCACACTTATGAAGTGTGGCAGCGGAAGGAATAACCCAAATCAAAAAACTGGTGCATAGAATTGAATTGACGCCCTCCAGGTTTACGGATGCAACGAAACATTTGTAAATCAGGAGGGGATTTTTGTGACCTTGAATGCCTGTTCAAAAGATTATTTTTTAACCTTTAAACCATTTTTTATGAATATTTACTTGAACATCTATATAATTGTTTATAACAAATTCATCAACTGTACTACATAAATTACATCGAACTCAAATAGCACTCGTATTATATTTAAGGTTGCTGTCGGGTCCAGAAGAACGAAGCAACACTTGGTCATTGAAAAGAGAGGATCAAATATATGTGGAGAAAGTATAAAGACAGCTCAATTGTTTTAAAAATGACGATTGCTTTTATAGCAGGCATAATTGTTGCTTTAATATTAGGTGAAAACGCTAAATTTCTGGAACCATTAGGCCAGATACTCATTAGATTATTAAAATTGATCGCTATACCCATCATCTTTTTGACTATAGTATTATCCTTAAGTCGAATTAATTTAGCGAGTCTAGGAAGGATGGGCGGGAAATTATTTTTATATTACAGTGTCACAACAGGTTTATCTGTATTGATTGGTGTAATAGTTGCCCTGATTATAAATCCTGGTGAAAATTTGACCTTACCAAAAACATCAATTGATCAACCCGATATCCCCGATTTTTCAGACATACTGTATAAAATAATACCTGATAATTTAATTGGAACATTTTCTTCCGGTGAGTTATTGTCAATATTATTCATAGCTATAATTTTAGGCATTTCGATGTCGATTCTGTTATCTTCATCTGATGACGATACACAACAAAAAACACAGTCCCTCTATTCACTCTTTGAAACTTTGAACAAAGTTTTTAATGTTATATTAAATGGTATATTGCTCTATGCACCAATTGGTGTATTTGGTATCAGCGCCTCGACATTCGGTTCTCAAGGATTGAACTCCTTTAAGTCTTTATTGTTATTTACACTCACTTTCTATATAGGGATTTTTATTTTATGGTTCCTCGTCTATTTCAGCTTTTTAAAATTAGCGGATAAATCTGTTTTGAGATTTTTAAAAGATACTAAAGAAGCCTATTTAACTGCTTTTTTCACCTCAAGCAGCATCGCTTCTTTGCCTATTGCAATCAAGTCTGCCAAAAGAGCTGATATTTCACATGAGGTTGTGAATTTTTCAATTCCTCTGGGTACCATATTTAATTCTGATGGCGGTGCCCTCAGAATGGGAGTGTCCATTGTATTTGCAACCAACGTAATCGGAATGGATCTATCTTTAGAAAATCTATTTATAATTGTAGCCATAGGAACAATCTTGTCCATCGGTACTGCTGGCATCCCTGCTGGCGGTCTCATAACTCTTTCAGCTGTTCTTAGTCTATTCGGTTTACCGTTAGAAATTGTGGCCTTAATAGCTGGTGTGGATGCAATAATAGGAATGGGAGGGACTGCCTCCAATGTATTGGGTGACATAATTGGAGCTGCCGTTGTAGATAAAAGAAAAGTAAGACCTAATGAGTAGCTGGGAAACCTTCACGGTAGTATGTTGACCCTACGCAAAATCCGGATAACGAGTGGAGTTCTGCTCTTTTTGAAGGTCAAATGAGTAAAGTGTTTGAAGCGGCCAGTGGATGGCAAGAACAGATATGCCCGCACTTATGAAGTGTGGCGACAGAAAAACAGATAGATCAAGTTCTTTAAAAAAGGAAGAATCTTATCATGAAAAGCTAAAAAACACCATCAAATCCCAGTATGCGCAAATTTCGAACATATCAATTGTCTTTTAGATTTTGAGTGACAGTAAACACTTCGTCGGTTGTAAAGTTAAGCTAGACAGATAGAAAGGTCCCACATGATATACTCAAAATGGTTTTCCGACAAATGAAAACATTAAAAAAACCTGATATATACGGAAGGAGCAATTACTGTGCATAAGATCCTTGTAGTGGATGATGAGCCATCCATTGTTACATTGATAAAATTCAATTTGGAAAAGGCTGGATACATAGTGATTACAGCGGAGGATGGTCGGCAGGGGTTGGATCTTTCTTTGACTGAAAAGCCCGACCTGATCGTACTGGATCTGATGCTGCCAGGAATGGATGGAATGGATGTCTGCAAGACACTCAGGCAAGAAAAGGTCGAGACACCCATCCTGATGCTCACAGCAAAGGATGAAGAGTTCGATAAAATTCTAGGTCTGGAGCTCGGCGCCGATGACTATATGACGAAGCCTTTCAGTCCAAGGGAGGTGGTGGCGCGCGTCAAGGCGATTCTCCGCAGGACCCAGATACAGGAGCCCCCTGTCGATGCAGCTACAGTGATCAAGCTCGGTACACTAGAAATACATACCGACACCTACGATGTCTATGTCCGCGGCGAACAGCTCGTACTGACCCCAAAGGAGTACGAACTGCTCCTCTATCTTTCAAATCATAAGAACAAAGTCCTGAGTCGCGACCAGCTGCTGAATGGGGTGTGGGACTTCCATTATGATGGCGATACGCGGATCGTTGATGTCCATATAAGTCATCTGCGCGAAAAGATCGAGGCCGACCCGAAACGTCCTGCCTACATCCGGACCATCCGGGGGTTCGGCTACAAGCTCGAGGTTCCTTCAGAATGAAGCGTCTATGGTTCAGGATCGCATCCGCCTTCTTCATCCTGATACTCATCCTGATACTCATCCTGTGGTTCATCCTTGCAGCACTGCTGAAGAATGCCTATACAGATATGACCCGCGATCATCTTATCGAAAATGCACAGATGGTCACACAGATCATCAGCGCCTCGGAAAGCTATGATGAACGTGAACAGCTGCAGGAACTCATCAAAAACTTTGAGCAGCCGATTCAGATGCGCTTTACAGTTGTGGATACGGAAGGTGTCGTGCTTGCCGATTCCGAAAACGACCCTGAAAAAATGAACAATCATTTCGACCGTCCTGAAATACAGGATGTACTTCAGCAGAATGAGACATTCGGAGAATCAATCCGCTACAGTACAACGCAGGACTTCAATATGATGTATGTCGCCCTGCCACTCGTTTCCGAAGGGGAGACTGTAGGAGCAGTCAGGAGCTCCCTGTCCCTCGGCATCATTGATGATGCCATGGACCAGCTAAGGTTCAGCCTGTCTATTGCCCTTGGTCTGATGTTCCTGATGGCCGCCATTGCGACCACCATGCTTGCAAGGAGCATCACACGACCGATCGACACCATCATGAATGTCACTTCCCGCCTGAGAAGGAAGGACTACAGCAGCCGGGTGAGCACGGAGGCAAAAGGTGAAATCGGCGACCTCTCCCAGTCCATCAATGCGCTTGCTGCAAGTCTGCAGAGCCAGATGAAGGAGATAGAGGAGAATGAACAGCAGCTTACGAGCATCATCTCTAATATGGTGAGTGGTGTCATGCTCGTCAACCAGGACGGGAAGGTCACATTGATGAATGCATCGATGGAAAAGTTCCTTTCCCAGCATAAGGATAACCTGATCGGCCAGCCCTATGAGAAAGTCGGTGAACGATTCGCCCTCAGTCCGCATATACATGCCGTCTTTGAAACCAATGAGAAGGTTCACGAAGAAGTCCACTCCTATTATCCGCACGAACGCATCATGGATGCCCACCTTGCCCCCTACTATGGCCAAGGATGGCAGCAGTGTGGCGTCATCATCGTCCTCCATGACATTACGGAGATAAGGAGACTTGAAAAGATGCGCAGTGACTTTGTGGCCAATGTCTCGCATGAATTGAAGACACCAGTCACTTCGGTCAGGGGGTTCTCCGAGACGCTGATGAGCGGGGAAGTGACCGATGAAGAAACCACTCAGCAGTTCCTCAAGATCATACACGATGAAAGCCAGCGGCTCGATCGCCTGATCAGGGACCTTCTGAACCTCTCCAAAATAGAGAAGCAGGAGATGCCTCTGAACCTCGAGCCTCTAAACCTGACGGCACTCGCCCATGAGGTTTCCGTTACACTGCAGGGGGCCATCGAAGAGAAGAAGACACGGCTGGCCCTTCCAGATCCATCAAGGGATGTATATCTGGAGGGGGATGAAGACCGTCTCAGACAAATCATACTCAATCTGGTGGGAAATGGCATTAACTACACTGCCGAAGGTGGGGCTGTCAAGTTATCACTGAAGGAGGATACGAATAACGTCCGCCTGATTATAGAGGATGATGGCATCGGCATCCCTGAAGAGAGCCTCCCCCGCATATTCGAGCGCTTCTATCGTGTTGACCGGGCACGTTCCCGCCACTCCGGCGGCACAGGCCTCGGTCTTGCCATAGTCAAACACCTGATAGAATCCCACCGCGGGGAAATAGAGGTCGAAAGCCGTGAAGGCGAGGGCACGACCTTCACCGTGACGCTGCCGAAAAAGCAGGAAGACAGCTAACGGCCTGTGTGCGGATTCCGGCCAAAGCACGTAAAAATAAAAAGGCTCTGCTTCCTTCTCTAAGATGCACCCCTAAAGTTGAATTCCAAATTTCAACTTTAGGGGTGTTTTTATATGCATAGAAAATACTTAATAGATTCTAAGCTGAATGTGATTCAAAATTACTTGAATGGTGACCTGGGGGGGTTCGGCGTTGGTGTTTTTTCATATTTACACAATCTTTACAAACCATTCATTTCAAATTTACATTCATCCGATAGAGTAGGGCTTGTAGGAAACACAACACTTATTTTATTGGAGGAGTTCGGGTAATGAAAAAGAGTATCTTTATGGCTGCATTGCTGATGAGCCTAGTATTCATTCTGGCAGCGTGCGGAGGGGGCAATGCAAGTGATCCATCTGAAGGAAGCACAGGGGACGGAAGCGGAGATGGTTCCGAAGCCAGTACAGATGCAGAAGCTTCTGCATCAGGCAGCATCTCCGGCGACGGATCTTCAACAGTAGCCCCGATTCTTGAACTGATAAACGAAGATTTCAACGCTGAGTACCCAGAAGTCCAGGTTTCCATCGGTGTCTCCGGTACAGGTGGCGGTTTTGAGAAGTTTGTAGCCGGTGAGACGGACTTTCAGAACGCATCCCGTGAAATCAAGGAAGAAGAAGTTTCTGAGCTGGAAAAGGCAGGCATCGACTTTACAGAATTCAAAGTTGCGAATGACGGCCTGACGGTTGCAGTCAATACGGAGAATGATTTCGTCGACTACCTGACTTTCGAAGAGCTGCAGACGATCTACAATGGCGAAGCTGAAACTTGGAGCGATGTCCGTGATGAATTCCCTGATGAAGAAATAACAGCTTATGCACCGGACCAGTCACACGGCACACACGACTTCTTCAAGGAAGCGGTCATGGAAGATGGCGATATCACAGCTGAATTGAACCAGGACACGAACGTCATCTCCCAATCCGTGGCAAGCAGCGAAGGTGCGATTGGATTCTTCGGATATAACTACTACATGGTGAACCAGGAAAATCTGAAAGGTGTTCCGATTCAAGGTACGGAAAGTGAAGAGCCTGTTGAAGTCAAAGAAGAGACTGTCATGAGCTATGAGTATCCGTTGGCGCGTCCACTGTTTGTATACGCCAAGGATGAATCCTTTGAAAATAACGAATCGTTCATGCAGTTCATGGAATACACTCTGAACAATGCTTCATCTGCAGCGGAAGAGGCAGGATATGTTGCACTGACTGAAGATGAAATGAAGGAACAGAAGGACAAGCTCGAAGCATTCAAGTAGGTATTTGGCACAATAAAAGCAACTGGACGGGAAGTCCCCGTCCAGTTTAAAGTATTTTGAAACGAGGTTCATTATGAGTGATTATAATATTCGTGAAATGATAGACAATAAAAAGGGCAGACGGAGTACAGTCTTTATGGAGAAGGCAGTGCCGATCATCTTACTTCTCATCACGTCGGTATCCGTATTGACGACCATAGGTATCCTTATAACATTACTGTCAGAGACGGTAATGTTCTTCACCCGGGTCTCCCCGGTGGAATTCCTGACTTCGACCGAATGGTCTGCGTTCAGCTCTGACCCTGAGTGGGGTATTTTTGCCCTGATCATGGGAACTATGAAAATCACTGTGATTGCAGTCGCTTTTGCAGTACCGATTGGCCTTGGGGCTGCCATATATTTAAGTGAATATGCAAGCGATCGGGTGCGCCGGGTAATCAAGCCGATACTCGAAATCCTTGCCGGCATACCGACTGTCGTTTATGGGTTTTTCGCCTTGACTTTCGTCACTCCTCTGATCAGGGGCGTATGGCCTGAAGTCAACCTTTTCAACGCAATCAGTCCAGGTCTCGTCGTCGGAGTGATGATCATACCGATGATTGCAAGCCTGAGTGAGGATGCGATGAGCTCCGTTCCGAATACCATTCGGGAAGGGGCACTCGGTCTCGGCTCTACAAGACTCGAGACGGTGTTCAAGGTTGTCCTGCCTGCTGCCGTTTCGGGCATCATGGCCTCGATTGTCCTTGCGGTTTCCCGGGCAATCGGCGAGACGATGATCGTTTCGATTGCAGCAGGGAGTACTCCCAATGCAAGCCTGAACATCATGGAGTCCCTACAGACGATGACGGGCTTCATCGTTCAAGTAGCCTCGGGCGACGCCACTTACGGCAGTGACGTCTACTTCAGCCTCTACGCCGTCGGCATGACGCTTTTTGTCTTCACACTGCTGATGAATGTGATGGCACAATGGTTCTCACGGAAATTCAGGGAGGAATATTAAGATGGAATTGATCGATAAAAAGTCTATAGGAAAGAGATTGAATGGAAGGCTGATGCTCAACAAGGTGCTGAAGTACATCTTCCTCCTGTGCACCCTGGTGGGACTGGTCGTTTTGGCAACCTTGTTGATCGATACTATCATCGACGGGTGGAGCTACTTGACGGCTGACTTTTTCACGAACTTCAGCTCGAGCCGTCCTGAGAATGCAGGCATCAGAGGCGCACTTATCGGTACATTATGGCTGATGGGCACTACAGCGCCCATCGCAATCATCCTTTCTGTAGGTACAGCCCTTTATCTGGAAGAATATGCACCCAAAAATAAGCTTACCGGCTTCATAAAGATAAACATCTCGAATCTCGCTGGGGTACCATCGGTTGTGTTCGGTCTACTCGGCCTTACGCTGTTCGTCAGAATGGCCGGACTCGGGAATTCCGTCCTTGCGGCCGCACTGACGATGTCGCTTATGATCCTGCCCGTCATCGTTGTGGCTTCCCAAGAGGCCATCCGGTCGGTTCCATCTTCCATACGTGAAGCATCCATTGGCATGGGGGCGACAAAATGGCAGACGATTACCCGAATCATACTTCCCGCCTCATTACCGGGGATCATCACAGGAATCATTTTGTCACTTTCCCGCGCAATCGGGGAGACGGCTCCCCTCGTCGTCATCGGCATACCGACGATTCTGCTGTTTACACCGACAAGTGTATTCGATACATTCTCAGCGCTGCCGATGCAGATATTCTCGTGGGTCAAAATGCCCAATCCAGAATTCCAGTCCATTACAGCGGCAGCGATACTCGTGCTTCTGTTCATCCTGTTCCTGATGAACTCCGTAGCAGTTTATATAAGGAATAAATACTCTAAGCGTTTTTAATCTGGAGGCTTTAATATGACTTTGACAAAAGTAAAAGAGGAAAAAGATATGATAATAAATGACCCAATAACCCAGAGCAGGCCTGCAGGTAGCAAACCAGTTGAGCAGTCCCAACCGGTATTCCAGACAAAGGACTTCAACCTGTGGTATGGGGACAATCATGCCCTGCAGAATATCAACCTTGACTTCAACAGGAATGAAATCTCCGCAATCATCGGTCCTTCAGGGTGCGGTAAATCGACTTTCATTAAAGCTCTGAACCGCATGGTGGAACTCGTGCCCATCGTCCGGACCGAAGGGGATATACTCTACAGGGATCAGAGCATCTTCGATAAATCGCTGACTGTGGAGGAACTGCGCACAAAGGTGGGGATGGTATTCCAGAAGCCGAATCCATTCCCGAAATCCATCTACGACAATGTCGCATACGGCGCACGTGTTCATGGGATCCGCAACAAAAAGGTACTGGATCAGGTGGTGGAGAAAAGTCTTAAGGGCGCTGCCATATGGGATGAAGTGAAGGACAGACTGAGCGATAACGCCTATGGGCTTTCCGGCGGCCAACAGCAGAGAATCTGCATCGCCCGCGCGTTGGCGATTGAGCCGGATGTCATTCTGATGGATGAACCGACAAGTGCACTCGACCCGATTTCCACAACCAAAATCGAAGATTTGATGCAGGAGCTGAAGAAGGACTACAGCATCATCATCGTGACACACAATATGCAGCAGGCAGCTAGAATATCAGATCGCACGGCGTTCTTCTACCAGGGTCATGTCATTGAATATAACCGGACGAACGTCATCTTCGAGAAGCCGAAGGATCAGCGTACCGAAGACTATGTTTCCGGAAGGTTTGGATGATGGTCTACCGTGGAAAGTTTTCCGATGAGATGGAAAGGCTCTATGGCAATGTAAACACACTCGGTCACGAGTGCTACAATCGGCTGAGGGGGAGCACGGACATCCTTTCAAGTCAAAATACGGAGTATGCCAGAAAACTCGTGGCAGATGATTTCAGGATCAACAGGTTGGAAGAGGAGATCAACACACAGGCCATAAATCTGATAACTACCCAACAGCCTGTAGCCACCGACCTCAGGCTCATCATCTCTAGCATCAAAGTGGCAGATGATCTCGAACGGATCAGCGACAACATCAGCAACCTTGGAGAGGTGAGGAAGCGGGTACGCATTACGAATGAAAGATTGCTGTTGCGCCTGTCCACGATGGAAAACCTCGCACTGTTGATGCTGGCAGATGTAAAAACCGCCTATGACACAGAAAATATTGAACTCTGTACTGAAATCATCATGCGGGATGAAGACATCGATGCACTCTTCGTCCAGATCACCACATCAGACATCTTTGAGGAGACCGATGCCTTCCTGACAGGCCAAAGCCAATTGTGTGCAAAATACCTGGAACGCATCGGAGATCATATAAAAAATATGGCGGAACATGTCTTCTATGTACTGACAGGTGACAAACATGAAAGCGGAAAGCAGATGAAATAGGCCCTGGAATCCTCCAGGGTCTATTTCTATGCGATAATTTCAGGTTATGGTTTTTCTTTGGTACACCGAATCTCTGCCTATCACAAAAGAACCCCCTCCAGGTCTACAGATGTGTTATTTCATCTGTAGACCTGGAGGGGGTTAGTTCAATTCTATGCAATTGCTTTTTGGCTTATTTCATCTCATTTTCATACAGCCGGTAGATGTTTTCACACGCTTTACCGCCTTGGATGTCTTTTTCAGTAAGCTGCTTTTTGGAGAAAGTGGTCCATGATACAGTAACTGCGGTATGGTTGATTACAATCTTAGGGTGGTGTTGGACACTTTCTGCATAGATGCCGATTTTTTCGACGAAGGAGATGGCATCCAGATAGCGGTCGAATTTGAAGGTTCGTTTGATTTTTTCATCTTCCAGCGTCCAGTCATGCAGTTTCTCGACTTCGGCTTTAACATCACTCGTCATGACGCCTCCTTATAGATAGTACTACAATGTATCTACCCTGGAAGGGGCGGTGACAACCATCGTTATACTGCCTACTGGTCTTTACGTGGCACCGGATAGAACCCTTTTTTTAGCTGCTGCCACAGGGGTTCCGGCAAGTCATGCATGTCTGCTCTGTCCGGATCGAACACATTTGTAATCTGATCTTCTTTGCCATGTGCAATCTTATGGACGAATTCATGGTCAAGCAGAAGCACACGGCCCAGGCCAAGCAGATCGACACGCCCGGTCTTGATTGCGTCCGCTGCCTGATCCGCTTCGAATATGGAACCGATGCCGATCAATGGCATGCGCCCATCGATCCATTCATGGAGTAGGTCAATACGCCTCATGCCTTCATATTTACCCGTACGCACTGTGGAATGGACATCGAATAATGAGGCGTGGAGATAATCCAGAGGTTTGGTGATGAGTTTCTGGATCAGCGTTTTGGTGATTTCCATGTCGATCCCCGGATCAGCCGGTTCTTCTGGTGAAAATCTGTAGCCGACGATGAAATCTTCACTGCCATGTTCTTTGGCTGCCTGGATGACTTCATCAACCACTGCCAGCGGGAAGCGGTAGCGGTCCTCACCCCATTGATCTGTACGCCTATTGAAGTGGGGGGAGACGAACTGGTGGATGATGTAGTGGTTCGCGCCGTGGATTTCAACGCCGTCGAAGCCTGCCTCTACCGCACGACGCGTCGCTTCTCCGAATGCTTTTATCGTCGATTCGATTTCATCGGGTGTAATTTCCCGCGCGTCGTGGGGTTCCTTTTCGTTGAAGCTTTGCATGGTGATTGCGCTTGGTGCAGCGGCGTCACCTTCAGGCGTCAACTCGGGTAGAGCTTGGGCGCCGCCATGGTGGATCTGCAGAATTGCTTTCGCGCCGCCTGCCTTCATTGCTTCCGCAAGACGTGACATGCCTGCGATATCAGAATCGCGGGCGATTGACGGTTGTCCTGGGAATGCTTTGCCGAGTCCCGTGACGTTCGATGCAGCTGTCAGGGCCAGACCGACATCTTTGGAGCGTTTACGGAGATATTCGATTTCAGCCTCTGATACCGTACCATCCGCATTTGAAGAAATATGCGTGAGGGGGGCGAGGACGAATCTATTCCTCAGTGCGGTGCCGTTCGGCAACTGCACCGTTTCGAACAATGGTTCATATGTTTTGGTCATCATATAAGTTTCCTCCAGATTCTACTCTTTGTTGCAACAAAACATACTATACAAGTCGAATTTATATTTATCAATTCATCTGTTCAGTTGTCAGGTGGACTTCTCGATATGCAGTAATTATGTGGATAAAGGGTATAGTATGGTGACAAGCATGAGAGGAAGGGGAGGAACAGGATGGAAGCACTTCAGGAGATATTGTATAAACGGCTCAAAAAGATCAAACAAGCATATAGAGACTACGAGAATAATCCGTATAATCCGGCATTGGTGCATGAATTGCGTGTAGATACCAGAAAATTGAGGAGCGTCATCCATTTCCTTAAACATGCATTCGGCGAAAAGGAATACAATCGTATCAATCGGGAATTGAAATCATTCGCAAAGACTTACGGCCGGCTTAGGGAACTGGATGTACTTACGGAAGTGTGCAGTACAATCGCATTGAGGCAGCCGGATTTAAGTGAGCATTATTACGATATGTTCAAATATCTGCGGGAAGAACGCAATAGGGAAATGAAGCGGACATTCAATAAAACGAATATTGAAGCATTCAATGGAATGCTCGAATCCGTCGAGCAGGCAATCGATATGTTGTCCATCGAAATGGATACAAGTATTGAGGATTACATCACTGACAGGCTCAAAACGAAAAAAACTGTCCTCATCAAAGAATATGAAGAATTGGATATGACCGATTACAATGCAGTGCATGACGTCAGGAAGCGGGCGAAGAAGTTGAGATACTCTGCCCGTTATTTGAGGCCATTGACAGGAAAGAAGCATAAGAAGACCATTAAAAGGATGAAGAAGATCCAGAATGCGTTGGGCAATTACACGGATGCCCATGTCAACGCCGAACTGCTCGATGAATTGGGTGCCAAAATGAAAAATGAGGAATTGAAGAAGCTGTTTGCTTATATGGGCAGGATAGAGAATCAGTCTAAATGACTTTAGGGAGAGCGAATTGTGCACCCAAAATAAAGGGGGGAATCCGATGTTCGGATTCCCCCCTTTATTTTATTGCTGCTTCTTAGACGCTTCTTCACGCAGTTCATTATAGTACAGCACGCTTGTCATCGCACCTTCATCGACCATGTTGGCATCATGCTCTTCGTCTGGCTTGCCCAACTGGATGGTATAAGGGTCATCCGTCCAGGTGCTGGCTTTCCTGATGACCTTGTCTACACCCCGTTTGACCGTTTTCTGGTTTTCTTCCTTCGATAGATAGGCAGCTCCTGCCAGAATCCCCGCTGCACCAATCAACTTTGTAACTTTCCCCATGAAATATCCTTCCTTTCCATTTGAGAAAATGACTGTACTTCTCATCCAATACTTGTTACTTCTATTATCTCATAATTGTCTGTAAAATGGAAATATAGCGAATATTTTCTGATGTGTAGACAACTACAACAGCGGTTATGCATGAAATGGAATAGTGAAAAGTTACAATCAGGTCTCGGTTTCGATATAATGTAGGTGAGGCATAAAATATATCGGGGGGGATTCGTTTATGGAAGAATGGCTGACAAGTTTAAAGACAGAGACACCGCAGCAGGGATTCCATCCGGCAGTGAAGTTGGCACGTAAGGGCGTAGGGCTGACGCAGCCTGATGCGGAAGTACGCAAGAAACTGCGCCCGGTCTACGCAGAAGATGCAGACAGTCTCACAATGGCATCCCAGGTGATTGCGATCCATTACCAGACGATTGCTGCTGCCAATGATTATTGGAAATGAGCATAAAAGAGTCTAAAAGGCGCATACATCGTATGCGCCTTTTAAGAGGTCGTACTATGTCGTTTTACCTTGAGCACTCTGAGTCTGGGTGGAAGAAGTGGGCCTGAGAAAAGAGCGGAGTGCATCGTAATGGGTTTTGGCATCTTCCCAGCCGAGTTGATAAAGAGCTTCAAGCCGCTCTTTCTTCCGTTCAGCCCGGCCCACCTTCAAGTCCACGGAAGGGCTGAGGACGAAGGCTGCACCATGCTTCTCCTGTCTATATACATAATGGAGCGATTCGTTATAGAAACGGTAGCGGGTAGCAAGCCTGTCGCTGATTGCCGGATGATTTTTATATTTGATGAGTTTCGATATCCGGCCCGGCTTTTTATAGTATCCCCGCGGTTTGGTCAGGATGACGACATTTTTAGGGAAACCATCATTTTCCGACTTTTTGATCGGAATCGAATCGGAGATGCCGCCATCCAGCAGTTCGCGGCCTTCAAATTCTACACGCGAGGCAACGAAGGGCAGAGAACTGGAAGCCCTCAGAAGTGTGGCGATGGATGAAGTGTCGTAGTCCTCTTTTTTGAAGTAGGCAGGTTCACCGGTCTCGCAATCGGTTGCGACGATGACAAACTCTTCCGGTTCCTGCATCAATGTCTCCACATCAAAGGGAACAAGCGTATTGGGTATTTCATCGAATATGAAGTCCATGCCGAACAGTTCGCGTTTTTTAATGGAGTTCGATAATGACATATAGCGTTTGTCATCCATATAGTCCAGGTTCACTTTGCGATTGCGGTCCTCCTGGCGCGCCAGATATGAGGCGCCCATACAAGCCCCTGCAGAAACCCCGATGACATAAGGAAAGTAGAGCCCCCGGCTCATGAAATATTCCAATACCCCGGCTGTATACAATCCACGCATGCCGCCACCTTCAAGCACCAATCCTGTATCCGTCATAAAAGCGATCCCACCTATTTATTAAATGTTTCAAGCATATAATAAGCCATTCTATCAGATAGCAGCCTCTCATGTAAGAGGCCATAAGGGTAAGGAATGTAATATGATACACTTGAATGACTATAATCATGGAGGGTCTGGTATGCGTGAATGGAACATAACAGCGATAGTCCTTGGACTGACTTGGGTGATTGCATCCTATTCAGTGATTCGAATAATACTTGCCTCCTCGCCTGGCGCTTTTTCAGTGGTTTTTGTAGTATCCATTATAATCCTACCACCGATTTTGATAAGTACACTGTTCGAAAATATTCTGAAATATGATTTTTTCAACAAGGATTATAAGTCGGATAGAAAAAATAAATAGCTGAGACGTCCACTCCGACGTCATATCTCCATCAGAAATAAAGATAGACGTTTTAAGAATGGAGTCACGGGTATACTTTGAATGAGCCGAACGGATATGAAAATATCCATATCGCGGTACTCGCAAATTGTAAAAATTGTAACGAGGAGGAATGGAAAATGCGTAAGATTGAAGCGCTCCCTACAGAACAAGATGTAAAACAGAGACTTGATGAACTTAAAGCAGAAGGCGTCGCAGAAGAGGATATTACACTCGTCTCCAACCGCGACCTGCAAGCTGGAGGTGCATTCAGTGCCTATTCCGGCGTTGATATCAAACATTCTACCGGCAGTACGTGGGACAAAGTGATGTCATTCTTCACTGGGGATGATCCTGAAGATCAGACACTCAACAGCATGAACCTGTCCTCGGCAGAAGAACGTGAATACCGGGATGCATTGGATGCAGATAAAATTCTACTCCATGTATCAGATGAAGGCAGCAGAAACGATACAGCTCGAAGTGACATGAATAGAAATGATGCAGCTTACGGTAGCGGCACTGTAGGTGCTGCGGGAGCGGGCCTTACACCTGGCGTCGATCGCGAAGATGATAACCTGGGTGACAAGCCTGGTGCCGGATTCGATGCAGACCGCAAAGACCGGAATCATGACGATGAAGCCACCATGGAACTGCGTGAAGAACGTCTCAATGTCGAAAAAGATAATGTGCAGACAGGTGAAGTCAACGTAGATAAACATGTCGAGACTGAACGTCAGGAATTCGAAGTGCCTGTCGAGCGTGAAGAAGTGACAGTTGAAAGACGCAAAGTGGATGACGGGCGTCCAGCCGACGGTGATTTCACAGACAGTGATGAATCCGTCCGCGTGCCAGTCAATGAAGAACGCGTCAATGTCGATAAAGAGAGCGTAGTATCCGAAGAAGTCGTCATCAAAAAAGATAAAGTCAAAGATACTGAACATGTTTCCGAAGATGTGCGCCATGAAGATGTCGACATCCAGGAAGACACAGAAGACCGCGGACTGGATAGGGATCGCGGCTTGGATAAAGACTTGGACAGAGATAGAGCAGATGGAAGACAGTCCGATTTTGACTACGATGACAACAAAGGAAGAAACGACAGAATATAATAAGAGAAATCACGGCCCTGGGGCATTGCTCTTGGGCCGTATTTTTTGTATAACGTAGTGACTATACTTATATTCTGGAACTTATTAGGGCATACTCGCCAATGCGGAGTCTACTCTCTAGCGACTTGAGAATCAAATTGTCATATACATGTGCCGCTTCAACATACAGATAACCGTTGATTGTTTTCGCAAGGACATTTAAGCTTAAAACATATAAGGACTGAATTTTATATTAATTACATTACAAGGGGGACTGTTTATGAAAATGCTGAAGCTCATTTTAACCTTCATTTTGGGAATGATTATTGCATTTATTTTGATTGCATTGTTCGGTAACCCTCTGATGTAGGATATAGGATGGCCTAAAATGTCTTATATTTCATCAATAGGCAATATGGTTATGGATATTTTGAAGAAAGGGATGGAGATATCATGAAGGTTTCAATCATTGGTGCCGGGAACGGCGGAATTACTGCAGCTGCAGATCTTACTGATAGGGGGTTCGAGGTTTCATTGTTCGGCGCGACGGGGTTCACAGATGATTTGTCAGCAATCGAAAAGAATGGAGGCATCACCCTGAAGGACGAGAAGGGGGAGCGTCTTGTGCCGTTTTCCAACGTTACTGCAGACATTGAAAAAGCAGTTGCGGGAGCGGATGTCATCATGCTGACCGTGCCTGGTTTTGCGGTTGAGAACATAGCGGAGCAGCTTGCGCCTGTGGTTACGGAAAAACAGGTGATACTGATCAATGGTGCAGGCGCGATGGGGGCTGGCAGATTTGTGAATAGGGCCCGACAGCTTGGCATCGACAAGTCATTCAACATTGCCGAGACCAATTCGCTTACATATGGCACGCGAGCATTTCCGGAAGCGGCACGGGTCGAAGTCTCCCTGTACGTCAAAAAAGTATTCCTTGCTGCATACCCGAGCTCGAAGACAGATGAACTGTTGGATGTCTGTTCACAATTGTATGACTGCCTTGTGCCGGCTGAAAGCAGCTGGCATGCAGCATTGGAGAATGGCAATCCTGAAGTGCATCCTGGTCCTGCTCTATTGAATGCGGGCAGGATTGATTATTCGGAAGGCGAATTCTGGCTGTATAAGGAAGGGATCACCGAGCATACAGTCAAACTGCTGAAGGCGGTCGAGGATGAACGGATGGCGATCGGCAAGGCATTTGGATATCACTTGGAAGATGCGACAGAGAGTAGGGCGAACCGGGGTTACTTCGAGGATGATGGCAGAACACTCAAAGAACTGTTCAATACGAGCGAGGTGTACTCCAATATAAAAGGGCCGGTTTCCATAAACTCCAGATATTTTACCGAAGATATTTCAAGTGGCCTCGTATTATGGTCAGGGATGGCGAAAGCAGCTGGTGTTGCAACCCCGAACATTGATGCCATCATCACTTTAGGCTCGACCTTGTTTGATGAAGATTTTTACGAAAGTGGACTTACCTTGGACAGCCTTGGCTTTTCAGGACAATCAGCAGAAGAGCTGATCAGGAGTGTATAAAATAACGCAACAGATAAAGGAGCAGGATATATGAAGCGTGCACCAACATTTTTCGAATCCATATCATGTTTTATAATTTTAGGTTTGGTCGTCGGAGTCGGATTCGGCTACTTCGGCATCCCGATCCAGCCGTTGCTGCTGGTTGCAGCAGCCTATGCAGCACTCATCGCGCTGCGTGTCGGATTGTCGTGGAGGGAGATGGAAGAGGGCATCATCCTCCGGCTCAAAACGGCGATGCCGGCAATATTCATTTTGTTTTCTGTCGGCATCATCATTGGCACTTGGATCTACGCCGGCACAGTGCCGATGATGATCTACTACGGTCTGCAGATGATCAATCCGACCTATTTTCTTGTCACGGCCTTCGTCATTGTGGCGGTAGTATCCGTCGCCACCGGTACGGCCTGGGGATCCACAGCGACTGCAGGTGTCGCTCTGATGGGGATTGCGGCTGAATTGGATGTCTCCTTGGCCATGGCCGCAGGTGCGGTCATCTCCGGTGGTGTATTTGGCGATAAACTATCCCCGCTGTCGGATACGACCAATCTTGCGCCCCTTGTCGTCGAAGTTAACCTCTTTGATCACATCAAGCATATGCTCTGGACGACGGTACCGGCATCAATCGTCGGGCTCACCGTGTGGTTCTTCGTAGGGGTCAATACGGAGTATGGTTCACCGTCTGCCGACAATGTGCAAGGATTACTGGGTGAGTTGGATATGGTCTACAATTGGAACCTGTTCATGCTCATTCCGTTCATCATCATTTTATGGGGGGCTTTCACCCAAAAACCTGTTGTGCCGATGATGCTTTTGTCGTCGCTGGTAGCGGTCTTCATCGGGATGTTCTCCAACGGCTTCGCACTCGTCGATGGGTTTACTGCGATGGCGAACGGCTTCAGTACTGACATGATAAAAGCATCAGGCTTCGATGCGGCAGCTTTGTCCGAAAACGCGACGACGCTGATTGCGCGCGGCGGAATATTTTCCATGACGACGATTGTAGTGACGATCTTTTGTGGGTATGCTTTCGCCGGCATCGTTGAGGCGGCAGGCTGCCTGGATAAGATCCTCGAGAGTTTTTCACGCCTCATCCACTCCACATGGCAGCTGGTGGGTGTGACGATACTCGGCAGTGCAATCATTGTATTCACAGCCGGTGTCGCTTCGATCTCCATTATCATGGTGGGTGTGCTCCTGCAGGATGCGTATGCCAAGCAGGGGCTGCATGCCAAAAACCTGTCGCGGACGCTGGAAGACTCGGGAACCATGCTGCTGCCATTCGTACCGTGGGGCGTCTCCGGCATCTACTACTGGGAGATTCTCGGCGTGAGTGTCGCAGATTATTGGATCTGGGCAATTCCCTGCTACTTATGTGTCGTATTCGCAATGATCAATGCCAAGACCGGCATCGGCATTGCGAAAGCAGACGATCAGGCCACTGCTGGATCGCGTTAGGAATGACACAATCAAAAGGCGCCATCTAATATTTTAGATGGCTCCTTTTAGTATTAACATTAGTATAGGATGAAGACGAGCAGCATGATGATCGGGATGGCCGGCAGCATATTGGCCACACGGATGTTGACGATACCGAGCAGCCTGATGCCGATTGCGATGATCATGATGCCACCGACCCCGGTTATCTGGGCGATGAACTGCGCCATCATTTCAGGCGGAATGAAGCGGTCGATCTGTGCCGCAAACAGAGTGATGGATCCTTGGAACAAAAACACCGGTAGGGCAGAAAATATGATGCCGATGCCGAGTGTCGAAGTGAGGAAGATGGAGAATATACCGTCTATAAGTGATTTGGTGAACAGCAACGTATGATCTCCACGCAGACCACTGTCCAAAGCACCAACGATGCCCACCGCACCGACGACATAGACGAGTGTCGCTGTGACGAATGCTGCTGCCACACCGCCTTCCTTCGCCCCGGTTTTCGTTTCAAGCCAGACGCCGAAGTGGTTCATCTTTTCTTCAATCTGCCATTTTTCCCCAAGCATGGCGCCGAACGCTATACTGATTACGACAATGATGAGGCGTTTGCTTTCCATGGCCATATCCATACCCAGGACGATGACTGTAATGGATAGCCCCTGGATGATGGTAGTTTTCATATTCTCGTTGATGTTGCGCCAAAACAGTCCGATGAAGCTTCCGGTGATGATGGCCAGTACGTTTACGGCCGAGCCGAGCAGAGACAGCATGTAATTTCCTCATTTCATTGATGTGAAGCGTCTGGAGCGCCATTTGTTAATTCGTATAATTATATTATTCCAGGAATTGATTGTCAAAAGGATTTTAGTTAAAGTGAATAATGGAAGCGGTTAGAAATGAGCGGAAGGGAGGAGACAACGATGCCGACTTGCCAAAATTGTGGTAGTAAATGGAGTTGGAAGCAGACCTTTAAGCGGTCGTTTATATTAATCGGTGGAATGATTTGTCCATATTGTGGGGAGAAACAGTACCTCACAGCACAGATGAGAAAAAGAAGCACCCTAATTATGCCTATAGTGATTTTTTTAATTTTGTTAGGTAATCTTTTCTTTGGACCTTCCTATATCGCCTTATTCGCTATTTTAGGCGTAATACCTCTAGCAGCTATAATATATCCTTTTTTTGTTGAACTATCGAATGAAGAGGAACATCCATTTTGATGTGTTTTATATTTTTGGGATTGGAATTGACAGCTTGATTTTAAAATAAAGGGTTCTTTTTCCATCTATTCATTTACACAAGATATTTTACGCTCTTACTAAAAGATATAAATAGAAGTAAATATAATATATACAAAGGCAGCAAGAAATAAGATGCTTGTTTTCTTGTATCCTTTTATGTAGTCATCAATTGCGATTGTCAGGAATAGCATGGCCATAGCTATAAAGGCCCACGGCATCAATTGATTGTTATCGGTGATTAGTACCCACAAAGAAAATGTAGCAGTGATACCTGCAAAGATGAGTCTCAATATGAAAAGCATAGAATACTCCTTTTTTAATGTTGATGAGAAATTATTTCTCGTGGATGGTTTGAGCAAAATAGAAAAATGCCTTTGTTCCAATTTTGCGAAGGTATATATCAACAACTCTATAACATAAGAAAGCGAAAGGATATACTTTATGACGAATGAAAATAAGAAAGCTTGGTTAAATTTGGCGTTACCTATTATATATACGTGTGTATTATTCTTTGTTCCTGAAATAATGGATGATTTTGTGAAATTCATCATTACTTTATTTATTGTTATTATCATTCAGTTTTATTTCACAAAATTTTTGAATAAGAGGTTTCCATCTAGTGATGATTTAAAGGATTGAGATTTAAATATTCTACACTTTCTTATGGATTCCATATTGTATCTTCTATTAATATTTTATACATAAAAAACACTTGCCACAAATTATTCTTCTTTGGTGGATTAGTATCTTTATCCCTCATAGGTATTGTTCTTTTCAGGATAAGTGTTTATATTCTCTATAATATTAATTTCAATTTTCGTGTGACGTAATCGGAAAAATCCTAAAAATTTAAGTGTTGTCGGTAACAGAGGCCGTAGGGTATCTGTCTACCGACTTTTTTGTTTATTCAGGTGGTTTTACCAAACAGTTTCTTGACATAGTAAAGAATGCACAAGGTATGGGACTATCGAAAAATAGTTAAAAGTAATACTAGACCATTACCCCTTACAGTAAAATATCCGGAGTATTTAATAGATGTGGGAATTTAAAGAATATTATGATAAGGTAATAACTGATGTAAAATTTAGTGGAAAAGAGGTATGGAAATGGATAAAAAATTAAGGAGGAAGGTGCTGGTCGCGAGTCTGGTCGGATCCTCGATCGAATGGTTCGACTTCTTTCTGTATGCGGCAGTCGCGACAATCGTCTTCAACAACCAGTTCTTTGTAACCGATGATCCGGTCGTCTCGACGATGCTTGCCTACTTTGGACTGGCACTGTCATTCTTCATCCGTCCGTTCGGTGGTGTCATATTCGGCCATATTGGAGACAGGGTGGGGCGTAAGAAGACACTCATCATTACGTTAAGCATGATGGGAATCGCAACGGCCCTGATTGGCCTATTGCCTACATATGGACAGATCGGTCTTATGGCACCGATCTTACTGATGGTCCTCAGACTCATCCAAGGTCTCGGTATAGGCGGAGAGTGGGGCGGTGCACTACTGCTTGCTACAGAGTATGCGCCGAAGGAGCAGCGTGGCTTTTTCGGCAGTGTGCCCCAGATGGGTATCACAATTGGTCTGGTGCTGGCATACACGAGCTTCTTCATATTGACAGGGCTGTTATCGCCGGAAGCTTTTGAAACGTGGGGCTGGCGTGTGCCGTTTGTGTTGAGCTTGCTGCTGGTTGGATTCGGCTTGTGGATTCGTAAGGATCTGGACGAGACGCCTGCTTTCCAGGAAGCGAAGAAAACCCAATCCGTGCAGAAAGTACCTTTAATCGAAACATTCAAGCGTCATCCAAAAGAAGTGCTGATCACCTCATGTGCAAAGTTCGTTGAAACGGGGCCCTTCTATATATTCACGACGTTCATCGTTGGATATGGGACCAGCCAGCTTGATGTATCATTTGAATTCATGATGATTTCAATCGTCATCGCCGCATTCCTGACGACGATCATGATCCCGATCATGGGAGCTTTGTCTGATAAAGTGGGGCGCCGTAAGATGTTTTTAATCGGTTCGTTTGCCATGTTGGTCTATGCGTTCCCGTATTTCCTGATCGTCAATACGCATGAACCGATACTTGTCATCATCGCAACATTGATTGGCCTGACCGTAATCTGGCCACCGATCACTGCAGTGCTCGGCACGATGTTCTCTGAAGCATTCAGTAGGGAAGTACGGTATACAGGCGTTACGATCGGTTACCAGATCGGAGCTGCGTTGGCAGGTGGATCTGCCCCATTGATCGCCCAGTTCCTGATGAATGAATTCAACGGTTCGAGTGTACCTGTATCACTCTATATCATATTTACCGCAATCGTATCAATAACAGCAGTATGGGCGATAAAAGGCGTCCAGGCGCAGGATCTCGAATACGCACAGGACCAGGCGGCAAAAGCAAAAGTATAGAAGGAGCTTATTATGATTACACTTACTGATGAACAGATCCAGAAAGAATATTTGATGAAACATGCGATCGAAGATGTTAAACACGTGCTGCAGGATTTAAGGGATGACGGCATTCTCCAGTCGGTCCGGACTGTGCTGCCGGTCGATGAAGACAGTTCAATGCTTTACATGCCATGCATCAGCCGGGCATCGAAGACTTCCATCATAAAGACAGTGTCCATCTTCCCGACCAATGCCAGCCTGCCGACAACGCAAGGGAACGTCCTTGTGACGGATTTATCGGATGGCCAACATAAAGCGACGATGGATGCATCCTATCTCACGCGCCTGAGGACAGGTGCGATGAGCGCCATCGCAACCGATAAGCTCGCGCGTAAGGATGCTGAAGTGCTCGGTGTCATCGGCACCGGAAATATGGGGTTCGAACAGGTCATCGGTGTGGTTGAGGTGCGCGACATCAAAAAGATCGTACTCTTCAACAGGACAGAGGAAAAAGCGCACCATTTCGCAGAACAACTGAAGTCAGCAGGTGTTAAGGCAGAATTTGAAGTGGCGGCCCATGTATCAGAAGTCATCGAAAAAGCCGATATCATCAACTGTGCGACACAGTCGACTGAACCGGTGTTTGAGGGGAGAAGCCTAAAGCCGGGCGTTCATATCAATGGAGTGGGGTCATTCAAGTCTTCAATGCGTGAGATGGATAATGAAACAATCCAGCGGGCTGATAAAATCTACGTCGACGACATCGAGGCCATAAAAGAAGAGGCGGGTGAACTGATGTATGCTGTAGAGCAGGGTGTGATCGGATGGGATGACATCCAAGGTTCGCTTGTGGATTATTTTGATGCCCCTTATTTAAGGGAGTCGGATGCGGAAATTACATTGTATAAATGCGTCGGTGCAGGATATTTTGATCTTGCGGTGGCAAGCGGCGTGATGCGGATGTTCGCAGAATAGCATATTTCCATCTACAACAAAGGACAGGCCTTTTTAGGTCTGTCCTTTGTTTCGTCTATTATGAATTTAATTTGGTTGGTCCAACAATCCGTTTTGCCCATTTTGTGGCATTCTGGAACATGATGACTCCAATCAGAGCGGAAAAGAGTATGAAAATACCGCTGAATGTTTTCAGATCACTTGTCGCCAAAGCAGCGATGATGATCGAAAACTCTCCGCGCTGGGTGAAGGACAGGCCTGCACGCAATGCTTCTTCACGGTTCAATCCGTATTGTCGGCCACCATATATACCGACAACTACTTTGGATGCAATCGACCAAGTCAGGAGGACGAGTAACAGTCCGAGCATTGGTATGCCATTCAAGATATCTATCGTTGTACCAAAGTAAATGAAGAAGACGGGCATGAGCAGATCCCGTAGATTCCTGATCTGATTCTGCAATACAGAAGATTGCTGCGATTCTGCAAGCATTATTCCGGCCAGGAATGCTCCAAGCACTTCAGACAACCCGAGTGATAGGGCAAGCCCTGCATATAACAGACCCAGCCCGACGACGAACAGGATGAAAAAATCCTCTGATACATAATGATCTATGAAATCTTTCATGTTGCTGAATATCACTTTTCCTATCGCTAGTGCGCCAATGATCAAAATAATGATTTTGACGAAGACGAAAATCATTTCTGTCGGCGAGATGCTGCCGCTCAAATACATGCTTGCGATGACCGCGACCAGGATGGGGGCGATGATATCTTCAAAAATGAGCACTCCAAGAAGAAAATCGGCGTCATTTTTAATCAGGCGGTTGTTCTTTTCAAGCAATTTTGCAGTGATGGAGGAACTGGTGGCATAAGCCACGCCACCTACCAGCAACGCGCTCGGTAGATCGAGGCCGAACAGCAGTGCAATGGCAGTGGAAACCCCGAAAGATAAAGCCAGGTCGATCAGGCCGGGCTTGTAGATTTTCATGGCAAGATATCTCAACTGTTGAATGGGAAATTCCATGCCGAGCATAAAAAACAGCATGACAATCCCCACTTCAGCGGCAAATTCCATCAAATCCGAATGCTGCATGAAAAGACCGAGGGCAAGGCCCGAAAATAAAAATATGATGACGTCGGGAATTTTGAACTTATGTGCGGCAAATCCACCGACGAACAGCACCATCAGCAGCAGTCCTGTTAAAAACAGTTCGGATACGGTAAAGATATCCATGTCTACTGCCTCACTTTACAAGCATCTTCAAAAGCCTCGATAGGATCATATTCTCCGATGACGAGCAATATATCCTCTTTTTCTATCACAAAATCCTGCTGCGGTTTTGGCGTAATATCATTGTTACGGCTTACTCCGACGATGGATACCCCGTCAGGGACATGATGTTCTGCTTTTTCAATTGTGAGGCCTGCAATGATGGAGCCGGAATTGACCTTCAACCAATCCACCATCATTTGTTTACGTATCAGGCGGAATCGTTCAAAGTCTTCCTGCACCACCGTGTCTTTGTTTACATCCATCATCTTCATGGCGACATCCATCGCTTCATTTGGGGTGAGCGAAAAATTATAGTTGACCTTCCTGTCATTCTCCAAAATATAGAATTCTCTTTTTCCATTGAGATGCAGGATCAGATAAATTTCAAGCCCTTCACTGGAGATCAATGAATATTTCTTTCCGATACCCGGTAGGTTCTGTTCTTTCATTAAACTTTCCTCCTTTATGATTGGCCGGACTGTACAGACATTATACACGAAAATGAGCCATTTGATTGTTTGCCGCTCTGCAGCGCCGCCAGTAATAAGTATGAATGGTGGCGTTTAGAGTGTATCGTATTTGGAATGGCACTTTATGAGTGGGGCATTATAGTCCAGGTACAGGCTATGGAGTACATGCCAATAATCAAAGTTTCAAAGAGGAAGGCATACCAGCATCCTGCCTCTTTTCTTCTAAGCCATCTTCAGTCCGAACCGTGCGATATAGTCTTCAATACTGTCGAGGTCATCAATCGTCGCAGCCACTGCCACATGCCCATCCGGACGAATCAATAGGGCGGCATTTTGCGGATACCTTTTTGCTTCATCTCTTTCGTCCACGGCGTGTGGTGAAGCGGTAGACCGGAGCGATCGGACAGCGCTTTAACTTTGGCGTTCAGGCGTCCGTAGACGTGCAGCTGCCAGTCCACGCTCGCAAGCGGGCTGAAGTTATCACCGTCCGCGAGCCTAATCCACGGGAGCCGATCACCGCCTTGGATACTTCCGCTTCTGCTGGTGCTCAATGGGCTGTCACGATAATGGATCCTAGTTTGGGAAATGATCTTAAAAAGCATCCGGCGCACTGCGGCGAAACGCATCAGTTGCGGAAGAACATAGGGCATGATGATGTTGCGGAACCGTTTTCGGTTGACTGCTTCCTTGAAAACCTTATCCGTCGTTGCAACGAGCTTCCGTGCGAAGGCCATCCGTTCCGGCTCGTAACTATCGAGGACGGCAGCATCCATCCGGCCCTGCACGGTGAAGGTCAGTTTCCATGCCAGATTGAAGGCGTCCCCGATTCCTGTATTCATACCTTGGCCACCTGCTGGACTATGGATATGTGCGGCATCGCCCAAAATGAAGGCACGACCCACCTTGAACGATTCCGCCACGCGGTGATGGACTTTGTAGGATGAGTACCAGTTGATGGTCCCCACTTTGACAGGCAGCACGCTTTCGACATGCGGGATAAGTGGAGTAAAGGTTTCCGGTGGGTCTGGATTCATGAGGTAGGACGGGATGACACCGATCAGACGGACTGTGCCACTTGTACGAATGTTGACGGCAAGGTTGAATTCGCTGCCCTGGAAGCCTGCTGACATCCCTTTGAACGACTGCGTGTTCTCAACATCCGCAACGAAGAACATCTGGCTGTACGTCCCGCCCGGGAAGTCCAGTCCAAGTTGGTGGCGTACCGTGCTGTGGGCGCCATCAGCGCCGCATACATACTGGAAAGTTGAAGCCGATCGCTCCCCACAGCTGTCGATGATCGCTTTGACATGATCGCCTTTATCTTTGAACGACACCAGACTGCTCTGCCATTCGATGTCGATCCCTTTTGACTCCAAGTATTCAACCAGGATCGACTCATGGACATCTTGGGCCAGACTCAACAAATAAGGGTAGGGCGTGATACCCCGGCCCATTTCTCCTAGCGGGATGCGGCCCACCTCCTTTTTATCTTTATGGATATGAACGGCATCTTCCACGATGCCTGCGTCTCGCAATCGCTCAGCCAAGCCGAACTGCCGGTAGAATTCGAGCGTCCGTGCATGGACGGCGATCGCCCTGGAAGTCGTGCCGGAAGATGCGTTTTGTTCGATGATGCGGAAGGGCACATTGTGCTTCTCGAGACCGACGGCGAGCGCAAGCCCCGTCGGCCCCGCACCGACGATCAATACTGGTGTTGTCATATATCTCACCTCCATTGGATGATGGGTGTTAAACCACTATACCCATTCTGTCTTGCAATCGATCCCAAAAAAGTTGTATAAAAAATAGCACCCCCAGATTTTCACTAGGGGTGCTGCATCTATTCTTCACTTATTATTCTTATACGAATGAGCTGCCGAGGACGCTGTTGACATCATTGACCACGACAAATGCATCTTCATCATACTTCTTGATGAGGCGTTTGAGGCGGGTCAGTTTGTTTTTATTGATGACGACGTAGAGGATATCGTTCTCCTCGCGGGCATAGAACCCTTTACCGCTCATCATCGTCACGCCGCGGCCGATTTCACTGTTGATCAGCCTGCCGAGCATTTCGGGATGCTTGGAGATGATGGTGATGGCCTTTTTAGGATTCATTCCTTCTATGATGAAGTCCATCACCTTAACCGCGATATACATGGCCACGATGGTCAACAGTACTTTTTCGACCGGCAGGACCGTCAAGCTGAGCAGGATGACTACGAGGTCAAATGCGAGGACGGCATTTGCGATCTTTACATCCAGATATTTGTGGGCGATCCGGCCCAGTATCGCAGACCCCGCCGTCGTCGCGCCGATCCGTATGACGAGGCCGTTCCCCATCCCGATGAACAGGCCGCCGAAGATGACGTTCAGCATCACTTCATCCGTCTGAAGTGTGATCGGCTCAGTCAGCCCGAGGAAGAACGACATCATGATGACTGCGAATATCGTGTAGTACATCGCCCGTCTTGAAAGGTATCTGAAGCCCACCAGAAGCAGGATGCCGTTCAGTACCAAAGTCGAAATGGCCGGAGAAATGTCAAATGCATACAGGAGTATGATGGCCAGGCCCGTGACGCCACCTTCCCCCAGGTTGCCCGAAATCATGAAGGCGTTGACGCCTACAGAAAAAAGGAACGAACCGATGATCACAGCAGCGATGTTCAACAACGTCTGCACTGTGAAGACCGGTGACATGAATAACCGCATCTTCTCGAAATTCATTTTCCCCAATTTTTTAAGACCTATCATATTAACCCTCCTTTTGTATGCCACTTGAGTAGCACCGATTCATAATACTAGATAATGATGGCATATTACAACTCTTTTGCTATTAGTCCTAATAAACAGAAATCTAATCCGCTGAACCCACGGCTGGCAAGGGGTTTGGGAGATTATTAAGGTAAGCGTTTTCCTAAAAATATAGGGATTTTTAGGCGCTATGAAAGTAGGGTGAAAGTTGGATGAAATTATATGCAGAGATAGAAAGATATCATAAAAATGTTGAGCCAAAGAGAGAGGATGAAAGGGATTGGTAGAACAAGCAATTTTGATATCAGGTGAATAAATAGCAGTTGTTTATAAAAGTCCGATAAATTGATGATGAAATGAAAATATAGATTGATAAATATTTATGCCATGAATTTTAAAAAGTAAAATATAGTTGTCAGAAAACATATACTTTTCATAACATTCGTGTTATATTACCTACTAATCGATAGGTAGGTGAAATATGACAAAGGAAAACATCATTAATTCTGCTCTCCAGCAACTTGCCATTCACGGGTATGAAGGAACTACAATGAAAAAGATAGCCGAAGCATCAAATATTAAATCAGCTTCAATTTACTACTTCTTCAAGAACAAGGAGGATTTAGTGAACAATGTGCTTCTTAAAGTACTTTCAGGACATTTTAAGGCGATGACAGACGAGTACTTTAAATATGAGAATGAGGAACTAAAGGTACGTTTCGAAACTTTATTAGAAAAAATAGTGAGGCACCATAGAGGTAATCAGAACGAGACGGCAGTGTACCTAAGATTAATGGAAAGCAACAATACAGATTTCAAAATGGAAGTCGAACAGTACTTGAAACAATATAATCAATGGCTAACTGAAAAATTGTACAGAAATATAAAAGATGAATACACTTGCAAAGATGAGACCGCAATTAAAGATTTATTGGAAACATATATGCTAATAGGAAATGGATTGTTTTGGGGTAGTATAATTTATTCGGATTCAAGGATTGAGAAAGAAATCGTACATGCAAAAAATTTATTCAATCTTGCTATGATGAATATGCTGGAGGAGGAATAGTATGAATACAGGGACAGGTGTTGTAAAAGATGAAACTTTTGTAGGAAATGGAGCCAGTGAGGGGAAACGTTTAATTGAAGACTATGAGATAAGTCCAGTGCCAGAATCTGAGAGAAAAGGATGGTTTCATCTAACAATGGTATGGATTGCTGGCATCATCGCATTGTCAGCAACAGCACTTGGTGGGGCACTTGGTAGTGGAATGAGCTTATCACAAGCAGTAGTAGTATCTTTCGTGGGCACTTTCCTCCTCGCAATCTTGAATATAATATGTGGAATCCCAGGGAACAAAACTGGTTTATCAACATCAATGATATCTTCCTTTGCTATGGGACGATACGGTGCATATCTTGTTTCAATTGTTATTGCTATTTCATTATTTGGTTGGTTTGGGGTACAACTTGATCTTTTTGGTTCAAGTCTACTTAATGTTATCAACTCTGTATTTGGTATTGAAATTAATCGTACTTTATTGATGGTCATCGGCGGAGCTATGATGACGGTAACATCAATGATTGGATATAAAGCAATAGAAAAATTGAGTATAGTAGCTGTTCCACTTCTTGGAATACTTCTCGTTGGTTCGACAGTAATTGTCTTGAGAAACTACTCTTTATCAGAATTAAACAATGCAGCCTTAGCAACAGAATCGATCACAATAGGCACAGGAATATCCTTGGTCATAGGTTCTTTGGCTGTTGGGGCCATCATTGCACCTGACTTTTCAAGATATGCGAAAGGTACCAAGGATACAATAATCTCTTCGCTACTCGGTTATTTTGTTGGATACTCTATAGTTTTGATGATAGCAGTACTTTTGGCTAAGGCAACTACAGAAGTAGATGTTGTCGCCATAATGATTGGGATTGGTTGGGGAACCGGAGGGATGCTTGTTTTAATCCTTGCCCAGTGGACTACTAACAATACTAACCTCTATTCTTCTGCATTAGGTTTTTCAGTGGTATTCAAAAAAGTCCCGAAATATATTATTACTATAGTTGCAGGTGTGGTCGGTACTACTTTTGCTATTACTGGAATCTATACAAACTTCATTACATTTCTGAACATACTCAGCATAATGATACCACCGGTAGGCGGTATTTATGCAGCAGATTATATTATGCGACATAAAGCCTATGATTTTGCTCTGGTGAATAATATCAAAAAAGTTAACCCATATAGTCTTATCATTTGGGCAATAGCTATATTTGTTGCATTTGCTACGTCAGCCAGCCCTCTTGGCCTGGAATTGATCAATTTGACTAACGCTCCGGCAATGGATGCTTTTTTGGTGGCATTCCTATTGCAGCTGATCGCGAGTAAATGGTTGATGAAAGATTTTACTCTAGAGGTGAACAAATGAAGTATCTGGACGAAGAAGATATTAATAAACTAGCACTTGGAGCTTCCCTGCTAGGGACGGGGGGAGGAGGCGACCCTTACCTTGGTAAACTTATGGCGCAACAAGCTATCGAAAAGTATGGGAAAGTGAAAATGATAGAGGTTGAGGAATTGGACTCAGATGCTAAAGTTGCCACATTCGCCATGGTGGGTGCCCCGACAGTGTTAATAGAAAAAATCCCCAGTTTTGAATCTTTTACATTATTATACGAGGAGTTTGTTAAGTGTAGCGATAATAAAATAGACGCTATAATGCCAATTGAAGCGGGGGGCGTCAACTCCATAATTCCCATAATATTCGCCGCGATTAATAATGTGCCGCTTGTCGATGCAGATGCTATGGGACGCGCATTTCCTGAAATGCAGATGGATACATTTAATTTAAATGGTATTCACAATACGCCAGCTGTATTTGCAGATGAGAAGGGTAATACCGCTATCTTAAATACGAAAAGGGGAGACTGGACAGAAAAAATCACCCGTAGTTTGACGGATGTAATGGGGGGGTCTGTTTTAAATGGCGTATATCTTCTTAGTAAAGATGAGTTAAGTAAATACGCTATTATAAATACCGTTTCCATGTCGATTAGAGTAGGTGAAATACTTCTAGAATATAAGCAGCCTATAGTCGAGCTTGAGAAATTCCTTAATGGAACTATTTTATTCCAAGGTAAAATACATGATGTTGAGCGAAGAACAGACAGCGGTTTCGTAAAAGGTACGGTTAATTTGACAGGATTGAATGAGGATTATAAATCCGAATGTCATATAGAATTTCAGAATGAGAATTTGATTTGCTTAATTGATGGAGTGCCTAGGTGTGTGACTCCGGATTTGATAATTGTGTTAGATCTAGAAACTGGAAAACCGATAACGACAGAAAAGCTAAGGTTTGGTATGAGATGCTTTGTTTTAGGATTGCCAGCGGATGATAAATGGAAAACCGAAAAAGGAATAGAAACAGTGGGACCAGGATACTTTGGTTATCACTATGATTATGTTCCATTATAAAAATTAGAGGGTGAAATTATGCGTTATATTGGGAAAGATGAAATAGAAAAAATGGCAATAGGTGCAGCTTTATTAGGTACAGGAGGCGGCGGCGATCCATTTATAGGTAAATTGATGGTACTGCAAGCAATTGAAAAATATGGGCCCATTCCATTAATAGGCGCAGAGGAATTGAATGATGAGGATCTGGTGGTCCCTTCAGCAATGATGGGTGCTCCAACAGTCATGGTGGAAAAGGTTCCAAGTGGGAATGAATCCATAACAGCATTTACTGAATTGGAAAATTACCTGGGTAAGAAGATTACAGCAACTATGCCGATTGAAGCGGGTGGTGTGAACTCTCTACTACCGTTCGCTCTCGCAGCTCGTGCAGGATTGCCTGTAGTAGATGCGGATGGAATGGGCCGCGCATTCCCGGAACTTCAGATGGTCACGTACTATCTGGATGGAATAAACGCTTCACCAATGGTTTTAGCGGATGAGAAGGAGAACTCAATAGTACTAAATGCCATAGATGGAATGTGGACAGAAAGGATTGCTCGTGCAGCTACGATGACTATGGGCGGGTCATTATTAAATGCAATCTACCCGATGACAGGAAAGCAGGTTAAAGAATCTTCTATACTTAAATCATTAACCTTCGAAGAAAAATTAGGAGAAATAATAATGTCTTCTAAAAATCCGATTGAAGAACTTGTTGAATTAACAAGTGGTTTTATTTTATTTGAAGGAAAAATAAAAGATGTAGAGCGGGCGACAGATGGCGGTTTCGTTAAAGGTATGGCTATGTTCGAAGGTCTGAATCGATATCAATCATCTGAGTGCTCGCTTAGTTTCCAAAATGAAAACCTTATCTGCTTAGTCGATAATGAACCTAGATGTCTTACACCAGATCTCATTACTGTACTTGATGCTGAAACTGGTATGCCGATTACAACTGAAGGATTGAAATTCGGTATGCGGGTTGTGATTTTAGGCATGCCATGTGATCCAAAATGGAGAACTGTCAAAGGTATAGAAACAGTTGGTCCAGCATATTTTGGCTATGAATATGAATATCAAACAATAGAAACGCTAAATCAATAAGGATAGGAGCTTTTTAAATGAGATATAAGCTAGGAATTGATGTGGGTGGAACTAATACCGATGGTGCAATACTGGATTCTAATATGGAGGTAATCACTGAGGTTAAATACCCTACAACGAACGATATTGAAAGTGGTATTGTGGCCTCTGTAGAACAGCTGCTTTCTAGTTCAGGTATAGACAAGTCCCTTATTGATTATGCCATGCTCGGGACCACCCAATGTACCAATGCAATAGTAACCCGGAAAAATTTAAACAAAGTGGGGGTCATACGCATTGGGGCACCAGCTGGAACAGCGATTGAACCCATTTACAGTATGCCGGATGACTTAAAAGAAATCATTGGTCAATATATCTACCAAGTGAGAGGGGGCCATGAGTTTAACGGAAATCTGATTACTGACCTTGACGAAGAACATTTGAAAGATATTGCGGAAAACCTTAAAGGGAAAGTGAATTCTATTGCCATCACTTCAATATTCTCACCAGTAAATAAAGAGCACGAAGTACGTGCTAAGGAAATAATTGAAGACATTATTGGAACAGATGTTGCATTTTCGCTTTCTTCTGAAATCGGGAGTATCAGCCTACTTGAGCGTGAAAATGCTACTGTATTGAACGCTGCTATAATCGATGTAGCCAAGCGTACGACAGAAGGATTCCAAAAGGCACTGGAGAAAAACAATGTGGAATGTGAAGTTTATTTTTGTCAAAATGATGGAACATTGATGTCGAAAGAATATACTCTTAAATACCCAATACTGACTGTAGCCTGTGGACCCACCAACAGTCTAAGAGGTGCCAGTTTCCTTTCCAGTCATGAAGATGCGATTATAGTAGATATAGGTGGAACGACTACGGATATAGGTGTAATTCATAATGGATTCCCGAGGGAATCTTCACTCTCAGTTGAGTTGGGTGGAGTACAGACCAACTTTAGAATGCCTGATATCTACTCACTGGGTCTCGGCGGGGGCACTATAGTCCAAGTATTTGAAGGTGATTTCAAAATAGGCCCAGATAGCGTTGGATATAAATTAACAGAAGAGGCAAAAGTATTTGGTGGAGATACTCTTACGGTGACGGATATTGCTGTAGCAAAAGGTAAACTTGAATTAGGAGATTCCGAAAAAGTTCAGTATTTGGAAAAAGAGTTAGTAGATCGTATCTATAACAGGATTATGGAAATGATTGAAGAAGCGATAGAGAGAATGAAGACAAGTGAACAAGAAGTTCCTGTGATTCTAGTAGGCGGGGGCAGTGCCCTAATTTCAAAGAAGATTGAAGGGGCTAGTGAAGTAATTAATCCCCAAAATAGTGGAGTTGCCAATGCAATCGGATCCGCTATTTCTGATATAAGTGGAGAAATTGAAAAAATATACAATGTTGACCCTGCAAAGCGTACAGAAATTATAGCTGAAATCAAAGAATTTGCCATTAAAGAAGCCGTGAGGGCTGGTGCTGATGAAAGAAAGACAGAAATAATAAGTTTTGAAGATGTCCCACTTGCCTATCTGCCAGGTAATGCAACAAGAATTAAAGTTAAAGCAGCCGGACCACTAAAAGAAGAAATGTAATAAATTATAGTGGATAGAAGGAATTAGATCATCTATGTACTTCTGAACTCGATTTACAATGATTAAAAGATTCACTATAAAAGAACAAAGCAGAGTTATATGACTCTGCTTTGTTTTTAATGTTATTTGATGATAAATGGTTCTTTTTTATCATTTTTTTTCTGCTGATATTGTTTTTTTTGTTCTATTGTTTTACGACGTTTCTCAATTTCTTCTCTAGACACATTATAGCCCAATCTCTCATATCTTTTCATAAGCTCATCCAAATGAGGATTAGTTGAGTATGTTACTCTTTTTTTATTCATAAAGATCCTCCTATTCATTAATCAATTTTCTGTTTCTGAGTTGGGAGAGGAATTCGTGATAATATTCATCAGGGTCTTTTTTATATATAACTTCGCCTTTGCTATGAAAAGTAAATAAAAATATTATTTTCTCATTAAAGATATTCTTAGTAATTATAGAATAATAGTTTCTGCCCTGTTTATTTCTATTGATACCTTTATACTCAAAGGTATCAAAGATACTTTTAATTAAAAATTCATTCTTAATAATACTTTCCACTAGCTCAGTTCTACGGTTAGAGTTATCAAATTTATTATAAACCATATCATTGATGGCCTGGACATAAGCTCCTGTGAGAGAATCTTCCGTTGCATCTTTTACAACTTGTTGTTCTATGATATTTAATAGTGGAAAAACGTTGTAGTCATCCTTGAACTTTTTCATTCTACTAATCTCTTCTATTTTATTTGCTTGATAATTTAATAATTCCTCGTCATCTTTAGTGTGTTTTCTTATATTTATTATTTTATGAAGTCTTTTCAAATCGGATTTTAGGAATGTATAGTTTCCTTGCATCATTACATTTAGATTGTGTCCGATTTCGGTGTAACCTACGACATAATTGATACGAACATCAATTTTATTTCTTTTTGTTGGATGTATGCTATATTTATACATTTGCACATTGAAGAGATTGCTATCATATTTTACAAAGTCCTCAAACAGTTTAATATAAGCTTTCTCTGTTTCCAATTGAGTCAATCTCTCGTAACTTTGAATCATTGTTAAATGATGATTTTCTACTTTTTTATTTAAGTCACGATTGGTCTGGTTAATAACATCTGTATATAATATTAATAGTATTAAAGCGAGAATTAAACAGAATATCACCAAATTGCTTCGATTTTCTATTGCATCAGGAAAGAATATAGATATGCATGTCACTAAAGCGAGAATAAAGGCAAGTGTGTACCCTGGTTGACTAAGTGTTTGAAATAACTTTTTCACTCTTCTCAGGATACCCCCTTTTATAACTATTGTTTCACTCATTATAATACTATTTTTAGTGAAAGTGAACTGTAACTTGACTAATGGACAGTTAATAAATAACATTCTTGGAGTTTTTAAATTAACTTTTATTCGTGATATAGAATAGTTTCATGCACAGTCAACAAAAACACATTCTAAAGAGTAAAGGATAGAACGCTTCATCAAATAGAAGGAATAGGAGTGATTATCCTATTTCTTAATTTCACTTCTTCTTCCATCATATTTTCTTCAAAGTTCTTAAAATCACGCGCTTGGCTCGGGATTCGAATGCCTGATTTAATTATATTTATTCTAGGTTCTCTTATTGAAGCTTTTTCTATGCCGCTTAATAAGGACAATGTTTTGTCTTCATTATTATTTAACGTTTCCTGGAAAGGATAGATGAAATACCCCTCAGCTGCTTCAAAGCGATACATGTAAGCGACAAGCTGTAAGTAGTCTCGGCCATGAATGTTTCTATTAGGCTTATACTTAGCATCTGCGACTCTCGGTTGCATCTCATTCCTACTTATAAAATCGGGGTAAATCAGTCCATTGCCAGCATTGAAGAGATAATGGCGTCCAAGGCCTTTCGTATTTTGAGGGTGCAGAAATTGATCTCCGATTATTGTATTTACATACTCCTCAAACAACCAAGCCCCGTCAAATAGGATGCCATAGACTTCATTATTTGAGTGCTTCCTGAAATGAGAGGATTGTATTCTCAGTATCGCAATGCACAACCTCTGTAAAGCTTGATATTCAAAGAAATATCCGTGCCGTATTGGTTTCCTGATGTTCTGATGGATAATCTTCGACATATGCTCGGAATCGAATTGCAGTGAATTTTCTTCAATGACGCGTATATTTTCTTTTGTAGTGTCATTCATGTAGAGGACTTTTCTCAAGTCACGTCTTCTTTTAATGAATTCTATCGTATATCTGATCAAATGGATCATATGGTTTTCATAACTGAATTCCCGTGTATTATAGGCCACTTTCCCTAAGAAAGGGGTGTTCTTTTTTAAGTGTCTTTTGAAATCAATGGCGCCTTTGATGTTAGTGTCATTATGATGATGCACTTTATATTCCTTATAAAGTCCTTTTTTCATTGCGTTATTTAAAAATTTGGGGAAGAGGGGAATGAGCAGCTCTAAGAAACCATTCTGAGCTTGCATATTAACCTCAGTATCGATGACGTTCATATTCAAAACTTTTTTCAGCATATAATAAAAGAAGTAATCATTTTCTGAATCGAATCTTGAACCGATGAAGAGTCGTTCATTTTTATAGCCGATAACGCCCATCACGTTTGTGGTTCTGATGTCGTCAGTATTCGCCATCATTACAAAACGAGATGCATCCAAATCATCAGATTCACTGACTTTTGGTGGAAATAAAAATAAGTTTGAAGTCTCAAGTTCCTCAATATCCTTATTGGCGATTTTATCTATGAATGCTTTACTGATGCTCACATCAGCCGATGTAGTCATTGTATTGTCCTTAGTTTTCATAGTCGTACTCCACGTGATCACCATCATAGGCTGCCTTGAGGTCAGACAGTATACTCTGTTCATCAAAGAATCCACGAACATACTCTTCGAGTAATGGTTCGAGATAATCTTGCCACAATAAACCATAATCATAATTAATATCTTTAAGCTTCAGGAAATAGCTGGGACCAATGTGATAATGACTGTTCAAGCCTTCTACTTCAGATATCGCATCATTCAATCTATGCATATGCTTGATGGCATTTTCATGATCAGTAAGATTATCTATCAGCATATCCGCTTGAGTTTCAGCAGTTATTTCTATGAAGCGGAATCGTCTCCGCATCGCAAAATCAAAACTTTCCACACTGCGGTCGATATCATTCATAGTCCCGATGATATATAGATTTTCTGGTACATATAGGAAATCATCCACAGCATTTATGGAAGAGTATTGGGTTTTGACCTTACCTTCTTCACCCCGATACCCCGGATCGATCGCAAAGAACAGTTCTCCAAATATTTTTGAGATTTCCCCACGATTGATTTCGTCAATGATCAGAACGAATTTCTCTCCGCTGTTTTTGCCTACTATAGCCTTTTTAATAAATTTCTTAAAGACCCCGGGAATGATTTCATAATGCATTTCTCCTGTCTTAGCATCAATAGTGGGTCTATATCCCTCCACGAAATCCGTGTAGTCATAACTTGGATGGAACTGTATAAATTCTATATTGTGTTGATGGTTCTGATCGAGCGACTTATATGAGAGTGTTTCCCCGCCGCTCGCAATCTCTGCTGCAATATTTCGTGCGAGGTATGTTTTACCGGTGCCAGGCGCACCCCTTAAAATCACATTTTTGGCAGAGATTAGCTTTTCGGCATATTCGGACTTGGGAATATCTGCCGCTTTAGTATGGGGAACTTCAGCACTTACAACTGCCTCTTCATCTGACTCACTTAAAGATAACCATGCGTGTAATGAAAGCTCAGGGAAGCTGCGATATTTGTAGTTGCCACTTTCGAAAGAATCCTGGGCTGTTTTTATGATGTCAATGTACTCGTTTCCTGTTGGCACTTTCTTAAGGGTGCTGAACTTCTTATTGAATTCAGTTGATATATTCTTTGAATGCGCTATAAAATCTCTATTTACGCTATCTAAGTTAATGAATGCGTATGGACGTATCCAGTAAAGGCCCATTGTTATATTCCACTTGATTCCTTGTTGATTCGTAACTGTATCAAAAGCTTGGATGAATGCTTCTTTATGTGTTTCAGTGGGGTCTTGATCATAATCCAAAGCAGCAATGAATACCTGCCATAGGTTGTCTATGTCCCCATCTTCTCTATCTCCCTTGAAATAATAGAAAGTCGCGGCCATGTTCACGACAACAGGCACACCTGCGAATGATTTCGGGGTGGGTTGTTCAATTGAGAACGTCTCCTTGAAGCCATTTATAATTTTGATTCTGTTCTTGTCGGTGATTCCTTTGTTGAACAAACCAAAGATGGTGAATGGATCGATATCAGTCAGGTCATACTCTCTTTCGAGTCTGGGAAGTTTCATTCCTATTTCATCATAAGTACGCTTAATTTTTTCGATCAATGTTTTTCTATCGTTGACATAATTTCGCAGCTTATCAGCAAAGGAATGATAAAAATCAATCCAGTCATACATATTATTCTCATGCGAGTTTTTATATTCTTCGTATTGCGCCTCAGTGAAATATTTATCTCGCCAATACTCATCATGTAGGAAAACACTATAATCCTGCTCAACATCATTTATTGCAAACTCTATCAATAGACTGTTCCAATAATCTTTATAATCAATCATCCAGATGGCTTGTCTTTGTGTATAGAACAACCATTCCTTTTTAGTGTTCCGATAATCTTTGAGCCAGTCGACTTCTACAGTATGACCATCTCCGAGATTGTTTTTAATGATTCCAACTGCCTTTATGCTCATGACTGAAGTATGTACATTGTTAGGATTGAAAAATGGGAGGTCGTGTTTACGGGTGTAGGTAGACTTAAGTACGATATAGTCACCTTCACTCATTTGGTCATAGTAAGTCCGCATCGTTTTATATTGCGGTTCCTCTTCATTGCCTTCCCAACCAAGCTGCCACTTATTATTGTTGATGAATTCATCCGTATAATCAACTTCGCTAATAGTCGTACCTACAAAGAAAAAGTTTTTATCCTGATAATTATTCATTGAGTGCCTCCTCAGCATGATGGTCTTTTTTTCATCTTACCATACGGGTTATATTTACGGTTAAGCTTAAATACACTCCAGTTTAATCACCTGAAACGTTGAAAAGGCTGGAAATTCCTTTGTTAAAATCAATAGAGCCACTCTTAACCTAATTCCATATATAGTACAATGGTAATAACTTGCAACAAATCAAATGCAAGAAATGAAGGATGGATTATTAAATGCTTTAAACATATATATGGAGCAATGTTAATATAGAGATATTAAATTAAAATTAGAAATTAATATTCAAGGAGAATTCAAATGATTACATCAGATGAGATAAAAAGAAGACTATGGGATGGCGCAAATGATTTGAGAGGTTCAATGGATGCCAGCCGCTATAAGGATTACATGCTTGGGTTGATGTTCTATAAATTTCTAAGTGATCAGACGCTGGAAACGTTTAAAGATACGAGTGGAGAAACCGAATCAGATAAAATGAAGCTTGTGGAATCATATCGCGAAGCGCATCAAGAATATGGGGAACAATTGACCAATATGATTGGCAATGTGTTAGGGTATTATGTTTTACCGGAATACCTTTATCAAAATTGGATGGCAGATATCAATAATGGGGACTTCGAAGTCCAGAAAGTAATTGATAGCTTAAATAATTTTGAGCGGACTATCGCAGTGAGTGGAGATTCAGATGACTTCAAAGGGTTGTTTTCAAACTCCACATTGGATTTATCAAATACCGCTCTAGGCAGCACCTTAAACGAGCGCAGTAAAAATATTAAAAAACTCATATTGTTATTTGCTGACTTGGACATGGTGGCTCTGCAAAAAAGAGATGTATTGGGAGATGCCTATGAATACTTGATCGGTCAGTTCGCTATGGAATCCGGTAAGAAGGCAGGGGAATTCTATACACCTAGGCAAGTCAGTGAAGTAATGGCTCAAATAGTCGCTCAATCTTCGAATATTAATTCAATATATGACCCGACTGTTGGTTCGGGTTCTTTATTGTTAACTGCGAGGAACCATCTCTTGAAAGACGACCAGAAATTATTGAATTATTATGGTCAGGAAAAAAACACAGCGACCTATAATTTAACGCGTATGAATCTATTGCTGCACGGCGTGCGTCCTGAACGTATGACAATCCGTAACGGAGATACTCTGGCAGAAGACTGGCCAGAAGACCCAGATCAGCCGAGTGAAGGTGTGCAGTTTGATGCTGTCGTTATGAACCCACCCTATTCCGTAAAGAACTGGAACCAATCAGATTTAAAAGTCAGTGATCCAAGATTTGAAGTGGCAGGCGTGTTACCTCCTGACTCTAAAGGAGATTATGCTTTCTTGCTGCATGGCTTGTATCACTTGGGTCAAGAGGGAACGATGGCGATCGTATTGCCCCATGGCGTGTTGTTCAGGGGTGGAACAGAAGGCCAAATCCGAAAACGACTTTTAGAGAAAAATTATATCGATACCATCATTGGGTTGCCGGATAAATTATTTACCAATACAGGCATTCCTGTCACTGTCATCATCCTAAAGAAAAATAGAGCGCTCGATGCACCTGTTCTGGTGATTGATGCCTCCCATACTTTCACTAAGGAAGGTAAACAGAATGTATTGAGGGAAAAAGACATAGCCAGACTCGTTGATACTTATGTAAAGCGTAGTGAAACAAAAGGATATAGTCATCTGGCGACACGCGAAGAGATTATTGAAAATGAATATAACTTAAATATTCCACGCTACATCGAATCGGTTGATGAAGAAATTCCACATGATGTGGATGCCCATCTATTTGGCGGTATACCGTATAAAAACATTAAAGATCTGCATGTCCTCCAATCAACGGTGCCGCATGTAATCGAAAACGCCTTGGAAGAGGTACGGACCGGTTATGTTCAGCTAAAGCATGACATTGATGTATTAAAGGAAAGTGTTTTAGAAGATAATGCTGTATTGGAAAAATCTAAATCATTAGAAGGCAGAATTAAATCGTATCAGGATAAGTATTGGGAATTACTCAAATCAGTGAACGACGTCAATGACATTAAAGCGATTCGAGAAGCAATGCTCGATGAAATTAAAGAAATCTTATCAGAATTCGACTATATAGATGAATATGACGGTTACCAAATTATTGCTGACATTTGGAGTGAAACATTAACTGAGGACGCAGAAATCATTGCAGTAAGCGATTTTTATGAAAAAGGCCGTAAACGCGTGCCGAATATAGTAACAAAAGGCTCAGGCAATAAGAAGCGTGAAGAACAGGACGGATGGATCGGCAGCATAGTACCCAATGACCTCATTAGAACGACTTTGTATAACGAAGAATTGGTGAATATTGAAACCAAAGAGACGAGGCTTCAAGAGGTTGAGTCAGAACTAACAGAACTTGTTGAAGCGGCTAAAGTTGAAGAGAGTGATGAAGAAATTGCGTTAAGCGATACTCTAAACGAAAAGGAAGATGCATTTTTAATCGGCTCAGTCAGAAATGAGCTGAAAGCAGTTGAAAAAGAGAGCACGGATCATGCATTACTTAAAAATATAGAAGAGTTATTAAATGAACGTACAAAACTTAATCGAGACGTTAAGAAATTAGAAACAGAGTTAAAAGAAATGACCGAAACTCGTATAGAAACACTAACAGATGAAGAAATCGACACATTAATGTATGAAAAATGGTTTGGTTCAGTCATTTCGAAAGTCAATCGTCTGCTTGAAATCCCATTAACTGAAGAACTCGTAGTCTTAGAACAACTACAAGACCGTTATTCAGATACACTGGATGCCTTAGAAGCAGAAAGTGAAGAGTTAGAAAAAGAACTTGAAGTCATGATGGCACAAATGGTGGTGAGTGGATGATTAAGCAAGAGCAATTAGTACCAAAGAGAAGGTTTGAAGGGTTTAATACGGAATGGAAAATATGTAAGGTCAAAGAATATGTTGAATTAGAAAATGGACATGCTTTTAAAAGTGAATATTTTCAATCTAATGTTACAAAAAAAATTGTACTGACACCTGGAAATATTAATGTAGGTGGAGGATTTCAGATAGATAAAGGCCATTATTATGATGAGCTTGCAGATTATCCAAAAAAAACAGCAATGAAACCTGGAGATATATTTGTTACAATGACAGATTTAACACCAACAGCTCAAACTTTAGGGTTTCCGGCTATAATTCCTGATGACGGTAATGTATATTTACATAATCAACGTCTTGGAAAGTTAGTGAATTACGATTTAGATAAGAGTTACTTGTTTAATTTATTATGTACCAAAAATTATCATAATCAAATTGTTATGACAGCTTCAGGAACAACTGTAAAACATTCATCTCCACAAAGGATTTTAAATAGCTTAATTAGTGTTCCATCAAAAGAAGAACAACAAAAAATCGGTGAGTTCTTCAAATATCTTGATGAAATGATTGCTCTACAGCAACAAAAAATTGATAAAATAGAAGACTTAAAGTCAGCTTATCTTGCTGAAATGTTCCCTACAGAAGGTGAAAGTGTACCGAAAAGAAGGTTTGAAGGGTTTACGGAGAAATGGATTAGTTCTAAGTTTGAAAACATAATTAACATGCATAATAATTTGAGAATTCCAGTCACTGCTTCAAAAAGAATAATAGGTTACACCCCATATTACGGTGCTAATGGAATACAAGATTACGTTAAAGGAAGTACTCATAATGGAGAATTTGTTTTAATTGCTGAAGACGGCGCCAATGATTTAACAAATTATCCAGTTATATATGTAAATGGCAAAGTATGGGTCAATAATCATGCGCATGTAGTTAAAGGAAAAGCAGATATTGTTGATAACTTATTCTTAGTATCGAGAATGAAATCTATGGATATATCAAAGTGGTTGGTAGGAGGAGGGAGAGCAAAACTAAATGCAGAAATATTAAAAAGTATTCAAATCAAAATACCAGATTATAAAGAACAACAAAAAATTGGTGAGTTCTTCAAACATCTTGATGACATGATTAAAACGCATGAACAAAAACTAGAAAAGCTCAAAGCAACTAAACAAGCGTACTTACATGAGATGTTTGTGTAAAGGAGGGATGACATGCGTAGGACAGGCAAAAATGCGTCAGAGCATAATTTCCAAGAGAAATTTGTGGCAGAGCTAAAAAAATTTAAGTGGATGGCACCAGACTCTTTAAACGGGAATAAACAAAGAGTCACTGTGGATGATCTAGTGGCGAATTGGCGTAACGAACTCAACCGTATTAATGCGGATCAGTTAGAGGGAGTGCCTTTGACTGATGATGAGTTCCAACAAGTGATGACCAAGGTGAATCAGATATCGAATAGTTTTGAAGCTTCAAAACTACTTGCGATGGAAGCTTCTAAAGGGAAGATTGATGGGATTTATCGGGATGCCCACGAGAATGTAACGAGAGAACAAATCACACTGACGATATTCAAAAAAGCTGAGGTGAGTGGGGGAGACTCAAGCTATAAAATTGCCCGTGAAGTCGAAAGTCCCAATGGCAATCGCTTCGATTTAATCCTGCTGATCAATGGACTGCCGCTTATTAATATTGAACAAAAGCGCTCTGATAAAACTTTGGACGAAGCGTTCAGACAATTTAAACGCTATTATCAAGATGGCGAATACACGCATAACTTCATGGTGTTTTCACAAATGATGGTGACGACTTCGGAAGTGGCAACACGCTATTTTGCGACGCCGAAGTCTATCCATGAATTTAATCCTGCCTTTGTCTTCCACTGGGCCGATAAAAACAATATACCAGTCAATGATTGGGAAGAGATCATCAGCCAATTTCTTATGATACCCATGGCTCATCAAATGGTCGGAGACTACCTGGTGATTGATGAATCACTAGAGGAGCACAATCAACGTCACATGCTCATGCGTCCTTATCAGGTTCATGCCCTGCAAGCTGTTGAAGCAGCGGCTTTTGGTTGGGATAATGACGAGGGGTTATCGCATGGAGGGTATGTTTGGCATACCACAGGATCTGGTAAAACCATCACAAGCTTTAAGACCGCTTTGTTTTTATCAACTCGCGGAGCATACGACAAGGTCGTTTTTTTGCTTGATCGGAGAGAGTTGGATCAACGTACGAGTGAGAATTTTAAAGCATATGCCGCTTATGAACCAGTCTCTGTAGACGACACCCAGCATACATATCAACTCAGAAAAACTCTGCATTCATCTGCCCGTGGCATTGTTGTCACAACCACGTACAAGTTGAACAACCTGGTAAATGAATTGATTGAGAATCAAAATGATAGGTTGAGCCAGAAAAGAATAGTATTCATCATTGACGAAGCGCATCGGACAACGATGGGAAGCATGATGGCTACAATCAAGAATTATTTTAAAAAGAATGGATTGTTCTTTGGATATACTGGCACGCCATTATATGAGGAAAATAAATCGACTGGAATGATTGACCAGCATAGTCAACTCATCGATACGACAGAAAAATTGTTTGGTCCCGAACTCCATAAGTACACGATAGATGAAGCAATTTCTGATGGTAATGTATTGGGGTTCCATGTGGATTATATCAATACAGGCGAATTTGAGAGTTACGAAAGTTTAAGGGATATGATAATTGAGGACGAGAAATTAAAAAAGCCAGATAGACAAGGCAAAGATATTGAACGTTCCGTCCAAGGACTATCTGAATTGCAGGTTGAAAAGGACGCCAGCAAAAGGAAAATATTACAGTATAACGATAAGACTCACATTCCAAGGGTAGTGACTGAAATCCTTTCTAATTGGGAAGGGCAATCACAAGGAAGAAAGTTCAACGCTATTTTAACAACCCGATCAAAAAAACATGCTATTAAATATTTCGAAGAATTTAAAAATCAAATGGAGCCTATGGACAGACCATTAAATATTGCGTTGACATTCAGTTTTGGTGGGGACGAAGAACGTAACCCTGTCGACCCTGATGTAGTGGATTGGATGTTTAATGACTATGCTTCTTTTACAGGGGTCAAATTCAGAAAAGATGATTTGCAGCATGGTGAAAAAGCTTATTACGAAGATGTCGTGACCCGTGGGAGTCGGGGAGGAAGCGGACGGAGTAGAAAAAATATTGATCTTCTGATTGTGGTAGAACAGCTTCTGACCGGATATGACTCCCAACTTTTAAACACGTTATATGTAGATCGGTCTCTTGAATTGCATGGACTGATTCAAGCCTATTCCCGAACAAATCGTGTTCATGGCCCTGACAAAGAATTTGGCTCGATTATAAACTTCCAGTACCCAAGGATTACAGAGGAGAAAGTTGACGAGGCACTGAGGCTTTATGGTACAGGTGGTACAAGCAGCAAAGCCATTGTCGACGACTACAAAACAGCTGTAGAAAAATTAAATATAGCAATGAGTGAAATGAAGACAAAGATGACCGATCCTACCACATGGCAAGAATTTCAAAATGATGAAGACGCCAAAAATGATTTTATAAAAGCATTTAAACAAGTCGCAAAACAAATGCAGGTGGTAGAACAGTACTATCAATTTGAATGGCGTAATGACGATTTTGGCATAGATGAAAATACATGGCTAAAATATATAGGCGCTTACAGGAACCTGGTTTTTGAGGAAGGGGAGCCTCCAGATGAGACAGAAGCTGTAACGCCCCTTCTTGGTAAGACAAAACTTGTGCGTACACAAGTTATTGATGCCAACCATATTCTTGAATTGATTGGTGAGAAGACCAAATCTTCTGAGGGTAGGCAACAAGTCGATGCTGAAACACTACGTATCATCTACCAACAGATTCAAGAATTAAGTGATTTAGGAGATTATGAAAAAGCTGAATTGATAAAAGAATTTGTCACAACAGAATTGGAACCAGGTCATGTACCGACAAATATAAGGTTTGATGAGGCATTTAATGAATGGAAGAATAACAAAAAGAAACAAGCAATCTATGAAATCTCCAAAAATTGGGGGATGGATTGGAATATTTTTGAGAAGTCGGTAGAAGAGTACTCAAAAACAAAGCCTGATGATGTGCCTTTTATTCATGAGATAACAAGAATGTCAGATTTTTCGAAAGCTGAACAGCCATTAGGAAAAAATCAATTACAGCATAATATGGAGTTAACGAAGGAACTTCCTAAAGTAATTCCCAAAATAAAAATGAAATATGATTGAATAGGCTACATTGATTGCTGATCAGAGTGATTTTTGAAAATATGTATTTTAATTATATTGTGACGACATCCTTAAAGAGGCCCTTTATTATAAAGGGTCTCTAAATTATTGATTTCCTATTGAATATCCGATAATGATACGTCCTTATTAATAAAAAGAAGAACTATTATAGCGGAAGGCTTCATTATAATCTAATATGTTATTATTTATGTGAATAACAACTTTATATTTAAAATGTTGGGAACTAAAAGGCGGAAGCACGGCTTCAGCAATAAGAAAAAGGATATAATGCTCTATAATGAAGAATATATCAGGTTCCACAAGAGTTGATGGATTTTGCTATAAACATGAGTGATTATGTGGAATTTATGTAATAAAACGAGGTGAGAATTAAAAATGGGAAAAAAAGACGAGTATTTTGCTTTGCTTTCTAAAACCTATAATGAAGCAGTAGAATTTCTGCTTGATAAATATGGTGCAGCAGAAGACGATTACTATAGAGAAAAATCGTATGGGCGATTCTTAAATGGAGAAATAAAAAGTATTGCAAAAGGGAAGTTTTCGAGATCGCTTGAGGGGTTAGAGTGTCATCACATTTCGGAAAACAAGTATTTAAATATGACAAATGGGGGATTCATAAGGAGACAAAATATACCTTTTGAATACCATAAAAAAGAAAACTTGGTGTTCTGTGATATTGTTGAACATGCTATACTACATACTTTAATTGCTAAAGAAACATCGTTAGAATTTGGATATCCAGGGTATAAAGAATTTTTAAGACCTAAAATAGCGGACTGGTATGTTAAAAAAGATATTCCTCAAAAAAGCAAATGGCATATCGCCTGTTACCATAAAGCTTATTTAACACCTGAGGAAGCGCTTGATTTATTAGAGGAAATGGACGGCATATTGTCAGTTGAACAAAAAGTAATTGATCAAGCTATGAGAAGATAAAAAATTAAGTTTTGCAAAGCATTTAATTATTAAATCATGATACATTATCATTTCCATCTCGCCAATCAACGCAAGAAGGTACTTACGTGTTTACTTTAACAGGGAACAGAAACTTAAAATGGAGATAATATAAAAATATGATTTCATTCTTTTTAACCGCATTACGCTTATTGAAAGCCATCGGCAAAGCATTCGCACGTCCGGCGTTTAAATCCTTATTGTTCACGCTCTTCCTGATTCTTTTGTCGGGGACATTATTTTATACTGGCGTAGAAGGGTGGGGCGTGTTGGATGCGATCTACTTTGGAGTGGTGAGTCTGGTGCCGAGCAGCGTGGATATAGGTATGGCACCCGTCACCAATTCAGGGAAGATATTCACCATGATGTACTTGGTGGTAGGGGTTGGCGTAATGGTCAGCATGCTTGGCATGATCGCCAAGGAAGTCATCGACTTTAAACCTGAGAAGAATAAAGACAATGTTAATTGATTGGATTTCTAAGTATATGAAAGCACCCCTAAAGTTGAGTTCTGACATTCAACTTCAGGGGTGCTTATTAATGTTATTAAGTTTTTTATAATCGTACTTCTAAAGTATTGGCGACACAAGCTGCGCGAATCCTTCTTTCACTTTGATCCAATTGCTGCGGGCTTTATATTTTTCTTCAGTGAGCAGAGTGGCATCCTGAATATCAGCTTCGTATATCTCACGGTAATGCTTGGCCTGTTCTTTATCATATATGAAGGCATTGACTTCAAAGTTCAATGAGAAGCTTCTGACGTCTACATTCGTTGTACCGATGCTGAGGACTTCATCATCCACCATAACGACCTTCTGGTGGTTGAAGCCTTTTTCATAAGTATGGACGGTTGCGCCCATTTTGACCAGTGTGCCGGCATTGGAATATGTTGCCCAATAGACGAAGGGATGGTCCGGGAAGCTTGGAATCATAAGGTGGACCTTGACCCCACTTAAAATGGCAATTTTCAATGCTTCGAAGAAGGCTTGGTCTGGGATGAAATAGGGTGTTTGGATATATATGGAGTCTTTAGCGCTGTGTATCATTTGCATATATCCATATTTAATCTGCTCCCATTCCTCATCAGGTCCACTGGTGACGATCTGGATCGGTTTTTCACCGTGGGAGGGTATTTCAGGGAAATAGCGATCTTCATTGTCTATGCGATCTCCGCCAGGCTGCGAATTCCAATCCAGGAGGAAACGAAGTTGAAGCGATCTGACCGCATTCCCCTGTAGTTTTAAATGCGTATCGCGCCAGAAGCCGAACTTCTTATCCCGTCCCAAATACTCATCGCCTACGTTGAATCCACCAACGTATCCGATCTTCCCATCAATCACGACAATCTTTCGGTGGTTACGGTTGTTCACACGTGGATTGATTAATGGAAATATGCTGGAGAAGAATGATTTGGCGTCCCCGCCTTCTTTTTTGAGCGTGCCAAAACTTTTTAGATTAAGGCCACGGGACCCCATGTCATCATAAAGGATTTTGACCGTGACGCCTTCCTTCTGCTTTTCGAGCAGCGCATCATAGAGCGTCTGGCCGATGCCATCCAATTTTAGGATATAGTATTGGAAGTGGATGTGGTCTGTTGCGTTGCGGATGTCTTCAAGCAGGGAATCGAATTTATCCCGGCCGTTTGTAAATGTCTGGATGCTGTTGTTCGTCGTCAGGAAGGACTGGTCGTTATAGAGCAGCATGTGGATCATCTGGTGATATTTTTTTGTGGTTTCGTTCGGAAACTTAAATGATCCATCCTCCAGGGATTCCAGTTGATTTTCAACAAGATGGGACATGCCCAATTTCTTATCTTCTGGAATGGCGAATATGCTTTTCCTGTATATGGTGCGGCCAAACAGCATGTACAGGATGAACCCTATGATGGGCAGGAAGAATAGAATCAGCAACCATGCCCAAAGGCTTTGTGCATTGCGCCGTTCAAGAAAGACAAGGCTGATCGCCAGCAGAATGTTTAAAATGATGATGACTGTAGTGATGATGCTGAGAATATAAGTATCAAATATATAATCGAAGAAAAACCAGTCCATTTATCCACCTCGTAATCATTTTGATGTCACTGAAATCCTCTGCGCATTATATCATAATAAACTGTAGAAGAAACTGCATAGTGCATCGAAAGCGATGGCGTCACGTCTCAATCAACTGGAAGATAAGAAGCAGCTGGTTAATCTGCAGAAATAAAAAACAAATCTCCCCTAATCTACAAAGGTAGGTTGGGGGAGATTCATGTTTGATGATTTTTTTATATTGGAACAGATTCAGTTTTTTAAAGCATGGAACCGAGATCAGAAGCAGCGGTAGGATAGGCATACGTCATCTGTTTAAGGTCCTCTGTCTTCAGCTTGAACTGGATCGCTGTGGCGAAATGATTGATGAGTTCATCCGCTTCCCGGCTGAGCAGGTGGGCGCCGAGCACCTGATCGGAATCTTCATCGATGATGATTTTAACCATTGCGTACCTTTCATTTGTCCGCTTGTAGGTGTACCATTCCGAAGTATCAATTTTATTGACTCTGACGTTGTACCCTTGTTCTCTGGCCGCTTCTTCCGATAACCCTACTGCCGAGAGTTTGGGCAGTGAAAATACAACACTTGGCATCACGTCGTAGTTTGGTGTGCGCTGATTGCCGCCGAGTAGATTGGCAGTCACGACTTGTGCTTCCATGGAGGCGACCGGAGTCAAGGGCAGCCCTTTTGTCGCGGCTGCATCTCCCGCTGCATACACGCGGGGGTTGCTGACACTCTGTAGATATTCATTGACGGAGACGCCTTTTTTCTCCCAATCCACATTTCCCTTTTCAAGGTTCAAATCATCGATTTCAGGGACACGGCCTGCGCCATGGACGACGAGATCGCCGTCCAGTTTGAAGGATTCGTCCTCTTTAATGCCTTCGACCGTAAAGGCCGCCCCTGTCTTTTCAATGGATTTGACTTCTGTGTCCAGGTGGATCTGAATACCGTTTTCTTCAGAACTTTTCACCAGCAGGTCGACAAGCTCCGGATCAAAGTTCTTAAGTGGCTGCGCCCCACGTTGGATGATGTGCACTTCAGCGCCGGCACGGGCTGCGATGTGGGCGAATTCGAATGAGATATATCCGCCACCGACAAAAATTATTTTTTCAGGCAAGGCATCGAGTTCCAGAAACTCATCACTGTATGTCAGATGCTCAATCCCTTCGATTGGCAGCTCGACCGGCTTTGCACCGCTCGCAATCAGAATGTGCTTGCCTGTAAGCTGATCTTCTCCAACTTGAATCGTTTCTTCATCTGCAAATGATGCCCGTCCATGGAACGTATGGATCCCTGCCTTATGCAGCTTCTTGACTGTTCCGTCGGGCACCGGTTCTGTAAATGTCCGCTTGAACGCCATCAGTTCGGACCAGTTGATGGTTGCACCGGGCACCACGCCTTTGCTGCTCATTCGTTCCACACCGTCAATCATCTCTGCCGCCCCTACCAGAACTTTTTTTGGATCGCATCCTCTTAAAGGACAAGTGCCTCCGTAGGGCCGAGAATCTATCATGGCCACTTCCCATCCCGCTTCCCTGCATTTCATTGCTGTAGAGGATGCAGCGGGCCCTGTACCGACTACCACCAAATCAAAATTCGTTTTCATTATCAGACAGCTCCTATTCGTTTTAAATGATTTCCTACACATCTTCTCTAAAATCAGGGTGTTTAAACTTATATGCCTTCTATTTTCAAATCGGCATCATCGTATCCAATGGTCAAAGAGTGGACCGTCCTGGCCGAATACGGGATCGTCATCGGGGAGTGGGACGTGTGCGATATTGTTGATTGTTTCAGGCCTTTCTTCCTGTTTACCGTAGCACATATCAAAATCGGCACCGCCCGGATAGGCGCCGTAGTTGGCATAGTCATCACTTGCTTTGATTCTTTTATGGCCATAGCCGGCTGGCAGGATGATGACGTCGCCTTTCTCCGCTTCAATCGTTTCACCTTGCGCACCGCCCAACTGCAGTGTGGCAGAACCTTCTTTGACCGCAAGCACTTCATGGGTGTTGCTGTGGTAGTGGTGGAAAGGGTGGACGGACCCGAGCCACTCCCCGGACCAATCATTGGAGTTAAGTGTGGCGGGAATGTCATCACCATCTTCAAATACGCTCTTATAGATCAACAGGGGAAAGGTGGGGTGGTTGGGTATCTTGCCATCGTCTTCTAACTTTATCGGAATGACTTCAATAGCTTCAGCACGTTTCATCTTCATCCCTCCATATACTGATTACTATCCTTTTACCGCTTCTGTCTGAAAATACCCCTTTCCTTTATCTATCAATCCATTTCACAGTATTCCATGCACCAGTCGCGCTAATTTATTATTGTCGTGCCAAGCGACTGACTCGTAGAAATCGCTGTTGGTAAACAGGTAAGTTTTGCTTAAAAACCACATTTTGTTATATAATAAAGAGTATTGATAAAGTCTGTTCAATATTTGTAAAATTCTGATATTTTAGCGAAACGAATGAAATCATCTATAGAGACTCTACATAAGGGATAATGCTTCGTTGAAGTGGATGAAGTAACTGTCCATATATTGGCGTTAAGTTATCGCAACTCTTGATATTAAAGCGTTTCAACTTTATTTAGTGCCCGTCATCACCCCCTCGACGTTATTTGCGGGATAATCTTATATTCTACTCTATCTTAATTCGCTATGGATCATCTGTATAGAACCTTTATGATTCATTGGAGGTTAAGGGACAAGGTAGAGAATGAGGAAGTGAAAACATGTCAAACATAAAAGAGTTATTGAATAGACGCTATGGATATTTCATCCTATTCCTTTTTCTATTCTGGTTGAAAACATACATGGCTTACTGGATTGAATTCAGTCTGGGCGTATCCGGTATATTCGAACACATCATTTTGTTCATCAACCCGATTGCGACGGGCGTCATATTGTTGTCCATCGCACTATTTTTCAACAATCCTGTGTTAAGGAAATGGGCAATGTTCACAATATTACTGTTCATGTCCATATTATTATATGCGAACATACTATATTACAGGGAATTCGCTGACTTTCTGACGTTTAACATCGTATCGGGCACCAACAATGTGACCGGCGCCTTATTCACTTCCACATTTGAAATGATGCGGGTCTGGGACGTGTTATATTGGGTCGATCTCATGTTGTTTGGCTATCTATTCTTCTATAAAAAGGAGACACCGCTCGCTGAAGATAGGAAAGAATATAAGAGGCGTACTAAAGCCTTCGTTACATTAGTGGGTGTCCTACTTTTGGCAGGGAACCTGATATTGGCGGAAATTGATCGCCCTCAATTATTAACGCGCACTTTTGACAGGAATTATATCGTTAAATACTTAGGCTTGAATTTCTTTACCGGTTATGATGTTTTCCAAGCATCGCAAAAAAGCCAAATGCGAGTGAGTGCCGACGAGTCAGATTTAGCGAAGGTGTTTAACTTTTCGGCCGAAAATCATGCAGCGCCAAACCCAGAATATTTTGGGGCGGCAGAGGGCCGTAATGTTATTATGATTGGATTGGAAAGTGTGCAGCAGTTTTTAATTGATTACGAGCTGGAAGATGAATATGGTGAAACTCACGAAGTCATGCCATTCCTTTCGAGTCTATATGACAATGAGGCCTCATATAGTTTTGAGAACTTTTTCCATCAGACTGGCCAAGGCAAGTCATCAGACGCTGAAGTTTTAGGGGAGTTGTCATTGTATGGTCTTCCTCAAGGCAGTATGTTTCAATCATTGGGATCCACAAATACATTCCATTCAGCGCCAAATATTCTAGCGCAGCATGGGGGCTACACCTCAGCTGCTTTTCACGGAAACGTCGGCTCTTTTTGGAACAGGACGGATACTTACCAAAGTTTCGGCTATGACTTCTTCTTTGATTCCGAGTTTTATGATGTGTCCGGAGACAGATCAATGGAATATGGCTTGAAAGATAAATTATTTTTCCATGATTCGGTGGAGTATCTTGAACAGTTGCCTCAACCATTCTACTCCAAGTTCCTTACCGTCTCTCATCACTTCCCTTATCCACTGGACGAGGAAAATGTGGAGTTTCCAGCTGCCCAAACCGAGGATGGCACAATCAACAATTATTTCGTTACAGCACATTATGCTGACCAGGCTTTGGAGGAATTTTTCAATTACTTGAAGTCAAGCGGCTTATATGAGGATTCGATCATCGTCATGTATGGTGACCATTATGGTATTTCCGAGATGAGAAACCCGGCATTGGCACCTTTAGTGGGTGAAGATCCGCAGGAGTGGAATCAATACCATGATACTCAAATGCAAAGAGTGCCGTTCATTATGCATGTCCCCGGCGTTGAAAATGGTGAAGTGTTCGACACATACAGTGGTCAGGTGGACATGCTTCCAACCTTAATGCATCTACTCGGCATGAAAACAGATGGCTATCTATTTATGGGACAGGATATTTTATCAGAAGAACACGATAATACCGTCCCACTCAGAGATGGACGTGTGGTGACGCCGGAATATACTTTCTTAGGAGAGGATATCTATGATACAGAGACAGGGGAGGCGCTGCAGGATCAATTAACCGAAGAAGAATTGGAAGAGCTTTATCGCTATAGAGATAATGCGAGAGAAGAATTAAGCCATTCCGACGAAGTTCTGATGAAAGATCTTCTGCGTTTCTATAACCCTGAACCTCTGGATGGATTGAAAGAAATCGATTATTTATACCGTGATCAATTAGAGATCCTCGAAGAGCATCCAGAGAAAGACACGAGCCTGATTGAACAAAATGGTGGGGGATCGAGCATGGAACTATATGAAACAGATGCACCGGAGCTTGAAGGATCAGGAAGTGGTGCACCATATGACGGGTATAATCCACCCAGTCCACCGGAATGAATCAGGTCAAAACTAAATAAGAATATTGGAGATTAAAACACTATATATTTATATTTAAAGGCCCCTTCAGAAAAGTATCTGAAGGGGTTTTTATATGGCATCATCATTTCTCATATCATACGACTCGAACGTTAATGACACGAGTGAAGCATTGGAGTCATTCGTCGAAGCCTATGAAGGGACAGTCATCCTGACTTTGCATGATAAGTATTTTGTGGAAAGGACGGCGGATATCGTGTACCGGACTGAAGAGGGGAAGGCTTAAAATTGTAGATTGGATAGTATCCGGCATCAATAAGGAAAGGGTGTATCTATGATAAAATGATGGCAGTCATCTGGTCCACTTCCGTGCTGTGGCAGCATGGAAGGAGGTGAAGTCATGTACAGCACCCTATTTGAAGTTTTGGTTGCACCTGTCATGACAGGTGTAGCCCTCACGTTGTTCGCCTATTGGCTCGAGAATCGTGATGACTGACCAGATGACGCAGTCAATACACCAAATAAAACCCCCAATCTACTGGCATAGATTGGGGGTTCGGTGTTTCATGTACAGCATCCTATTTGTTAATTGTATTATAACACTATTACCTTCGGGAATCCAGTGCAATGGGGAGGAGGGGCAGGGCTCCACTAGTAATGACAGTGGCGCTCATCGGTACTTCATCAATAATTCCTTCGGGATATGGCAATAGTCATCGGGGCATCTATCCAGACGGTCCTGATGCTCCTCTCTACTTCTTACATAGTTGGTGAGGGGGAGGACTTCGACGGCGATTTTCGCGTGATCCTCCCTCTGCTTTATGAAGGCGTTCGCTGCTTCCAGATGCACTGGATCTTCGCTATATAATCCGGTCCGGTATTTTCTGCCGACATCTTCCCCCTGACGGTCCACACTGTACGGGTCGATGACCTCGAACAGGTGGCGCATCAATCGATCGACGGAGATGACTGCTGGATCAAATTCTGTCTTCACGCACTCGGCGTAGCCGTCATAGGCGCCTTCGAGTGTGTCGCTCGTGCCGTTGGCCCGCCCGGCCTCTGTCGCTTTGACGCCTGGCAGGGTCTTGATGAAAGCCTGGACGCCCCATAGGCATCCGCCGGCTAAGTATATGGTCTCCATATCAACTTCTCCTTTCAAAAACTTGAACACTTTTCTCAGAAACTCCGGGGTGAGTGGGCTGCCGAATCGAAATAGACGCTCAGCGCTCTTATCAATCTGATCGCGCCACAAATGATGCTGGTGCTCCTCGAGGAGGAGACGGGCTCCAGCTTACTGCTCGATCCTCCTGGTTGTAGCCATGCACCATCTTCTCGAGCAGGTCGAGGACGATGATGAGTTTGAAGTCCGCAATGCACTGGTCATATATGGACGTCGGGTTTTCCTCTAGGAAAGCCTCCTCGAAATTTTCAGGGTCGATTTTGCGGTTGTACCGATTATTACTCATATACCCATCCATTTTGTCATTGGTTTCACGTTTCCATAATATCATTGTCGGGAAGAGGAGGATAATAATAGCTATTGTTTACAAAAGGTAATATGCGATGATTATACTTTTTTTAGTTTATTGGGAGGAGTGTAAATATGAGTCCGGAACATATCGGATTTGCGCTGCTTTGTCTAGGGATTTTCCTCCTCATCGGAAAATGGATCCGGATGCGCGTGGAATTGATGCAGAATCTTTTCCTCCCGGCGTCCGTCATTGGAGGGTTCGTCGCACTGTTTTTAGGACCAGGAGTACTGGGGCGGATCGCTGGAAATTTTGTCGGGGAGGATTCGTTCTGGACAACCGGGATATTAACTGAAGAAATTATGGAAGTCTGGTCGTCACTTCCAGGTCTTATGATTAATATCGTGTTTGCAACGCTGTTCATCGGCACAGTTTTACCCAATGTTAAGAGAATATGGAATGTCGGTGGGCCACAACTGGCATTCGGCTGGACCTTGGGTTGGGGTCAGTATGTCATTGGTCTGCTGCTGACAATTCTCATATTAGTGCCGTTTTATGATTTGCCGCCGTTTGTCGGTGCGCTTGTTGAAATCGGCTTTGAGGGCGGCCACGGTACAGCGGCCGGCCTACAGGAGACTTTCGCAGAACTCGGGTTCCCTGAAGCCTATGACCTCGCTGTCGGGATGGCCACCGTCGGTATTCTGAGTGGGGTAATTTTCGGTATTGTCCTAATCAACTGGGGTGTCCGTTGGAACAAGACGGAAATCATCAGTAATGTAAAAGGAATGTCAGCTACGAAGAAAGCAGGTATCGTTGAGGAGGAAGATCGTGGTTCCGGTCCTGAAAAGACGGTACGCGCCGAATCTATTGAAACACTTACATTTCATTTTGCGATAGTGGGCCTTGCCATCTTTATCGGTTACCTTCTTCTTGAAGGCCTTAAATGGCTGGAAGCTGCCTCATTCGGCTCGAACTTTATGACATATGTCCCGCTGTTCCCGCTGGCGATGTTCGGGGGATTGGCTGTTCAATTCTTCGTGGACAAATACGATACAGCCCGTCTTGTAGATAGACAGATGATTACAACTATACAAGGATTTGCCCTTGATATCCTCATCACCAGTGCGATTGCGACTGTTTCCTTGGCTGTGCTGGGTGAGTATCTGGTGCCATTTCTGTTGCTGGCGTTATTCGGCATCGTATGGAATGTCTTCGGATTCTTTGTATTCGGTCCAAGGATGCTGCCGGACTATTGGCTGGAGCGAGCCATCGGTGACTTTGGTCAGTCGACCGGGGTGACAGCCACCGGCCTGATGCTGGTCCGTGTGGCCGACCCCGAGACGGAATCGCCTGCCCTTGAAGGTTTTGGCTACAAGCAGCTGGTCTTTGAACCATTCCTTGGCGGTGGGCTCGTCACTGCGCTATCCGCACCGCTCATCTTCCAGTTCGGCCCGATCCCTTTCCTTATATTTGCTTCAGCCATGCTGCTGATCGGGTTGCTTGCTGGTCTCCTTTATTTCGGGAAGAAGAGGGCGGAATAATCATTGCTTATAAAGAAGTGGTGAATCAAATTACCGAGAAAAGAACCGCTGGTCTAAATGGACCAGTGGTTTTGTTGTGCCGTTGATGGTGTTGTATTGAAACCTACTTCTTCCTTGGTGCAGGGAACCCATAATCCTGACCATCTGTATGGACGATGTCGTCTTCCCAAGGCAATCTGTAAGTACCGTTTTGAAGGTCCGTCATATAAGTGTAGGGCGCGTCGGTGACGCCACCTTCGACCGCAACATAACCGCGGTGGCCCAACTGATACATATTATTTTCCAAAGCCCAATGCGTCCGCGCTTCACGGACCAGGTCCGGCCTGACTTCGCCGGTGATGATCTCATCAGGGCGGTTGCTGCCTTCGACCATCGGCACGCCGTCGAAGTTGACGATCATGCCTTCGCCCATGGAATCGTTCGTTCCATCACTGCCGCACATGGCGACTGAAGCGGTGTAGGCCAAGTTGCAGAAGGCGTTGGATTGGTTGGTGATGCGCCACGAATGGTGGATGGGTGCAGTATAGCCAGCCGTTCTAAGTATGATGTCGGCGCCTTTATAGGCAAGTTCGCGGGTGACTTCAGGGAACATGCCGTCATGGCATATTGCCAGACCGAGTGTGGAACTGTTCGGCCCTTCGCATACAGGCAGGCCGAGGTCACCTGGTTCCCATGGTTCTACAGGCACCCATGGGTGCAGTTTGCGGAAATTCAGTTTGATCTCGCCTTTATCGTCGATGATCAATCCTGTGTTGTAGGGATTGCCGTTGGGGTTATATTCCATGATGGAGAAGCAGCCCCATATTTCGTTTTCCTTGCAGACATCCTTAAACGCCTGGACTTCCGGGCCGTCAATATCGCACATGATCGCGTCGTCCATGCTCATGGACAAACCGTGCAGCATGTATTCCGGGAAGACGACGATATCAGTTGGGGCGGTGAACCGCTTCGCCTTACGCACCATCTCACATACCTTTTCCGTCTGTGCTTTCAAGTCCTCTTTAGTTTCGGTTACAGGCAACTGTAGCTGTACAAGCCCGATTCCCACACCATTTGGTGATTTGTTCAATCCACCTAATCCACTCATCAATTTCCACTCCTTTTGTTCATACTAGTATCAGAATGCATGTAAAATGTTCTATCGCTCCATTATATTTTAAAATTCAGATTATTTAAAGTGATTACATAAACTACTTAATAATGGATGCTGATCGTCTTCACACTAATGGATTAATGGTGGAGTAGATAAAAAACTGTCCGATATTAAAATATATCGGACAGGGGCAGTCAGTTATTTATTTGTTGAGATAGCATTAGATTTTTATCGTCTGCAATTCCGTCGGGAAAGTGGTGAGGACTTCCGCTTCTCCGGCTTCGTTGATGTACACTTCTTCCTCTATGCGGACACCGCCATAGCCGGGGATGTAGATGCCAGGCTCGATGGTGAACAGCATGCCGGGTTTAGCGACATCTTCGTTCAAGTGATGGATGGACGGCGCTTCATGGACTTCGATGCCGAGGCCGTGTCCAACGCGGTTATTGAAGTATTCGCCGTAGCCGTGGGACTCGATGACGCTGCGCGCTGCGATGTCGAATTCCTTGAGTGGTACGCCAGCTTTGACGGCGTCGACACCGGCTTCTGTGGCAGCTTTGACGATATTGTAGATATCATTCTGTTTGTCGGTCGCTTCACCGATGATGAAGGTGCGTGTGATGTCCGAGCAGTAGCGGTCATGGGTGATGACACCGAAATCGATGAGCAGGAAATCACCGTTTTCGAGCGTTCTGTCACCCGGGGTACCGTGCGGCAGTGCGGCCTTTTCGCCGGCCAGGACCATGGTGGAGAATGATGGGCCGGCGGCGCCATGGACTTTCATCAAGTATTCGAATTGGGCGACAAGCTGGGCTTCGGTCATGCCGGCCTTGATGGTCTTGAGGCCTTCTTTGAGCACGGTTTCAATGATGCGCACCGCTTCTTTCATGCCGTCCACATCCTCACGGCTCTTGAATGTCCGCTGCAGATTCAGTGCTTCCTGGATATCGGTGAAGCGTGCTTCGGGGAAGACACTTTTCAGTCCATTGTGATGGGCGACAGTGACGACATTCGTCTCGATTCCCATTGTCTTCACGTCACTTTTGATGGTGGCTTTTATGAGGGCGAATGGATCTTCCTCATCGGAAATCGGGATGATGTGGTCGGCATCCGCAACTTCCGCTGCATCCTTATCGAGTGCCGGAAGGAAAAGGTGTGTCTCTTTACTTTCTACATCGATGAAGAGCGACATGTAGCGCTCGTGGGGGTCGGCAAAGAAGCCGGTCATATAATAGATGTTTGACGGATCGGTGATGAGTGCAGCATCAACCGCCTGCTCTTTAAGATTGGAAATCAGTGCATCTTTTCTGGATGTATAATCGATGGTCATAGTAGTAGTCCTCCAAAATTTTGGTTCTTTCCAGTATATCGAAAAGCAGGCAATGCGTCTAACCGGAAAATTATGGCACGGAAATTTCTTTATATTCTAAAACAAGAAAAGGGAGGGAATGAAGTGAATTACAAAAAAATGATCAATACCATCGACATGCATGTGGCAGGAGAACCGCTTCGGATCATCATGAGCGGGTTGCCAACCATTAAAGGAGAGACACAGCTGGAACGCCGTGCCTACTGCATGGAAAATCTTGACGGTATCCGAAAGTTTTTGATGAATGAACCAAGGGGGCATGAAGGGATGTACGGCTGCATCATTACACCCCCGGCACAGGAAGATTCCGATTTCGGCGTGCTATTCATGCATAACGAGGGATGGAGCACGATGTGCGGGCACGGCATTATTGCGGTCGTCACTGTGATGATCGAGACGGGCGCCTTCGGGGACAATTCCGATAAGAGAAGGTTTGTGATAGACAGCCCGGCAGGAAAAGTCATTGCCCATGCGCAATATGACGTGGATGAAGAACTTTTGGTTACATTTGAAAACGTCCCTTCATTCGTCTATCTGGAAGATATCACTCTGGATGTTGAGGGGAAGCAGCTGAACGCCGATGTGGTTTTTGGCGGCGCGTTTTATGTGTTTCTTAACAATCGACTTCTGAATTTGCCACAAAAACATGAACATCTGGCTGAATTCAAGGAGTGGGGCGCCATGATCAAAGCGGCGGTCGAGAAGCAATACACCATCCGACACCCACTTGAAGCAGGCTTGAATGGCATCTATGGCGTCATCTTTTCGGAAGAGTCGAAAGAAGGCACATGGCAGAACATCACAATCTTTGCAGATAGACAGATCGACCGGTCCCCGTGCGGTACGGGCACGAGTGCGAAAGCCGCCCAACTCTTTAATGATTCAACCATCGGGGCAGGGGACACGTTCATGAACCGGAGCATCACCGGCGGGATTTTCAAAGGAGAGGTGACCACTGAAATGGAAGTGGGCGAGTACGAAGCGGTCATTGCGAAAGTGTCCGGAAGGGCCAATATAACTGGCTTCCACACTTTTATATTGGAACCGTCAGACGGGATGCCTGAAGGGTTTCTGTTATAGCTTGGTGAGAGATCGGCTCACGCAACAAAATAATCAGTAGTCATTGAAGTATAAAAATGAACCCCCATTCCATCTGGAAAGGAGGTTCAATGAGTTATCTGCAAGGTGCCAGCACCTTACATCATGATGCTTCAGAAGTTTAGAGGTCCATTTCATCCGGTGTCATGCCGGAGAATCCGACGGTGTCCATTCCGTCCATCTGATCCATGTCTGCTTCACTGATTTCAAAGTCGAAGAGATGTGTGTTTTCTTCGATGCGTGAAGGGGTTACGGATTTCGGCAGTGGCAGGATGCCGTTCTGCATGACATATCGGATGCACAGTTGTGCTACGGATTTATCATATTTCCCGGCGATTTTTTTGAGGTCTTCGTTTTCAAGCAGGCGGCCGGATCCGATCGGGCTCCATGCTTCGACCAGAATGTCGTGCTGCTTGCAGTAGGCGACGGTATCATCCTGCGTGTACCCTGGATGATATTCGATCTGGTTGACCATTGGTTTGATTTCCGTGTTGACGAGCGCTTCCAGGTGGTGTGGCATGAAGTTGGAGACGCCGATGGCTTTGATCTTGCCTTCTTTATAGAGCTCGGTCATCGCTTTCCACGTATCGAGGTTAATGGTTTCCCAGTCGTCAGACTGTTTCTTGTTTGCTGGCCAGTGGATGAGGTAGAGGTCAAGGTAATCCGTACCGAGTGCTTTCAGAGTGCTGTCGAAAGCGGCTTTCGTCGTCTCATAGCCCCGTTCGGAATTCCATAGCTTGCTGGTGATGAACAGATCTTTACGGTCCACCCCGGATTCCCTGATTGCCTGGCCGACGCTGCCTTCATTTTTATATGCAGCTGCCGTATCGATGTGGCGGTAGCCGGATTCGATCGCCTTCTTGACGGCGTTGACCGCAGTTTCCCCGTCTGGTGTCTGCCATGTGCCGAAGCCGACGCCCGGAATCTCGGTGCCGTTGTGCAATTTGAATGTATCTGTCAATGTCTTCATCTGTCTATCCCTCGCATTTCCTCTGTTTATTTAATACAGCCCCCATTTTATCACGCATGTAAATCGAGCGTTAATGATGTGCACGCTGTGCCAGGTCATGGGCGCAAAAATGGTATGATTGGGGAAAAGAGGGAGGCAGAATCTTATGGAACTGTATCATTTTGAAGAAGAGATGTCGGGCACACCGGAGGAATTGTTCACCATAGTCAATGATGATGAGGAATTGAAGTCGTGGAGCCCGATCTTTGAAGGCAACGACTATCTGACTGAGGCAGAACGGGGAGTCGGCGCCCGCTTCATCACAAAGTTGAAGGTGCTGAACCGTACATACCGCTTCCGGTCTGAGATTACGGAATATGAAAAGAACCAGCATGTTGAAGTGAAGACCGTGCTCAAGCAGGGTGTGATTGTTTCAACCTTCAATTTGGAGCCAGCTGCTGCACGCACGACGAATGTGCACGTGACGAGCACATTCGATCCCGGAAAGCGTAAGTATGCGTTTATGCTTAAAGGGGTGAAGCCAATCATCAAGCAGGTGCTGGACCGGCAGATGAAGAAACTCGGCGGAATGGCAGGACGTTGACGGCATAAAAAAGAAGCGGATGACATTCATCCGCTTCGGTAGTACGCTACAACAATTCGAATTTGAGCATATCGATGACGCCGCTTGAAGGGCTTGGGAAGGCGAAAATCATGGCAGAGAGGTCCTGCGCCGTCACTTTCTGGTTGACTGCGAAAGTGAGGACGTTGACCAAGTCAGCTGCATCATTGCCGTATATTTCAGCGCCGACCAGACGTTTGTCCTGGTCGATGATGATATCCATCTGGGCATCGGTTTCGTTCTTGTACTCAAACAACAGCCGTTTGCCGAACTCGACCGTTTTAACGGTGAGGGCGTCATCTTCCTCCGCTTCGGCAACTGTCGTGCCGATTGTGGCAAGGCGCGGCAGTGTATAGAGTACATTCGGGATGGCCGGGTATTTGAGCGGTTCCGTATTCATGCCGGTGATATGCGCGGCAATGTATTCCGACTCGAATGTGGCGGTCGGCGTGAGTTTTGGAATCGTCTTGTCCAGCACATCGCCGCTTGCGTAGATGTTCGGTTGTGCGGTACGCAGGTAGCCGTCTGTCTGGATGCCGTTTTTCGTATATCTGACTCCGGCATTCTCAAGACCGAGCCCGGCGACGTTCGGTACGCGTCCGGTGGCATCGATGATGCAGTCGGTGGATAGTGTCATACCGGATTCGGTACGCAATGTATAGCGCCCGCCATCCTTCGAGATTTCGGCAGTATCTTCATTGTAGTGGAAATGGACGCCTTCCGACTCGAGTTTTTTGGTGAGCATGCCGACATGCTTGCGGTTGAAGCCACGGAGCATTTCATCGGAATGGGTGATGATATGGACTTCCGCCCCCGTCTTGATGGCGATGGAGGCGAATTCTGCCGTGATGAAGCCACCCCCGATGAATGTGATGTGTTCCGGCATGGACTCCATATCCATGAAGTCACGGCTGTTGCTGGTGTATTCTTTGCCCGGTATGTCGAGTGCGTTGCTGTGCTGGCCGGTTGCGATGATGATTTTATCGGACGTGAACGTCTCTTCACCGACTGCGATGGTGTGGGCATCCTGCAGGGTGCCATGATTCATGTGGATGTCGATGCCCTGCTGTTCGAACATCTGCCTGAGGCCTTCTGACATCGGTGGGATGACTTTTTTCTTGTAGTCCATCAATGAGGGCCAGTCGACTGTAGTGTCTTGGCTGAGGATGCCTTTATAGTGTCCGAGTTCTTCAAGCACTTCAAATGGTCCTTCGAGCAGGATCTTCGGGTTGCAGCCGAAGTTCGTGCATGTGCCGGCGATGGTGTCCTCCTCGATGATGGCAACTTTCATGTCCGCCTGGACGAGCGCCATTGCAGCGTGCCATGCGGCATGCCCGCTGCCGATGAACGCTACATCATAATCATATCGTGTCATAGTATCCGTACCTCCGTTGATTTGAATCTGGTCTGTCATACTTAAACATTAAATAAGCGCCCGCGTGATTACAAATGATGTGACTTGAAGTGACATTCATTTGCACAAGGCGGGCGGCTCGTCTACTATAAAACTAACACAATGAAGCGGGAGGCCGTAGTATGAAGAAGAAAGAAAAAAGCGCGCAGCTCGCAGCGAGGCATGCGGACATATTCCGCTGTCCAGTATGTGGGGCAGATATGCATGTGAGGGAGCAGGCTTCACTCGTGTGCCGTAATGCACATGCATTCGATTTCGCCAAACAAGGCTATGTCAATATGCTGAACAAGCCGGTCAAGACCCAGTATGACAAGGCGTTGTTTGAAGACCGGCACGCCTTTATCACGGAAAGTGGCTTCTATTTGGCACTGCATACAGCGATTGCCGAAACGGTGGGCCAGGTGACGGGGGAGTCAAGTTTGAAGGTGTTGGATGCCGGCAGCGGTGAAGGTTCCCACCTTGCCAGGATCATGGCGGACATCGATAGGGAGGATGCGGTCGGTGTGGGTGTCGATATTGCGAAAGAAGGCATCATGATGGCAGCGAAGCATTATCCAGAGCAGCTGTGGCTGGTGGGAGATCTGGCGGATCTGCCGATAGCCGATGCCAAGAGCGACGTCATCTTGAATATACTATCGCCGGCGCGCTACGACGCCTTCAACCGCGTCTTGGCGCCAGGCGGGTGCATTATCAAAGTCGTGCCGGGTGCGGGCTATTTAAAGGAACTGCGTGAGGCACTCTATAAGGGGACGGATAAGGCGCAGTACGACAACGCGGATACGGTGGCATTGTTCGAGGCGCAGTACGGGCCTTCTGAGCGCATGCACATCACAAAAAGCGTACCGCTCGATGAAGCGGCCCTGCGGCATCTTTCCGGGATGTCCCCGCTGGCCTGGAACCAGGCGCCGGGTGAACTGGATGATTTCATCACACAGGCGCGGACGGTGACGCTCGACCTTGAAATACTGATCGGACGTAAATAAGAGCAAGAAGATCAATCGGAAGGAGACGGTCGCATGGATGAGTGGTACAAGATAGATAATACAGGGAAGATATTCCATGCGGTATCGGATGCGACGAACTCCGCGGTATTCCGGGTGGCGATGATCCTGAAAGAAAAGATAGATAAAGATACGCTGCAGGAGGCGCTGGATATCGTCGCAGTGCGTTTCCCGACACTGAAGGTGCGCGTGCGTAAAGGGCTGTTCTGGGACTTCATGGAACATAATGATGAGCTGCTCAGCGTCAAGCGGGAAGCGGCGCATCCATGTGCGCCGATCGATGCGAAGGAAAACAACGCCTATCTCATCCGGGTGCTTTATTTCGACCGGCGCATCTCTGTGGAAATCTTCCACTCCGTGACCGATGGCGGGGGTGCGGTGGAATTTTTGAAGACGCTCGTCTACCAATATCTGATGCTGCGCGGCATGGAAGACCCGGTTGGGAATGATATCCTGGTGCCGGAAGACCCGCCGCGGCCGGAGGAGATGGAAGACAGTTTCGAACGCTTTGCCACGTCCCGCAACATCAAGCGCACGGGCCCGCGGTTGAAGCCAAGCTATCAGATTAAAGGCGTGCCGATTGACCCGCCGGGCATCAATGTCATCCACGGCGTGATGGATGCTGGCCGAGTGAATGCTTTCGCCAAAGCACAAGGAACTTCGCTCACAGGGTTTCTGCTCAGCGTATTGATCCAGGCGATCCACGACGAAAAGAAAGCAGGCGACAGGCGTGAGGAACGGATCGCGATAGCGGTGCCAGTAAGCCTCAGGCGGCATTTTCCATCCACAACATTGCGCAATTTCTTCTATGTCGCGAACATCGATGTCTCGATGGATGGCTATATGCAGTTTGATAGTCTCATTAAGGAAGTATCGACCCAGCTTGCCGATAAGACCGATAAAGAGAATCTGCAGGCCGGCATCAACCGCTTCGTCTCACTGCAGAGTAACCTCCTGACCCGGGCCATGCCGGTCCTGCTCAAATACCCGATCATGCGTTTTGGCTTCAATCAATTCGGCGAACGGCTCAAGACGATGACTTTGTCGAACCTTGGCAACATCAAGCTGCCTGATGCGATGAAACCGCATGTCGACCGCATGGAAGTGGTGCTGTATCCGACCCGGAAGAGTCCGATCAACTGTGGGATCGGTACGTTGAACGACCGGCTCACGATAACATTTTCACGCTCGATTATAGAACAGGAGATCATCCGCACATTCTTTATGCTGCTTAAGGAGAAGACCGGGCAGGACATCACCGTCTACTCGAATGACTGGGGGGATGAGATATGACGGAATGTCCGAATTGCGGTGTCTGGGTGGGCCAGGCGGAATGTCCGCTGTGCGACGCACCCACTGGCATCGACGTACATACCAGCGAAACATGGTATCCGGATTACAACCGGGAGGAACAGCGCATGAAAGCGCGCATCACCAGAATCGCCATTTTCCTCGGGGTGTTGGCAGTGATTGCCTCACTGGCCGTCAACATCATCGTCATGCCGCAGTACTTGTGGGTGTTCTATGTCGCCGTGGCCGTATTCTATATGCTGGTGTCGCTCAGCCATACGATACTCTCGGCTTCCCATATCGGCGGTAAGATCACCGCGCAGGTGGTCAGCCTGACGATACTGTTGCTGGTGATCGACGCGATGTCCGGCTCCGTCCAGTGGTCCGTCAACTATGTCGTGCCGTTTCTGATCATCGGCGGCATCCTATTGATGTCGATCTTCATGTTGCGTGTGCGTCTGAGATGGAGCGGCTATGTCAGCTTCCTGCTGATGATGATTGCGCTTGGCTTTGTACCGGGAATCCTCTACCTGGCTGGGGTGGCAACCGTCATGTGGCCGAGTGTCGTCGCGCTGCTTTTCGGCGTTACGACGTTCACGGTGATATTTGCATTCGCCACCCGCGCCCTCATGACCCAGCTCGGCCGGCGTTTCCATCTGTAATATAAATCAAGGGCCGCTCCTCTTCAGAGGGCACTTCAAAACGAAAGGGATGATTGCATGAAAGATGTCCTCAAAGCCTCAGCCGTACTGGCGGGCGTCGGGGTTTTATCGTATTCGGTACGGGCGCTTCTGGTAGAAGAGAGGAGCATCGGCAGCAAGCTTGCCGAAGATATCATCCGCTTCGTCAACTTCGATCTCGAAGATGTGGATGAAAAGATGCTTGCCGATAACTTCAAGGAGAACCGCAAGGAACATAAAATACCAGAAGGTATACTACGGTCGGAAATCGACATCTCGCAGCAGGCCGGCATGAAGGTCTACCGCATGCAGCCGCGGCAGAAGCATGGCAGCAGGCGGGTACTTTATCTCCACGGCGGCGGCTACATCCATCAACCATCGCTCTTCCATTGGATGTTCCTAGATCGGATGGTGGAGGATACGGGACTTGAATTCATCGTGCCGATCTACCCGAAAACTCCGGAATTCACTTATGATGATGCGTATGACGCGGTGGATCAGCTGTACCGTGAGCTGCTGGATGAAGACCCGGAGGTGCCCGTGCTTATGGGTGATTCGGCCGGTGGCGGATTGGCTTTAGGATTCGCCCAGTGGCTCGCGTCAATGCAGTTGCCCAAGCCGCACGGATTGATCCTCATATCACCCTGGCTCGACGTCACCATGACCCATCCCGAAATGAAGAAATACGCGGCGCTCGACCCGATGTTAAAGCCCGACAACCTGAAGGTCATCGGCCGCATCTGGGCGGGGAACGCAGATCCAACCTACTACAAAGTGTCGCCGATATATGGCAGCCTAGAGGGCCTGCCGAAGATCCACCTGTTCGTCGGCGAGCATGAAGTGTGCCTGCCGGACGCCCGGAAATTTGCCGGTATGCTTGAAGCGGCCGGTGCACCGTATTCATACTACGAATATCCAAAGATGAACCATGTCTTCCCGCAGTACCCGATCCGTGAAGGGGCACATGCACGCCGGCAGATGCAGGAGATATTAAAAGATTGGGGACAGGTGGCGTACAATGTATAAAAAATTATTTCTGATCGCTGTAGTGATACTGCTGTTCCTCGGCCTCTACGTCTTCGATTGGGTGGGGCCGAAAAACCGGACCATTGTCATTGTGGCATTTGTAGTTGGCATGCTGCCGCTCTATTTCCTTGTCAGCATAAGGGAGAAAAGGAAGAAGCGTAAAGAAGCGAAGATGGAAAAGTCGAAGCAAGAACTCTAAATCGATGGACGATGATTGTAAGGGGGAAGCATCTATGGATATGGTCTTAAATCGGTTTAAGGAAGAAGGGGGACAAACTGATCTGCTCGCGCACTTCACACAGGGGGTGATGGAGCGGTCGGCAAGATTCCACCAGAGTGTGCCGGAGTATGCGGCTACACCGCTGGTTCATCTTGATGGTTTGGCACAACAGCTCGGCGTCGCGAACATCTATGCCAAGGATGAATCGGAACGCTTCGGGTTGAATGCGTTCAAGGGGCTGGGTGGCATCTATGTCATGGCGGAATATTTCAGACGATATGAAGGCTTGGATTTCGATGATTACAATGAATTGCTGGAGCGGCTTAAAACGCATCCCGGCGTGACATTCGCGACTGCAACAGATGGCAACCACGGCAAAGGGGTGGCGTGGGCGGCCAGCCTGCTTGGCCAAAAGGCGAAAGTCTTCATGCCTGAAGGGGCGGCCGAACACCGTCTTGAAGCAGTGCGGCAACTCGGGGCGGAAGCGACTGCCACTACACTCAATTATGATGACACGGTGAAGGAGACGGCCAACTTGGCAGAAGAGCATGGTTGGGTGCTGCTGCAGGATACAGCTTGGCCAGGGTATGACGAGATTCCGCTGATGATCATGGAAGGGTACACGACCCTCATGTCTGAAGTCCATGCACAATTGGGGGACACATCCTTCAATGACATCACGCATGTATTTCTGCAGGCTGGAGTGGGGTCGTTCGCTGCTGCGATGACCGCCGCGGTAATCAGCAGAATGGACGGTAACGGCCCGCGGATCATCGTGGTGGAGGCAGAAGCGGCGGATTGTTTCCATCAATCGATGAAGGACACTTCCGGTAAAGCGCAACAAGTCACAGGAAGCTTAAATACTGTGATGGCCGGCCTGGCCTGCGGGGCGCCGAGTACCCAGGGCTTTGAGATGCTGAAAGCGTCAGCGGACGCGTTCATCCGCTGTGAGGACGGAACGAGTGAGCGGGGTATGCGGCTCTATGGCAGGCCGGTCGGTTCAGATGAACCTGTCGTTTCGGGTGCCTCCGGAGCCGTCACACTCGGCGCGCTGCACGCGCTGATGACAGAAGGCGGATACCCACAAGCACGGCAGAAACTCGGGCTGGATGCAGTTTCCAACGTCTTAGTCATCAATACAGAAGGGGCTACGGATCCCGATCACTACAGGCAAGTGATGGGGGAGTGACAGTCACAGTGATTGAACTAGTGTCACATCTAAAGGAGGGGTAGCATCAATAAAGAAAGGAGTTTGATGACGGCCATCATCATCGGCTTCATCCTGTTTGTTGCAGCAGTCACGTACAGTATGACCACAGACGATAGCCCGTACAGACACCATACGGGTTTGGGTGAATCGATTGATATTTCTCCGGACGATGATCAGGTGGCCTTCTCCTACTATGATGACGGCAGGGAATCCATCTATATAGGAGATATCGGCGGAGGGACGGAAGAAATCGCGCTGACAGAAGAGGCGGATCAGACCCAACCCCAGTTCACTCCGGATGGTCAAGGGTTGATGTACTTGAGCCGCTCGGAAGAGGGGATACAGACACTTCATCTCCTGCCAGAGATAGGTGGCGACCCCATCCAGCTGACAAGCACTGAGACTCACGTCTTTGAGGCTGCCATGTCACCGGATGGAGAAACAGTCTACTATATCGCAATGCCTTCAGAAGATCTGCTCGCGGCTCCTGAATCGACGGAAAACGGACGGGATCTCCACCGCGTCAGTAGAGAAGGTGATGCCCATGAAAAACTGACGGATAAGGATGCATTCGATATGCGGGGATTGAATGTTTCCGCGGATGGGGAGATGCTCCATTTCATGGGAGAGGCGATGCGTTCATATGACCTTAAGACCAAAGAGGAACAGCCCTATGTGGGAATCGGAAGACCTGGCTACATCGGCGTCCCGACCCTGTCGTCTGACGGCGCTTCACTTGCCTATACAGCCCAGGCAGGCGAGTCGGATAAAGGCACCTACATCTATGAGCTGTTTCTGACGGACACTGAAACGGAAGAGGTGGAGCAATTGACCAACCAAGATGCTTCGGTGATGTCCCCGGCATTCTTCAACAATGAAGAGCGCCTCGCATTTTTGGTGCAGGAGGACTGGCCGTCCGAGCCGGCTGTCTATGAGATACAGACGATTTCCTATGAAGGGGATGACATGGCGCCGCTTGAAGTCGAGATGCCGGAAACTTCGGGTGGGGTGGATTTTGGGACGATGTTGGATAAATCGATCAACACCGCAACCTTGACGCTCCTCTATCTGCTGACATTTGGGCTGGCCATCGTCTATGCGGAACTCCATGGCCGGACACTTATTCCTGTTGCGGCCAGCGCCTTGTTGACTGTGCTGGTTATCATCACGATGTTTTTCGGGCTCGATGACCCATGGAGAACAATCGGGATGATGATGCTTTCCGTCTGGCTGCTCGGTTGTACAGGTGTACTGCTGGTGTTTGCCTTGCTCTACAGAAAGACGAAGCGCTACAGGGGGAATTGAAGATACTCAGATCATAAAACAAAGCCTCCACCCATTTTTGGTGGAGGCTTTCTTAACGTGTCATTCCGGATTGCTGATATAGCGTCTGATGTGTTTGGCCGTCACCGATGACTCTACATCAAGCAGGCCGGAGGGCGCGCCGCTGTAGAGTATCGTGCCGCCCTTTAGACCGGGGCCTGGACCGACATCGATGATCCAGTCGGCATGGGTCATCATGGTGAGGTTATGTTCGATCAGGATGACGGTGTTGCCCTGGCCGATCAGCTCCTGGAAGCATTTAAGCAAGGTCGGGATATCATCTTCGTGCAGCCCGGTCGTCGGTTCATCAAATATGAAGACCTGGCCTGTCGCCTCGCCATCGAGGTAGCGGCTGAGCTTGACCCGCTGTATCTCACCGCCAGACAATGTATCGAGCGACTGGCCGAGGGTCATATAGTGGAGCCCTGTATCCTGCACGGTTCTCAGGCGTTCGATGACATGGGCGTTGGTCTTGAAGACGCTCAATGCCTCCTCGACGGTCAGCGCCAGTATATCAGCGATGGAATAGCCATCGACTGTGGCCGCCAATGCTTCTGGCTTATAGCGGGTGCCGCCGCACACTTCACAAGTCTGGGAGAAGTCCGGCATGAAGGCGAGCTCCGTCTTCAATACGCCTTTGCCGTTGCATTCCGGGCAGGCGCCTTCAGAATTGTAGCTGAACATGCCCTTGCGCAGTCCCGTCTGCTTGCTGAAGAAGGTCCGGATGTCATCGAAGAGGTCCATGTAGGTCAGCAGGTTCGAACGGTTCGAAGCATGGACCGGCTTCTGGTCGATGAATATCGCATCCGGATCATTGCGGAAGCCAGTCTTGATCAGTGTACTCTTACCGGAACCGGCCACCCCGGTCACGACGGACAGCACATTTTTCGGGATGTCGACGGAGACATCCTTCAAGTTGTTTCTGGTGATGTGCTTGAGGCTGATGAAGTCTGACGGGCGCCTCGGCTGTGCTTTCAGCTGATGCGGACGGTCGAGTGCCGTCGCTGTCGGCGTATCGGTCTTCATCAGTTCCTCATACGACCCCGTAAAGATGATTTCGCCACCGTGCTGGCCGGCACCGGGACCGATATCGATGACATGATCGGCGATCTGGACGACGTCGGGATCATGTTCGACGACAAGGACGGTGTTGCCCTTATCCCGGATGGAGCGCATGATCGTATTGATCTTTTCGATATCTTCCGGATGCAGGCCGACACTCGGCTCATCGATGATGTAGACCAGATCGGCCAGCGGACTGTTCAAGTGGCGGATGAGTTTGATGCGCTGGGATTCCCCGCCTGAGAGGGAAGGTGTCTCACGGGCAAGCGTCAAATAGTTGAGTCCGACATACGACAGGGACTCCATCTGCGCGAGCAGCGGCCGGATGATGTATTCGGATTTCGGATCATCGAGCTGTTTGAGAAACGGGATGGCCTCCTCGATGGACAGATTTGTGAAATCCGCGATATCCATGCCATCGATCTTGCATGACAGCACCGTGTCGTTCAGGCGCTTGCCGTTGCAGTCGGGGCAGTCGCGGCTTGTGACGACGCGGTTGACATCGTTGATGAAGCGCTTCTTCTCGAAGTTGTCATTGAGCAGGAACGACCGTCTGAAGCGGTGGATCAGCCCTTCGAACTGTGCCGTACGCGGCCAATTCGAAGGGGGATTCTTAAGACGTGTCGGCTTCGTATACAAGAAGGTCTCCATTTCCTCATCCGTATAGTCGCGCAGCTTCTTATCGTTGTCGAACAGACCGCTGTAGAGATAGCGTTTGCCGCGCCAGCTGTCCGGGCGGAAGGATGGGAACTTGATTGCATCTTCATTCAGCGACTTGTCGTAGTCGAGCAGTTCATCGAGGTCAATATCTTCGACATACCCCAATCCCTGGCAGCGTTGGCACATGCCGCTTGGATTGTTGAACGAGAAGACGTTGGAGTAGCCGACGAACGGTTCCCCGATCCTCGACCACAATAGACGCACGGACGAGTATATGTCGGAAATCGTGCCGACCGTGGAACGGGAATTGCCGCCGAGGCGCTTCTGGTTGATGATCATCGCCACCGGCAGGTTCTCGATCTGATCGACGTCCGGCTTCTCGTACTGCGTCATCTGATTCTGCAGATAGCTTGAATACGTTTCGTTCAACAGGCGTTCCGATTCGGCCGCAAGTGTATTGAACACAAGCGATGACTTGCCTGAGCCGGAGCGTCCAGTAAAGACAGTCAGGGTATGTTTTGGTATATCGACGCTCACATTCTTCAAGTTATTCTGATTGGCGCCTTTGATGCGTATATATGACATTCGGTTCACCTCCCTGTCAGTCTACCCGAAAAACAGGCGTTTAATAGGGAAGAAATCATTTCTTTCCGGTTTTAGTAATTTTCGAAGAAATCCTGCAGCACACGGACGCCCTGCTGGATATCCGCAATATGGGTGAATTCTGCCGGATTATGGCTGATGCCTGCAATGCTCCTCACGAACAGCATGGTAATCGGGTGCCTTGTGCCGATGGCCATGGCGTCATGCCCCGCGCCGCTCGGCAGATGGACGGGGCTCAACCCCTTGCGCTCGAAGGACTGCTCCATCTTTTCGATGACTTCCGGTTGGATGGGGATCGGCATGATGCGGGTCGTCAAATCGACATCGACCGTGACGTTGCTGCCTTCAACCGTCCGTTCGGCATGGTTGCGAACGGCATCGATGAGCGCAGATTGCAGCTCGACGTCTATATCCCGGGCATCGACGACAAGCGACACTTCGCCCGGGATGACATTGACGCCGCCCGGTTCGACATTGATCTTGCCCACTGTGGCGACTGCCGTCTCACTGATGCCCTGGGCGACCTGGGGTAGAGTCGAGATGAATTCGGATGCCTTGACCAGCGCATCCTGACGTCCCGGCATCGGGGTGCTGCCGGCATGGCCCGCTTCTCCATGGAATACGACACTGGTGCGCGTCGCCCCGGCAATGCCGCTGACGATGCCAAGCGGCAGATTCTTCTCTTCGAGCTGTCTGGCCTGTTCAATATGGACCTCCGCATACATTTCAATCGGATAATCAGGTCCCTCCGCGTCCAGGAAATGTGTGCGGTCCAACCCGGCTGCGTCCATGACGGCGTCAAAGTCCTGACCGGAAGGGTCCTTATATTTATCCACTTCCCCTTCCGTCAACATCCCCATAAAAGCCCGGCTGCCGGTCAGTCCGCTGTTGAAGCGGCTGCCTTCTTCATCGCTGAAGACGGCTACTTCATAGGAGTACTTCGGTTTGTATCCCGCCTCATGCCACAGTGTTGCGATCTCGAGCGCGGTAAGCACGCCGGCGACACCATCAAAATGTCCCCCGTCCGGCACGGTGTCGAGATGCGAACCGGCCATGAAGACTTTCGAATCGTTTTGTCCTGGGTATCTGCCGAAGACATTACCGGCGCCGTCGCGGCGCACCGTCATGCCGATCTCCTCCATCCATTTGATGACCTGCTGCTTAGCTGCCTCCTCTTCCTTCGAATACCCCATGCGCCGCGACCCTTGATTTTTCGTCATGCCGATTTCGGCGATGGTCATGAACTGTTCGTGGAGTCTATGGCCGGAGGCATCCTCCAGCTGTTCTGCCTTCATCCTATCCAAGAAGTATCGTGTCATTTTTATGCTCCTTCATTTAAGTAATGGTCTTTCATCTTTGTCCATAATAGTATACGATATTAGATGAGAAAAGTGTGAAAATTCAGTTTGGGGGCAAAGGCATGAAAATCAGACAGTTTGCAGAAGATGCACTGACGATATATTTGGGCGACGAAATCGATGAAGCGGTGAATCGACAGATCGTCGCCCTGCGCCATCATATAGAAGCACAGTCCTTTGAAGGCGTGGTGGAGGTCATACCGTCGTATACAAGTCTCATCATCCATTTCGAAGTATTTTCTGTAGACTTGGAAAAACTTAAGGCAGCTCTTGAGAAAATAGATATCGATGCACTTGCGCAGGAGCCGTTCCAGTACCGGGTCATCGAAATACCCGTGTGCTACGGCGGGGAGTACGGGCCGGACATCGGTCATTTTGAAACATCGGGCTTGTCCGAGGAAGACGTCGTGCACCTGCACGCGGATACCGAGTATCTCGTCTATATGCTTGGGTTCATGCCGGGGTTTCCATTCCTTGGCGGTCTCGACGAACGATTGCATAAAGATCGGCTGGAAACGCCCCGGGTCAGCATTCCGGCAGGTTCTGTCGGGATCGGGGGACGACAGACGGGCATGTACCCGTTCGAGTCACCAGGCGGCTGGCACCTGCTCGGCCGCACGCCCGTCCCACTTTTTGATGCGGATAGAAACCCGGCGATTCTCTACGGGGCGGGGGACCGCATCGTCTACCGGTCGATCGGGGAAGACGAGTACAAGGATATCGAAAAGCGTGTCGCCCAAGGGGACTATGAAGTGAACAGCGAGGTGAGGAACAAATGACGGGGATTCTGAAAGTACTGAAGCCAGGGGTCTACACGACCGTCCAGGACCTCGGCCGCTACGGCCATCAGTCAGAGGGCTTTTCGCCCGCCGGGGCGATGGACTACCGGGCGTTCCGCTTGGCGAACCAGTTGCTTGGCAACACGGAAACTGCCGCCGCACTTGAAATGACGCTGCAGGGCGGCACATTCGAGGTGCTCTCTGACACTTTCATTGCGACGGCCGGCGCAGAGATGCCGATTGATATAGATGGCAGCAGCCATCCTTCAGGGATTGCCATCCCAGTCCTAAAGGGCAGCATAATCACCATCGGTGCAGCCGCCAGTGGTGCCCGCACTTATCTTGCCGCAGCCGGTGGCTTCAAGGTCAACCGGGTGCTCGGCAGCGCCTCAACCCATGCCAGAAGCGGCATCGGCGGATATAGTGGGCGTCCACTCAAGGCTTCCGATCGGCTTGCTGCATACGGCGGACAGGTGCACAAAATCGCTCAGCAACGTGTTCAGATACCTGCAGGGGATGATGTCGTCCATGTGGTGCCGGGCCAGCAGTTCGAGCGTTTCGATGAAGCCATGCAGCACACATTTTTTGAAGGCGAGTATGAATTGACGAAGGACGCAGACCGCATGGGAGCCCGCCTGAAAGGGCCAGAGCTTGAAGCCACCTCCCATGATGTATTGTCGGAACCGACACAATTGGGCAGTATACAAGTGCCGAAGGGCGGTCAGCCGATTGTGCTGCTGAACGACCGGCAGACCGCCGGCGGCTACGCAAAGATCGCAACGGTCGTCCGGGCGGATATCCCGAAATTCGTCCAGAAGCAACCTGGAGAGACAATCAGGTTCAAGGCCGTCACAGTGGAGGAAGCGACAGATATGTACAAAGCGGAAATGGCGCGGATTGAAGACGGCGCTTATATGAAGACCAATGATGATTTCCGTGCGCATATTCGCCCGGTGTCAAAAAAGATCGAAAAATTAATGGGAGGTTAATTAAATGGATGTCGAAAAAGTGAAAGCCTATGCAGCGCTTATGCAGGAGCAGCAGTTGAAGGTGCTGACGGTGGAAGACGGGGACTTCAAGCTCCATCTCGAAGCACAAGAAAAAACAAGTGCTCAGCCGCAGCCCGCAGTGAAGGATGATGCGGGAGACAGTGGGGCGCACACCATAGATGCCGGACAAGTGGGCACTTTCTATATAGACAAGGATGAAGACGGCAAGGACACGTATACAGCTGAAGGTGAGGCTGTCAAAAAAGGGGACGTCCTTGGCGTCATTGAGGCGATGAAAGTATTCAACGATGTCGTGTCGGATGTTGACGGTACGGTGGAAGAAATACTCGTCGGCAATGGGGAAGGGGTCGAATATGGCCAACCGCTCATCTCCATCCGGCAGGAGGGGGACTGACGTGGAGAAAGTATTGATTGCGAACCGGGGAGAGATTGCCGTCAGGATCATCCGGACACTGAAGGAAATGGACATCAGGAGCGTGGCAGTCTACTCGGTAGCGGACGCAAGGAGTATGCATGTTGCGCTGGCGGATGAAGCGGTGTGCATCGGCCCCGCCCAGAGCGCAGACAGCTATCTGGACATCGACGCCATCGTCTCGGCAATTGAGGTCACAGGGGCGGACGCAGTCCACCCGGGCTACGGCTTCCTGTCGGAATCGGCGGAGTTCGTACGGCGGCTTGAAGAAATGGACGTGACCTTCATCGGGCCTACTGCGGAGACGATCTCCCGGATGGGGGACAAATCGGAAGCAAGGCAGACGATGAAGCAGGCGGGGGTGCCCGTCATTCCAGGCAGCGAAGGTGTGGTCGAGACGTTTGAAGAAGTGGAGAAGATTGCTGAGGAGATCGGCTTTCCGCTCGTCATAAAAGCGGCATCCGGCGGAGGCGGTAAGGGCATGCGCTTTGTGCATGAGTCTTCTGAACTCGAAAAGTACTTCAAGGAAGCGAAGAAGGAAGCGAAGAATGCATTCAACGACGACCGCATCTATGTCGAGAAGTTCATCGAAAAAGCGCGCCATATCGAGGTGCAGGTGATCGGGGACGGAAAAGGCAATGCGGTCCACCTCTACGAGCGTGACTGTTCGATACAGCGCAATAGCCAGAAGCTTATAGAAGAAGCGCCCGCCGCCATCCTGCCTGAGGCTTCCCGCAAAGACATTACAGAACGGACGGCCGCTGCCGTCGCAGACCTCCATTACCGCGGCGCCGGCACAGTCGAATACCTTTATGTCGAGGAGGAAGCGGCTTTCTACTTCATTGAAATGAACACCCGCATCCAGGTGGAGCATACGATATCGGAAGCCATCACCGGTGTCGACATCGTACGTGCCCAAGTGGAGGTGGCCCGCGGCAAGCCGCTATCCATCACACAGGAAGATGTAGGGATCTCAGGTTTTGCCATAGAGTGCCGCATCAATGCCGAAGACGCGGCAAACAATTTCATGCCTGCGCCCGGTGAGATCGACATGCTCCACTTCGGCATGGGGCGTGGGGTACGCATCGATTCCCATGTCTATCCGGGCTATGTGATCCCGCCGCATTACGACTCCATGATCGCAAAGATCATCGTGCATGCCCCGACCCGCGAGCAAGCGATTCTCAGGATGCGTCATGTGCTCGATGAGACGGTAATCGGAAGCATCTCGACAAATCTCGATTTCCAGCACTTTCTGATGAACCACCCGAACTATGAGAAGAATGACGTAGATATAAAATTTCTTGAGCGCAATGCGATAATCAATTAGGGGGAGATATGAATGCTTACAGTAGATTTGAATGCGGATCTCGGAGAGAGCTATGGCAACTATACGATCGGCAATGATCAAGACATCATCCCGCTCATCTCATCAGCGAATGTGGCATGTGGTTTCCATGCAGGGGACCCTTCCGTCATGCAGGAGACGGTGCGGTTGATAAAGGATAGTGGCGTGACGGGCATCGGAGCGCATCCGGGATTCCCAGATCTGATGGGCTTCGGGCGGCGCTATATGGATATGACGGCAGATGAGATCAGTACGCTCATCATCTATCAGCTTGGCGCCCTGGACGGCTTCTGCCGCGCTCAAGGTCAGAGGATGAATCATGTCAAGCCGCATGGGGCCCTCTACAATGCCACATTTACCGACCCGGATCTCGCCCGGACCATTGCAGAGGCTGTGAAGACATATAACCCCGACCTCAAGCTTATGGGTCTGTCCAACCAGAACCTGGTGAAGGCGGGTGAGGCAGCCGGCTTGGCAGTGCGTCACGAAGTCTTTGCCGACCGTGCATATGAAGCCGACGGCACGCTGGTCAGCCGCCGTAAGGCAGGGGCGATGGTGACCGATACAGACGAAGCGGCAGCGCGTGTCATCCGGATGGTTACTGAAGGCCGGGTGGAGGCAATCGACGGCTCCGACATCGAAATACAGGCTGACAGCATCTGTGTACATGGGGATGGGGAGAAGGCGCTTGAATTCGTCCGGGAGATCCGCCGGCGCCTGAAGGAAAATGATATTGAAGTCACAACGATGTAGGGAGTGGAATAATGGATAACAAGCCCAAAATGACAACGACGCAGCGCAGGCTGCTGTTCGGAGCAGTTTTCCTGATGGCGACTTCTTCCATCGGTCCGGCGTTCCTGACCCAGACCAGCGTCTTCACCGAACAGTTCCTTGCCAGTTTTGCGTTTGCGATACTTGCCTCCATCGTCATCGATATCGGGGCGCAGCTTAACATCTGGCGGGTCCTCAGCGTCTCCGGCAAACGGGGGCAGGACGTCGCCAATGATGTCCTTCCCGGACTTGGCTACGTAATCGCGTTCTTCATCGTACTCGGTGGCTTCGCGTTCAATATCGGCAACGTCGCCGGGGCGGGCCTTGGCTTCAATGCGATCTTCGGGTGGGACCCAAGGGTTGGGGCAGCACTCGCCGGGGTCATCGCCATCATCGTATTCCTGCTCAGGAACGGCCGGGCGGTCATGGATATCATCATCCAGATACTCGGTGTCCTCATGATCGGCATCACGGCGTTCGTCATGATCAAATCCGATCCACCTTATGGGGAGGCGGCCTACCGCGCCGTCATGCCTGAAGAGCCGTTGACTCTGTTCCTGCCGGTGGTGACGCTGGTCGGGGGGACTGTCGGCGGCTACATCACATTTGCCGGTGCCCACAGGCTGATAGAAGCGGGCATGACTGGGCGTGAGAATCTAGGGTTCGTCAGCCGTGCCGCCAATTACGGCATCTTGACGACCGGCGTCATGCGGATCTTGCTGTTCCTGGCAGTCCTCGGCGTCGTCTCCGGCGGGGTGTCCCTCGATCCCGACAATCCACCGGCGTCGGTGTTCCAGATCGCGCTTGGCGACATCGGCATGCAAGTGTTCGGCATCGTACTTGTGGCAGCGGCGTTATCTTCAGTCATCGGCTCCGCCTACACGAGTGCCTCATTTTTGAAGTCGCTGCACCGCATATTCGATCAATACAATAATATTGTAATCATTTCTTTCATCGTCATCTCCACCGTCATCTTTACGTTTGTCGGCCGACCGGTCACACTGCTCATCCTTGCAGGTGCCTTCAATGGCCTGATCCTGCCTTTGACGTTGGGGGCGGTGCTGATTGCTTCGCGTAAAAAGAAAGTGGTCGGAGAATATCGCCATCCATCCTGGATGATCGTCTTCGGCATCATCGCCATCATCATCACGATCATTGCAGGGGTCATGTCGCTGCAGGGTCTGCAGGACTTATGGGTGAAGTAGGGGAGAGATACCATGGAAGCGAAGGAACTTAGAAACCAGATCAGAAATGGCACATTCGACAAGACGACGTCTGGGGCAGCGGGCAATCATGTGCAGGCCAACGTCGTCATCCTGCCGAAGCGCTATGCATTCGATTTTCTTCTGTATGCAATGCGCAACCACCAGGCCGTTCCCATCATCGAGGTGCTCGAGGATGGCCGGACGGAGAGTGTGTATGCAGAAGGGTCGGATATCCGCACGGATGTCCCACGGTACAATGTCTATCGGGACGGGAAATTGTCAGAAACCGTCGATGATATAAGCGACTGGTGGCAGGACGACTTTGTGACGTTCCTGATCGGCTGCAGCTTTACTTTCGAACAGGCCATCACCGATGCCGGATTTGAGATGAAGCACATCATGCAGAACAGGAATGTCGCAATGTACCGGACCAGCATCAAAACCGTGCCGGCAGGCATATTCAGCGGCGATCTCGTGGTCTCGATGCGGCCGTTCAGGAAGGAAAGTGTCGAACGTATAGCCGAGATTACAGGCATGTTTCCGGATATGCATGGCCGTCCCATCCATCATGGCGACCCGGATGCGATCGGAATCACCGACCTCGGCCAGCCGGACTATGGTGACAGTGTCGAGCTTATAGAGGATGAAGTACCTGTATTCTGGGCGTGCGGTGTAACACCGCAGAATGCGGCCCTGAATGCCAGGCCGGAAGTGATGATCACCCATGCGCCGGGCCATATGTTCGTCACGGATCTATATAATGAAGCATTTAAAGTCCGGCAGCCTGAATAAAGGCGGCGTGCCGTTTCTAAAACATTTGGATTGCACCCATTTAGATTAAATTTAATATTTTTTGAGCTGAGGGGTTGCATTATGATTTTTCATGGCTTATAGTACAGATATATTAAATTTAATCTAATTTAATTTAAACTAATTTTAAGGATGTGCAGAGATGAAAGATATCGATCCGCGCATCAAGGCCTTCACTGTTTTCATCAAGTCATCCCAGTCCATCCAGAAACTGATCAAGCAGGATTTCCTGAAGAAGGAAATCAATCTGAATGAGTATGCGGTGATGGAACTGCTCTACCATAAGGGGGATCAGCCGATCCAATCCATCGGGAAAAAGATTCTGATGGGGGGCGGAAGCATCACATATGTCATCGATAAACTGGAAGAGAAGGGTTTCCTGTACAGGAAACCTTGTGAAGAAGACAGGCGGAAAATGTTTGCCTGCATCACTGAAGCGGGTAAGCAATATATGAACAGACGCGTAGCAGAACAGGAAGCGCTGATCCACACCATTTTCGATGAATGGACGGATGATGAAGTTGACGAAGCGATCGACCTGTTGAAACGTGTCGGTCTGCATGCAGAAGGATTACTGAAATGAAGCTTGTGCCGGGCACAGGCTTTAAAACAGCCAATTATCTCTAATTGAAGATAATTATTGGATGAATCATTTAAAAGGAGTTTTTGAAATGACTGAAGGACTACTCGGAATCCACCACGTTACAGCGATGACGGACGACGCAAAGCGGAACTATAAATTCTTCACTGAAGTACTCGGCATGAGATTGGTCAAGAAGACGGTGAATCAGGATGATATCCACACCTACCACACATTCTTTGCGGACGATGTCGGTTCTCCAGGTACAGACGTGACATTTTTTGACTTCCCGAATATCCCGAAAGGCGCGCCGGGCACGAACTCGATTTCACGCATAGGACTCAGGGTACCGGATGACGCGGCACTGGAATATTATTTGGAGCGATTCGAAGAATTTGATGTAAAACATGATGGCATCAAAGAGGTGTTTGGGAAAAAAGTACTGCCGTTCGAAGAGGCGGATGGCCAGAGGTATCAGCTGTTCTCCGACGAAGGGGATACAGGGGTGGCTCCCGGCATTCCATGGAAGAACGGTCCGGTACCGGAAGATAAAGCGATCTATGGTCTGGGTCCGATTGAAATCACGGTAAGCTACTTCGATGAGTTCAAGCAGATCCTTACAGGAATCTATGACATGAAACCGAGCCTGGAAGAACAGGATGTAACGCTGTTTGAAGTCGGCGAGGGCGGTAATGGTGGTCAAGTGATCTTGAGGAAAGACGAATCGACTCCTGGCCGTCAAGGTTATGGACAGGTTCACCACGTGTCATTCAGGGTGAAAGATCACGAGACGATCAAAAAATGGGAAGAGAAATACAATCAGAACCGTATGGGACACTCCGGTAACGTAAACCGCTTCTACTTCGAGGCACTGTACACACGGATCGGTGACATCTTGGTCGAGATTTCAACAGACGGTCCGGGATTCATGGGCGATGAACCATATGAAACGCTCGGCGAGAGTCTGGCCCTGCCACCATTCCTTGAATCACAACGCGAAGAAATCGAAGCGCAGATACGTCCTTTCGATACGAAGCGGTCTTAATGCGCATATAGGAGGAATTGATCAAATGGAAGCAATAAAACGCATCCATCACATCAGTGCAATCGTCGGCGATCCAAATGAGAATTTGAAATTCTATAGGGATGTCCTGGGCCTGCGCCTCATCAAGCAGACAGTCAATTTCGACGACCCGGGCGTCTACCATCTCTACTTTTCAGACCACGATGCGACCCCGGGAACAGTCATCACATTCTTCCCATGGACGAATGAACGCCGAGAGGGCAGAAAAGGCAGCGGTCAAGTGGGCAGGATCGCCTTCAGGGTGCCAAAAGGCAGCCTCAGTGCATGGCAGGACCACCTCAGCAGCCAGGACATTGATGTCGAAGTGACTCAACTGTTCGGCAAGGAGACCCTGGAATTCGACGACATACACGGGCTCGAGCTCGCCCTTGTTGAAGGGGAAGCGTCTGCTGAAGATGACGCAATCCTTGGATTCCATGGTGCTGTGCTCCTGTCCGGTGACCCGGGCGGCACAAAGGAACTGTTGACCGACATGATGGGATTGACGGAGCTCGACCACGACGGCCAGAACCTCCATTTCGAGACGGCTGGTGAGGAAAAGCATCATATCATCACAGCAATCCCGCCGCTTGCCCCAGGCAGGTTCGGCATCGGTACAGTGCATCATATCGCATGGTCCGTACCCGACATGGACGTGCTCGATGAATGGCAGGCTGCGCTGAAGGATGAAGGCTTCGGCGTTACTGAAGTCAAGGACAGGCATTACTTCAATTCCATCTATGTCTCCGAGAAGGGCCATGTCGTATTTGAATTTGCGACCGATGGTCCCGGGTTCGACAGGGACGAGGATAAAGATGCTTTAGGCACCACCCTGAAGTTGCCGCCGCAATACGAGCATAGACGTGAAGAGTATGAAAGTCTGCTGCCGAAGCTGGGTGTATAATCATAGCAGATGTCCTGCTTTTGAAGGTGCAGCACTATCATATAGGTGAGGACATCTATCGAGACGGCTATATCGGTCCCCTAGGATCAGGCGCCGTAGGTAGGCTTGCAGATGATGGCCATGCAGAAATAGGACGCATGTTTACAGCAGAAAGACCATAATGACAGAGGAGATGACCCATAATGGAACACTTATACAATGAAAAGAAAAAGGGCGCACCAGTATTCGTATTACTTCATGGTACAGGCGGCACAGAAAGGGATCTGCTGCCGCTTGCTGAGCTGTTGAATCCTGAATATAATGTTTTATCAGTCCGCGGCAATGTGCAGGAGAATGGCATGAACCGCTACTTCAAACGCCACGGTGAAGGCCAGTATGATTGGGAAGACCTTGAATTCCGCGGCAATGAGCTTTATGAGTTCATCGTTGAAAAGTCGAAGGAACATGAATTCAAACTGGAAGATGTCGTCTTTGTCGGCTTCTCCAACGGTTCGAACATCGCCATCCAGATGATGCTGCGGCAGCCTGAGACATTCAAGCGGGCGGCCTTGTTCGCTCCGCTCTATCCGGCAGATGTAGAAGAAAAACAGGACTTCAATGATGTGGATGTATTCCTGTCCCTCGGCAAGGGTGACCCGATTGTGCCGGAAGCGGAAAGTGAACGCGTGATCAACCTGTTTGAAGAACGCGGTGCAGACGTTGAGGTGACATGGGTGAATGGCCACAGCCTGACCCAGGATGCCGCGATGGAAGCGAAGAACTGGCTCAATAGATAATACGGACAATCCGCCATTTTACGATAAGAGCCTAAAAAAACGGAATTAGAGGTGATCAGAGTGGATATCAAGAAAAGCAGCACGAAGTTTTACGTAGGGGATAACCCGGACCACCCATCAGCGAAATGACATTCGTCTATGAAATGAAGGGGGACGTAGAGCAGGCGGATGCGGCTCCAGTGCTAAGTTTCCTGGAAGCTTCATGCAGGAAATCATTCGATCATCTGGAATGGGAAAATACACAACATTGCTTCGTTGAGCTCAAGATGGACAAAAACCAAAAGCGATGAGACAAGAAAAGGCACTCCCTGCAATCTGGCGGTCAGATTACAGGGGGTGCCTTTTTATTATATGGTGCTGATTTCCTCAATACGTCCTTCGGCATCGATGAGCAGGCCATGCTGGGAAGCGGTGAGCAAGTCACGGTATATGCGATTCAATGGATTGTCTTCCATGATCATATCCATGCCGAGGTGGCGATAGAGCTGCTGGGCGCCGCTGACTGCAGCATGTGCGACCATTTTACTGTGGTCAGATACGGCGTCCAGAATTTCATCGTCCAGAACTTCCCCATCCATATGGGTCTGCCATGACGTCCTGACGGCATCATAGTATGACTGGCGAGCCTGCATGAATGATGTTTCGTTGGCATTTAGAATATCGAGGGTATGGCGGTGGCGCATTTCATCTACTTCTTTGTCGGTCGAGAGCTTCGACTCGATCTGCCTGCGGGCCGCTTCATAGAAGTGGCGCGCGACTCCGATGACGGTAGCGGCGATATTGGCAGAAGCAAATGGCAAGAACGGATAATGGTAGGCGGGATGGTCATAGTAAAAATGCGGCGCAGCGACATCAAAACGCCGATAGGCTGGGACGATGGCTTCTGTAACATGAATGGTATGGCTACCGGTGGCCTTCATGCCAAAAGCATTCCAGTCTTCTTCTATGGTCACCTGTTCCGGTGTAAAGGCGAAGGCATATAACGCCCCATCGTCTTCATCATCTGAGACTATCCTGCACGTTGCGGTGAACAAGTTCGCAATCAGGGCGCCGCTTGCGTAGGGCCAGCTTCCGCTGATGATGTAGCCGGCGTCCGTCTTTCTCGCCGTGCCGAGTGGCCGGTCGCTGCCTGCTATAAAGAAGTTGCGGGCGGTGAAGAATTCTTCGACGGCTATCGGTGATAATGTGGCCGCAAAAAATCCCGCGCCAGAGCCAAGCTGTACGAGCCAGCCGAAACTGCCGTCGGCATAGGCCGCGGTTTCAAACGTCTGTAAGGCTTCAGGCAAAGGGGTCATGCTGCCACCGAGTGCCTTTGGCAGAAATAGTTTGAATAACCCCTCATCATACATATATTCAAGCATCTCATCGGTGGGGCGACCATTTTCTTCCATCGCAGCGGAATGCTTTCTGACTTCAGACACCATGTCCAGATCGATCATTCTGTATCGCCTTCTTTCAGTAACAGGTAGATTTCCCTTCTCAGCTTGGTGAATGTATCTTCCAATGTGATGTCATGGTGTCTTGGGCGTGCGAAGGGCACCTCAATTTCTTTTATTATTTTTGCTGGCTTGTCGGATAGTATCAATATGCGGTCCGACATATAGATTGCTTCTTCTATACTGTGCGTGATGAACAACACGGAGCGGCGGTCGGTCTCCCACATCTTGAGCAGCCAGTCCTGCATGTCTAGGCGGGTGAGTTCATCGAGCGCGCCAAACGGTTCGTCGAGCAGCATCAGCTGCTGAGGGCTGAGCAGGGAGCGGATGAAGGCGACTCTCTGCCGCATCCCACCGGACAGTGTATTGGGATAGGATTTTTCGTATCCGCCAAGCCCTGCCCGTGTCAGCCATTTACGCGCCGTCTGGCGGTCGATGCTGCCGTTTATCTCCTGGACCAGAACAAGGTTGTCCTCAATCGTGCGCCAGGGCAGCAATGAATCCTGCTGCGGCAGATAACTGATGTTGCCTCGGGTGCCGTTGACCCGCTTGCCATCTATGAAGATATCGCCTTCATCCGGCTCGATCAGTCCACCGACCAGGTTGAATAGGGTACTCTTCCCGCTTCCCGACGGACCGAGAAGGGTGACGAACTCGCCGTCTCCGATGGTGATGGAGAGGTCAGCCAACACTTCGATATCCGATGTGCCCCTGAATGTGTGGGTCAAATTTTCAATGTGGAGTTTAGCCGTCATCTCGATCATCTCCTTCCGTATTCCACGGGATCATCCATTTTTCAAGCAACAGGATGAAGCCAAACAGAATCATGCTGATCAGCATGATCGCAAAAATCGATACAAATACCTGATCTGTCCTAAAGGCAGAAGAGGCAACTGTCATGAAGACACCAAGCCCTTTTTGAGCCCCGAGCCATTCGGCGATAACTGCACCCATTACGCTGTATGTGGCAGAAATCTTCAGACCCGAGAAGAAGTAGGGCAGGGCGCTTGGCCATTCCAGCTTGAAGAATATCTGCCTGCGGCTCGCGCCGATCATGCGCATATAGTTGAGGAGCGCTGGATTGGTCTGCCTGAATCCATCGATCAGGGAAACGGCGATCGGGAAGAAGCAGACGAGTGTGATGATCAGTATCTTCGGCAAGGCACCGAAGCCGAACCACAGTACGAGCAGCGGAGCCAGCGCAATGATCGGAATGTTCTGCGACAATACCATCAATGGATATACAGCCTGCCGCACTTGGGGCACAAGGTGAAGTCCAAGTGCCAGAACGATTCCAACCGAGGCGCCGATGGCGAATCCGCCGAGTGCGATCAGCACGGTGGAGAGGCTATGGTCCAATATACGTGGATAGATCTGCATGCCTTCTTCGAATATTTGAACTGGGCTTGGCAGCATCCAGCTTGGAATGTCAAACAGCGAAGCCGCCAACTGCCAGATGGCGAGGATGAGAATAATGACGGAAACAGGCGCCACAACATTCCATGAGAGTAGGCGTTTCATCATCTAATCATCCGAGCTTCCCGGCAGGAAATCATTGGTATAGGCTGCGTCGACGTCCAGCTCAGAATCGATCAGCTCATTTTCATACATCCAAGCCATATAGTTCTGCCATACATCACGCTCCTGGTGGCCCCAGTATGGCGCATCCCCCTGATAGACATCGGTCAGCCATTTCTGGCTTGCTATGACGAGTTCCTCATCAAGGTCTGGTTCTGCATCAATCAGGTGTTGGGCTGCCTGTTCAGGTTCATCCATTGCCAGTTGGTACCCTTTGGCAGTCGCCTTTGTAAAGGCTTCAACCATCTCCGGGTCTTCTTCAATCAGTTTTTCATTGGTGATCATGACAGGCGTATAGAAGTTCAGCGCATCCGAATACTCGGTGAAGGAAATCGTATTGAGCGGAAAGTCCCGAAGTTCTGCTTCAACCCCCGTCCAACCGTAATAGATCCAGGCGAAATCGACATCACGCTGTACAGCAGTGAAGAAGTCCGTCTCTCCGATATTCAGGATATCCACTTCACTGATATCTGCACCATCAGCTTTCATGATGGACGCGATGGTCTCCTCTTCGATTGGAGAGCCATAGCCGCCATAGGTCTGTCCTTCAAGGTCGGCCGGGGTCTCAAGATCATATTCTTTCGGGGAGGCAAGATAGGACGTGTTGTCCTGGATGATGGCAGCAAGCGACACGATGGACACGCCCTGCAACCTCGATTGGGTGACGTTCTCCTGGGCACTGATGCCGAAATCTCCATTACCAGTAGCAACCGTCTGTTCGGCTCCCGCTTCACCAGGCAACACAATTTCGACGTCGAGCCCCTGTTCTTCGTAATAGCCTTCCGCTTTCGCGGCATAGATGCCGGTGTGGTTTGTATTCGGCGTCCAGTCAAGGACGAAGGTGACATCCTTCAATCCGTCCTCACCTGTCGATGCCTTATCTTCCCCTCCGCCGCAGGCGGATAGGAACAGGATGGCAATCATGGCGTATAACATTCTTTTCATAATGTATGCTCCTCTCAAAATTGGTGGTGTTCCGTGACCATTGTAGAAATGGGCATAAAAAAACACCTTCCGTATCTGGAGGCGTTAAAGAGTAATGGAGGCGTGGTGCTTACTATTCAGCAAAGACCGAAACCGCCACACATTCCCTACGCTGGTATTATCCAGATCAGGTCAAAGGGTCAGGAAGCATCCTTCTCAGCCATTGTTATGGCTCCCCCATGTATTACTATTATTTTCTTAACACAGTATAACATGATGCGGACAGGGGTTAAAGCTGGAAGGGGAGTGTGGAGTAATTTGGAGAGGAAATGGTCAATCGAAAATGGAGGCTAACGGCATAAAAAATATCTCTCCGGTATAAAAGGGCTGGGAATCACTCGAAGTTACCAATGGGAAGACAGTTCGGAAAGCGATCATTTTATTCGGTGGAATCAACAGAAGGAGCGGGACATCACTTACCTTTAAATGCTTTGTAGATTCTGTTTTATTTACGGGGCAACGTGAAAATGCTATAATATAAGTAATCAAACATTGTTGCTTAACATGACACACCAACCCCCCAATCTATGGCAGTAGATTGGGGGTTTTTTGGTGTTATTGGTATAGCCATCTAGTTAGTCTTCACGATTATCCAACCAATACGATAATAATGTGATTACTGCACCGACTAAAATTGGTGCAATAAGGGACTCAAACATTGTTGCAAACATGGTGTTACCTCCTTCCATGCTATCCGCACAGAAGTGAACTAGATGACCGCATCAATTTTATCATATAAAACGTTTTTGAATACATCGCTTTTATATAGTGAAGACTAATCTAGATTGTTCTTAATTCTATAGATCGTCTGTCGTGTAATCCCGACCTCTTTGGCAATTTGAGATATGGCAATATTTTCATTCAACTGAGAAACGACACGATGTTAAACAAATCGCTTTTGAGGACTTTTGGCATTTGGGGGGATAAAGTGTTGGTCGTCCTTTATAGATTCCCTTGCTTTTTGCTAATTTAATGCCCTGAGTTTGCCTGAGCTTTGACTCCGAACGCTCCTGTTCTGCAATCATGGCCAGGATTTGGATAATTTGATCTTTAATAAATTTATCCAACAAAGGGTTACCGATTGCTTCACTCATTATAGGCAAACTTGTGATGATCAGCTGGACATCCTTCTGTTTCAAAAAAATATGGTATCTATCACTTCATCATAATTTCTCCCCAGACCATCAATGGATTCTACGATGAGTAGATTTCCTAAACGCCAAATACTAAGACTTCTTTAAAATACTTCGCTCATTTACAGTGGCGCCAGACCTCTTTTCTGAATGTAATTAAAATACACCCTAATCACACACTCTGAATCCAGTATTATCAACACCATCAAACTGTCTATTTAGGGTCTGCCCTAATCAATCAAAAATTTAAGAGAGAAAAATACATCTATATATTGTTTTACCAGAAGATTATTTTTCTAGTTATAAATGAAAAACAATCTTAAAATAATTTAGTATGTTTACAAACTCTTGTTTTTATTTATTTCAAATGTTTTCGAAGTGTCCGCAAAAGTGTACTTTTACGAACGCTTATTTCTGAAGATACTTATGAAAAGATGACCCAAAAAAGATACAACAGGAAATGTTAATTTAATATTAAAAGTAAATAAAAACACAATAAATTCCATAGAAATTCTAGCATTTAATGCTTAATCAAAGTAAAAATAAAGTTTTTTATATATACATACATACAGTACGTATGTATAATTGATTTATATTGTAAAGGAGAGTGATTTAATTGAAATGGAATAGTTTTTATCCTGTATTGATGATTGAAGAGTTGAAGCGCAGCAAAGAATTCTATATGAATTATTTTGGATATTCAGTATCATTCGAGGCTGACTGGTATGTAAGTCTTGTTAATAAACGAACGAACGGTGAATTGGCTTTACTTGACCTTAACCACGAAACAATACCTGAAGGTTATGGCAAGGCAGCGCAAGGTCTTTTATTGAACATAGAGGTAGAAGATGTTGATGCTATTTATCAAAAACTTGCAATAGAAAACCAGTTGCCTATCGTATTGGATATACGTAGTGAAGCATTCGGGCAACGACACTTTATTACAAGAGATCCTAATGGTGTTCTAATAGATGTAATAAAAGTTATCCCTGCGGACGATAATTACACAAAACAATATGTAGACGAGAATTTTGGTTCAAATTAATAATGGGTCAGTATATTCCACTCAAATATTATTTTGACAAGGATTTAGCTGAAAGGTTAGCGACATTAATTTCAATAAATTATAAATCATTTCCCAACAAAATATTTATCGATAATGTTTCGAAAAGAGTAGAGAACAAAGAATTAAAAGCACGTGTTTTAGTGATTGCAGAAGAATTACACAAAGCGCTGCCTAAAGAGTTTGATAAAGCGCTTCTTGTATTATTGTCTGTACTGGGACCAGTAAACCAGACAGAAAAAGGCATGTTTACGAACGGTTATTTTCTAATGCCCATAGCACGTTACGTAGAATTATATGGCTCAAGTCATGTCTCTTTATCTTTGGAAGCACTTTATGAGATTACTCAAAGACACACCTCAGAATATGCAATTCGACCATTTATTGTAAACAATACTAACGAATGCTTAAAATACTTTGATATATGGAGAAAAGATAATAATTCTCACGTAAGACGACTTGTAAGCGAAGGAACTCGCCCAAGATTACCCTGGGCCTCAAAGATAGACTATATAAATGGGGATATAAATCAAAATTTAGTTTTACTTGATTCACTTAAAAATGATTCATCTAATTACGTCAGAAAATCTGTAGGAAATCACCTTAACGATCTATCTAAAGAAGAGCCAGAAATCGTGTTATCATGGCTACTTGAAAGAAGAACAACTACATCACCAATAGTAATAAAAAGAGGACTGCGTACTTTAGTTAAAAAGGAATATCCAGGAGCACTAGAAATGATAAGAGAAATATAGAGAGGTACTTTAAAGTGAAAAAAAAAAAAGGAACAAGCTAATCAAACTAGAAAACAATTAATAGAAATTGCAACCGAATTATTTTCGGAACATGGCTATTCAAAAGTTTCATTGGAAGATATTGTTGAAACAGAGCAATTGACACGCGGGGCAGTATACCATCACTTTAAGAGCAAAAAAGGATTGTTTTATGCAGTTTTCGAGCACGCGCATCAACTAATTGCAGAAGAAATTAGTGCAGTAGATGAAAAAAACGAGGATCAGTTGGAGCAATTAATAGAAGGCTGTAGAATATTCATTGAAACTATTTCAAAAGAAAATATGTATCGAATTCTGCTAGTAGACGGTCCATCTGTATTGGGGTGGCAAATTTTCCGAAGATTTGACAAAGAAAACTCAATGAAATTACTACAAAATCAGATTGAACAGTTACAAGATAAGGATATTCTTCAACAAAACTCTTCAATTGTAATGACGCATGCTTTATCAGGAGCTATTAACGAACTTTCAATATGGGTGTCAGAACAAAACGATAAGAAAAAAGCAATAGAGAAGTCCATGGTTGTGATAGAAGGAATAATTTTAGGATTTAAGAACCCTTATTAAATTTAATGATTACATTACTAAATTCGAATAAAAATAATAATGCGAGAGCGTAAAATATCTTGTGTAAATGAAGTTAGAAGGCTTCCAGTCAATTTTACAGTTTACATATCATAACTGATTGGTAGTTGCTATAAGTACAGAAAAAACTCCAATCCCCTTTCTTAGCAAAGGAGTTGGAGTTTTCTCATTTACATGCAAAATAAAGAAGAAAGTGATAAGCAGTAAAATCGATATTCTATTAATGTCTATTTGGGATCTACTTTAATCAATCATAAATCTAAGAGGGAAAAACACATTTACATATTGTTTAACCAGAAAATTAATTTCTAAGTATAAAATGAAAAATGCGCGTAAAAGTATATGCAAAAATATTGAACGTTCATAAACTATTTTTATATGTTAAGAACGTTTATTTTAATATATTTAGAATATTCATACTGTTCTTAAAAGTATAATTTTAAGAACGCAAAAACATATATGATAAAATAGAGGAATATCATCTTGGTAGCTACCTATAATAATAACTACAGTTTCGAAGCATTATATGTAAATTCAGCCATGTACTTTTATATAAATTGAAATTGATTTTAAGAGGAGATTCGTTGTGACTAACTATGAAAAATAATTGATAGAATAGAAATGATTAAAGGGGTAAATAAATGAAGTTAAAAAATGTAACATACCTAAATAGTAATATGAAATTTGAAACACAAAGTATTGAAATTCAAAATGGTGAAATTCGTCTAAATATTAATGATGCAAATGATGAGGAGGCTATAGATTGCTCGGATTATTTTGTCATTCCTGGTTTGGTTAACGCCCATTTCCATAGTTATTCCCCTTTAACTAAAGGATTGATGAAGGAAATGCCACTCCAAGACTGGAGCAATGACACAGAACAAGGAAAAGTACAGCAATTGTTCTTTGAGTATATCGACAATGAAGTCTCTGAAGAAGCTTTTTTGTGTGTTGCTCAAAAAAGCTATATAGATATGGTTAAAAATGGGGTGACTTTTGTAAGTGACTCAGATCCCCAATCGCCAAAATTACTAAGTGATGCAATAAACGAAATTGGAATACGAGGAATAGTTGATGCATATGAAGAAATTGGGGATTATTATAGTAGATCTGATGGCAATGTTTTATTTGGCACTCATTTATTAGAAGAAGAAGACTTTACTAATACTGAATTAAACAACTTGAAAGATACTAAGGATAAATATAACCCTATAATGATGACGCATTGTTTAGAGAATGAGTGGCGATCCAACATAGTAAAATCTGATTTTGGTAGATCTAGTATTGATATTTACAATGAATTGGGGTTACTCGATGATAAGACAGTGCTGTTTCATGGTGTTTATATGTCGAAAAATGATATAGATTTAGTCGCCAAACATAAAAGTTCTGTTGTCCATTGTCCAATTTCAAACTTAGATACAGGAGCAGGAGTTGCAGATGTTAGTTACATGCTTGAAACGGGTGTGAATGTTTGTTTAGGCACTGATTACAGTCATACAGACATGTGGGAATTAATGAAGTTAACTTACTATTTATTAAAAATAAATAACCCTGTTAATAAATACACTGCTGAGGATATTTTTAAAATGGCAACTTTAAATGGTGCAAAAGCTTATGGTTTACAGGAGGGCATAGGTAAAATAAAAGATGGTTATAAAGCTGACTTAGTTTTTATTAAAAAGAGTCAGGATTTGGAGCCACTACTAAACAATGAAGCTTTTTCTAATTACCTTCACAATTTATTGTTTCATAGTAATGAGGGTTCAGTTCAACATGTGATGGTTGATGGTAAATGGATTATGAAAGATAGAGAACTGCTTACTATTGACGAAGGAAAAATAGAAAGTATATATAATCATATTGCAGAAGGTTTTGTTAGCTATTTAAAAACCCAATCTTCTTGAACAGTTGAGTTACTTCAAGAAGTAGTTCGCACTCTATTGAAATATAGGAGACGGGTTAGTGAAACAAGAAATGAAAAAAATTCTACTTTTTAGAGGAGAGCGGATTATGAATCGCCGATTGTAAAATTAAGCTAGACACATAAAACGGTCACACATGATACACTCAAAATGGTTTTCCGACAAAAGAAATCATAGGAGTGATCATGCATGACCTACACCCATATTACCATGGATGAATTAGTATTCATAGAAGCCTATTTCCAACACGGAACTACCGTGGCTCAGATTGCGAAACGGCTCGGACGTGCCCGGCAGACTATCCACAATGTCATCACGCATTTCAAGGCCGGGCACACCGCCATCGACTACTATCAGCGCTATAAAGAAAATAAGAAGCGATGTGGTAGAAAACAAAGTGTCTTGCCGACCAGTCAACGGAAGTACATCGAAGAAAAGGTCGCTCAGGGCTGGACACCGGATGTGATCGTCGGCCGGCAGGAGATGCCAATTGACTGCTCGGGTCGCACGCTGTATCGCATGTTCAAACGGGAAACCTTTGATGCGGCCAAGCTGCCAATGCAGGGCAAGCGAAAACCGAATGGCCATCAGGAACGCCGGGGCAGACAAGCCTTCAGGCGTAATATCTCTGAAAGAGTGGATGACTATCCCACTTTCAATGAAGCGTTCGGCCACCTCGAAGGCGACACCATTGTCGGTGTCCGTCACAAGAGTGCGGTCATCACGCTGGTTGAGCGTCTGTCAAAAGCCATCATCACATTAAAACCCAAAGGCAGAACCGCACTGGATATTGAGTCTGCCATTAATACATGGTGTCAAAAGATGCCTAGAAACCTATTCAAATCCATCACCTTCGATTGTGGCAAGGAGTTCTCCAACTGGCAGTCGATGAGCAATCGAAATGATCTATCCGTATACTTTGCCGATCCGGGCACACCATCACAGCGGGGATTAAACGAACATTCCAACGGCTTGCTCAGAAGGGATGGCCTGCCTAAAGATATGGATTTCAACACGGTCGACCAAGCTTTTATCTCATCGGTTGCCACCAGAAGGAACCATATCCCAAGAAAATCATTGAACTATCGTACACCATTGGAAGTCTTTTTGGGTTACATGGGTGAGAAAGAACTGTCTAGCTTATTTTGACAAACGAAATCATTAAAAAATCATATCCTATTTAAATTTTTTTATTTTCTGTATGGGATGTTGTTGATTGTATTTATTAGAAAGGAAAATTTAGTATAAAAAAGAACACCATCTTTTCGAGATAGTGTCCACAAGTAATTTAAATAGCATTTCTTATTTAATTGTATCGTTTGAAAACATTTTCTATCATATCTCGTTCTTCAATCAAAGGGTCAGAATGAATTAATTTACATCACATTATATTCAATCCAATCAAACACATGTAAATCACTTTTATAAATCTAATTTGCATTAAAATATTTATTATACAGGCGGATTTCTGCTTCAATATCATTAGTTTCTGGGTTTCCATCCTTACCTGAACTAAAATAATTCATCGTTTTTATAGATGAGCGTGTACTATCAATAAAGTCTGTAACCTCTTCTTGAATATTTTCTATCAAATACCAGGCAACTGTCCCACATCTATCGTGTTCAGAAGTAACTAATAATAATACTGCTTCCTCATAGTTTGAAAAGTACTTTTTCTCTTTCTTTTTAGATAACATCTTTTTAAAAAGTGTGGCGAGTTTAGTTGTATCCATTACTGGATACCTATTGATCTCAACTTGTGATACATCACTTAATCCTAGAATCTCTTTGACCAAATTTGTAATTGATTGAGCTTCTTTATCGCCAAATATAGTGACTAATTCGTATAGAATGTCTTTTCCGTTTATAGTGACTAAAAAATCACCAGGTTCATTTGGGATAATCTCTTGAATATTTTCAAGTTCCTCATTAACATCTAAATAAGTTAATAAGTGAAATAGTTCTATGGATTTTTTAATAAAATCTTTATTGCTGCTGAATTCTTGGATATGGTTCTTCATAATGCTCTGAGTCTTTATAGCAATATTTTTTTCACATGTATAGAGACGAATGTTTTCATCTCCAACATATCTATTTTGATTATTATCATTATCCACCTAGTAAAACCCTCCAAATTACTATATTAAGTAACTAAAACATTTGTTATCTAAAATATAGTTCCGATATTTTTTGTATTAATGATTAAGGTCTGTTTTTCTCCAGAAGCTCTAACGCTTCCCTATAGGATTCATTTATATTAGAATAATCATCTTGTTTGATTGCACTTTTTAAATAATCTATCAGAGTTGTTCTATATGGTGTTTTTTCTATTACATCCTTCACTTCAAAAATAGATAGATAACAATTATCCTTCACCATATTACAAACAGAATTATAAAATTTTTCATTAAGTTCAAGTGCTTTATAAACTTCAGCTAAATAGGAATATTCATATCCTCGAAAGTTACGTTTCTTTTTCCTATTTATCCTCTCTAATATTTCAATCTTCTGTATCCAATATTCTCTTCCTAAACTTTTGATTAGCTCTTTGGGGAGGCTATACTTAGCTTCTTGAAAAAAATCTATATAAAGGTCATATTTTAGTTCATCTAATTCATCTTGAATTTTTTTATGACGATTGGAAAGGTTTGCTTCTCTGTCGTCTAATTCTTTTCTTTTTTGTTCATATTCTTTAACATCTAATGTGAGTTTTTGAGATTTGACTACTATTTCATTTAATAAGTCATCCATTTGACGTTTTACAGTTAACATATATTCTTCTTGAATTTCTTCTTTACTTTGAGCACTTTTTTCCCCAAATAATTCTTTCCAAATATCTATATTAAAATTAGAAGTTTTAAGTTTTTCTAAATCCTGCTCAATTAGTTCGATAAACATTTTGAAATCTTCTAAAGAGTAGTTCCCTGCTAAATTATTTTCCTGGAGAATTGGATCATTAATAACTGGCTTTATTTCATAAACAGCACAGTTTTCTTTGTAAGCTTTCACTATATTTTCAAAGGTAGTTAAGAGTAAATTTTCTATATCGTATTTTGAGTCGCCTATATTATCTGCTATTATTTTTTCTAAAAGAATACCTTTTGGAAGTTTTATGTTTCCGCTATTCTTCTTATTTTTCCTCCACCATTTAAAAAGTTTAACAAGAGAAGTATATTTACTTTCATTAGACTTATTGGTAGTGGTTGACCACTTAATATGAGATTTTGGATCAGTTAGCGTCCATTCATTTGTTTTCCTATCTCCTATCCAAAATTGGTCATCATCCTTGACCAAAGGAACTACATCTACATGATAGTTAGCCATGTCAATCCCAACTGATTTAGATTGAAGTCTATTATACTTATATTTTGATTGACTACTCAATATGTCTTTGAGCTCATTTAAAATATACTCTGGTGAACTATCTTTATTATAATTAACAACAATTATAATATCTACATCTTGTTTATCTTCATCTATTGATGGACGTATTGCAATATTCTTCGCAAATGACCCAGAAATAAATGTGTCTACGTGTATATGTTTATATTGTTCGTTGCTTTCTAAAAAACTCCTCAAACTTTTTTGTAAGCTGCTAACATAACGTTTAGTTGATTTACTAGGCTCAATATTGGATAGTAGATCATAAAAATATTGATGATTTCCCAATCACTATATGCCCCTCTCTAGTTTTAACCCCTCTAATGATGAATTAGCATAATTTCTAATATCTAATGCAGGGACTGTTCCGATTTTATAAAGTTCGTCTAAGATAATGAAGAAAAACGATAAAATAACTTCATCGTCATTTGATTTTTTAATATCTAGAAGATTCTCATCATCATCTTTGATAGTTAGAAATGAAAAGCTATTAATTGCACATCCTAAATCAATTGAAGGATACAGTGATAAATAATCTTTTATAGAATTAAATTTTATAGAATTAGAAGATATAATTCCTCCAATAATTTTTGTTAAATCCCGAGCCGCTACATAATTTCCTGCTACTATCATGGGTCTTGAGCTTCTACATAAGTTTTTTACAGACATAATCTTATGATGTGCATATTCAAGTTGATACTTATTAATCTTTTGTTTGACCTCAAATACAGCATATACACTTTCGGCTGTAATATATTTTTCTCCTGTTTCAGTCTCAAAAATAAGTGGTGCATATAAAGCATCATAAATGATAATATCTATTTGTTCACTTATCTTACCAGTTGAATCAAATATAAATCCTTTGTCAATTGAATATTTACTTGGTAAGAAACTTCTAAAGAAGTTAATCCAAGCTGATTCAGAATTATCACCTTTCGAAGTTGGATGAGATATAACAGATTCTAACTTTGCGGTTAATGCTTTTTGTTTGTTATCTAATAAAGCTTTTATGGATGTCATTATAAACTCCTTCCACCAGTCTTGAATTCATTTAACTTGTTAACTAATAACTTTCCAGTTTTTATTTCTATATTAAAGACAGTTTTTTCTCTCTCATTTTCAGTATCTAAGTCGGAGAGTAAATCATCTTCAGATTGATATTCTAACTCGTATAAAAATCCTTGGAGATCTTCTTTAATGAAATTTTCAAAAGCATTCTTTTCAATTTCAGATTTAAATATAAGGATAATTTCTAGGAAGCGTTGACGAGCATGATGTGCTTCGTAAGAGTCACTATCGAACAAAAAATGATGTAAATTATATAAAAGAGTATCTTCAATAAAATATCTATATGATAAGCTTTCCTGTCCATATTGATCTACATTGATAAAGCCACGTTCTGGGATAGGAGAGTGATACCGACCAGAGTCTAGAATAGCAGTTTGACTCTCAGATAAAATGGTATTGTAGTACCTACACTCATAATGAGAATAAGACATATGTGAATTCATCTGATTATAAGCATAAAAAGATGGAGAAAGTTTATCATATTGTTCTCTTTGTTCTTCATTCTCTACTATCGTAAATTCAGGTGCTTCGTCAAAATAATATCCTGTTTGATTTGTTCTCCATTTATTTTTTTGTAAGAGTATCGCTTTAAGTCTATCGATTGGTGTTGGAAGAAGTCCAAGTCTAATTTTCCATAATAATTCAGTATGAGATGAATCAGCTGTTGAATTAATTGGAGTATTTCTATCTTCAATTCTTGAGTAAATACTCCCCGCATGTACAATTGTGTTGTCTTCTTTGAATTGTTCTTCTAAATAAAAAGGAACTTTATCTGATTCTTTAATAACCAGTACATCTATTTCATGATTTTCGATAAAAATTGTTCTTAGAACCACATAGGGAATAATACCGCCGGCAAATTTTTTCCCTCGTAAAAACGACGTGAAATGTTCTTGATTTTTCCTTTTAATATCTTCTTCAATACCGGTAATAACACCATTATCATTTATACCAAAGATTAAATAGGCATCTCTGTTTTCAAGATTATTTGCTAGACAAATAATATCATGAAGTAGTTTTGCTTTATTATGGTGGTATTCTCTTTTAAAATCCCAATATGTTCCTTCACGTTTTTCATCTATTAAATTTTGAACTACACTATCAAGCATAATCTTTCTCCTTATTGTTCTGGATATATTATAACATTTAAGTGTAATATTTTGTAAGAAGAGGAGTTTATGAGAAGTGTTCAAGCAACTTATTGATTGAATACTTTTATCTCTTCAAGTGTGTTAATGATGAAGGTAAAACTATTCAAAAATTAGATTAAATTATAAAAGCCGAAATGGCTTCTCATTTCAGCTTAGTGATTTATTAAAATCTGTGGCACAGTCGTGGCACACTTGACACATTGGAATCTTTTGTCATCCATATGTTTCAAAAAGGGGTGACGATGTCTGAAATCTCCCACCTGATTGAACGGATGTATGGGCATCACTATACGCCCCAGACCATTTCAAATATGACCCAGGCGGTCACAGAAGAAGTGGAGGCATTTCGCCAGCGTTCGTTATCCGAGCGGTATGTGTGCGTGTACCTGGATGCGACATTCCTGCCCGTCAAACGGGAGACAGTGACCAAAGAGGCTGTCTATATCGCTGTGGGCATCCGGGAGGATGGCTCCAAGGAAGTGCTGGCCTATACTGTCGCGCCGACGGAATCTGCGTATGTATGGAAAGAATTGATTGGAGATATCCATGCACGGGGCGTGACGGAAGTCCTGCTCTTCATTTCTGACGGGCTTCCAGGTATCAAAGACAGTATTCATTCGGTGTTTCCAAAAGCGAAATACCAGACATGTTTCATTCACGTTGGACGCAACATTTCCCACAAGGTCCGTGTGTCGGACCGGAAGGCAATCTGTGAGGACCTGAAGTCCCTGTATCGCGCCACGGATAAGGCCGAAGCTGAGCAGGCTTTGGACGCGTTTATCGAGAAGTGGAAGAAATCTTACGCCAAAGTCACGCAATCGTTGAAAGCCAATCCGGATCTGTTCACTTTTTATGATTTCCCTGAAGCAATCAGGAGAAGCATTTACTCCACAAATCTGATTGAGTCATTCAATAAGCAGATCAAACGGTACAGTAAGCGCAAAGAGCAGTTCCCGAACGAGGACTCCCTTGACCGTTTCCTGGTCACTCAATTTGAAGCATATAACCAACGGTTCGCGACACGGTGCCATATTGGTTTTGACCAGGCCCGTGCAGAATTAGCTGAAATGTTCAGCGGGTAATGCACACTACAAGAAAAGGCATGCCTTCATTTACACATAATTATGAACTGTAACCTATTATGTAGACAGTTTAAAAAAAGACCTATGCAGTGAGTAGATGGCCCCGGTATTGAATCGGGGTCATCTTTTTTAATCCCCATTGATAGCGTTCATTATTATACCTCGTAATATAGTCCTCCACCTTATGCTTTAATTCTTCAAATGTCTCACACGCTTTATGATCAACGATATCTTTAAAGTGACCAAAGAAGGATTCCATTGGCGCGTTATCCCAGCAGTTTCCCCGACGGGACATCGATTGCCGAGCAAATATACTGAAGTGATCTCACGGATTTGATATTCGATTGCTTGATTAAGGTCTCCCTTTATCATATAAATTAGACAAAAAGTAAAGCCACCTCAATATTAATGATGTGACCTTATATCTCCATTTATTAAACATTCTTACTTATATAACTAATGGTAACAGCATTGATAAAAATGAGTAGAGATAATGCTATTATAAATATAAGTCCTAATAACTCTCTAGAAGCATTTAAAAAAACAATTATTATAACTACAAGTGCAAAAGTAAGAAATAGAAAACTCATTGTGACATGTGAGGCTTTAGCTAGGACAGCTTGCCCTCTTTCATCTGTTCCTTCTGACTTCGCAAAACTTATATATTTACCTATCCCAAATCCAGCAATTATCATGGAAATTACAATTAATATATTAATCATTAATCTTCATCCTTCCTCTCATATTTAAAAATATCTTCAATTTTTTTATCAAATAATAAGGATATCTCAAAAGCTAGCTTTAAAGATGGATTATATTTATTTGACTCTAATGAATGTATCGTTTGTCTAGTTACATTAAGTTGGTCTGCAACGTATTTTTGCGTCCAACGTTTTTCTGCTCTTAGGATATATAGATTATTTATCATCTCCTTCTCCTTCTTCATAAAATCATCCCTTTCTAACGAAAAGTAAAAAATATATTACATAAGTAAAACATACTTTACTTAAGACGTGATGTCAAATTTTAATTTAAATATCATTTCAATTTTTAATGATTATCTAATATAAGCAAAACTAATTCCAGCATCGAAAAGCCAATTTTGATGCGTTGAGGCTAAATACTTTTCTCCTTCTTCTAAAATCTATGTAAATTAAATTCACTATTAAGTGAAAGAACGAAAAAAGGATTAGATGCTGCAAGAGCAAGAGGAAGATCCGGAGGTAGACCAAAAACACCAGAAGGTAAGGAAAAGGTTTTGCTATCCTTATATGATAGTAAGAGTTATACAATCAATGAGATCATTAAAATAACAGGATTGTCTAAAGGCACAATCTACCGGATTATTAATGACAGAAAACATAGTGAAGATGACCTAAAATCCCTGTAAATAAAAGGAGATACAATATGGATAAAGATAAATCAATAAAGGAAGTTGAAAGGACACTCTGCAGGGGAAGCAATTTTAAAATAGAATCAGAAGACTTTAATAAATGTATTGATCATGTCATACAACTTGTTAAAGATTCCTTTATGCTATTCCAAATGAAATCATTTTCTACATCATTATTCTTATCAATTGCTGTTATTGAAGAAGTAGGAAAAATTCACGTGGGTCTTTTTACTACAAGACAAACTGAAGTAAAGAAAGACCCCCTGAGGGATCACAAGAGGAAGCAAATAATGGGTTCGAACTATACCATCAGTATGGGTGAAAGACTAGTAAATGCTATTGGAATGAAAAGACTAGAAGAAATATATAGCATGTCATACAGTGGGCAGTTGAAAGATCTGAGAGAGAAATCGATATACTGTGATTATGAAGACGGTGGTCTTATGATTCCACATGAATGTATTGATAAACAATTTTCAAAAGACATCCTCTTATTTGCAATTGAATCTTTTGACGATAATTTAGTAGGATATACTAAATACTCTATAGAGAGATCAAAAATTACTGACGAAATATTTGAGAGTCTATTAATTGATTGACTCTGTTAAAGTTAGTTATTGATATTTTTAAAAAAGAAAAATTTTTCTATAATGTTTTTAGGAGTCTTAAGGGTGGTGAAGACTATGAAATCAGCAGAAATTAATGAGAAAAACCAACCACCACCATATTATGATGCAGCTACAATACACAATATCTCTCTAGCTACATTGCACGATGGAATTGCCACAATATTAACAACAGAGAAGTTAATAAGCAATTTTATAGAATAACCTCTTTAAATAAAGAGTGCTTTGGTTAAAGAAGCTATTATTAAAATGAAATGTATTTCTATATAACTGAAAGTTCATTGACTATAGTAAAATCAATATTTAATAGAGTCACTTGGTTAAAGAAGAAAAGGTTTTGCTCTCCTTGTTATGATAGTAAAGGTTATATAACCAATAGAATCCTTAAAATAACCAGGTTGTATAAAGGTACTATCTACTCAATCTTAAACAAAGTGTTATTAAGTCGTTCGTAAAATTGTACTTTTATAAACGTTTAACATTCTGGATGCGAAAGTTGAATTAATAAAGAAAAGAATTTACAACAAACCAGAGGCTAGAATAAATATGGTCATTCCATGTGTAATCGTAGCTGCTATAACACCATGATTTTTACGCACAACAGCACAAATAATACCTTCATATAAAGTAAATAGTATAACCGCTATACCTAAATCAGTCACTGTCACAGCAAGGAAAATATGTCCCATCGCAAAAATCAGCCCTGAAAGAAGTACAGCATGCCAAGAGCTGAGCTGTGTCTCAAGATACCCCTGAAGATATCCTCTAAATAATACTTCTTCCGTAAAGTTGCCAAATAATGAAAATATCAAAAGCGGCAGAAGCAATTCTAAAGAAACAGCACCACCTAATTCTTCAGCGGATGTGCCCATATACATAAAGTAAAAAGGAATAATTACAACTACTCCACCGATGAAACCAACTACAAGTGATGTTATTTTATACCTTCCGAACCATAATATATACTGCCTCAAAGATTTATTAAAATATAGAATTCCAACTGTTAATACTAATGAAGTCAATGCCAGTGCTATTAAAATAAATCCATCATCAATAAATCGCAGCCATATAGTACCTTCATCAATACCAAATGTCCATAATCCCATGGGTGTCATTGCATCACGCATTAGTATAAAACCAAAAATCAGCAAAAATATTTTAGTAAGTACTGCATTTTTCGGGAAGAGTAAAAAGATAAGCGTGATAAGAACTAATCCTGGAAATATTCTTAAACTATACTCAAATAATAACGCCATGATTAGTCCTCCTTAGTCATTGATCAGGCTGTAGCGAACGCATTATTTGTTCGATAACCTGCTGTCTGTATTTTTTAATATCTGAGTCCTGCATTTTCCGGCCCCTTCCCGGGTTCAATAGGTTAGGATGACGAAACAGAGGAAAGAAACAAAAAATCTGAACAATAGAAAGTGACATAAACATTCTCGGATCTGTATCAGAATGGAAAATTTCTTTTTGAATCCCCCTTTCAATTGTTTCAATCAAAAATTGTTTTGTTTCATTTTCAAAGTCAATTGTAATTAGATTAAGTGTCTCCCATTTTGAAACCATTTCCCACAGCATTAAAGAGATGTATTCAGGATGAGAGTAACAATAGTTAAAATAGTCCTCAGCAGCATTTTGTATAATATCCCATTCGGTATCTCCATGAGGATGCTGCATTTTTTGAAACATTTGCTGCATTTGATTTGCCAACACACTTTCGTATAGTCCACCTTTGCTGCTGAAATAATGGTATATCATACCTTTGTTGACCTGACTGACTTTTGCAATTTCATCTACTCTGGTTCCGGCAAATCCTTTTGAAGCAAATAGAGTTGCAGCTTCTTTCAATATTAATTCTTGTGTCTTCTTAGGATTTCTCTTCAAGTTTAAACCTCCAATACTAACTAACTAGTTAGTTAGTATATTATCATAAGATACTAATTTTTAGAATAAGAATTGTCAGTCTGTTCTCTGAATCTGAGAATATAATTTATGTGTGTTTTTAAAACTAAGTTTGACCGTTTATAAAAGGTTGTGTCGATTATGATATTATTTTGCACTAAAGTTAAAAATCTTAGCTTATCTTTTCAAGAAGATGGCTAATTTTCTATGTTGAGTATGCAAAATAACGCTCAAAATTAGTGCAATTTACCTCTTAAAGTGACAAGTTGATTTTACTATAGATTTTAAGTACAAAACCCGTACAATTATCTTTGTACAATATCTTAAAAACTTATTGGGTTTTTGTACTATATGTTATTTTTGGCGATAAATTGCATATACTTTAAGTTTTATTTTGCATAATCAACTTTAAAACCCAGCTTTCTTCGTGAAAAGATTAGCTGGGCTTCTTAACTATAGTGCAAATTATCGCCTAAATCAGTGCAAAATAACATCAAAAGTGACAAAACCAGTGAAATCAATATCCTAATATTGTCTATTTAGGGTCTACTCTAATCAATCAAAAATTTAAGAGAGAAAAACACATCTACAAAGTGTTTAACCAGAATATTATTTTTCTAATTATAACTGAATAACGTTCGTAAAAGTATATGCAAAATATTGAACGTTCGTAAACTATTTTTATATGTTTAAGAACGTTTATTTTAATCTATTTCAAATGTTTTTAAACCGTTCTTAAAAGTGTACTTTTAAGAACGAATAAATTATTTATCACAATAAAGTTCACTTACGATATCGTAATTTCTTTCAGTTTTATTTCAGAAAATTCTTTCTATGTCGCGAAAAACTTATACAAATTTATTATTATTCAAACATCTGCTTGAATAAAGAAAACAAGATGATATACTATATTCAAACAAATATTTGAATGACGGGGTGTATGTATGAATAAGAAAGAAACATGTGAAGTTTTTTGTTATGACGAAGAAAAGGTTAACCGGATGCAAGAGAATTTACAAACTGTCGATATTGCCGGTATATCACAGATGCTTAAGGCTATTGCCGATGTGAATAGGGCAAAAATCACCTATTCCTTATGCAAGGAAGAGGAATTATGCGTCTGTGACATCGCAAATATACTCGGTGTGACTGTAGCAAGTGCATCTCATCATTTACGCACGCTCTACAAAGAAGGCATCGTTAGATTCAGGAAAGAAGGGAAACTCGCGTTCTATTCTCTGGAAGATCAGCATATTAAAGAAATCATGACGATTGCATTAATACATAGGAAAGAAGTGATAACCAATGTCTGAAGGGATTGCAGAGCTGACTGAAGAAGAAAAAAAAGTTTACCGTGTTCAGGGGTTTTCCTGTGCGAACTGTGCAGGGAAATTTGAGCGCAATGTGAAGAAACTACCTGAAGTTCAAGATGCGAAGGTGAATTTTGGCGCATCAAAAATTTCTGTATATGGTTCTGCAACGGTTGAGGAACTGGAAGAAGCAGGAGCATTTGAAAATCTCAAAGTGGTGCCTGAAAAGTCTAGTCGTCAAGCGCAACCAGAAGTTAATAAAGAAAAAAATGTTTACCGTGTTCAGGGGTTTTCCTGTGCAAATTGTGCTGGCACATTTGAGAACAATGTGAAGAAACTACCTGAAGTTCAAGATGCGAAGGTGAATTTTGGCGCATCAAAAATTTCTGTATATGGTTCTGCAACGGTTGAGGAACTGGAAGAAGCAGGAGCATTTGAAAATCTCAAAGTGGTGCCTGAGAAATCCCGGGAAGAAAGTGGACAAGACAAAAAAGAAAAGGAAGTAACCATTCCATTTTATAAAAAGCACAGCACTCTGCTCTATTCGCTACTGTTTATCGCTTTTGGCTTCATTTCAATGTTGGTGAATGGTGATGACAATATTCTTACACCACTGCTATTCATCACTTCCATGATTGTCGGAGGGGCTTCAATGCTGAAAACGGGTCTCCAGAATTTAGTCCGGTTTGAATTTGATATGCGAACCCTGATGACAGTCGCAGTGATTGGCGGTGTCATCATCGGAGAATGGGCCGAGGTCGCCATTGTTGTCATCTTGTTTGCCATCAGTGAAGCGTTGGAGCGTTTCTCGATGGATCGAGCAAGGCAATCCATCAGTTCATTGATGGATATTGCTCCTAAAGAGGCACTTGTCAGACGCAACGGACAGGAAATGACAGTGCACGTCAATGATATTGCTGTGGGCGATATCATGATTGTTAAGCCTGGACAGAAAATTGCTATGGACGGCGTAATTGTCAATGGTTACTCTGTAATCAACCAGGCAGCAATCACAGGTGAATCAGTGCCGGTTGAAAAATCGCTCGATGATGAAGTATTTGCAGGGACACTGAACGAAGAAGGCTTACTGGAAGTTAAAATCACTAAATTGGTTGAAGATACGACCATTGCCAAAATCATTCATCTGGTGGAAGAAGCACAAGGTGAGCGTGCTCCTGCCCAGGCATTCGTTGATAAATTTGCAAAATATTATACGCCTGCCATTATGGGTGTCGCAGTGCTGGTTGCGATTGTACCCCCGTTATTTTTCGGTGCGAGTTGGTCCACTTGGGTGTATCAAGGGTTAGCGGTTCTCGTTGTAGGTTGTCCATGTGCATTGGTGATTTCCACGCCGATAGCAATTGTTTCAGCAATCGGAAACGCTGCCAAGAAGGGAGTCCTTATAAAAGGCGGGGTCTACCTCGAAGAAATGGGTGGATTAAAAGCCATTGCATTTGATAAGACCGGCACACTCACAAAAGGCGTCCCGGTTGTAACCGATTATCGTTTAATCGACAATGCAGTTGATGAAAAGGAAATGCTGGCAGTCATCACAGCATTGGAAGATCGTTCCCAGCATCCATTGGCATCCGCTATTATAAAGAAGGCAGACAGTTATAACCTTCCTTATTCTGATATCTTTGTCGAAGACTTTTCTTCCATTACAGGCAAAGGGATACGGGGTAAAATCAATAATGAAATGTATTATGTTGGCAGTCCGGCATTATTTGAAGAGATACCGGCAACTAATTTCAATGATGCAATTAAAAGTGATATCAAAACACTTCAGGAACAAGGTAAGACCGTCATGGTTGCAGGAACGAAAAATACAGTTCAGGCAATCATTGCGGTCGCGGATGAAGTCCGCGAATCAAGTAAAGCAGTGATAGAGAAACTTCATCAGGCAGGCATCGAAAAAACAGTCATGCTTACGGGAGATAATCATAGTACCGCCAGTGCGATTGGTGCACATGTTGGTGTCACAGATATTCAATCAGAATTACTCCCGCAGGATAAACTGGATGTAATTAAGCAACTAAAAACTGATTATCGTCATGTAGGCATGGTCGGCGATGGGGTCAATGACGCCCCGGCGCTGGCAGCTTCCACCGTTGGTATCGCTATGGGTGGCGCCGGTACAGATACCGCCCTTGAAACAGCAGATGTCGCCTTAATGGGCGATGACCTGAAGAAACTGCCTTTTACCATCAAGCTCAGCCGCAAAACATTGAACATCATCAAAGCGAATATCGCTTTTGCCATTGGAATCAAACTGATTGCTCTATTGTTGGTCATCCCAGGATGGCTGACACTATGGATTGCGATTCTCTCGGACATGGGTGCCACTTTAGTGGTGGCCATGAATGGTTTGAGGCTTATGCGTGTGAAGGAAGATGAATTAAGCTTGGGTTCTTCCCAGATAAATAAAAGTACTGATGCTGAAAAATTGGAGTTGGAACTATGATTGTAACGGCATTTACAGCTGCTGCCGTTTATGTAGCGACAGGAATCGACTACCTCGTTATATTGATTCTTCTGTTTTCGCAAATCAAAAAGAGTAATCAAATAAAACATATTTGGATTGGACAATATATAGGGACAGTCATTATTATAGGCGCAAGTCTTCTGGTCGCATTGGGAGTAGCCAATTTTATTCCTCAACAATGGATGATCGGCCTGCTTGGATTGCTGCCACTTTACCTGGGTATCAAAATATGGATCAAAGGGGAAGAGGACGAAGATGAAGATAACATTCTCTCCCTTTTCTCTTCAGGCAGATTTAATCAATTATTTATAACGGTCACTTTCATTGTACTGGCTTCCAGTGCGGATGATTTTTCTATCTATATACCATACTTTACAACTTTAAATATGATGGAAATCGTTATTGCCATCATTGTTTTCATGATTATGGTTGGTGTTCTATGTCTAATCAGCTATCGATTGGCTTCCTTGGATTTTGTTTCAGATAAAATCGAAAAATATGAACGTTGGATCGTTCCAATCGTCTTTATAGGATTAGGAATTTATATCCTATTTGAAAATGGCACATTCAACGCTCTGTTCTCATTCCTATTTTAATAGGAAATTTTATAAGCCGATATCTCTCTTTTAATGTGAGATATCGGCTTAATTTTAGTGCAAAATATCACTTAAATAAGTGCAAAATAAAGTCAAAAGTCACATACAGTCAAATCAATACATACTATGTGTATGTTTAGGGCCTACCCTAAGTACACGGTATGATTATTGTGGTAAACTGTTGAATCTAGTTTAGCAGTTGGTCTCATCTATAATTATATAAGAGAAAATTCAGAATAATCCATAGCATTATTGTAATATGATAAAAGATCTTTTCTTGATTGTGTATGCTCAATTTCTTTTATCCTTGCTAAAAATTCAATCTTCAATTTAGGAGAGTTAATTATCGTTTCGTGTACCATTGGAATTTCTTCTTTGCCGTTTCTTATAATTACAGTTAACAAGCTTGATTTTGTTTTTCCATAAAATTTCTCGTCATCACTACCAATAATATCCCTAATTAATTCACTGAACCTTTTTTCGTTATAATTTTTTAGCAAGTGTAATGTGCCATAAAATGGCTCGTCATTATAAATAATCTCTTTCGACTGTACGATAGATTCGTATTCTTTATCGGTTAAAACACTATTTTCTCGATCAAATTTTACTTTTAAGAAAAATAGTTTATTTAAATCAATATTGGAGGCTATGTCCTTATACCATTCTTTAAATTCTGGAGTTTTTATTAGAAAAGTTTTCAAATCGTAAAGTGTAGCAGCGATTAAGTTGTTAAAAATAGTATCTTCATTGTATTGATTCTTATCGAATAATAGATTTACGATACTATTTAAATAGTCTATTAAAAGTTTTTTATCTTCTTGATGTCTTGACATAAGTCTAAAGACTCTTGATCTAAATAAAGTTTGTGATTGGAAATCCAATTCTGTTACTTCCTTAAAACTTTCAGCAGATAAAACCTTACTATGTTCAAGTACCAATCTTATATTATGAAAGTTCTTCCCATTACCAACTATATATAAATCATGATATCCATTAAATAAGGATGGTGAATCTACAACTTTATTGTTTATGAATGGATACAGCAAACTATTCAGTTGGTATTCATCTTGTAATTCACACATAAAATTTTTGTTACTTTCCTCTTGGGTTGACTGCTTAGGCTGCAAAATTTCCAAAAATGGAATTCGATCATAATTTATAAATTTCGTTTGTCAAAATAAGCTAGACAGTTCCTTTTCACCCATGTAACTCAAAAAGACTTCCAATGGTGTCCGGTAGTTCAATGATTTTCTCGGTATGTGGTTTCTTCTTGAAGCGACAGACGAGACAAATATCTGATCGACCGTGTTGAAATCCATGTCTTTGGGCAGTCCATCCTTTCTGAGCAGGCCATTGGAATGTTCATTCAATCCCCGTTGAGACGGTGTCCCTGGGTCGGCAAAGTAGATGGACAGATCGTTCTGGTTGCTCATCGATTGCCAGTTGGAGAATTCCTTACCACAGTCGAAAGTGATGGACTTGAACAGGTTTCTGGGCATCTCTTGACACCACGTATTGATGGCAGACTCGATTGCCTGTGCCGTCCGGCCTTCAGGCTTCAAGGTGATAATGACCTTAGACAGGCGTTCAACCAGCGTGATGACGGCACTCTTGTGGCGGACACCGACGATGGTATCTCCCTCGAGATGGCCGAATTCTTCATTGAACGCCGGGTAGTCAGTTGTTCTTTCAGAGATGTTTCGCCTGAAGGCCTGTCTGCCCCGGCGTTCCTGATGGCCATTTGGTTTTCGCTTGCCTTGCATCGGCAGTGTGGCTACATCAAAGGTTTTTCGTTTGAACATTCGATACAGTGTACGGCCCGAGCAGTCAATTGGCATCTCCTGCCGACCGACAATCACATCCGGTGTCCAGCCTTGCGCCACCTGCTTTTCAACATGTTTCTGCTGATCGGTCGGTAGAACAATCCGTTTTCTACCACACCGGCTTTTGTTTTCCTTATAGCGCCGATAATACTCCAGCGCAGTGTGCCCGTCCTTGAGATATGCGATGACATTATGGACCGTCTGACGGGCACGCCCAATCCGTTTCGCAATCTGTGAAGTCGGGGTCTCTTGATGGAAATAGGCTTCTATGATTACTAGCTCGTCCGTGGTAATATGGGTGTAGGTCATGCGTGATCACTCCTATGATTTTCTTTGGTCGGAAAACTCATTTTGAGTGTATCACGCGTGACCCTTTTTAGGTGTCTAGCTTAATTTTACAATCGGCGAAATGAAATAATTTTATTATATACATCGTAGTAAAAATGATATAAATATAATAGATAAATTTTTTCATTAGAATTGATGTATTCTATGTTGCTATTATTGGAAACATGGTCATCTATCAGTTCGGAAAATTGTTCATAATCTCGGTATGTTCTTTTCTTATTGGTAAAATCACTTCTCAAAAGGATCATTTCAATAGAGGAAGTGTCAATTTCTATCTTTTGCAGTTTCTCTTCAATTTTACTATATAAATACTGCGTACTATGAAGATTATCTATGTCATATCTATAATCTATAATTTTTCTTACGAAACCATCCCTTATATCTTTATCTATTTGTATTATATCTCCAACTATAATAATCTTATTCTGGTTACTTTTAAGTAAATTGATAATAGCATATAGATTTTCACGATCTTGAGAAGATATTCTATCAAAATCGTCAATAACAATTATTTTGTTTTTATCTGAAAAATCTTCAACTATTTTTTTAGACCTGTTTTCTAAAATATCTGAACTAGAAAAGTAATCTTTGGATTGAAGCAATGAAGCTATTATAAAAAAATAAAAGAATAGTAGTATGCTGTTGGTAAAAATTGAGGTAGTAAAAATGTCGCCTGTAAATAAGTAACTTAATAAGTAAAGTAATAAAGTTATTACTGCAGAAATTATTATCACTATTATTGGATAAGTTAACTTGTAGAAAAAAAACTTTATGGGTTTTAGTTTTTTTGCTATTAAAGTAAAGTTTTGATCTGAAATTTCTTCGCCCCAAAAGTCCATCTCAATATACTTATATTTTTTACTCTTCTCTCTCAATTCATTTAAAAAGTATGTTTTCCCACTCCCCCACCTCCCATTCAAAAAAGTTACCCCTGTTTTTTTTTTACAATTAATATAAGTATCGTAAAAATAGTCGATCTCTTTATTGAATTCATTAGTAATAACGCATCACTCTCCATACTCTTAAATATTTATATTAATGTTCATCATATAGTAGTTCTATAGTAACTTTATTATCAATCAGTTTTAATAAATATATCCTACTCCTTATTATGAGATTTCTACCTAAATTATACTATATATTTGGAAATTCTCATCGTTCCGAATAATTTTAAGGGGTCTTGTCCGTATTGTGGGGAAAAGCAGTATCCCATAGCACTCACAAAAATAGAATAGATGATCATGCATATACCCATCAACTTTTATCGAGCAATCGTTCTGCTTCGTGTGAGAAAATTTAATACATACACCTTATATTTACGATTGAATGACCCCATCGGACACACCTCATGTATCCGATGAAAATTGTAAATAAATTGAGAAAGAATATAGAGAGAAATGGAGGGAAAAATCGGAGTTGAAATATTTGATGTAAATTATGAGATTTGTTGGTTAAATAAATCATAAATCACATTTATAACTATCCAACAAGTAATAGAGATAGTTATCAGTAGTATGCAACAAATGATTATAGATATAAAAATAGTTATAAAGTAATCGAAGGTCTTTTTTTTCGCTTCAACACTGCCAGAGAAAAAATAAAATAATCCTATTAATATACTCAGAGAAAAAAATAAGGATAAAAACGCGATAGAATTAATAAGAAGTCCGACAGACAAAGAATCCCATTTAATATTAATAGACATTATTGTCATCAATTTTCTTCTACCTTCTTATCGTTTTCTTTAATTAAATAATAAAAATCACTTATCATTTTTTTCTCCTCAAATTTATGCCAATACCATCTTTTTAGCCAACCATTTCCTAGTGTTTCCCAATGATTTTTAAGAAGATATCTGGCAAACAACCTTAATTTTCGTGAATCTTTTTGGTTTAAATATTTTTTTTGTTCATCATCGCTATGCTCTATACATTGGATACCAGTATCAATATTTTTTTCAATAGCGCCTAATTCCTTAAAGATATAAGCAGTCATTTCATTAAAGTTTTCGGGTGGCATAGATGTGTAATCCTTTTTTTTAGCTTCATCATGAGGTCTAAATCTAAGAACAGTATATAATATGTATACATCGTCTGAAAGTAGCCTGGATTTTGATGACACCTTAAATAATTCTTGCCTCCAGCCTGACTTTGAGTCTAAAGAATCTCTTAACTGTTTTCGAACTACAACTATAGCAATTAAACCAGTAAAAAAGGTAAAGAGACCAGTTATAATGGAACCCAAAACATTATTACTATTATTATTGATTATTATCTCCCACATAGATCTTTCCCCCTATATTGTCCTTTCTCTATTAAATCATAGATACTTTTAAAAAGTGTAACACTTCAAAATTAAATCTTCATCGAAGTAATACAGTGCGTAGGTTTAGATTTGCATTCTGATATAGAAAATTATTATGATACATCTGCATAAATATTTTATATTAAATTTAATGGTAAGTAAAAGTTGTAAAAATCATTCTAAATAACGACCGTTAATTGGACGATTTTATGTATGCATGAGATCGTCCTTTATTCATATAAATTGAGTCCAAAAACCAGTGTACTAATCATTGTCTATATTAATTGAAAATACATGAGTTTTTAGAAGAAGATGAAACCTAGAAGGTCTGTTTAGTGAATTGGAAATAGTCAGGTGTTAGCGCAACTTTTCGGAAAAGGTCAGTGGACACAGATATAACAGAACCGAATTGGATATTGGATGAATTAGAAACACTTCTGGGTGCCTAAGAATCTCTTTCGAAGACTAATGAAGTAATCGATGCCCCACAAGCACATAAAAAACAACTTCTGTATCGGGAGGACTTAAATAATAATGAAGGTTGACGATATAAAAATATCTCTCTGATCTAAAAAGACTGGAGAGATATTTTTATTCTTTAACATCTATTCGGACTGAACTCGATCATCATTCAGGGGTGTAATCCACGCCTCTTGTATAGTTATTGGTTGCATCCCACAGGAGGAATTCATCGACACCGTTGTCATGGAGTGCCTGGATCTGGGCTTCCAATTCATCGACGCCATAATTCAGATAGTTGCCGGCACCCAAGTAGGAGGCAGTGAAATCCTGGATCCATGGTCTGGAGAGTGGTGGGGAATCAAGGGAATCCAAGACCTCATTTTCGACTTCCATATAGGAGTCGATGACGCCGTATGGTTCAAGGTCAGGTGTCTGGAAGCCAAAATCTCCCGGGCCCCAGTGGCTGGGATAGATCATGGATGAGATGACATCGACATTATTGGATATCTTCGAAAAGTTCTGTCCGATTCCAGGTGCTTCCGGTACTGTAGCAGCATAGCCGAAAATGTCGACTGAAACATCAACATTGTAGGGTTTAAGCTTTTCGCGGGCATATTCGACGAAGTCGGTGACGGCATTGACGCGCTGCTGGACATCATCATCATTCCCGTCATCGTATTCTGCTGCATCGTAGTTTAAGGAGTCGGCACGGTGTTCAAACCCTTCCGGGAAACGAACATAGTCGAACTGGATGTCTTTGAAACCGAGCTTGGCAGCTTGGATCGCAATATCCACATTATAATCCCACACTTCTTTCAGGAATGGGTTGACGAAACTCTCGCCGCGCCCATTTTTCCAGACGGTGCCATCATCGTGGGTGAATGATAGATCTGGGCGGGCCTTGGCCAGGTTGGAATCCTTGAATGCGACGATGCGTGCAATGGGGTAGATGGATTCGGAGTCCATCGTCTCCATCAACTGATCCGGATCGACGTAATTCTGCATATTTTCCTGGGCCATTTCACTTGCGCCTTCCAGCGGCATCATGATGTTTCCGGCGTCTTCCTTGACATCGACGACCATTGCATTCAAGTCTGTATCGTTGAGGAGCGATACAAGATTCGACATGCGTTCACCTCCGGCGGAATAGCCTGTGACGAAAATACCTTTAACGCCGTCTTCTGGGTAGGGAATATCGACGCCGCTATCGTATGAAAATTTATCAGGTATGGTTTCCGGCATTTTAAGCAGAGGCCCTTCATTCAGGTTCAAGCCTTCCGCTTTAGCCGTAATTGGCATCATCAGACCAAGGATCAAACATAAAAGCATCACTTTACTCTTCATCTGCGTCTTCCTCCCTTGCACTTTGGATATTAGCCGGATCGATCAATTCGTATTCTTTCGCCCTTAATCCGGAGATGATTTCTGAAAGGGCATCCTTTGTCCACGTTCGGTCATGCATCAACAGGTTGGCCCCGTCATCGAGCAGTTCGGTATTGACCATGATATCAGCGAGGGCATCTGCGTCCTGGTACTCGGCTTCCCAGTCATAACCGTATGTCCAGTTCATCAATGTCATATCTTCATCTTCAGTCACCTGGATCGAAGCATCGGTGTTGACGCCAAACGGTGCTCTGAAGAAGCGTGGGCGTTCTCCGGTGATCTCTTCGACCATATCGTTGACCGGGATGATTTCATCAACCGTTGCTTGTGGGTCCAGATTGCTTAAGTTCGCGTGTGTCATCGTATGGTTACCGATTTCGAACCCCATATCATAAATCTTTTGGAGCGTATCTTTGCCTTCCTCCGTATTGAGGTACATGCCATTGACGAAGAATATGGCCGGCGCGTCATGTTTCTTCAATGTTTCGGCCATCTCGAGTGCGTGCTGATCCGGCGCGTCATCTATAGTCAATAGCGCCACACGGGATGCGTCATCATCGAGCGGCAAGATGCGGTAGGAAGCCGGGTCCACATAATAGGCCTGCTTTGCCGTGGATGACGCATCAGCCTGCTCTTCACTCTCTTCTTCGTTGGCATCTTCTGAAGCATTAGACGATGAAGTTGCCTCCTCTTTAGATTCGCTCATCTCCTCTGTATCTTTTGCCTCAGATTGTGCATCATCATTTGAAGTGTCTTCATTGCCGCAGCCGACGAGAAAAACAAGCAGTAAAGTTATGAATGTATATTTTACATGTTCCAATCAATTCTCCCCGCTTTCTTCGAAAGTGGCCAGAGCGGCCTGATGCGCATCTTCCAGATTGATAAGTGCCTCGTCGAGCGCAGAATATTCCTTTTGTACAGGGTCGTAAGCCTCATTGATGTCCTCGATTCCATTTTCCAGTGCCTTGAAGTCTGCATCTTCCGATGCTAATGTCTCGAAGACGGATTTTTGAGTGTCCAGTGCACCTTGATAATTTTCAGTGAAAGATTCCAGGTGGGAACGGAGGGTACCATATGCCTCCTGGACTGTCTTATAATCATCATGGAGTTCCGAATCCTCGGATGGTAATTCAATCGATTCCAGGTTTTCTTGCTTGGAGATGAATGTTTCGGTGTTGTCTTCAAGCGCCTGTAGCTTATCGGAACGTTTGCTGCGGTTGTCCGCGAGCGCTGAATCCTCAGCCTTGAATGGATCCTCTTCAAGGCTATCAGTAAATACGGATTGCATTTTTGCGTCGAGATCATTCAATGACTGAAGGTTTTCGGTGATTTCAGCCTTCACTTCATCAGTCTGCTCGATCGTCGTCTTCAACTGGTCTTCCGGGCTGCTGCAGCCAGCCAGAAGAAAAAACAACAGTGCCCCTGTTGTATAGCGTATGTAACGTGTCATAAGGCAGCTCCTTTCTATTATTATCTCTCAGGATAACACTCTATATTCATTTTTCATATATTACCTATATATATTCCTAGAAAATTTTTTGAAGAAGTAGGGGGAAGGGGGTGATTCAACTGTTCAATAGAAAAACCCCTTCAGCCTAACGCTGAAGGGGATGGCGACATATGGTACCATTGCGTGCTTATTTGAGCTGTGGGCTATTTAGGCTCGGCGATTACACCACATGCGATACGATCTCCTGCATCACCAGAAGGCTGCGTTGAATAATCATCCGCCTTTTCATGGATGACAAGGGCAGTACCGTCTTTAGTCATCACGGTATTAGCTGCCTCTTCATCCAGGCTGATCTGATCTGTCGTAAACTCTGTTTCTTCCAAGTTTCCATTGGAGTCGGTCTTTACGTTATCGAAATCGCCTGCGTGGGGGCCGTCCGGATCTTCTTTACCGTGATTGGCGTCATTAGGGTTGTAATGGCCACTGGCTGATTTGAAATCGGGTGCTTCACATACGCCTTTTTCATGGACGTGGAACCCATGTTCTCCTTCTCCGTCTGCCACTCCGTCACCGGTCAGTGTGACCGTGACACCAGCTTCGGCAGGTGTCAATGTTGCTTCAGCAACTTCCTCACCGTCAGCATCCTTTAGGGGAACGGTCATCTCTTCGCCATTTGAACTGGCGCTCTCTTCGGTGCTTTCTTCAGTACTTTCTGTTGTCGCCTCATCAGTCTCCTGACTGGTGTCATCTGAACTGCCTTCCTCATTTCCGCTGCACGCGCTGATCACCAACAGCAGTCCTGCAATAAGTAGTAGTATCGGCCAGCGCTTCATCATGATACATGCTCCTTTCGATAGTGTTTTTAGACGTTGAAATTGAAGCTCTAAACCAACTGGCGGGGGAACAATGATGATGCATTTTGCATATTACACGTTCACCTTAACATAGTTGGTTGGGTGACATCTATCGAAAGCCTTATGATTTCAGAATGATCAATCAACTTTGCGGCCCTTCACATGGCTGTTTATGGCTTTTTTCATGACTCGTATATTATCTTTATATGCCATATAGTCCTTATGGGTTGCATCCTGGCTCCTGTAGCGCGTTTCCATATAGGTGTCGAGCCGATCCTGGTCGATGAGCGTGTAGAGCTCTAGGCGATCGATCCATTCTTCTATCGTTTCATTGCGGTATCGTCCCATGCCCTTTGAAGCCAACCATTTCTCGAAATTGAAGTATACCTTTCTGACGCGGTCATCCGGTGCTTTCACCTTTTTATGTTCCGGCAATGAAGAATGTGAAACCGATGCATTGGCGGAAGTGTGTGCAGATGACTCCTCAGCAGTAGGCTGTTCCCTTTTCCTGTAGTAGATATAGAGCCCGACAATGATGGCCACCGCAAGTAGAATCATCATAATTGTGTCGAATGGCACATGGTTGAATGTGGTGCCCTGCTCAAGCTGTTCCTGTACCGATTCTCCTTCTTCAGCAGATTGTTCTTCAGACTCCATCTTCGGCATTTCCAATTCGACATCTTCAAGTGCGTTAAAGAGGGGGCGGAGGAGGAATATCATACCGTTTAAAAGCAGTACCACCAAATATTTCATGGCGAAGGCTGCATAATTGTAGATGAGGCTGAAGATACCTCCGAGCACTATAAATGTGCCTGCTGCCATAAGGAGTATCGAGATGTTCCTTGTGGCGGCATACCCATTGCCGATAAGGTGGACCATCAGCCTGCCGATGAAGAAGAACAGCAGCAGACCAAGGAATATGCCATGGAAGAGCTGGGTGTGGGCGATTGCTTCTGAGGTACCGATAAGGTTTGTGCCGATCAGCAGAAGGAAGGTCGTGATGAGTGCAGCAGGCGACGGTGTCCCTTTAGAATCATCGTGTAGATATTCGAGCCGGAGTATCGGGATGTAGGCGGTGAGGAGTGCGGCCAACCAGTTGAAACCAAATAGGAATGCGGCCGCAAGCAACACAGGCAACATGAAATACAGGCGGTTCATATCCACTCGCCCGACAATAAGGAAGCTTACGATTAAAGCGGCTGCGACTAAAGCCACAAACGGCAGCACAAGGGGCGCCTTGTTGTTGTGGACATTGATCAGCACTATAACGAACAGCAGCGGGAACATATCGGTGAAGTAGGTGTGGGCGAGTCCAAGATTATATTTCATCCGGCTCATACCGACACCCCCCTGACGCCGTGGGCTTCAAAAGGGGCGACGCCGTGGGTATCCAATTGGAATATGTGTGCGCCCTTTGCTCTGAACATCGATAATTCAGCCTCGATGGCTGCATCTGCCTTTCCTGTAAAAATGACATGGGCAGGAATCTCTTCATGCAGGCGCACATGCTTCAAAAACCGCTCGAAAGGCACGGTATAGGTGACTGTATTGATGCGTGATAGCGCTTCTAGAGTTCTTTTATAGTGGCGGGCGCCGCTGCCCTCTTCAAGACTGAAGAAAGAGCGGTTGTCGAAAGTGACCATGTTCGAGATGATCTTATAGGGGATGCCGTTTTCGGCAGCCTGACTGGTGATGAACGCAATCTTCTCGAAGATGGTTTCAATGTTCTCGGGCGGCATATATGAGACATCGGATTGCAGATTGATCAGAATCATCCAAGTGACTTTCGTCGTCTTTTCATAGCGCTTCGTCTGCAGCCCTCCTGTTCGGGCAGACGCTTTCCAATGGATATCCCGCATACTGTCCTGCGGCAAGTATTCCCGCGTCCCCGTCGTCAGCATTGGGTCATTGAACAGCGCGTTTTTTTGCTGGAAACTGCCCTGGATGGGCGGGGTCGCCATCTGGTCGTTGTGGGTGGCATATCGATCCGGATAGACGATGATTTCATGATTTACGGTGCCGCTCTGCTTGAGTTCGAAGGTGCTGAAGCCAAAGATCCTGGGGATCTCCATTCTGGCGCCTATAATCTTACTGACGCCTCTGGCATGCCCGACAAACGGGATTTCAATGACGGTTGAACTTCTCGGCATCACCGTGAAGCGGACTGAAGTCATGGTATGATGCCGGGTACCGTTATTGTGTTCTTCATCGAACCGGATATTGTCGCGGGCTGTAATGCTTAGCTGGCCGTCAAGTATCGGAAGCATCCCCTCTTGCACAATCTTGATGCGCATTTTTCCCCCTTGACTTTTATACATGCGCATTTCTTTATCGATTATTTCAACTTTGAGCTTTTTTGGCATGTGCGTTTCATATAGATGATTCAGCAATGCAAATGAGATGAAGAGGCCGAGTGAGGCGATGAGCATGGCGTTCAAGTTGATGGTATAAAATACGTTCAGCAGGAACAGGATGATGGCGGCTCCAATAAAAAAACTCATTGCCCGGGAATCCTTGAAATCTGCTTTAAACTTCATTTCTTACCACTCCATATTCGACCGGGACTTCCAGGGTGGCGATAACCTCCTGCGCGATGATTGCCGGGGTGGTGAGAGTGCTGCCTTCGATGTTCAAAACGAGACGATGGCTGATGACGAACGGTGCTATATACTTGATGTCCTCAGGGATGACATAATCTCGTCCCCTTACGAGTGCAACCCCTTTGGCGGCTTGGACCAACGCAAGTGTGCCGCGCGGTGAGACGCCGATTTCGACATGCTCATGTTCCCGTGTCATATGTATCAAGTCAAGAATGTAATCCTGTATAGTATCATTCACTTCAACTTCCGATAATTCATCCTGCAGCGCGACGATTTCATCTTTTGTAAATATGGGTGTAACGGCATCCAACGGATGGGTGTGGCCATGGAGACCGAGCATCATCTTCTCTTCTTCCCGGGAGGGGTAGCCGAGGTCTATCTTCATCAGGAAACGGTCGAGCTGGGCTTCAGGCAGATCGAAGTTCCCTTGGCTGGATTCAATCGGGTTTTGGGTGGCCAGGACGATGAATGGCTCCTCGATATTGATGCGCTCGCCGTCGATTGTGACTTGTTTTTCGCCCATTACTTCAAGTAGGGCGGACTGGGTCCTTGGTGTTGCCCGGTTGATTTCATCAGCGAGCAGTATGTTGGTGTCGACCGGTCCGATGCGCAATTCGAATTCCTGCGTTTTCGGATTATAGATGTTAAGTCCTGTAATGTCGGACGGCAGTATATCGGGTGTGAACTGTATGCGCTTGAATGTGCCGCCGACCGCTTGGGCCACTGTCTTCGACAACATGGTCTTACCTGTTCCGGGCACGCTCTCGAATAGGATGTGCCCTCTCTGCAGCAGACTTACAAATATGAGTTCCGCTACTTTTTCCTGTCCGACCATCACTTTACCGACTTCATTCTTAAATGCATCAAGCTTTTCCTTTATATTCATAATATTCCCCCTTGTCTCATTACTGTCATTTTAAAGGTTGCCTTCAAAATATACAATATTTTGAAATTAATTATGATAGGGAATGTTTTAAACCTTAAAAGTCAGTAATAGGAGGTGGCTCCTTGAGGTGGGTGATTCTTTTTAAAGTTTTATCGTACTGCCGGTTTCGGTGACCGTGACTGATACCGCTGGCTGCACAGTATGATGATCAGGGCCAGGTCTATGACATCACCGCCGTAATACATCAGCATGGCACCGGTCTCACCCTCAGCTTGTGGCACGCCTTCAGGTGGTGCGGCATAGATCAGTTTTGACAGTATTTTATGGAAGCCAAGCGCAATGATGAGCACGGCTGCCCGGTATATGAAACTGTAGCGGCGTGTGGTGATGTCGATGTAGACTATCGACATCGTGAATAGGTAGCCGGCAAGGAAGACATGCAGATGAATCAGTGCAAACAGCCAGGCGGATGTATGCATTGCTGTAAACAACCCGGTCTTGTAGATGAGGAAGAGGCCGCCGATATTAAGTAACGAAGCCACTGCAGGATTACTGATGAAGTGCACATACTTGGAGTTTAAGATTCTGCTCAACCTGCGTGCATGCCGGACATCGAGTGCACGCATCAGCAGAGTCATCGGCTTGGCCATCAGCATAAGGAGCGGGGCGAGCATGCCAAGCAGAAGGTGCCCGAGCATATGGACGGTGAAGTCGCTATGGGAAAGCTGGGCAAGGGGACCCACCAGTGCCGCTGCTGCAGCCAAAACACCCAGTGCCCAGAAGACGGGGCGATGTAAGGGCCATCTGCGGTGTGTTTTATTGGCACGATGCATCAGCGCCGGGTAAATGATGAGTGCCCCCAACATCAAGCAAGCCGCTGCGGCTTCAAACACGAGGAACGACGACATATTATCCATGGCATGCATACTTAATTAGACCTCCCACCGCGTTTTTCTGTATAAAGCAGCAGGAGACCGATAGTCAGCAGAATGACGCCGAAAATGTTCCAGGCAAGATCATACGGCAGGATGTCGACATTATAGCGGACTTGATGAATCTGCAGAAGCTTATGGTTGATGATGCCATCGAACAGCTGGAAACCAGCGAGCCCGATGAAGACGGGGCTCGCCCATCGCCTGAGGGAGATGGCTTGTTTGCGTTTTAGATCCGCGAACATGAATAGCCCTGCGACCAGCGCAAAAAGTCCGAATGCGTTGAGTAATCCATCCGACATGATTCCAATGAATGGGGTATCCCAATCATAGAAATGATGCCATTGCAGCAACTGGTGAAAAATGATTTCATCGACAAGCGCCATCAGACCGATGCCAAATAACAGGCCGGACCATGCAGTTTGGCCCTTGAAACTGGATTGCTTTTTGTAGTTCATTATCCGTCCTCCGTTATCTGAAAAGAGTTTCAATTAAAATACCCGCATTCTTCATGAGATAACCTTGGAGTAAACAATAAAAGATAAGCTGTGTCATGTAGGGGGATACTTATTTTGTAGGCGTTTACTTTCATCTTTGGTATAGTAGAAGCGAAAAAGGAAATTGAAAGGATGGTATGAATGCAGACACTGCTCCTTACCGGTTTTGAACCATTTTTGAAATTCAAGGAAAATCCAACAGGCTCAGCCGTCGAATATTTTGATGGGAAGGAGATCGGAGGGTTCCATATAGTGGGACGTGTCTATCCGGTGGAATTTAAAACGCTTAGTGCGAAGGCTGCAGAAGATATCGAAGAATATGCACCGGATGCGATAATTAACCTCGGGCTTGCCGGCGGGCGGCATACCATCGACATTGAACGCATCGCCGTCAACTGCATGGATGGCCGTCCGGACAACACGGGATTCGAGCCTGACGGAGAGAAGATAGAGGAGAGTGGTCCTGACGGTCTTTTTTCAACATTGCCGATCAAGAAGCTTGAATCAGCCCTGAAATCCGCCATGGTATCGGCACGCATTTCAAACTCAGCAGGCACCTATCTGTGCAATATGCTCATGTATACGACGCTTTATATATTGAAGCGCCAGCAAAAGGACGTCAAAGCAGGTTTCATCCATGTGCCGGCCCACCATGAGATTGGCAGTGAGCTCAACATACCAAGCTGGTCACAGCAGGATATCAACGATGCGGTTGAACATATCATTAAAAATATTAAATGAAAATCAGGAGGATCAACAATGAAACTGGAACGCGTAGAAAATTATAATGAGATGAGTCAAAAAACAGCAGAGGCTATATATGATAAGATCGTCAATTCCGATCGTGTGGTGCTGGGCCTGGCGACTGGCTCCACTCCAGAAAAGATGTATGAAATTTTAGCAGAGATGCTGAACGAGAATAGTGTAGACCTATCCCATGTCTATACCGTCAATCTCGATGAATATGTCGGTCTGGCAAGTGACCATCCACAAAGCTATCACCATTATATGAAGAACATCTTCTTTGACCATGTCTCGATTCCACCGGAAAATACATTCATCCCGGATGGCGCAGCAACAGATCTTGATGCGGAAGTGAAGCGCTACGACCGTATGCTCGAAGAAATTGGCGGGGTCGATCTTCAGCTGCTCGGCATTGGACGCAATGGGCATATCGCATTCAATGAGCCTGGCACTGCGTTCGATTCCAGAACCCATGTGGTCGACCTGGCAGAAACGACAATCAAGGACAACGCCCGCTTCTTCAATACGATTGAAGAGGTGCCGACGCGTGCCATCAGTATGGGGCTCGATACCATTATGGATGCAAAATCAATTCTGCTGATCGCGTCTGGAGAAGGTAAAGCGGCAGCGATCGATGGCATGATCAATGGAGAGGAATCCGAGGATATGCCTGCAACCGTGCTGCAGCGCCATGATGATGTCACTGTGCTGGCAGATGAAGCGGCCATTGGTAAATTGTGACGCCACTTACATTGCATGAACTTGAAAGTGGGTGGTCCGGATCCGGATCCGATACTGTAACCCTTGGCATGGGATGCTTCTGGGGGCCGGATGCCCGGTTCGGGGCGCTTCACGGTGTGTTGAGGACGCGTACAGGATATGCCGGCGGCACAACGCCGAATCCAACCTACCGTAATATGGGTGACCATACAGAAATGGTTGAAGTGGATTATGATCCAAACATCATTTCCTATGCAGACATTCTGCGCCACTTCTGGCGCAACCATAAAAGTGATCTCCCCGCCTACAAAGGACGGCAATATATTTCCCTGTTATGTGTCCGGGGAGATGGCCAGGCAGCTTCTGCTAGGGAAGTAAAAGATGAAATGGAAGCGGCAACCGGTGCGTCCATCAAAACGGAAATCATTCAGTTCACGAATTTCACTCCTGCCGAAACACGGCATCAGAAATATTACTTGAAGCGTCATCCAGGAGCATTGTCGCAGATTGATTTTTTGATTGAGGATGAATCCGAACTGATGGATTCCACATTCGCAACGAGGTTGAATGGACTGGTTGGCGGGCATGTCGGACGGGTGGAGCTCCTCGCCGAAATCAGCCGTTGGCCCCTTCCGCTCCATGCACGAAATGAGCTGAAATCAATATTGTCCGGCCTTAGATGGTAAGTGGCTGGCGACTTATGTGCATCACTGCTTTATCGAACCCTTCATCATGATTTCATGGTGAAAGGGTTTTTTGTACATATCCACTTAAGAGAGCTTTACAGACATCTATCCACTGAGGGTGAGCCACACTATAAATCATATTGAATTCTAAGTATTATAATGGAAGAATATAGAGTAGGGGGGGATAACCATGAACACATTACTTATTATAATCGTTCTGTTACTGGCCATCGTCTTTTTTACGCCGCTGGTGATTTTTGGCTATTTGTATTTTGTGGATAAGCGTCAGACCCAACACTCCATACTCAGGAATTATCCGGTGCTCGGGAAAATGCGGTACATACTTGAGATGATAGGACCAGAGATGCGTCAATATTTCTATAACAACGACAGTGAAGACAGGCCATTCAACCGGAATGAGTTCGTCTTCGTCAATAAAGCGGCAAAATATAAAGACAGGATGATAGGATTCGGCTCAGATAGGGATTTCGAGAAACCTGGCCTATATCTTGTCAATAAGATGTTTCCGCTGCAGCATAGTGAACTTAAGATCGATCAGAGCAGAAAAGTGGAGACGAAATTATATCAGATCACCCAAGAAGGACTGATCAGCCGTGATGAACATCGCCATGACGAGAAGATTGATCCGTATCTATTGAGTGATGAGGATGCCATCGTGATCGGCCGTAACACAGTTGCGGAACCATTTCGGGTCAAAGGACTCATTGGACAGTCCGCAATGAGTTTTGGGTCGCTCGGCAGTCATGCCATAACAGCACTGTCGAAAGGGCTCGGCATGGCCGGCGGTACATGGATGAACACCGGTGAAGGCAGCGTGTCGCCCTACCATGAAAAAGGGGATGTCGATCTGATCATGCAGATCAGTTCAGGGCTTTTTGGGGTCCGCACCAAAAACGGAGAGTTTTCCTGGGAAGAGTTCAGGAATAAAGCGGGCAAGGAGAAGGTGAAGGCATTCGAACTGAAGCTTGCGCAAGGTGCGAAGCCCCGGGGAGGCCACGTAGCGGCGAATAAGGTCACTGAAGAAATAGCAGAAATCCGCAACCTTCATCCTTGGCAAACCGTTGACAGCCCCAACCGTTTCGAAAACATCAGAAACACTGGTGAACTACTCGATTTTCTGAGCGAGATGCGGGAAGTCGGTGGAAAACCAGTAGGTATAAAACTGAGTGTCGGTAATGAAGCGGAAGTGGAAGACATGGTGAAGGTCATGAAGGAAAAAGATATCATCCCTGACTTTATAACCATCGACGGCGGTAATGGTGGTTCAGGAGCAACGTATTATGAACTGGCTGCTTCTGTGGGTTTGCCGACATTTGCAGCCTTGCCCTATATGGACCAGCTGCTTGAAAAATATGGCCTCCGGGAGCGCACGCTGATCATTGCCTCCGGTCAACTTGTGACGCCGGATAAGGTTGCGATGGCCCTTGCCATGGGTGCCGACCTGGTGAATATCGCACGTGGCTTCATGATGAGTACAGGGTGCATCAGAACGCATAAATGTCATACGAATACATGCCCGGTCGGAGTAGCGACCACCGATCCGAAATTAGAGCAGGCGCTCGATATCGAAGAGAAGAAGTACCGTGTATGTAATTACCTGATTTCACTGAGGGAAGGGTTATTTGATCTGGCAGCGATAGCCGGTATTGATTCGCCAACAAAATTCACTAAAGAACACCTCATCTATAAGGACCAATTTAAGGTGCACGGTAGGTGAACAGTGTGCCTCGCTTAAAACATATGAAAAGACAGCTCAAAATTGAGCTGTCTTTTATTCTTTCCGTATGCGTTTCAAGTTCTTGAATATCCCGCCGGAAGTCGACAGGACACTGTTGCGGTAGATGCTTGCAGCCAGTATGATTGCGAGCGCAATCGAAACAATCAGGATAACGACGCCGATGAGCAGTGTCATCTGACTTGTCTCAGCATTCATTGCACGGAGCGGCATGACAAATGGCGTGAACAGTGGGAAGAAACTCGAAACTTTGACGAGCATGTTGTCCGCTTCACCCCAGATGTTGAAGATGGCGATATAGAAGCCACCGAGGGCAAGCATCGTCACCGGCAGCAGCGCCTGCTGCAAGTCTTCCATGCGGCTGATGAATGAACCAAGCATCGCAGAGAGTGATAGATAGAGCACAAGGCCAAGCACAAGATAGATGCCGGAATATACAATCAGCGTCACCGTCTGCTCATTCGCTTCCAATCCAAGGTCACCTATGATGTTGCCGAAGTCGAAAATCCAGACTGCAGCAACGATGGCCAAGAGGAATATGAACAGTTGGGTCAGGCTGACCAGAATCATTGCGCTGATCTTCGCCAAAAGATGGGTGACCGGTGGTACGCTTGATACAATCATCTCGATGACGCGCGAAGTCTTCTCCATCGCAACCTCAGTGCCGATCTGACTGGCATAGTTGATGATGATGAAAAACATGACGATTACTGTGACGTAGAAGACTACAGCGTTCAATGGATTGATGTCGGGCACGTCGTCTGATGCTGGGCTTCCTTCATCCGCTGAACCGCTTTCTGAAGCGATATCATAACTGATGTCAGGGGTTGCGTTCAGACGCTCTGCTTCTTCCTCGGACAAGTTGAGTGCCATGATGGTATTGCTGCGCTGAACCTGACCGAGTGCGGTTTCGATTTTATTGACCTGTTCGGATGGAATTTCATTATCACTGTGGAGGGTGACCGCTAAAGGTGCTGTATCTTCGATTGAAAGGTGCACTTCCGCACTACCCACATCGCCTTCATAAGGTTCCACAGGTATACCTGAATCGAGCGCGTCCATCGTGCCTTTGAATTGGCTATAGATTGCTTCATCACCTTCTACTTTGACGGCCGTTACTTCTTCAGATGAATCGAAGAAGTCGATTATCTTATCGAAGTTCGCCCCGATGAAGATCACAAGCACTATGATCAACGTGCTGATGATGAAGGATTTTGCACGTATTTTGGAGGAATAGGTCTGCAGGAAAGTCGCCAGAAATTTACTCATATCCCATAACCCACCTTTGAAATGAAAATGTCGTTGATCGATGGTTCGTTGACCTGAAAACGCTTGAAGTAGCCAAGTTTGACGATTTCATTGAAAATCGGCTCCGCATAGCTCTCATCTTCAATCTTCAATATGTATCTGTTGCGTATCTGTTTCATGTCGATGACTCCAGACATGTCCTTTAGGAAAGAGATGTCATGTTCACCTTCGATGATGATTTCCTTTTGGCCGAAGTCTTTGCGTATTTCGTCGATCCTGCCGCTGACGACCTGACGCCCCTTGTTCAGGATGCACATGGATTCACACAGCTCTTCAACATGTTCCATGCGGTGTGTGCTGAAGATGATGGTGGCACCGCGGCTGTTGAGTTCTTTGACTGCATTCTTCAATATTTCAACGTTGACTGGATCGAGGCCGCTGAAAGGTTCATCGAGTATGATGAGTTTCGGGTCATGGATAATCGAGGCGATGAGCTGGATTTTCTGCTGGTTGCCTTTTGACAGCTTTTCAATGCGCTTCGTCCGGTTCTCCGGCACTTCGAAGCGTTCAAGCCATTCATCGAGCCGTTTATCGACATCCTGCTTCGACATCCCCTTGAGCTGTCCAAGGTAGCGGATCTGTTCATCCACCTTCAATTTTGGATGCAGGCCACGTTCCTCAGGCAGGTAGCCGATCTGATTGGTTACATTGTAGTCGATCTTTTCACCGTTGTAGGTGATATGCCCTTCACTTGGCTGGAGCAGGCCGAGGATCATGCGGAAAGTAGTTGTTTTACCGGCCCCGTTCCCCCCTAAAAATCCATACATGCTGCCTGTCGGTACATTGAGATCGATATGATCGACTGCTGGTTCCCCATTGAAGTTTTTGGATAACCCTGAAAGTTCCAAAGTCATTGACGTTCCCCCTTTGTATGATATAAAAATAGTTTATCATAGAGCAAAATGATTTAGTAATATATACTGTAACAGTTGGAAACAATTTGGAAGGATGATTAAAGGATGGCAAAGAAAAATCAGGAAGACCGGGCCACATTCCGTGATTTCACGGCACTCCTCAGGCAGACGGATCTGAACAGGCGGCTTTTCATCATTGGCATGGTGCTGACTTTGTTCGGCACAATCGGGTCGCTGATCGTGCCTCTATTGACGCAGCAATTCATCGATGGCTACAGTCCAGAGATGATTTCAGGGATGCTGATCGGCATAATCATCGGTGTCTTCCTCATAAGTGCCGTACTCGACGGAGTGTCCTACTACATATTGGCGCATATCGGCCAGACGATCATCATGGGACTCAGGGAACGTGTGTGGCATAAGTTCCTTAAACTGCCGATCCCGTATTTCGACCGGACGAAGAGCGGTGAGTCAGTCAGCAGAGTCGTCAACGACACTGCAATCATAAAAGACTTGATCACCCGCCATTTCCCCCAGCTGATCAGCGGCATCATTTCAATCATCGGGGCAGTGGTCATCCTTTTCATACTGGATTGGCGCATGTCGCTCATAATGTTCATCGCAGTCCCGATATCCATCGTGATCATACTGCCCCTTGGCCGGCGGATGGGCCGCATATCACGGGCACTTCAGGATGAGACGGCATCGTTTACAGGTCTGATCCAGGAGACTTTGGGTGAGATGCGCCTTGTGAAGGCATTCAACGGGGAGCGCTATGAACGTGAAAAAGGAAAGGCGGGCATCGGCAGATTATTCGAATTTGGCATGAAGGAAGCGAAGATAAACGCTTTCTTGTCGCCGATCATGAGCACTGTCATGATGTTCGTCATCATCCTGATCATCGCTTACGGCGGATTGAGGGTATCGGAGGGGACACTTTCGATCGGTACGCTTGTTGCGTTCCTGCTGTACTTGTTCCAGATCATCATGCCGATGACGATGTTCGCCATGTTCTTCACCGAATACAATAAGGCGCTTGGGGCGACGGACCGCATCATCACGATACTTGGCATGGAAGAAGAGAAAAATGAATCCGCCGGCGAGACGCCTGAATTCGGAACGCTGACATTTGACAATGTCGGATTTGGATATGACGCGTCGACGCCGGTGCTTGTAGATGTCAGCCTGAAGGCTGAACCCAACCAGAAGGTCGCATTTGTGGGGCCGAGCGGCAGCGGCAAATCGACCATATTTTCACTGATCGAGCGGTATTATGATATCGATAGCGGCAGCATCAGTATAGATGGGGTGGATATCCGCAATATCCCGCTCCCTGTACTGAGGCGCAATATCGGCTACGTGGCACAGGAAAGTGCGATCATATCCGGAACAATCCGGGACAATATCACCTATGGCCTTGAGGCAGCGGAGTATACTGAGGAAGAAGTCGCACTTGCGGTAAGCCGTTCCTACTCGGATGAGTTCATCGACCAGCTTGAAGACGGACTCGATACCGAGGTCGGGGAACGGGGCATCCGCCTCTCAGGTGGTCAGCGTCAGCGCATCGGCATCGCGCGGGCATTTTTGAAGGATCCTGAATTATTGATGCTGGATGAGGCGACAGCCAGCCTGGATTCCCGTTCCGAGAAATATGTGCAGGAAGCACTTGATGACTTGATGGCAGGACGGACTGTGCTGGTCATTGCACACAGGTTGTCGACCGTCGTCAATTCGGATCGGATCTTTTTCCTCGAAGCAGGCCGCATCACCGGCAGCGGTACCCATCAGGAATTGATGGCATCGCATGATATGTATAAAACATTTACAGAACAACAATTTGGATGAAGAGGCAGGGGGTAATATATGTCAAAGCTGTTTGAAGCGTTCCAATCAATCATTCCGATATTTATACTGCTCTCGTTCCTGATCATCTTCATGACGCTCTCCATCAATAGAAGAACTGGACGCAAACTTGATACTCTAAACAAGAAAGTGCACTACTTGATCTTCATCGGTCTGATGTTGTCGATAATCGGTACCCTGCTGTTGACCCTGCTGCCAAGTTCGAATCCTGAAAAGGTCACTCAGCTGGTACCGTTCTACAGTATTCTGGATACATTCGAATATGCAGCTGACTATGCGATCATCAACTCGATCGGCATGAACATCCTGTTATTCGTGCCGTTTGGCTTCTTTCTGTTTTTGATTATCCGCCAGGAGATCATCACTGTATTCTTTGCCTTCTTGTTCTCAGCCGCTATAGAATTTCTGCAGTATGCATTACCGATCGGTCGCATCTCCAACGTGGATGATGTCATATTGAATACATTGGGCGGCATCATAGGAATGTTGGCCGGGGTCATTGTCTTAAAATTCGGAATAGTTTATAATAGAGTCAGGAAGGGTAAATGATTATAAACAATCTGGGGGTATGTTTATGCATAACAGATTAAAAGATCTCGATGATATGACACTTTACGAAGATGAAGTCGTCGGCCCGGAACTGATCGGTACTGTAGAATACGAGAAGGACGGTCACCACTCCTTCCACGGCGGCATCATACCTACGACGCACAGGCTGTTCATCAAACTGAAGCGGACAGAGGAAATTGAGACCCACGCTGTCGAGTACAAGGATATCACCGGCATCACGACCGAAAATCTGCTGCTGGTCGGCAACATCATCCATATATGGATTGGCAACGAGATCGTCATCAGCATGAAAAGTGTATCAGACGGTAAGCTGGATAAATTTCTCGACTTCATCTACAGATATAGGGCGAAAAGGCTGAAACTGGATGAAGAAATTTCCGTGAGTCATGAAGAAAACGCAGTGTGACAGGCAGAAGGGCTTATCCCTTATGCCTGTCCTTTTTGGTTTCCCCTGTAAAATCCATTCATGTATAATGAAAGGGATCAGAGGAAGGATGGAAGATGCATAAGATGAAAATCAGACTATTGCTCATCGTTACGATGCTCTTGGTCTCGGCATGCAGCGGCTTCAGGGAGACGGGCGTCTCAGAAGATGGAGCGACGAGACAGATCGTGACCGAACACACGGAAGAGATTGAAGTACCAGCAAATCCAGAGCGCGTCGTGCTGCTGCGCGGTGTAGATGTCGGCAACGCGGAACTGTTGGATGCCGATGTTGCAGGTGTGGGTGACGTGGTTGCAGATACGTGGCTTGCTGAAGAGAAGATAGATCCTGAAATCACTCTGTTGGAACACGGTGATATCGAAGGAATCAAAGCCGTGGAACCGGACCTGATCATCACCTATGCGCCCGACGCGTACATAGAAGACTACCAATCGATTGCCCCAACAGTGCAGATCAGCTACAGCACTTCAATCTTCAGTCCCTTCAGGGAGCGCCTTTATCTGACGCAATTGTATAACCTCGGCGTCATCCTGGATAAACAGGAAAAAGCACAAAACATCGGTGATGGGTGGCTTGAAGAGATGACACGCATCCAGCGGAGCGCAGGCGATATGGCAAACGGTAAAAAGGCGATCGTCCTGACTAAAGAGGCGGAAGGGTATATCATCCGTGGCGAGTTTTCCGCCTTCGGTACTGAAGCGGTGTACGACGTGCTCGATTTCAGCATGGACGAAGCACTTAAAGAGGCATTGGAGGAGGGACCGTTGCCGATCGAATTGGACGCGATTGGGGCATATGATACCGACTATCTATTCGTCAACGTCAAAGATAAGGATGACGAAATGCGCGCAGACATCGCAGAACAGGCGGGCATCAGCGAAGCACAAGTCATCATGCAGGATTACGACAGCTACAGGCTTAACGATCTTTCCTCAGTCAAGCATCAGGCTGAAGAGATCATCAACAAAGTCAAATGAGCACTGCAGTATTGAAAGGAGATGCATCATGTCAAACCTATCACCCGAAGCATTTGGCGGTCATTTTTCAGAAGGTAATTTTGAAGCCATATACAGCCAGACCGCGGCAACATTCCAAAATCAGATGGATCTGGACACTTTCGTCGCTGCAGCCAATGATTTCCAGGATGGCAGGCAATTCACACTGAACCTACAAAACTCCCTTGAAGCCGGCATACACAGATATCAATGGCTGGATGAAGCAAAAGAGCGCATGATTACAGTCGCTTTTGACGAGGATGAAACAATCATCGGCATCCAATTCGATGTGTACGAGAAATATGAGACAGACCGCGAACTGTCGATCAATGCCTATCATCTGCCGTTCGAAGCGGAGTGGTTCGTGCTATGGGGTGGGAATGATCTGTTCCTGAACTATCATTATCCGTATGCCCACCAACGCTATGCCTACGATTTCATCAGAAAAAAAGATGGGCAATCCCACAGCGATGATGAAGGGAAGAACGAGGCATACCACGCATTCGGTTCAGCAGTGACAGCGCCGCGCAGTGGCACGGTGATACATGTGACTGATGGCGTAGCAGACAATCTGCCCGGTCGCCCAGATATGTCGAAGCCTGAGGGAAACTATATCATCCTATCCCACGAGTATGACGAATACACCATGCTTGCTCACCTCAGAAAACACTCCATCACAGTAAAAGAAGGCGACCATGTAGAAGTCGGTGAGCCCCTTGCCCAATGCGGCAACAGCGGGGCTTCGGATACCCCGCATCTCCATTTCCATGTGATGGATCATGCTGATCCTGATAGGGCAAATGCCATTAGAATCCAATTCGCTGATGGTCAGGAACCAAGGCAGGGAGATACGGTGAAAGGACGGGTCAGACGATGAGGATAGAAGCGAATGGACCATTCAACTATGCGATGACCTATGATTTCATGGCCAAGCAGGATGATTGCCTCTATGAAGCGCATGAAGGCAAGTTGAGGCGAGCAGTCCATATTGATAAAAAAGCAGTGCTGTTTGAGGTCACGGAGCAGAGCAGGGATGCGGTCTCCGTCGTTATACTCTACAATGAAGGCGTCAAGGAAGAACATATCAGGGAGTATGTAGTTGACTGGCTCGATCTTGATTACGACTTGGAGGCATTTTATCGATTTGCAGAAGCAGATCCGCGATTGTCACAGATTATAGAGGCACGTACAGGCTATCGCATGACCTGTAAACCGGACATCATGGAAGCACTCATGTGGGCAGTTCTTGGCCAGCAGATCAACATGGCATTTGCATATATACTAAAGCGTCGGATAGTGGAACATTTTGGGCATCATGTCGAATATGAGGGACAGAAGTATTGGCTGATGCCGACTTCGGAGGAATTGTCGTCGCTTGATCCGGAGACGTTACGTGGCATGCAGGTCTCCTATAGGAAGGCCGAGTACCTGGGATTATGCGCGGCAGGGGTTAAGAATGGGGAGCTGTCAAAAGGGAAGCTCCTTGATATGGGTGATTATGATACAGTATTGAAATATATGACCAGCTTCAAAGGGATCGGGCCGTGGAGCGCCAACACTGTTCTGATGCGTACCCTTAAGTACAGGAACGCTGTGCCGATTGGGGATGCAGGATTACGCAACGCAATTAGACTGACCGATGGATTAGAAGAGCGGCCCGATAAAGCGTATATCGCATCGGTCATTGAAGACTGGGGCGATTATGGTGCCTATGCGACGCTCTACATGTGGCATATACTATTCTAGACAAAATCCCGCCATAAAAAGGCGGGATTTTTCAGGATTCATTGCGCAGTACAAGCACAAGCGAAACCAGACCAGCTATTATCAGGCCGATCAACATAAAGCCATGCATTGATGGATCGATGATACCATCGAGGAACACATAGATGGCAAATAGGGCGATGATAGTCAAAGTGAAGTTCAACCATTTGAATGTGTTTTTGCTCATATGAAAGCTCCTTCGATATAAACGCGGGTTTCTTTGAAACCCTTTTTTATAATGGTATCATAAAATCGGAACTAAATATTGAAAAGGAGGTGACAGGATGAATTATATCATGAGCATACAGTTGCTTCCCCATCATCCAAATACAAGCGATGCATTCTCTCATGTTAAGGGTGCAATCGAGTTGATCGAAAATAGTGAGTTGACGCATTTCATCGGGCCGATGGAAACGACAGTTGAAGGTGACATCGATGAACTGCTGAAACTGGTCAAGAAACTTAATGGCCATCTGGCTCAAGAAGGCTGCGATACAGTCGTATCAAACATTAAATTGGTCCAGTCGGAAGAGAAGATTGAAATCAAGAACGTTCTTTCCGATTACTATGAATTTGATGATGAAGAGTAATATTCGATGATAAAGAAGGACGAAGGCTTATAAGCCTTCGTCCTTCTTTATTGGATCGACAGATTTGCTTCGTGTCGATCAGGATGATTCTGTACTGTCAATTGGTTCACTCCGGATGTGGAAGCGCACACCGCGCGGTCCTTCGACGCTGAACATGCCGCCGATGCCTTCTACGACATCAAGCGTTAGACTGGTATGTTTCCAATACTCATACTGCCTACGATGCATATAAAAAGGAACGCCTTCTATCTCACCGAGCTTGACATCCGCATCACCAATGATCATGGTGCCTTCCTTCAAGCACATGGGACTGGAACCGTCACAGCATCCACCGGATTGGTGAAATATGAGATCTCCGTGCTCTTTCTTCAGATCCCTGATCAGTTCTTTTGCCGCTTCGGTGGCATCTATTGCTTTTAGTTCAGGCATTTAGAAAAATCCTTTTGGTGATTCATCGTAGCTGACGAGCAGATTTTTCGTCTGCTGATAATGACTGAGCATCATAAGGTGGTTTTCGCGGCCGATACCGCTCATCTTATATCCACCGAATGCAGCATGCGCAGGATAATCATGGTACGTATTCACCCATACGCGTCCCGCCTGGATACCGCGACCGAATCTGTAGGCCTTGTTTTGTGAGCGTGTCCATACACCTGCACCTAGGCCGTAGAGCGTGTCGTTCGCGATTTCGAGTGCTTCAGCATCATCTTTATAAGTCGTTACGGCGAGCACGGGACCGAATATTTCTTCTTGGAAAATGCGCATCTTATTATTGCCTTTGAATATGGTAGGTTCGAAATAATAACCGCCAGCGATATCCCCGTCAACTTCTTTGATGTTGCCACCGGTCAATAGTTCTGCCCCTTCTTTCCTACCAATATCGAGGTAGGAACTGATTTTTTCTTTCTGCTCCTTGGAAGTCTGTGCACCCATCATCGTATTCTCGTCAAGCGGGTTGCCGACCTTTATCTGTTCAACACGGCTGATGACCCGTTCCATGAAGGCATCGTATATATCTTCGTGGACGATTGCGCGAGAAGGACAAGTACAGACTTCACCCTGATTCAGGGCGAACATGACGAGGCCTTCAATCGCCTTGTCCAGGAAGTCATCATCTTCATCCATAAGGTCTTTGGCGAATATGTTAGGTGATTTACCACCGAGTTCCAGTGTAACCGGAATGATGTTCTGACTGGCATTCTGCATGATGATACGGCCAGTTGTTGTCTCTCCTGTAAACGCAAGCTTGTTGACCTTATCGTGTGTCGCAAGTGCCTGGCCAGCTTCTGAACCAAAGCCGTTAACTACGTTGATGACACCTTTTGGTACGATATCACTGATCAGTTCCATCAGATGAAGAATGGTGGAAGGCGTCTGTTCTGCCGGCTTCAGCACGACACAGTTACCAGCGGCAAGGGCCGGTGCAAGTTTCCAGGATGCCATCAGAAGCGGGAAGTTCCACGGGATGATCTGACCGACCACGCCAAGTGGCTCATGGAAATGATAGGCTACCGTATCGTTGTCGATTTGCGATATGCCGCCTTCTTGTGCGCGTATTGCGCCTGCAAAATATCTGAAATGATCGACCACGAGGGGCAGGTCGGCATTCAATGTTTCACGCACAGCCTTACCATTCTCGAATGTTTCAAGTACCGCCAGTTCCTCCAGGTTCTGTTCCACGCGGTCTGCTATCCGGAGCAGGACATTGCTCCGTTCCGTAGGTGAGGTCAATCCCCATTCTGCATGTGCTTTATGTGCAGCTTCTACAGCTTTATCTATATCTTCTTTCGTCGAGCGGGGTACTTTGGATACCTTCTCACCGATGACCGGTGATTCATTTTCGAAATAATCCCCTTTTACAGGCGGTACCCATTCACCGCCGATGAAGTTTTCATACTGCGTATTGATCTTGTATTGAGCATCTTTTTTATGTGGAAAATCGAATGCCATTGCCATACCTCCTAGTTTGTTATACTGCTATTATATTTTAATATTCAGTATATTGCAATCGCTTACATTTTTAAAAAGTATTGTGATTATTTATATCTGGATTATAATGGGAATGACAGAAAAAGGTGTGGCACTGCCTACAGCAGTGCCATTCAACGCTATGGTGAAGTCCATGCAAGCGCTTGCTTCTCTCTGTACTTATGTTACTATAAGAAAGTTGGCGGAAAGTACTTATAAAGAGTAATTCAAAAAATTACACGAGGTGAGGAAATGAAAAAAATTCGATTGATGGATTGGCCAACGTTTATAGCTTCAATCATTATTCTCTTATCTGTCATAATTCCGCTCATCGCTTTTCCAAAAGCGAGTGAAGCGATCATCCTGCAGCTTAACGATTTAGTGACTGGCGGGTTGGGTGCAGTTTACCTTGGAATTGGAGTCGCGGCACTTCTGTTCGTGCTTTACATAGCATTCGGCAAGTACGGACAGGTTACACTTGGCGAAGCTGATGAAAAACCTGAATTTGGAACATTCAGCTGGGCGGCTATGCTTTTCTCAGCAGGTATCGGCTCCAGCATCCTCTATTGGGGTGCGATTGAATGGGTATACTATTACCAGGCTCCACCGTTTCATATCGCCCCGGAAAGTGAAGAAGCGATCAACTATGCAGCTGCATATGGCATCTTCCACTGGGGACCGATTGCTTGGGCAATCTATGTGCTGCCAGCGCTCCCGATTGCCTATAGTCTCTATGTTAAAAAGAATCCCATACTTAAAATAAGTCTTACTTGTGAGCCAATTCTTGGGAAGTATACAACAAGATGGCCCGGTAAACTGATTGATGTGCTCTTCATATTCGGTCTGCTCGGCGGGGCAGGGACGACATTGGGTCTTGGTACGCCGATGATTGCAGCCGGCGTAGAATCCTTATTTGGTATAGACGGCGGTGGGCTGGTGCTGAGACTCAGCATACTTATCATCGCAACTATAATCTTTGCGATCAGTTCCTATTCCGGTCTGAAAAGAGGAATCAGGGTACTGAGTGACATGAACTTATGGTTGACGTTTATCCTGCTTGCTTTCATTTTCGTCGTCGGACCGACAATCTTCATCATGGAAACAACCGTTTCAAGTATCGGTCTGATGATGAAAGACTTCTTCCGGATGGCAACTTGGCTTGAACCATTTGGTGGCCTAAAAGGCATAGAAAAGACCGATTTCCCTCAAAGCTGGACGGTATTCTATTGGGCATGGTGGCTAGTCTATGGGCCATTCATTGGACTCTTCATCGCAAGGATCTCCAAAGGCCGTCGATTGAAGGAAGTTGTGCTCGGTACAATCCTTTACGGAACACTTGGGTGTGTACTATTCTTCGGAATACTCGGGAACTTCGGGCTATGGCTTGAGATTTCCGGTACATTCTCGGTGACGGATGTCCTGAACAACCAAAGTGGGGAAGCGGCGATCATGGCAATCATCGGCCAACTGCCTTTTGGCAAGTTGATGACTTTGATCTTCATCATCACGGCGCTTCTCTACTTGGCGACGACATTCGACTCAGGCTCTTACATTCTTGCATCATCCACCCAGACCAAGGTTGATGGTGAACCGTATAGATGGAACCGCCTGTTCTGGGCATTTGCGTTATCCTTCCTGCCATTCACATTATTGCTGATAGGTGGGGACGACTCATTGAGCTTGCTGCAGACCGCATCCATCGTTGCAGGTGCGCCACTCATCATAATCTTCATCATGCTGATGGTCTCCTTCCTCAAGACGTTGGGCGAAGATCGCATCAAGCTGGAAGCAAGACAGAGCGCACATAAAGAAAAAGAGAGAAAAACATTGTCCATCACATACGCAAAACGCGACAATTGGTGGGAATAGGAAAAAGCTCCGGAAATTTCCGGAGCTTTTTTGTGTGGAGAAGTGTAGGTTGAGATGAACATCTCGTCTAACTCCCGTTGGTTTGGGCGATGAATGCGAATTGGGTGCCTAACTCCCGTTGGTTTTGGCGACGAACGCGAATTGAGGCTCTAATAGTATATTTCGCCGTCTATAATGGTGTGCTTCAGATTTGACGCGTCATCGTAGATCACCAGATCGGCGTCGGCGCCTTCTCTTATGACGCCTTTTGATTTAGTCAAGCCGAGTTCAACAGCCGGATTATAGGCGGTCATCTTAACGATATCCTGCCATGTGCATCCGGTGACTTCCCTCATATTCCTGATGGCCTGTTTCATCGTTAATACGCTGCCGGCGAGCGTTCCATCGGCGAGGCGCGCTTCACTATTTTTGACATGGACGTTTTGGCCGCCGAGGTCATATTCCCCGTCCGGCAATCCTTGGGCACGCATGGCATCTGTAATTATGACGAGTCTGTCTGGTGTGATGATGTCATAGGTCAGTTTCATCATTTCTTTCCTGCAGTGGATGCCATCTGCAATCAGTTCTGTAAAAGCATTCCCCATATAGGCGAAGCCGACGGTGCCGGGTTCCCTGTGATGAAGGCCGCGCATACCATTATACAGATGGGTGATGTGGCTGAGGCCTTTTGTTTCAGCATCTTTCAATGTGTCGAACAAACCGTCTGTATGACCGGCTGAAGGGATGATCGACAAATCCTTCAGTGTCTCTATGAAGTCGCCGGGATCCTCTTCAGGAGCGTATGTCATCAGGCGGATCTGATTCCCTGAGAGGGACTGGAGCCGACGTGCCAACGCGTGGTCAGGTTGCATGATGTGGGCTGGATCTTGTGCGCCCGGGTGGGCTTTTGAGATGAACGGCCCTTCCAGGTGGATGCCGAGCATTTTTGCCCCTCCCGCGTACGTGTAGCCGGACAGGTTCTCAAGAGCCCGTTCAATGTCTTTGATCGGGGAGGTCATGGTAGTAGCCAGGAATGATGTGGAACCTGTACTCGGGAGATGGGCTGAAATTTTCTCTAAGTAAGTTTCGTCCGCATCCATCGCATCCACGCCATCGGCACCATGTATATGCATCTCGATGCCACCGGGCAGGACATTGTCTCCTTGCGCATCAAAAACTGTTTCTACATCCGGGCAAGTCTCCATCGGACCGAACGATTTTATTTTATCATTTTCGATAAGCAGCCAATGATCACCGTACGTGTCTTCATGAGTGATGAGGCGTGCATTTTTTATAAGGCGCTGCATTGTATCATCCTTTCAAAAGATATTTTATAATACTATTATAATGTATTGAAAATAAATTTCTATATATCAACTGCTCGGCATGTGCTATATTTAAGATAAACCGAGTTACAGTCATTATATCTTATTTTATTAAAGGGGGATTTAGCTATGTTGCGTTATATTCAAAATATGGGTCGTGCATTCATGCTACCGGTTGCAGTACTGCCGGCAGCGGCATTGCTCCTAGGTCTGGGGTATGCAATCGACCCTGATGGATGGGGTGGCGGCAACGCAATCGCCGGCATGCTGATCAATGCAGGTGGCGCCATTCTCGACCACTTGGCAATCCTGTTTGCAGTAGGGCTTGCCTTTGGCATGTCGAAAGATAAAAATGGGGCGGCGGCACTTGTCGGTCTCGTATCTTTCCTTGTCGTGACCAACTTGCTGAAGGCAGATTCGATTGCCTTATTGCGCGGTATTGAACTGGAAGAAGTGGGGGCCGCTTTCGGAGTCATTGAAAACAACGTATTTTTAGGTATCATTACAGGCTTGATCAGTGCGGCTCTATACAACCGCTTCAGCGGCACGAAACTGCCTGACTATCTTGCATTCTTCAGTGGGCGCCGTGCGGTGCCGATCATTGCTGTATTCGTCATGATAGTGCTCAGTGGTGTGCTGTACTATGTATGGCCACTGCTCTATAATGGTCTCTTCTCATTCGGAGAATGGATCAGTGGACTGGGTGCCGTCGGCGCCGGCCTCTACGGTTTCTTCAACAGATTGCTGATTCCGACCGGCCTGCACCACGCATTGAACTCGGTGTTCTGGTTCGATACAGTCGGCATCAACGATATCGGCAACTTCTGGGATAATGAAGGTGAGCGGGGCATCACAGGCCGTTACCAGGCCGGCTACTTCCCGATCATGATGTTCGGGCTACCAGGTGCTGCACTTGCGATGTACCATACGGCTAAGACACAGTTCAAAAAAGCCGCTGGCTCCATTTTGCTTGCGTCTGCATTGACGGCATTCCTTACAGGCGTAACGGAACCGCTTGAATTTTCCTTCATGTTCCTGGCGCCGTTGCTATATGTCGTGCATGCAGCTCTTACAGGGCTGTCCCTGTTCATTGCAGCATCGTTTGAATGGACAGCAGGATTTGGTTTTAGTGCCGGGTTGATCGACTTTGTGCTCAGCACCCAAGTACCTATCGCCAACCAGCCTTACATGCTGATCCTGCAGGGACTCGTATTCTTTGTCCTGTACTATGTCATCTTCAGGGTGATCATCAAAGCGCTCGATCTTAAGACACCAGGCCGCGATGATTCGGTATTGGCGGCAGAAGCGCCGACTGGAGAAGGAGTGGAAGGAGTTGAGGGAGTAGATGAGAAGTCATCCTCCTTCGACGATAAGTACTCTAAAAAAGCAGACCAGATCCTCATCGGACTCGGCGGCAAAGAGAACATCGATACAATTGACTACTGTACGACGCGTCTGCGCATCAATGTTATGGATGAAGCTAAAATAGATGATGCAGTCATCAAATCAGCAGGTGCCCATGGCGTCATCAGACCGGGACGCAACAACGTCCATGTCGTCGTCGGTACGGAAGTCGAACATGTTGCAGAAGAAATGAAGCGTCTCGTATAGAATGCAGGACACCATATGGTGTCCTGTTTTTCGTTTTTTCAGTCTATTGAGGTACAATGGAAGCAGTCAGATAACATAAAGGAGGATATTCATGTTCACTTTCAAACATCCGGTTGACATCCGTTTCGGCGAAGGCATCATCTCACAGCTTGGTGAAATCATCTCGGATCTCGAGTACAGCAGGCTCGTTGTGGTGGCGACGCGTTCCCAAGTGAAGAATGGGTTAGCGGAGTTCATCGAGACCGAACTCGGTGAGAAAATAAAAACGGTCATTTCCGATATTGAGGCCAATCCGACCATTGAAAATGTTTCGGAGATTGCAGCAGCACTCCATGCGCATGATGCCCATGCTGTCATCGCCGTCGGCGGCGGTTCAGCAATGGATGCCTCGAAAGCTGCAGCAGCTGCATATATGCAAGGTGTGGAACCTGAGTCCATCATCGAACATACCGATTTCACACGGGCATTACCAGTCATCGCAATCCCTTCGACAAGCGGTTCAGCCTCTGAAGTCACAGCTTCAAGCATCATCAGTGATAAGTCACAAGGACTGAAGGTACCGCTTATCGGACCTGGACTTTATCCGAAAGTCGCGCTGGTCGATCCGGAACTGACGTTGACGTGCCCGCCGAAGGTGACGGCAATTTCAGGGATTGATGTCATCTGTCATGCGCTGGATTGCCTTGGATCCACCAAACATAACCCGGTCTCCGACACTTTGGCGATACGTGCAGCGAATCTGGCATTTAAAAATCTGCTTGCAGCCTATAGCGAGCCTTCGGACAGGGAGGCGCGGACCAACATGTCCCTTGCGAGCATGATGGCAGGGATGGCATTCAGCCAGACGGGGACTTCCGGGTCCCATGCCATGAGCTACTACTTGACCTCCCACTACGACGTTCCCCACGGAGAAGCATGTGCCTTTTCCCTGGATGAATGGTTCAAAGTCAACGCTCAAGCCAACCCACAGCTTCACGACCATGCAAAGGACATCGGTTTTGAGGATGCAGAAGACCTCGCACGTGCCTTCAATGGACTGAAGCAGAATCTGGGGCTTGGCATGACACTCTCGGACCTTGGCATCGATCATGCGGATATCCCTGTAATTGCTGACGAAAGTATGCGGCAGGCGAATATGAAGAATAATATTGCGCAGCTCTCGCGGGGTGAAATCATCGAAATGCTTGAACAAAAGCAGGCATAGCTTTTTGATGTATATAAAGAAGCACTGGAATGATCATTCCAGTGCTTCTATTGCGTTCTTTGCGATTTCGATGTGTTCAGCCATCTTATTCTGCAGATTTTCAAGGAAGAAAGCAGCTTCTGCCTTCGCCAGATAATGCCGTGCAGATTTTGGCTCGTTTAATGCCACATGGATGAGTGTCATCAGATGGTTTGCCTTGCCTTGATAGTAGAGTGAATTGTTTTCTTCTATCCGGATCAGCAGTTTATAGCAGATGTCGACTGCTTCTGCGTAGAAGAAATTGTTGTAGAGGCTGATGGCATAGCCGTAGTAGAGCTGAATGATCATATAGCGGTCCATTTCATTCATATGCCTTGATTCGAGGATGCGGTTGCGGTGCTTATGGTAGAGCATAAGGGCATCTTCGGAGCGATCCGTGATGATGTACAGATCACCGAGCGTATTGATGATTTCAAGCTCCAACATATTGGTGGCCTTCGTTTCATCGATCAAGGTCGTGAGAATGTGCTCGGACTCTTCAAGACGCCCTTCATTCCTCAGCATGATTGCTGTATATGTACGGAAGAGACGCTTGTAATTGCGGTATTGAAGGTCGAATTCCGACCTTATATTGATCGTTTCTTGTGCATCTTCAAGCGTCACCTTGAGCAGATCGGCATGTCTGAAATAGACATATTCGCGCATCATATCAAGATAGTGGTCGATTAGGGCGTATTCAGAAGCTTCATCGATGAAAAGATCCTGCATGCTTATGCCAAGGCGCCGGCACAATCTGTGGAGTATGGGAGCGGAGAGTGCTGCGTCCCCCCGTTCAAAACGGTAGATCGTAGTCTTGCCGCATATGCCTTCGGCTGCTTCCAGATGAGTGAGCCCTTTCTGCTGACGCATTTCCTTAAAGCGGGTGTAGTATTCCATGTCGAGCCCCTTCCTGATGAATTGTTCACAGTTTTCCCGGATGTGGATATTGATTGAATATTTGCAATCATCCATAATGTAGTTATAAACAGATAGGTGGTGAGGGCATGAAAAAGATACTCAGTGCTTTAATATTGAGCACTATGCTATTAGGCTCAACAGCAGTGGTCGATGAACCAACGGCGGAAGCGAGCGTCGTCAAGCACGACCGTGAAGTGATCAGTACTTTGGGAAGAGGATCTGGTTACCTTCCTGATGGACGGCCAGCCCCTATCGATGTTTATTAGGTACTCCCAGTAAGTTCATTTTTCCTTACCCTTAATTGGATACTTCTGCCCTCAAATGCACCCGACCTCTTAACCTTTTCAGGGCAGAAGGTCTTTTTTTGTTTTTGCCCTGTGTATATGGTGATGATAGGCATAAGAATACCATAAACCTTTCTATAAATCTTGATTCCCCATGCGATGGATCTGTTATAATGATCGCAGAACATATCTTGGAGGATACAGATGAAAAAATATATCAGGGTAGTCGGTGCAGTAATAGTCAATGACAAGGATGAGATATTGTGCGCACAGCGTCCAGAAAGTAAGAACCTGGCGTTGAAGTGGGAGTTCCCAGGAGGCAAAATCGAAGAGGGCGAAACACCCAGTGCGGCATTAAAGCGTGAACTGATGGAAGAGATGCAGTGTGATATCCTCGTTCGGGATAAAATTGTGACGACGGTACATGAATATGATTTCGGCGTTGTGGAATTGACTACATATTATGCAGAGCAGCTCTCGGGCGATATCCGACTTCTTGAACACATTGATATGAAATGGCTGCCGAGGACGGCAATCGACTCACTCGATTGGGCACCTGCCGATATACCAGCTATAGAAAAAATAAAGAATGATCAGCCGAAATGACGCCTGGATACACATCCGGGCTTTTTTTGGTGGCTAAATGATGGAATATTCAGTATAATATGAACTATAATTTTCTAAGGAGTGTTTCATCTGCAATGAAAGTTTCCATAATCGGTGCAGGAAATGGTGGCATCGTAGCCGCGGCTGACTTGACATCACGTGGGCATGCGGTCACCCTGTACCATTCACCATCGGCCATAAAAGATCCGCACACCGACATTACAGAAGGCAAAGTACATTTTAAGGGGGAACCAATCAGGATCAATACATTCACAAGGGACCCGAAGCAAGCGGTGGCAGGCGCCGAGGTCATCATGACTTGTCTGCCGACCCATATACTCTCACGTATGTTTGAAGAAATCATGCCATACCTTGAAGATGGCCAGATGATTTTCGTCAACGGTGCAAGCGCAATGAGCAGCATGAAGTTATCCAGACAGCTTGCGCGAGCATTTCCGGGGGTGTCTGTCATGATAGGGGAATCGATGTCATTGACCTATGCTGCGCGGTACGACTACGCGGCGAACGACGCAGACATCATATTAAGGAGCCGTCATAATCTGTTCAGTGCCTACCCTGCGAGCGATACGGAAGCAATGCTCTCGAAACTGCATGTGCTTTACGAGACGCTCGTACCGGCTGAGAACATACTTGAGACAACGCTCAACAATGGCAATCCGGAAAGTCATCCAGCCCCTTCCATCCTGAATGCCGGCGTCATCGACAATGATGGTGAAAATTTCTACTTGTACCGAGACGGAGTGACGGAACACACAGTGAAAGCTATAGAAGCGATTGATGAAGAACGCCAGGAAATATGCGAAAAACTCGGTTTTGAAGTGCTGGATAAAGCAGGGAGATCCGAGAGAAGCACATATTTTGAACCTGGGAAAACGCTGAAGACGCAATATAATGAAAGTCCGGTGCTTAAGGATCTTGTAGGTCCCACCGCGCTTGACAACCGGTATATCGTCGAGGACGTCGGGCATGGGCTCGTGCTTTGGAAAAGCATTGCGGAAGCACTTGATGTCCACACGCCGACGATTGATGCAGTTATTCATCTGACTTCACTTATGTTGGAAGTCGATTTCATGAGTGAGGGGACAACACTTGAAAAGATAGGTCTTGATGCCTCGCGTAACCTGAATCATCAAGTATAACTAGGGCTCCGGTCAGTTGACCGGAGCTCTAGTTACTCATCTTTATTGTGGATATGTGTGCGGGCCCCACGGTTTTTGGCAACTTCTTTAGCGCGCCTAACGGCGTCATCCTTATTATCATAAGTGTTGCTGGGTTGTTTTGCCCCTTGGGTCTGCACTTTCCACTCATCGTCTTCATAAAAGACCGAAACATCATTATCTGCAATTTTGCCGCCTTGTGAGTTGGGGGTCGGGTTTGTGTTGCGTAATTTTTTTATTCTTTAGTTCATCAAGCTCTTTTTGGGAAGCGTCTTTATACCATTGTTCCGCCTGCTCGGTTCCGATCGGGATGGCACGTTCCTCATCGTATCCATCCTTCATCATGGCGTTGATGATGTCGATCGCTTTTTTTCTTTCAAGTTCTTTCAAATTCTTTAAGGAATCCGGGTAGTCATTCATGGTATAAGGCATTTGAATATCCCCTTTCATCGTTTTCTAGTAACATTATACCCGGAAAAAGGAAGGATAAAGGTGATAATATGCTTTTTACATTTGAAGTCGATACACATGAACGTACGACATTTGTTAATATTGACAGCTATGCCCTTGAGGCTTTGGAAAAAAGTGGTGTGCGCTCAGGAATCATGACGATCTTCACTCCCCATACGACCGCAGGAATCACAATCAATGAAAATGCGGATCCGGATGTTGTGCAAGACCTTGTATACGGGATGGATCTTACCTTCGACAACAAGCCGGCATATCAGCACTTTGAGGGGAATTCGGACTCCCACATGAAATCATCCCTTACGGGTGCGAGTGAAACACTCATAATCGAAAAGGGCGAAGTTATTTTCGGAACATGGCAGAGTCTGTATTTTGCAGAGTTCGATGGACCGAGGACACGACGGGTCCATATTAAAGTAATTGGTGACTGAAGGATGAAGCGCTCTGGCGAAAAGGCGACAATGCGAAGTTTTCAAGTATTTGGTTGATGTCTTTGATATGTATTGCTTAAAATATAGTGGAACGGGTACAGTCCAGTAAATCATTTTATGGAGGTTCATCATGGAAGCGATTAAATCATTATTCTCATTCCTCTTCAAGCTCATTGCTGTATTGATCGTAGTAGGAGTGATTGGTGTAGCAGTATTGGCATTTTTCCTGAAGCAGGATGTCAAAGAGATAAGGGAGTTCACTGAAAGGCTGAAGAAAGAAATTGAAGCAGAACCGAATCAAGTATAAAAGCTGGCCTACCAGGCCAGCTTTTTCATTTGGGACAAGTCATCAATCATTCAACGCCTTATCGATGACTTCTATATTCTGCTGCATGACGGATTGATAGGTGGCGTCTTTTTCATCGCTATCATACAGGACTGAAAGATTGTGGAACTCTAATGGTTCTATACCCGTCTCATTTTTGACAGTATCGGCAACCTTGGATGTGATATTCTGTTCATAGAGGATATAAGGCACATCATGCGCTTTGATCTCTTCGACGATCTGCGTCAATTCCTGTTGGGAAAGTTCCTCGTTATTCAAGCCGGAGATGCCCACCTGATTGAAGTGGTACCTGTTGGCGAGATAGCCGAGGGAGGCGTGGGAAATGTATACTGTATCGCGTTCGGTCTGTTCTGTAACCTCAGTGAACGCATCATGGATCGATTCAAGATCGTCTTCCAACGCTTTATAGTTGTCTTGATACAACTCTTTTTGATCCGGATTCATCTCGATCAGCTGATCCTGGATTGATTTCGCCATCTCGATTGAAAGCTTCGGATCGAGCCAGATATGCGGGTCGCCCGCTTCCTCATGTGCATGCTCATCATGATCATGCTCTGTATGGAGATAAGCGGACTCCGGAATGCTGTCTGCGGCAGAGAAGAATTCGGTGTGGTCACCGATGGAACCTTCAATCTTCTTTGAAACAGGATCGAGCGCTTTAGAAGTATAGATGAAGAGATCCCCTTCAGCATAGCTCAAAATGTCCTTTTGCGTGGGTTCATAAGTATGGACATCGGCGCCAGTGGGATAGATGGATTCCACCTGTACTGTATCGCCACCTATCGATTCGGTGAAGCTTTTAAGGGGGAAAACTGTTGTATAGACGGTTAACTTCTCTGATTTTTCTTCACCTGCCGTGCCCGTCCCACACGCACTGAGCAGGAGAATAAGAATGGATAAAGCTGTCATTGTATAAATTTTCATGGCATAGCCCCTCAATATAACGGAATGATTACGATTTATAATTATAGCGTATGATGTGGGGACGGGCAAGCGCATTTGCCCATTTTTTTATGTTCGTCCATAAAAGTGTTGAAAAAAATTGAATAAACCTTTAAAATGGTTAAGGCGGTTCAAAAAAGGGCAATACTGTCCGAATACCATCGTTTCATCCCGAATGGATGATCAACTGGCCAGTTGAAATGGAGTCCGTGATGTCTTTCAAAAAGGAACCGGGCATGGTATGACTGCAATATCAATGAAATTCGGATGTTCCTCACCATGAGTGTGAAATGGAACAGGCAATGAGTAAAGGAGGCGTAACGAATGAGAGTAAATGTAACTTTGGCTTGTACAGACTGCGGAGACCGCAACTACATTACGACAAAGAACAAGAAAAACAATCCTGAGCGTATTGAAATGAAAAAATTCTGTCCAAGAACAAACAACTATACACTGCACCGTGAAACGAAGTAATATTAAGCCGCCCTGTTGGGCGGTTTTTTTATTTTCACTGATCGACAGTGTCCGTTACGTGGAGCGGGGTGAAGTATGGTATATTTGATAAAAAGGCTGCAAAGGAGCATTTTCTATGACAACGATTATGGATGGCAAGGCAGTTGCTGCACATCTTTCCGAAAAGATAAAGAAGGCGCTTAGTGAGTCTGATAAGCATGGCATCAGTCCAAAAGTGGCTTTCGTCAGGGTAGGGGAAAGGTCTGATTCGATTTCCTATGAACGGGCGGCGATTAAAAGGTTCGAGAAATTTTCTATTGAGACAGAACAATACCACTTTCCAGATGATGTCTCGGCCCGTTCCTTCCTCAGCAAGTTCAGGGAGATAAATGAAGATTATTCCATCAACGGCATATTGCTGCTCCAACCTCTGCCGAAGCATATAGATATGAAGCGGGTCGAGGAATTGATGAATCCAATAAAGGATATCGACGGCATGACTCCATTTAATCTGGGGCAAGTAGTGACGGATGAAGAGAATCGTCTGGAACCTTGTACCCCTGCTGGGGTAATGGAGATGCTTGAGTTCTACAACATTTCTCTGAAAGGAAAAGATGTAGTCGTGGTAGGGGCAAGTGAAGTGGTTGGAAAACCATTATCATTGCTGTTTATGAACCATGATGCGACAGTGACGACATGCAACGCCTATACCAATGACCTGGCTAGAAAGTGCCGCCAGGCGGATATCATCGTCAGTGCTGCCGGTGTCATCAACCTGATCGGAGCAGATCACGTGAAAGAAGGGGCTGTTGTGGTGGATGTCGGCATCAACTTCAATGATGCGGGTAAAATGGTTGGGGACGTGGATTATGACGCAGTGCGTGATAAGACGTCCTATATCACTCCGGTACCAGGCGGAGTAGGCGCCATTACGACAACTGTACTCGCCTATCACCTGATGATGGCGACCGATTACCAAAAAGAGCCAGTTCTATTTTTGGAACGTTAAAAAGCCGCACCTATGTGCGGCTTTTTAATATTCGAGCATGGTGATGTCGAGGATGTCGATGAAAGAGATGAAGACCATTTCGTCTTCAGGTGCCAGACGTTGGCCGATCAGCATCATACTCCATCTATCCACCCTGAGAATCTGCAGATCGACATGAAAGCGCAACCCATCATAATAATATTCGACGCGAACATTGCGCTTTTCATGGATTGCCTTTTTCATGGCGCGGTCCATCTCCGCCAGGCGGTCGTCAGATAGTTCCGGGCGGCTTATCTTTGATTGCGCCTCGATCATGGCTTCTACCCGTTCAAATTGTTCCGGCATGGTGGCGAACGGTGCCCACTTGATCATACCGCGCCCTTTTGGAATATTGCTGTCTAGCTGGTCGATGGGCATTTGCCGGTAATCCATAGCGATCCCCTCTTTCCAGTAGAGTTATACATTTATTATACGAACATATGTTCTGTTTTGCAACCGCGGATATTTTCGTTTAGCTAAAATCAGCAGGTATGCTAATATAAAGGCAAACTGAACCTTAGGGGGAATATGCATGATTGGATACATCGGAACGTATACAAAGGAGCATGGCAAGGGCATCTATCAATTTGACCTTGACCTGAAAAAAGGTGTGTTCGGGAATATTAGGGTAGCGGCGGAAACACCGAATGCAACGTACCTTGATATTCATAAAGACCGTCTGTATGCGATTAAAAAGGGCAAAACGAAATCAGGCATCGCAACTTACGATATCAGCGACCCGAACACCGGTGCACTCAACCTGATAGAAGATTGTCTCGAGGAAGGCGCTTCCGGGTGTCATCTGACATTGACATCAGACCAGAATTATCTTGTCGATGCGGTATATTTGTCAGGAGAAATCCGTCTGTATCGCGTCGATGAGCGTGGTGTGGTGACAGAACGGCTGGATGTTTTCCAGGCTGAGGGTGAAGGCCCCCATGAACGTCAGGACAATCCGCACTCGCACTTTGTCGCCGAGACTCCCGACCGAAAATATATTGTAGCGGTCGACCTTGGCACAGATAAGATTGTAACGCTTGAGATCAAGGATGACCGATTTGTTAAAGTGGCGGAATCAAATGTGGCCCCAGGCAGTGGACCAAGACATTTGGTGTTCGACAACAATGGCCGTTATGCCTATATCTTTACCGAACTATCGAATGAAGTGATCGTCGCTTCCTATGAAGACGGGAAATTTTCCCCACTAAAGACATATTCGGCACTTCCGGAATCCTTCAACGGACATTCGCAAGGGGCGGCAATACGGAAACACCCAAACGGAAAGTTCATTTATGTTTCAAACAGAGGGCATGACAGCATCGCAGTGTTTGAAATCATATCTGATGGTAAGGAACTGAAACGCATCCAGATCGAATCGACCAATGGAGACTGGCCGCGGGACTTCAATATTACTCCTGATGGTAATTTTCTTGTGTGCGCCCATGAACGCTCTCATAATGTAGTACTATTCAAGATCGATGAAGCAGGGATGATTGCCCGTCAAGAGGGCGAACTAGAAGCCCCGGAAGGCGTTTTCGTAGGGTTTTTATAGATGAATAAAAAGTTTTTATGGCTTTTTCTGCTTCTGTTTTTGATTCTGCTGCTGTTCTTGCCGCTTGCTGATCGAACCAGTGGCTCAGAACGCGTCATCATCGATCATAATAAAAGACAACTGGTCCATCCCGCCTGTTTCGACCAGGCGGGTCTGACGAATTACATCGACGAAGTTTCCTATGCAAGAGCTACAGAGGAACTGGGTTATAAGATTAAAGATGAATGCTCAGCAAAACGGCTCGAGAAGGGCAGAGAGAGTGTAATAAGTAAGATATTAAAGGAATAATCATATTTACTATTCAGAATATTTGTGATATTATTTGTTCATACCATTTTTCATTCTTTTCAACTATTTGATTTTGAAATTGCCTTTCAAAACAAAGGACCCACCACTTTTGTGGCGGGTCCTTTGTTGATTTACATCCTTATATCATCGTACTCTGAACCGCGTATGGCGTGCGGTACATAGGGACATGTCGGTTTGATCTTCTTATTGTTCTCACGGGCCATTGCGACAATTTCATCGACGAGGTCTTTTGCAAGGCCTCTGTTGCGCTGTTCTGGTGCTGTATAGGTGCCGGTTACATCATAGTAATCTTCTTCATCTGTATAGATCAGTTCTGCGATGGACTGGCCGTCTTCTTCAATATAGAGTTTGCCCGGTTCTTTCTTCATCATATTATCATCCTCCTAGGATAATGCTTTTGTGATCTGCGGCACCACTTGCTTCTTGCGTGATACTACGCCTTCCAAAACTGCCGAGTTTTCATCCAATGCAACATCGAATGCTTTTTCGATGGAACTTGAATTTTCCCCAAGGGCAAGTATCTTTGAGTTGGAATTGATGATGTCAGTGACGACGAGGACGAACAGACCATAGCCCTCTGACTCGATCTGAGCCCTTATCGCCTCTTCAAGTTCCGCTTTCCTCTCAAATACCTCATCGACATCGACGACGTTCACTTGAGCGATACGCGTCGTGCTACCTCCCATATCGAAGGATTTTGCATCTCCTGTAATCAATTCCTCGGCTGACTTATCACTTGTTGAAGCGCCGGCTTTCAACATTGCCAGGCCGAAGGATTCGATATCAACATCGGCAATCTTCTGGAGTGCTTCTGCCGCCGCTTCATCTTCTTTCGTCGTTGTAGGGGATTTGAATAGCAACGTATCGGAAATGATGGCCGACAACATGAGCCCGGCCATTTCCCTGGAAATCTCCAGACTGTTTTCCTCATACACTTTCTTCAATATCGTTGCAGTGCATCCAACCGGTTCTGCGCGGTAGTAGAGCGGCCCTTCCGTGTGGAAGTTCGAAATTCTGTGGTGATCGAAAACCTTCACTATTTCAGCTGATTCGATGTTTTCTGCAGATTGCTGGAATTCATTGTGGTCGACCAATATAACGGGGGTGCCCGCTTCAAGCGTCTCCAGATACTCTGGAGACGATACGCCGAATTCATCGAGTGCGTATTGTGTTTCAGGGTTCACTTCGCCAAGGCGGTAACTTTTCACATCATTGCCGAGCTTGGATTCAATATCCGCTGCGACGATGGCGGAAGTGATCGTATCTGTGTCTGGATTTTGATGACCGAATATCTTCGTTTGAGTCATGGTTACATTCTCCTTTAGGTTATGTTCTACTATTCCCATTTTATCACCGGACCATGCATTCAGCTAGGGTTCTATTGTGGCACCAAGTGTATTTTTGAAGTGGTCGAGTGCGTAACGGTGCCCTTCCGGATTGAAGGAGGCCACACATGATTCCGGCACGACGATGCCATAACCATGGTTGTAGGCGTCAACCGCCGTGTGCATGATGCAGATGTCTGTGACCAGTCCGGTCAGCGTTACGGTGTTGATGCCCCTTTCCTGAAGCAGCTGATCCAGAGGTGTGCCGGCAAATGCGCTGTAGCGTCGCTTGTCGAGGAAGAATACATCGGGGTCTCCCTTGATGGTCTCATATGCCTCGAGAACGGTGCCGTAGAGTTCGCGTCCCGGCATGCCCTCTATATTGTGCGGCGGGAACAGCCGGGATTCTGGATGGTGCATGTCTTCTTCGTAGTGAAGGTCCATCATAAAGAAGATGGGCGTGCCTTTTTTGTGGGCTTCCCTGATTTTTTCGGCGATGTCCCCTTGGATGGCGCGCCCTGCTTCTCCCGCTGTCAATTTGCCGTCGGGTGCAGCGAAATCATAAGAGTAGTCGATGACCAATAATGCATTTTTCAATTTCATTTCCTCCTTTATGTTGTCGGGTGTAGTGCTGCCTTTATTGTGCCACATTTGGGCGCTTGTATCTAAATAATATATCCATCATCAGAACCAGGGTGATTGCTGCGGCAAAGAAGATGAAGTAGAGGGACCCTTTGCTGGCACTGATGACCGCACCTCCAATGACCGGCCCGACGATACTGCCGAGACTGAACATGATGCCAGCCATCAGATTGCCAGCCGGCAAGTTATATTTGGGTGTGATGTCGGTCATGTAGCTGATGCCAAGCGAATACATGGAACCCACGGCGACACCTGCCAGGATGAACAATATAAGCAGCATGACAAAGGAAGTATTGAACGCTTCCATGGCCAAAAAGAGCAGGATGCCTGTGGCGAGCAGAATGGGCATCAGGCGCCGGCGGCCGATGCGGTCGCCAAGTATGCCGATCGGTACCTGAAGCAGTATGGCACCGAGGCTGAAGGCCGGGAGTATCCAGGTGATGGCCGACAGGCTGAAGCCATTGCGGATGGCGAATACCGGAAAGTTGCTGTTCAAGGATGCCTCGAACACACCAAACAGCATCGGGAACAAAAAGGCGATCCAACTTGTGGCGAGCACATTTTTGAAATTGCGGAATGTATTGAAGACGGTGATCGGGACCCCGGAATCGATTGGTTTTGCGCCTGATGCGTCCTTCAGCAGGAAGATGAGCGGCCAACCAATCATGGTCAACAAACCTGAGACGATGAACGGGAGTGGCTCCCATACCGTAACAAGCTCACTGATCTTAGGTCCGATCATGAAACCGAAAGAAAAGAATAGACCGTAGAATGCAACGATGCGGCCGAGTTTATGCTGCGGCGTCGTCTGGGTGAGCCACGTCTGGGTGCTGAAGTGCAGTACGTTATCCCCGATTCCAACAAGGAGACGAAGCAGGAACCACAGCCAGATGGTTTCAAGCACCGGGAACAATAGAAGGGAGAGTCCGACTATGATGCCCCCGGTGATGATCATCGGTTTGAACCCATATTTCCTAAGTGGCGCCTCGATGAAAAGAGATGAGATCAGGACACCTATGTAAAGCCCTGAAGCATGGAGGCCGTTGAGCGTGGCATTTACTTCCTGCTGCTCAAATATGAAAGAAATAAGCGGCAGCAGCATACCTTGCGAAAACCCCGATATCGCGACGATGAATGAAAGTACGATGAAGCGCATCTTGAAACTATCCAATTTCATGTGATCCCTCCAGTCATTTCTGTTTGTATGGAAGTCAGATGTGCTAAAATGAGTATAACTGATTTTCAGCACTTCATGGAGGGACGAGACAAAATGTATCAACACGAAGATGACAGTTTTATGCTGCATACCGATCTATATCAAATCAATATGGGCAAGACCTATTTAGAGCAAGGGCTTGAGGACCGTACAGCGGTGTTCGACCTGTACTTCCGGAACATGCCATTTGACAATGGTTATGCGGTCTTTGCCGGCTTGCAGCGCATCATCAGTTTTCTAAGCAACCTGAAATTTACAGAAAGTGATATCGATTATCTGCGCTCCATCGGCTATGAGGAGAATTTCCTGGACTACCTCAAAGATTTGAGGTTCACTGGCAAGGTGCGCGCTGTTGAGGAAGGGGAAGTCGTCTTTAACAACATGCCACTCGTGCAAGTTGAAGCACCAATCATAGAGGCACAGCTTATCGAGACTGCGTTACTCAATATCGTCAATTTCCAGACGCTCATTGCCACAAAGGCGAGCAGAATGCGCCAAGTTGTGCCGAACGACATGCTGATGGAATTCGGTACACGCCGAGCCCATGAATTCGACGCGGCTCTATGGGGCGCGCGAGCGGCTGTAATCGGCGGCTTTGACGCCACAAGTAATGTCCGTGCAGCGAAGCTGTTTGGGCTGGAGGCGAGTGGCACGCATGCACATTCCATGGTGCAGGCTTATGGCGATGATTATGAAGCGTTTAAGGCCTATGCAGAAACACATAAAAACTGCGTCTTCCTCGTGGATACGTTTGATACATTGAAGTCCGGCGTGCCAAACGCCATCCGTGTGGCGAAGGAGTACGGGGATAAGATCAATTTCATCGGTATCCGGCTGGACTCCGGGGACATTGCCTATTTATCCAAAGAGGCCCGTAAAATGCTGGATGAAGCAGGTTTGACAGATGCTAAGATCATCGTCTCGAACGACTTGGATGAAATGACGATCCTGTCACTGTTATCCCAAGGCGCAAAAGTAGATGGTTGGGGCATCGGGACAAAACTGATAACAGCCTTCGACCAGCCTGCGCTCGGAGCAGTCTATAAGCTTGTGGCGATTGAAAATGAGGCAGGCGAACTTGAAAACAGGATAAAAATTTCGGGGAACCCCGAAAAGGTGACGACGCCCGGCAAGAAGAACGTCTACAGGATCATCAACCGCAATACCGGCATGTCAGAAGGTGAATACATCACTCACTTCGGGGAAGAGATGAAGGAAGATCCCCTACTGATGTTCCACCCGCTCCATACGATGAAGCGTAAGCTTATCCGTTCGTATGAAGCCGTGGAACTGATGAAGGATATATTTGTCGACGGCGAATGTGTGTACGAACAGGAGACAATCGATGATATTAAAGCCCGGCACGCCGCAAGCCTCAAAGTGTTGTGGGAAGAATATCAACGCTTCTTGAACCCGGAGGAGTACCCGGTCGACTTGTCGAAGGAACTGTGGCAGATAAAACAGGATCTTATAGAAGAAGCAAGCAATAAAAAATTGGAGTAAGGAAGTGATGCAAATGTTGCAGCAGGAAATAGTGGAGAAACTTCATGCCAAACCCCAAATAGAACCTGAAAGTGAAGCGCGTGAGATCATTGATTTCATTAAGGAGTATGCGCTGAAGCACCCGTTCATCAAGTCGTTCGTGCTCGGCATCTCAGGCGGCCAGGACTCGACCCTGCTCGGCAGATTGGCGCAAATGGCCACAGATGAGCTGAATGAGGAACACGAGGGGGAATATGCATTTCATGCATTGCGCCTGCCCTATGGGAAACAGAATGATGAACAGGATGCCATCGATGCACTGGATTTCATCCAGCCGACCCACAGGGCGACAATTGATATAAAACCTGCCGTTGATGCAAGCATCGCCTCCCTGCATGAGGCAGATTACGAATTGAGTGATTTCGTCGAAGGCAATGAAAAGGCGAGGGAGCGCATGAAGGCCCAGTACGCTGTCGCCGCTGCAACAGGCGGTGTGGTACTCGGTGCCGATCATGCAGCTGAAGCCATAACGGGCTTCTATACAAAGTATGGTGACGGTGCAGCGGACCTCATGCCGCTCTATGGCTTGAACAAACGCCAGGGCAAGCAGATCATGGAATATCTGGGCGCCCCGGACCACCTCGTCAATAAAGTGCCGACAGCAGACTTAGAAGACGACCGGCCGATGATCGGGGATGAAGAGGCACTTGGCGTCACATATGATGCGATTGATGATTTCCTGGAAGGACGCGAAGTGTCACCGGCGGACTACAGGACCATCACCGGGTGGTATAAGCGGACGCAGCACAAACGCGACCTCCCGTATCATAGGTATAACCGACCTGCTTATGACCCGGCGGATACCAATTAAAACTCAGATTAGAAAGGTAGAATGGAATGATTGCAACTATATCTGAAAACCCCTGGCTGATGGTGCTGGTCATATTCGTCATCAATATCATTTATGTCAGCTTTCTGACGATGCGGACAATCGCGACCCTGAAAGGCTACCGTTATACGGCAGCAAGCTTCAGCATCATGGAGACGTTGGTCTATGTCATCGGCCTTGGTCTCGTACTTGAGAACCTGGACCAATTCCAGAACGTCATCGCCTATGCCCTTGGTTTCGGGGCAGGGATCCTTGTTGGACTGAAGATTGAAGAGAAGCTGGCGCTCGGCTATTTGGTCGTAAATGTCATTACAGCTGAAAAGGATAAGGACTTGCCGACCAACATACGGGATTTGGGTTATGGGGTGACCCATGGCTATCAATATGGCCGCGACGGTCAGCGCACGACGATGCAGATATTGACACCGCGCAAATATGAACGGAAACTGATTGCGACCATCAAGGAACTCGATGAGAAGGCGTTCATCATCGCCTATGAACCGAAGAACATCAACGGTGGTTTCTGGACTAAAGGAGTCAGGCGCAAACGCCTGAAGAACTACGAACCTGAAAATGTAGAAGAAGTATTGGAAGAAATCTACGAAGAAAAGGAACTGGAAGATGACAGACATGCCAAAAAAGAAGAAGTTTAGAGTAGCGCGCGATGAATCACCGGCTGATTGCCTCGCGCGCATGCGGGAGGCGGGCTATACCCCCGTCCGCCGCATGGAGCAGCCAGTCTTCATCGAGCGGGTAGGCCGACGTGTGGTCGACCACCAGGAAATTGTATTTGAAGGAAAAAGGATTGAAGAATAGACGGATAAATCATTTTATCCGTCTATTTTTTCGAACGTTTTTAAAATATTAATATAAAACGTTCGTTTTCTGATATATTTTGTTATAATAAGATAGAAATAAATCTAAGGAGTGTTTATGTATGATCTCCCGTTATTCACGTGAAGAGATGTCAAATATCTGGACAGAAGAAAACCGTTTTGAGGCATGGCTCGAAGTTGAGATACTCGCTTCAGAAGCATGGGCGGAGCTCGGTTACATACCAAAGTCGGAAGTGCAGGAAATCAGAAAGAATGCAAAGATCGATGTGGAGCGCATCAAAGAAATAGAGATGGAAACACGCCATGATGTCGTCGCATTTACGCGGCAAGTATCTGAAACGCTTGGAGAGGAGCGCAAGTGGGTCCATTATGGCCTGACCTCGACGGATGTCGTCGACACAGCACAAAGCTACCTCATCAAGCAGGCGAATGAGATTATAGAAAAAGACCTTGAAGCCTTCATCGAAGTACTCGGGGAAAAGGCAAAAGCGCATAAGAAGACATTGATGATGGGACGTACCCACGGCGTCCATGCAGAACCGACGACATTCGGCATCAAAATGGCATTATGGTATATGGAAATGAAACGCAATCTCGAACGGTTCAAAAACGTCCGTAAAGAAGTGGAAGTCGGCAAAATGAGCGGGGCGGTGGGTACTTTCGCCAATATACCACCTGAAGTAGAAAGTTATGTATGTGAACACCTCGGACTCGGGGCAGCTGAAGTCTCCACACAGACACTGCAGCGCGACCGTCATGCCTACTATATTGCGACGCTTGGATTGATTGCGACATCCATCGAAAAGTTTGCAGTAGAGATACGTGGCTTGCAGAAGACGGAAACACGTGAAGTCGAAGAGGCATTCGCCAAAGGCCAAAAAGGTTCAAGCGCCATGCCGCACAAACGCAATCCGATCGGCAGCGAGAATGTGACTGGATTGTCCCGGGTGATCCGCGGCTACATCACGACCGCCTATGAGAACGTGCCGCTCTGGCATGAACGTGACATCTCCCACTCCTCTGCGGAACGCATCATGATGCCGGACGTCACCATCGCACTCGACTACATGCTCGGGCGTTTCACGAACATCGTCCGCAACTTGACTGTGTTTGAAGATAACATGAAAGCGAACATCGACAAGACCTTCGGCCTGGTCTACTCCCAGCGCGTCATGCTTACGCTGATCGATAAAGGGCTTGTGCGTGAAGAAGCGTATGATCTCGTGCAGCCGAAGGCGATGGAATCATGGGAGACGAAAGTGCCTTTCCGTGAACTTGTGGAAGGGGATGAACGCATCCAGGAATTGTTGTCACCAGAAGAAATCGAGGACTGCTTCGATGAAACGCATCACTTAAAACGCGTTGACATCATCTTCAAGAGGGCAGGTTTGGAATAAGTGTGCATTGGATGCCTGAAATATGATAATCTGAAACCAAAAGGGAACAAGGGAGCTTTTTGATGGGTAGATTATTGAAGTTCATGGTGCTGTTTCTGTTGGTTCTCCAAGCAGCCGCCTGCAGCAGAGGATTGGAAGAGGCTGAGACTCGACCGCACGAGACATTCGATCGGACCTATGAACCGGCTGAAATCGGTAGGCTTCAAGCAGTGCCGGATATAGAAGTGGTTGACGGCCTGACCTATGTCGACGGCATACTTATAGCCAACAAAGAATATGCCTTGCCAAAAGACTACAATCCTGGACTGCAGCCGGAAGTGGTCGAATCCTATAAGCAGATGTTCCGTGATGGGGCTGAGGAAGGACTTGATTTCATCCTGGTCAGCGGGTTCAGGTCCTACGATTATCAAGTCGGCCTGTACAATAGATATGTGGCAAGGGAAGGCAAGGAAGCGGCCGACCGCTACAGTGCCCGGCCGGGGCACTCGGAACATCAGACCGGCCTGACGATAGATGTGGGATCGGCGGAGAGCACTGCAAATCTGAAGACGGAATTCGGGGAGACGCCCGAATACGAATGGATGAAAGATGTGGCCCATGAGTACGGCTTCATCGTCCGCTACCCTGAAGGCAAAGAAGACATTACAGGGTATATGTACGAACCATGGCACCTGCGCTATGTCGGAGATGAAGCGGAAGCGATATACGAAAGCGGGCTGTCCCTTGAAGAATATCTTGGCATCGACTAGAATGACCTGGGCCCTTAGGCCCAGGCCTTTTTTTTATTCGCAGCTTCTGAAATCGTCCATATAGCAGGCCAGGAGGCCCGTAAAAATGCTATAATATGTATATGAATTTTGATGGGGGTTTTGTATATGATGGAAGAGTGCAGGCATGTATTTAAACTGGATCCGGCTGAAGAAATCGGGGATGAGGCACTGGCCCGCATCTGTGAATCCAATACAGACGCGATAATCATCGGCGGGACAGATAACATCACTGAAGACAACGTACTCAATCTTATGGCACGTGTCAGGCGGTTTGCAGTGCCACTGGCGCTTGAAGTCACCTCACCTGAGGCAGTCATACCGGGATTTGACCACTATTTCATTCCAGCGGTATTCAATACTTGGGACATCAAGTGGCAGCATGGCATCATGCTGGATGCATTGGCGGACTATGGGCATCTGCTCGATTATGATGAAGTCTCCCTGCTGCCGTACCTCATCATGAACCCCGACAGCAAAGCGTTCAAGAAAGCACAGGGCAGGGAAATTACGGATGAGATGTTGCCCCATTACATCAACATGCTGGATAAACTATATCAAGTACCCTACATATATATCGAGTACAGCGGCATGTACGGAGACCCTGAACTGATGAAGCGCGTGCGTGAACATACAACCCGTTCCCACATAATATATGGCGGCGGGATATCGACTAGGGGACAGGCAGAGGAAATGGCGGAGCATGCCGATACAATCGTCGTCGGCAACGTCATATACGATAGTGTGAAGAAAGCATTAAAGACAATCATAAAATAAATTGGAGTTTTGGATATGGATCTCAGCTTGATGAACAAGGAACAGAAAAAAGCAATAAAGACTACAGAGGGCCCGCTTCTGATCATGGCCGGGGCAGGAAGCGGCAAGACGCGCGTCCTGACGCACCGCATCACCTATCTGCTCGGCGAGAAGGAAGTGCCGTCACGCAACATCCTTGCGATCACTTTTACGAATAAGGCAGCGCGCGAAATGAAGGAGCGGGTGGCAGCCCTTGTCGGCGGTGGGGCGGCGAGCATGTGGATATCAACCTTCCACTCCATGTGTGTCCGCATACTAAGGAGCAACATCAACTACATCGGATATGAAAACAGCTTCTCGATCCTGGATCCGACAGATCAGAAATCGGTGATTAAAGATATCCTGAAGCGGCGCAATCTGGATGTCAAGCAGCACAACCCGAGAAACATCATCGGCTACATATCAGACAAGAAGAACCAACTCATCAAACCGGACCAGGCAATCAGTGAAGCGGCATCCTATCCGGATACCCTCTACAGTGAAATGTACAGCGACTATCAGCGCATCCTCTACCGCAACAGTGCACTTGATTTTGATGACCTGATAATGCTGACGATAGAACTATTCGATAAGGAACCGAAAGTGCTTGAACATTACCAGAATCGTTTCCAATATATACACGTGGATGAGTATCAGGATACAAACCACGCACAATACCGGCTCATCAGCCAACTGGCGGAAAAATACCGCAATATATGCGTCGTCGGCGATTCCGATCAGTCGATCTATAAATTCCGCGGGGCAGATATTTCAAACATCCTCAACTTTGAGGATGATTACCCGGAAGCGACCGTCATAACGCTCGAGCAGAACTACCGCTCAAGCAAGAACATACTGGATGCCGCGAACGCGGTCATAGAAAACAATACAGAACGAAAACCAAAGGCACTGCGTACCGCCAGGGACGGCGGGCCGAAACTGCAGCTCATGGTGTCGGATTCGGAGCGTGGTGAGGCGGAAACGATCATCGGCAACATCCAATCACTCTCCGGGGAGCATTCCTACAGCGATATGGCCGTGCTGTACCGGACCAACGCACAATCACGCGCCATAGAGGATGCCTTGGTCAAATCGAACATCCCCTACAAGATGGTGGGCGGGATGAAGTTCTACGATCGTAAGGAAATCAAAGATCTTATGAGTTATCTGAAGGTAATATTGAATCCGAATGATGATATCAGCTTCGAGCGTATCGTCAATACGCCAAAGCGTGGTCTTGGTCCGAAGACGATCGATAAGTTGAAGGCCCATGGCCAGAACACGGGCATCAGTATATTTGAAGCGATCAAGGAATCCGATTTCATCGGCATACCGAAGACAGCGGTCGTCAAACTCATGGGTCTTGTCGATCTGCTGGAAAGCCTGAAGCACAAATCACGGTTCCTGACGATTACGGAGCTTGTGGACGAAGTCTTAAAGCATAGTGGCTACAGGAAGATGCTCGAAGGGGAGAAGTCAATTGAGGCGACAAGCCGGCTTGAGAATCTTGAAGAGTTCAAGACGGTCACCATGGAGTTCGATCGGGACAATGAAATATCCGACGAATTGCTCTTTACTTTCCTGAGTGATATGGCGCTTGTATCGGATCAGGACAGCGTGGAGGATGACTCGGGTGTGACGCTTATGACGATGCACGCCTCAAAAGGTCTGGAATTCAAAGTCGTCTTCGTAGTCGGGCTGGAAGAAGGCATATTCCCATCAAGGCGGGTGGCCTATGATGATAGGGAACTCGAAGAGGAGCGGAGGCTTATGTATGTGGCATTGACCCGGGCCGAAGACCGGCTGTTCCTCTCACGCGCCAACAGCCGGATGATCTTCGGCAAGACGGAGTCGAATATCCAGAGCCGTTTCCTCTCTGAAATACCGGAGAGGCTTGTGGAGGGAAATGAAGCTGTTGGGGGTTCTGCTTCTGGTGGCATGAAGAAAAGAAGCGGGAAGCCTAAAAGGAGCCGCGTGCTCACAAACAACAGCGGCGTCACTTTTTCGATTGGGGATAAAGTGGAACATAAAAAATTCGGTGACGGCATCATCTCCGGCATCAAAGGTGAAGGGGATAGCCAGGAGCTTGACATCGTGTTTACGAAAGCGGGAGTCAAACGTCTGCTCGCCAACTTTGCACCGATAGAGAAGAAGGAGTAGGTTGATTCATGGAAGAAAAAATTAAAGCACTGCAGGATAAGCTCAACCGCTATAACTATGAATACCACGTTCTGGATGCCCCTTCTGTTCCGGACAGTGAATATGACAAACTGCTGCATGAGCTCATTGAACTTGAGACGGCGCATCCTGAATTCAAAACGGATACCTCACCGACGGTAAGGGTCGGCGGCGCCGTACTCGACCGTTTCAGGAAAGTCCAGCATGATACGCCAATGCTAAGCTTGGGCAATGCTTTCGATGAAGATAGCCTGCGCGCTTTCGATAAAAGGGTCAAGGAGGCTGTAGGGGGAGTCGAATATATGTGCGAACTGAAGATCGACGGCCTGGCCGTCTCCCTGAAGTATGAAAATGGCAGGTTCGTCCAGGGCGCAACGCGCGGAGACGGGACGGTCGGTGAGGATATCACGGCCAACCTCAAAACGATTCGTGCGATCCCCCTGGAACTGACGTCACCGTTATCCTTTGAAGTGCGCGGCGAAGCCTATATGCCCAAGCCAGCTTTTGAAAAATTGAATGAAGCACGTGAAGCGAAAGGAGAAGCCCTTTTCCAGAATCCAAGGAATGCGGCGGCCGGTTCATTGCGGCAGCTCGACCCGAAACTTGCAGGCAAACGGAATTTGTCGATTTTCCTCTATAGTGTAAATGATTTGAGTGGGCTTTCGGCAAAGACCCAGGATGAGGCGCTGAAGCGGCTCGATGAGGAAGGGTTCAAAACAAACCGCGAACGTCGCCTTGTCGATGATATCGAAGGGGTCCTCGATTATGTGGCGTACTGGTCGAACCGGCGCAATGATCTTGACTATGATATCGAAGGGGTCCTCGATTATGTGGCGTACTGGTCGAACCGGCGCAATGATCTTGACTATGATATAGACGGCATAGTGATTAAGGTCAACGCACTAAATGCACAGGAACAGCTTGGGTTCACCGCGAAATCACCGCGCTGGGCAATCGCCTATAAATTTCCTGCTGAAGAGGTCGTGACAGATCTACTCGACATCGAGCTGACCGTCGGCCGTACCGGTGCGATCACACCGACTGCGATCTTGAAGCCGGTGAAAGTGGCGGGGACGACCGTCGCCCGTGCCTCACTCCATAACCATGAACTCATCGAAGAGAAGGACATCCGGATCAACGATAAAGTGATCATAAGAAAGGCAGGGGACATCATCCCGGAAGTCGTGCGGCCGATACTGGAGGAACGTACAGACCAGGAAGTCTATAAAGCACCGACAGAATGTCCGGGGTGTGGCCATGAAACAGTCAAGCTGGAAGATGAGGTGGCGATCCGCTGCATCAACCCTGGGTGTCCGGCACAGCTTGTTGAAGGAATGATCCATTTTGTCTCCCGTACTGCCATGAATATCGACGGACTTGGAGAGAAGGTCGTCAAACAGCTGTTTGATGCCGGTTTGATCAATGATGTTGGAGATATCTATGCCCTCACCCGTGAAGACCTGCTTCCTCTAGAGCGCATGGGAGAGAAAAAGACTACGAATTTACTTGAAGCAATCGAAGCATCCAAATCCAATCCGCTCAGAAAGCTGCTCGTCGGACTTGGCATACGGTTTGTCGGGGCAAAGGCTTCAGAACTCATCGCACAGGAATTCGGTACGATGGATGAAATCATGGCACAGCCGAAAGAACGACTTGTCGAGGTTCCGGAAATCGGTGAAAAGATTGCAGATTCGATAGTGACCTATACCCATCATCCAGATTTTCAGGCGCTGGTCGATAAATTGAAGCACTACTCCGTGAATATGACGGAAGAAGTGCAGGAAGCAGCGGGCAATGCATTTGAAGGCATGACCTTCGTCCTGACCGGTAAACTCGAGCAGTTGACCCGGAACGAAGCCAAAGCACTCATTGAGGACGCTGGAGGCAAGGTGACAGGCAGCGTTTCCCAAAAAACGGATGTGGTTGTCGCCGGAGAAGAGGCGGGAAGCAAACTTGAAACAGCGCAATCGCTTGGTGTAAGCGTATGGGACGAAGCGGAATTTTTAGAGAAAACGGGGCGACAGTCATGAAGAAGAATCTTTTTGTCATTTTGGCCTTGTCGCTTATACTCACGGCATGTGGGAGTGAGGAAGAGGTTTCAGAGAATGAAAAGGAACGTAAATCAGAAGAAGTCAATACCGCCCCTGTCGAAAAACAGGAAGAAACTGTGACTGAAGGGGCTTCGGATACAGCCCATTACCGGACTGTAATTCCCTACGAGATATCTCCGACAAGAGGACTGACGAGTGCCAATATGCCATCTTCCTATGACATCGAAACATTTGAAAAGGGATTGTTCGAACTGAGCAAGGATGTTTTCCCGACAAAAGAATATGCATTCCGGGAAGGCCAGATATTTACAGAAGAAATGGTGAAGGGTTATCTCGGCCGACGCTATACGCAAGATGAGATAGCAGCGATGAGCGAGGAGGAGAAATCCCAGAATAATGCATTCAGCAATCTAGGGTTGAATCCCTCTGCAGAAGGCGAGACAGACCCGGAAGCCGTTGCACAAAACGCACCAATCTATCTATCCCACATATTGGAACAGAATTATATGAGTGGTGAGGGTGATGAACTGGCTCTAAACGGCATGACCATCGGGCTCGCAATGAACAGCGAATACCAATACCAGAAAGAAGAGCATGGGCAGGTCTTCACTGAAGAGTTGGATAAGGCGACCGTCCAGCAGCAGGGCGAAAAGATGGCTGCAGAAATACTTGAGAGGATCCGGGCGAATGAGGACTACAAGGATCTAGAAATCGTCTTTGCGATCTTCATACAATCAAAGGAAGATTCGATCACCCCTGGAAGTTTCGTATCCACAGGCACGGCGGCACCGGAGGAAGATAAAATAGGGGATTTCAAGGACGTCGATGAAAAACATATGCTGTTGCCTTCCAGTGAAGCCAGTGCCATCAGCGAAGAAGTCAACAGTGACTATAAAAACTTCAACCGCAAACTCGAGTCATATTTCGATAGTTTCACAACTTCCATCGGCGAAGGATACTTCAAAGATGGAAAGGTTGAACATATTTCCATCGAAATTCCACTCGACTATAGCAGCCGTGGAGAAGTGATCGGACTGACCCAATATGTAGGTACACTCGTAGAAGAGCATTTCAGGGATATAGAAGTGGAGATTTCGATTAAAGACAAGAATAAGTCATATGCACTGATTACAAAAAATGCAGAAAACACCGTAGAAGTCCATATATATGAATAAAAAAGATCCTCAGTCCAGAAAGGACTGAGGATCTTTAAAGATATATCCTGTTTATCTATTGTTTTTCAGGATGTCGGTCGTTTCGTCGAATTCGGCTTCCATTTCCTTCGTTATACCAGTACCTTTAGTCATTTTACTTACTATGACGGCGACAAGCGTAGATACGATGACGCCAGGTATGATTTCATAAAGACCTGTACCGAAAGTTCCTGCTGCAATCCAGATGATGACGGTTGCAGCCCCTGCAATGATGGAAGATACAGCGCCTGAACGCGTGAGACCTTTCCAATGGAGGGACAGGACGACTAGTGGCCCGAATGCAGCACCGAATCCGGCCCATGCGTTAGCTACGATGTTAAGGATTACGGATTCGTCATCCCATGCGATGATGATCGCTACGATAGCAACGAGGATGACGGATAGACGTCCCAGGAGGACGAAGTGCTGATCCAGCTCTTCTTTCGTCTTAGATTCGTTCGATAGCGTCTTCCTTCTCATTATCTTATAGAAGTCTTGGACAAGCGAGCTCGAAGTGACCAGCAGTTGGGACGAAATGGTGCTCATGATCGCCGCCAATATGGCTGCCAGGAAGAAACCACCGATAAGAGGGTGGAACAGCACTTGGCTCATCAGTATCAGGATGGTTTCGGGATCGGATACAGAGTTTGCGGTAGCGTCGGTGAACGCAATACCGAGCAGACCCGTTATAGTTGCTCCAAGTAGCGAGATGCCCATCCAGATGATGCCGATGCGGCGCGCCTTAGGCACTATTTTATGTGACTTGATGGACATGAAGCGCACAATGATGTGCGGTTGGCCAAAGTATCCAAAGCCCCAAGCGAGGTTGCTCAGGATGGTTATGAGTGAGACGCCACCGACAAATGACAAGTAGTTGATGTCAGCTGCGTTGCCGAGCTCCTCAATCTTGACAAATGGTTCGACACCCTGACCCGTCAAATTCAGCCAAGCGACGATCGGAATCAAAAATATTGCGATAAACATGATCGTCCCCTGGAAGAAGTCAGTCAGACTGACTGCCAGGTAGCCACCGAAGAATGTGTAGATGACTACAACACCGGCTGTAACGAACAATCCCCAGTGGTAGGGAACGTTGAAGGCGCTCTCGAAGAGTTTACCTCCCGATACCATTCCACTTGCGGTATAGACTGCAAAGAATATTACGATGACGACGCCTGAAACAATTTTCAGTATGTGCTGGTCGTCCTTAAAACGGTTCTCAAAAAAGTCCGGAAGTGTAATGGAATCATTGGACACTTCAGAATAGACGCGGAGCCGCGGTGCGACCACCCAATAGTTGATGTAGGCTCCTATAGTCAGACCGATGGCGATCCAGAGACTGGAAAGCCCGACGCTGTACATGCTGCCAGGCAGCCCCATCAGCATCCATCCGCTCATGTCGGATGCCCCTGCCGATAACGCAGTTACCCAAGGGCCGATATTACGGCCACCAAGCATGTAACCGCTAAGATCGGATGTCGATTGCTTGTATGCATAGAATCCGATAATGATGAGGATCAGAAAGTAAAGACCCATCATTATGTACTCCTGCAATCCAGCTGTAAACGTGAATTGTGCTGAATTCAGTATCATATTTTATCTCCTCCCCTTTGATACGATACAAAACCTAAAACGCCATTGCAAACCGTTTTCATGGATTTGCAACTAGAATCGAGGCAAAAACCTTGACGCTATAGGCCTGTAGCAAGTATAAAATTACACAGTTTTATTATACTACAAAGAAGATTCATTAAAAGGAAAATTTAGAAAATAAAGAAAACTAATTTACACTTTTAGGGTCAAATCACCATAAATGTTGATTGAATGGATTTCTATAATGATTTTTGTTAAAATTTAAATGTTGTTTATAAAGAAATGGAGGGAACATAATGTCCGAAATAAATGTGGATACAGTAAAACACGTTGCGAATCTCGCACGTATCGAAATGCAGGATGAAAAAGCTGCAGAAGCCCTCACGGAGGAATTGAGTAAAATTGTCGACTATGCCCATCTTCTTGATGAAGTGGACCTGAGTTCGGCAGAACCGATGTTCCACGCTTTGGACTTGACGAATATATTGCGCGAAGACGTTGCAGGAGAGCCTTTGTCCCAGGAAGAAGCGATGCGCAACGCAAAATCAGTTGAAGATGGCCAATTCAAAGTGCCAAAAATGTTGTAAGGAGGGCTAAAGTGAATATACATGAATTAACGGTTGAAGAACTGTATGAAAAAATCCAGGCCAAGGAAATCAAACCTTCTGAAGTTGTGAAGGCATTGTTTGAGAGGATCGAAGCTTCCGATGACACAATCGGCTCTTTTTTATTTGTAAACAAAGAAGCGGCAATAGAGCAAGCTGAGAAACTGGATCAGCTGCAGCAGGAAGATAAGATGACTGGAGCACTTTTTGGGGTGCCGATGGGCATCAAAGACAATATCTGTACAAAGGATATACTGACCACATGTGCAAGCCGCATGCTTGAAGACTTCAACCCGGTCTATGATGCGACAGTTATGGAAAAGTTGAATGAGGATAATGCCGTACTTATGGGCAAACAGAATATGGATGAGTTCGCGATGGGGGGTTCCACCGAGAATTCCTACTTCAAAATTACGCGCAACCCGTGGGACCAAAAGGCAGTGCCTGGCGGCTCATCAGGCGGTTCGGCCGCTGCTGTGGCAGCAGGTTTCGTACCATTCTCCCTAGGGTCTGATACGGGTGGTTCTGTCAGGCAGCCAGCTGCATTCTGTGGCGTCGTCGGCATGAAGCCAACCTACGGACGGGTGTCTCGTTACGGCCTGGTAGCGTTTGCCTCTTCACTCGATCAGATTGGCCCCATCACAAGAAATGTGCGCGACAATGCAAAGATACTGGAGCATATTTCAGGCTCCCATACAAAAGATGCGACGAGTGTGCCGAATATGGATAATGATTTCCTTGGAGGTATAGACAAGGATATCAGCGGCATGAAGATAGCAGTACCTAAGGAATTCATGGAGAGTGTCGATTCCGAGGTTTCAGATTCTGTGAAGAAAGCGGTGGAGACGTTCAAATCCATGGGTGCGACTGTTGAAGAAGTTTCCATTCCGCATACGAAATATGTAGTCAGTGCATACTACCTTATTGCTTCAAGTGAAGCGAGTTCAAACCTGGCACGTTTTGATGGTATCCGCTATGGCTACAAGGCTGAAGGTGCCGAAACGTTGGAAGAGCACTATAAGAAAACCCGTGCAGAAGGCTTCGGAGATGAAGTCAAAAGACGCATCCTGCTCGGTACATTCGTATTGAGCTCCGGCCATTATGATCAGCACTATATCCGTGCACAAAAACTAAGAAGCATCATAGAAGATGAGATGAAGGGCGTATTCAAAGAATATGATCTGATCATCGGACCTACAACACCGACGGCAGCCTATGACCTCGGGGAGAAGGCAGATAATCAGCTGAAGATGTATAAAGATGACATCTTGACTGTCCCCGCCAACCTTACAGGAATGCCTGCCCTGTCGATTCCATCTGGTCTCGCCAGCTCCGGCCGTCCTCTCGGCCTGCAGCTCATCGGAGATCATTTTGATGAAAAGAAAATATATAATGCAGCATATAAATTCGAGACGCAGTACAATCTCCATGAAGAATTGAAGCAGCTGCAGATGGAGGTGCAATAATGCATTTTGAAACAGTCATCGGACTTGAAGTCCACGTAGAGCTCAAAACGAATACGAAGATGTTCTCAGATGCACCAGCGCATTTTGGCGCTGAACCCAACACCAACTTGAGCGTCATCGACCTGGCCTATCCAGGCACGCTGCCTGTGCCGAACAAGCAGGCTGTTGATTTCGGCATGAAAGCAGCGATGGCACTCAATATGGATATTGCGGACGTCACAAAATTCGACCGGAAGAACTATTTTTATCCGGACAATCCGAAAGCTTATCAGATTTCCCAGTTCGACAAGCCAATTGGCGAAAATGGTTGGATAGATATAGAAGTCGGCGGGGAAACCCGGCGTATCGGCATCACGCGTCTCCACCTGGAGGAAGATGCCGGCAAGTCGACCCATAGAGACGACCATTCCCTGGTAGACCTCAACCGTCAAGGGACGCCGCTCGTCGAAATCGTTTCCGAGCCGGACATCAGGACGCCGGAAGAAGCTTATGCCTATCTTGAAAAACTGAAGGCCATCATCCAATATACAGGAGTTTCCGACTGCAAAATGGAAGAAGGATCGCTCAGATGTGATGCCAACCTCTCGCTTCGGCCATACGGACAGGAAGCGTTCGGCACCAAGACAGAGCTCAAGAACCTGAACTCCTTCAGCTTTGTCAGAAAAGGGCTGGAATTTGAAGAGAAACGCCAAGAAAAGGTTTTGATGAAAGGCGGAGAAATCGCCCAAGAGACGCGTCGTTTTGATGAGAAGACAGGTGAGACCCTGCTTATGCGCGTAAAAGAAGGCTCAGATGACTATAGATACTTCCCTGAACCCGATCTGGTGCAGATCCGCATCGATCAGGAGTGGAAAGATGAAATCAAGGCGCAGATTCCACTTCTGCCGGACGCACTTAAAGAGAAGTACGTTGAAGAATATGGCCTGCCGGCATACGATGCACATGTACTCACTCTGAAAAAAGAGACATCGGACTTCTTTAATGCAATGGTGGAAACCCATGGGTCGGATGTCAAACAGGCATCCAATTGGCTGATGGGAGGCGTCAACGAATACCTCAACAAACAGCAGATGGAATTGTCCGAGACAAAACTGACTCCTGAAAATCTATCGGGTATGATCAAATTGATTGAAGAGGGCACCATTTCAAGTAAACAGGCTAAAAAAGTATTTAATGTGCTTGTCGAAAACGGTGGAGAGGCCAGGAAAGTCGTTAAAGACCTTGGCATGGAACAGATCTCAGACCCTAAAATACTTGGTGATATGGTGACCGCTGTACTCGATCAGAATCCACAATCGATAGAAGATTATAAGAACGGCAAGGACCGGGCAACCGGTTTCCTGATCGGCCAGATCATGAAACAGTCAAAAGGACAGGCGAACCCGCAGAAGGTCAATGAGATACTTCTTGAAGAAATCAATAAGAGATAACAATCGACAGCGCTCGAGTGGCCGATCCACTCGGGCGTTTTTTGACTGTGATCCCCTACAAAATGGATGCCTTTGATTCGTCTATGCATTATAGGGACCATATATGGTATTCTGATATATATATTAAAAATTTAGTCATTAGATTGATGAGTAATGACTGGTATTATGAATGACATATTTGGGAATGATCATAAATGGATAAAAACAATGATTATATTAAAATAACAGAACATTATGTGGAGGCTTCACTCCGGATACTCAACTATTTGAAGTCGAGTGTCAAAGAAATCCATCACATCGGTTCGACGAGCGACGTGTATATGGACATGGCTGGTGACATTGATGTGCTCGTCCTGCTGAAGAATGGGAAAGGATATGCGTTGGCTGAGGCAATTGCAGAAGAAGGCTTCACGCCCGTAAGCGACCTTCCTGAAATTTTTTCTGAAGAAGTCGTACTTGAACATGAACATGGGGATCACAAGGTGAAATTTATCCTGATGCATCACACATCCGATAAGAAAGGTGCGATCCTTCATTGCAAGAAGGCGATTGGGGAGAATGAGAAGCATAGAAGGCGATTCAGGCAATTGAAGACAGCATTGAGCAATCAGGAAATCACTGGCGCAGAATATGAACAGGAGAAAGCGCTGCTTTTTGATGACATACTGAATGAACAAGAGGAATTGGATAATGTATAGGATGGTATTCATCGGCAACTGCATCCTGATCCTACTGATGATCCTCGTATCCACGACCGGTAATATCGGGCTCACACGGGTGCTGCAGGTCATCGTTTTCATACTCAGCGTCTATCTATTTTATGGCTACACTAAAAGCAGCAGTGGGAGGAGAAAATGAAAACAGCCAGAATCATATATAACCCGACCTCAGGCAGGGAAATATTCAAAAAATCATTGTCTGAAGTCCTGGAACGGTTCGAAGTCAATGGCTACATAACAAGTACGCATGCCACAACACAAGCTGGAGATGCGACTCTCGCAGCGCGAAAAGCATGTGAAATGAATTTTGACCTCATTATTGCCGCAGGGGGTGACGGGACTGTCAATGAAGTGGTGAACGGTATGGCTGAATTCGATCAGCGTCCGGCACTTGGTATCATCCCCATGGGTACAGTCAACGACTTCGCCAATGCACTCCATATCCCTGCAGATCTGATGGAAGCTGTGGATACCATCATCCATGGACGGGGGGCACGCATCGATATAGGACTGATGAACAGCAAATACTTCATCAATATCGCAGGCGGCGGTAAAATCACTGAAGTGTCCTACGAGGCGCCAAGTAAATTGAAGGCCATCATCGGACCGCTTGCCTATTATGTAAAGGGGATTGAGATGCTACCTCAGATCAGAAGCAGTAACGTCAGAATCGAATATGATGACAATGTATTCGAAGGCAAAGTCATGCTGTTCCTTTTAGGATTGACGAATTCAATCGGCGGATTCGATAAACTTGTTGCTGATGCCAAGTTGAATGACGGGAAATTCACCCTCATCATAGTCGAGGAGGCAAGCCTGACTGAGATCGGGCACATCATGACGCTTGCGACGAGGGGGGAGCACCTCAAGCATCCTAAAGTACATCTGTTCAAAGCTGAGGAAATCGACATTTCCTCATTTGAGGAAGTGCAGCTCAATCTGGACGGTGAATTTGGAGGGATTTTACCCGCGCATTTCACCAATTTGAAGCAACATCTTGAAATCATGGTGCCTGAAGCATTCTATATGGAAAACATCGCAGAAACTGAATGAGTCTCCTCTCTTGGGGTTTTAAAAGTTGATAAAAGGTAATGGATACCTCAAGTGCATCATTGATATGTGCATCCACTAAAAGAAGGGGGCCCACCCTATGTTCGGCTTAACAGATCTTATAGCCCTCGTAATATCAGGCTTCATCATACTTCCGGTAGTAGTGGCCTTAAGAGAACTGGGGTACGTTTTTGCTGGTTTCCTATTCGGAGCCAAAAACAGCAGGTTAACTCTGGGGTCCGGTCCCCGGCTTTTTAAGGTTGGCATACTGGACGTACGGAAACACTATCATCTCTACAGCTGGTTTTCGTACGATGAATTGAAGAACCAGAGCCGGGTAGCCTATGTGCTGGTCTACGCCAGCCCAATTCTTGTCAATGTCGTGATAGGGCTGACGATCAACGCATTACTTGCAAATGGCTATTTGGCAGAACAGGCGACTTTCTGGAACCGGTTCATCTTTTATATATTCTATTTCATCCTGTTCGATACAGTGCCCATGAAGACAATCAACGGCATGCCAAACAACGGTATGCTGATATATGAGATGCTCAGGTTCGGTAAACGGACGGATCACAATAAAGAACCATTCATCCCTTCGACATCCATAGTCGAAAATGAATACCAGGAAGAGATGCAGCAGTTGGAAGAAGAAGTGGAGAAGGCAGAAGAAATGCAAGAACAGGCAGAAGAGGAAAAACGGAAGGAAGAGAAGAAGAAAGCTGAGTGCTTGGCACTCAGCTTTCTTTATTTGCCTTACTCATCGTATTCGGGATCCCTGTGGGAAGGATAGAGGCTTAGGCCGCCATCTGCCACTATCGTCTGGCCGGTGATATATACAGATTGCTCGGACGCCATGAAGGCGGCGATGTTGGAAATGTGTTCAGGTTCACCGACATAGCCCATCGGCACAAAGTCATCGGCACCCTCCTTTTCTTCAGGCGTCGAGAAGAACTCTTCATTTATGGGCGTGTTGATGCTGCCCGGGGCGATATTATTGATTCTGATGCCGAGCCGTGAATATTCAAGCGCCAACGATTGCGTAAGCAACTTGACACCACCTTTACTCGCTGTATAATGCGCAAAATGGGGCCACGGAATAATTTCGTGTACGCTTGATATATTGATGATCGTTCCTTTTTTTCCTGTGTCGAGGAAATGTTTCAATACCTCACGCGAACCGATGAATGTGCCGCGCAGATTGGTGTTGATGACCTTATCGAATTCATCGACCGACAATTCATGGCTTTTAACATCTTTTTGGATGCCGGCGTTATTGACAAGTACATCAATGCCGCCGAATTTTTTGATGCTTTCATCGATCAGATCGATGATATCCTGTTCTTCTGTGACATCGCATTGCATTGTTGCAACGCGTGCTCCGTCATTGCCGTTCAGTGATTCCACCAACTTTTGGGATGCTTCGCTGCCACTATGGTAGCTGAACATGACATTCATTCCTTCTTCGTGGTACCTTTTTACGATTGATTTGCCGATGCCGCTCGAACCGCCTGTCACCACTGCAGTCTTTCCTGCCAAATCTTTATACATGCATGCATTCCTCCCGATGATTTACTTTATCGTTTACTTAATATGTATACCCAAAATTGCGCCCTCCAAGCCTAAGCGCAGATGATTTGATATAATGACAGCAATAAGATTTGAAGAGGTGTCCGATGAAACTTACAATTTTTGCAACGAGTGATGTGCATGGCGCGATATATCCGCACGATTACTTTAACGACACATATAAGTCGAAGAGTCTGCTGCATCTGAAATCTTTTATGGATGCGCACCGTTTGAAGCATCCGGATGATATCGTAATGACTGTCGATAATGGGGACTTCCTCCAAGGGGATGTATGGAATGATTATGACTACCGACATAGTGATGACCCGCTCCTCGCGATTGAAGTGATGAATGACATATATGATGTAATTGGCCTTGGCAACCATGAATTCAATTTCGGCCTCGATTACCTTCTTAAAGCATATCGCCAGGTCGAAGCTGAGATCGTCAATGCAAATGTCGACTTCCATCAGCACGCACTCGGTGATATTATAAAAAGATATGTCATCGTAGACAAACAGACGCCACAAGGATTGCTTAGGGTCGGCTTTTTGAATGTGGTGCCCACCCAGATCATGAAATGGGACGCATTCCACCTTGAGGGTAGGGTGGAAGTCGAGGATATGAACCGGACGGTAAGGCATACTGCCAGAGAAATGAAGGAAGCGGGCGCCGATATCGTCATTCTGATGTCCCATTCCGGCATGAGCAAGGATCCTGACCATATCAGGCTCTATGGTGAAAACCAGACATTCCTCATGACCATGGTGGAAGATGTGGACGGCATCATTTTCGGGCACACCCACGAATTCTTTCCAGACCGAAACTTCGAAGCGCGGATTGATGCGATTGATTTCAAGCGTGGTGCCGTCAACGGGAAACCGATGGTGCAGCCGGGTGTTTCAGCGAGCCACCTGGGATGCATTGAGTTCGATTTGGGGGTAGATGATGATGGGGCGTGGGAAATCAAGAATTCGAGGGCACATCTGATTGAATCCGAAAGCCTCACTCCAACTAGGGAGACGTTATCAAAATATGAAGATTCCCATAGGAAGGTACTGGATTATCTTTCCGAACCGATTGGCCATATAGATGAAACGTGGCATACCTATTTCTCCCGCATCATTCCTTCCAAAGCAGTCCAAGCCGTAGCGGAAGCCAGCAAGGCATACGCCGAAACGCTCATCAGTCGCAGCGACCTGGAACGATTACCGGTGCTTGGATTCAATGCTGTCACGAAAGCCGGCAGGGATGGACCGCATGACTTCACAGTCTTGGCGGAAGGGGAACTTACCCTCAGTGCAGCGATTGACCTTTATAAACACACAAACTCGATGGTCATCATCAAGATAGATGGGGGAATTCTCAAAGAATGGCTGGAATGGAGCGCCTCCCAGTTCAATCAGGTAGATGAAAATGAAGATCTACTGAAAGCCAATAGTTCCAAAAACGGTTTTCCAAGCTATAACTTCGATACATTCTTCGATCTGGAGTATACATTCGACATCTCGCGCCCGGCGCGCTACAGTGGAACGGCGAAAAAAATCAGTGACAGCGAACGTGTCACTGAAATGAAATACCAAGGCAAGGACATCCAACCGGGGGATTCTTTCATTGTTCCGGCAAACAACTACAGGGTAGCCTATACCCCCTTCCTAAGAGATGCTGAAGTACTCCATGAATCACAAAGGACTGTACGGGATATCGTCATCGAATATATGATGACAAATCCATATTTTGATCATAAGAAACCAATGACCATCATCCCGGGTGGCACATATATGTTCAAGACCGCCACACGTGCAAAAGCATATATAGATGAACAAGCAGTCAGGCATGTCGAAGAACTTGGCAACGGGTTCAGTTGGTATGAAATTGACTTAAAGGAGGATAAGTATGGCACAAGTGACAAAGAATGAACGATTCACCGGAACGGTCGAAGACTATACACACGAAGGCATGGGTGTGGTGAAGGTAGAAGGATATCCAATCTTCATCCCGGATGTGCTGAAAGGTGAGGAGATAGATTTTAAAGTGGTGAAGGCCAACCGTAAATTCGGTTTCGGCAAGACACTTGAGGTCAAAGAGGCGTCAAACAACCGCATCAACCCGCCATGTCCCTATTACTTCCAATGTGGCGGATGCCAGATACAGACACTCGATTATCTCGAGCAGCAGCGTTTTAAGACAAGTACCGTCGACAAGACAATCAACCGCATGGGAAAACTGAACCTCGATATAGAATCCATCATAGGGGCCGAGACCCCATTCAATTACCGCAACAAGTCACAGATACCCGTGCAGTTCAATGACGGCAAAGTTGAAATGGGGTTCTACCGTCCGCGGAGCCATGACATCATTGATATAGATGACTGCCTCATCCAAAAGGGCATCCATAATGAACTGATGGTATCCATCAGGGATGAATTCAACAAAGCAAGGATATCAGTCTATGATGAGGCATTGCACCAAGGCCTGGTCCGGCATGTCATCATCCGCTCAAACCACGACGACAGCGAAGTGCAGGTAGCCTTCGTCACGAACGGCAAGAAAAACCTCTTCGAGCCGGTCATTGAAGCAATCACAAAACAATTCCCGATGGTGACAAGCATCGTCCAGAATATCAATGATGAGAAGACGAACGTCATTTTTGGAGATGAAACCATCACGTTGTACGGCAATGCGTATATCACTGACACCCTGCTTGGTAAACAATTCCGCATCAAAGCGAAATCCTTCTATCAGGTGAACCATGCACAGACGGAGAGGCTTTATCAAAAAGCAATCGAGCTGGCTGACCTGGAAGGTGACGAAACGATCATCGACACATATTGCGGCATAGGAACGATCGGTTTGTGTGCAACAGACAGCGCCAAAAAGATCATCGGCATCGAAAGTGTGGAGTCGGCTGTGCTTGACGCAAGGGAAAACGCAGTATTGAATGGTGTGGATAATGCAGAATACCACTTGGGCAAATCAGAAGAGGTCATGAAGCAGCTTGTCGACCAAGGCGTCGAACCTGACGTCGTCTTCGTCGATCCACCAAGAAAGGGCTGCCATCCAGAATTTCTGGAAGCCTTGATAGAAGTGGCGCCGGAAAAGATTGTATATGTATCATGCAATCCAAGTACCCTCCAGCGGGATTTGAACTATTTGACGGAGCATGGCTATAGAGCCGGGCGGGTTACACCGGTCGATATGTTCCCTCAGACGAATCATGTGGAAGCGGTAGTGCGCCTGGAATTGAAATAGATTTGCCCCCCACCTCCTATGAGACATGAATTTCTGAGCAAAGGGTAAAAGGTAATATGATTTCAAGGAGGTGCCATCTATGGGCAATAAAATGAATTACGGAGAAGATTATAAAACGGTGCCGGCTACATCCATCAAAAGTGGCACAGGCTTTGAAGTATTGCCGGACCTTTACACCTACACGGTACAAATAGTCAATATACATCTTGTCGGCAATCCGAAAACAGGTGACTTTGTGCTGGTGGATGCAGGCATGCCAAACTCGCACGAAAAAATCATTTCAGCCGTTGAAGATCGTTTCGGGGAAGGGCGCCGGCCACAGGCGATCATTTTGACCCACGGCCACTTTGATCATGTAGGGGCCATCATCGAGCTGGTGAAGTATTGGGATGTGCCGGTCTACGCCCACAAGCTGGAAATGCCGTTTCTGACCGGCAAGGCACCCTACCCGAAACCGGACGCTACCGTTGAGGGAGGAATGGTCGCTAAGACATCGCCGATTTTCCCGATAGAACCGATTGATTTGGGAGATAATGTAGAACCGCTTCCCGAGGACGGCAGTGTACCGCATATGCCGGAATTCAAATGGCTCCATACACCAGGGCACACCCCGGGTCACGTAGCCTTATTCAGGGAGCGTGACAGGACATTGATTGCAGGCGACGCATTTGTCGCTGTCAGACAGGAAAATCTATATGAAGTATTGACGCAGGAACTGGTGATCAGCGGGCCGCCGAGATATCTGACCACAGATTGGCAATCCGCCAAAGAATCCGTGGTCACTCTTGAAGCACTGAAACCATCCGTAGCAGTGACCGGGCATGGGAAACCCCTCTCCGGGGAACTGTTGGCTGATGGCCTGAAGGAACTGGCCGAGAACTTTGATGAGATGGCTAAGCCCAAGCATGGCAAGTATGTGGACTAGCCACATTGGCAGATAAAAGATGATTGTTGTAAGAAGGAAGGAAACATATGAAAAAGGATAATTTTTGGCATGAACTGCCGCGTCCGTTCTTCGTGCTGGCACCGATGGAAGAAGTGACGGACGTTGTATTCCGGCATGTCGTTGCAGAAGCGGCTGCTCCGGATGTCTATTTTACGGAATTTACAAATTCAGACAGCTACTGTCATCCAGAAGGCATCGACAGTGTCCGGGGTCGACTGATGTTCACTGAAGATGAACAGCCCATTGTCGCCCACATCTGGGGGGATCGCCCAGAACACTTCCGCCGGATGAGCATCGGTATGGCGGAGGAGGGCTTCAGAGGCATCGACTTGAATATGGGATGCCCTGTTCCGAACGTGGCTGGAGACGGTAAAGGAAGCGGATTGATAAAGCGGCCGGAAATCGCAGCAGAGCTCATACAGGCCGCGAAGGCCGGTGGGTTGCCGGTCAGCGTCAAGACACGCCTTGGGTATGATGAGACCGATGAGTGGAAGGAATGGCTCAAACATCTATTCGAACAAGACATCGCGAACCTTTCCATCCACTTGCGTACGCGTAAAGAGATGAGCAAATATGATGCCCATTGGGAGCTGATTCCAGAAATCCGCGAAATGCGCGATGCAATCGCCCCGGAGACGCTACTGACCATCAACGGCGATATTCCAGACCGCGAAACGGGCATGGAGCTCGCCGAAAAATATGGAGTCGATGGCGTCATGATCGGACGGGGGATCTTCAAAAATCCATTCGCATTCGAGAAGGAACCGAAAATGCATAGCAGTAAAGAACTGCTTGAGCTACTGCGGACACATCTCGACTTGTATGATCAATACAGTAAAGAAGTGCCCCGTAAATATACTGCCCTGCACCGCTTTTTCAAAATTTATGTAAAAGGATTCAGGGGCGCAGGCGCGCTTAGAAACAGTCTGATGGGCACAAAATCGACCGAAGAAGCGCGGGCTCTGCTTAATGCGTTTGAGCTCGAAGAAGCAGAAGAACTGAAGGCATGAAGCCCTCAATTTTAGCATGCACTCCTGATTGAACATCAGGAGTTTTTTTAGATGGGAAGCATTTCAAGAGTCATGGGAGGAGGGGAGCCGCATCCTGACTCCAATAGGCAGGCTGCTTTAACAGCCGGGTGAAGAATGTTATAGTATAGCAATGAAGTAGGGATTAAAAGAAACGAGGGATCATCATATGAATAGAGTCGACAGCATTGTTGATTTGATCGGACATACGCCGATGGTGAAGCTCAACAGAGTCGTGCCGGAAGGCGCTGCTGATGTCTATGTAAAACTTGAAATGTTCAACCCGAGCAAAAGTGTAAAGGACCGTGCAGCATTCAGCATGCTGGACCGTGCTGAAGCAGAGGGGTTGATTGAGCCGGGCGGAACGATCATCGAGCCAACAAGCGGCAATACCGGTATAGGGTTGGCGATGAATGCGGCGGCAAAAGGCTATGACGCAATATTCGTCCTGCCTGACAGCTCAACGAGTGAGCGCATCAACCTTCTGAAGGCGTATGGCGCTGAAGTGGTGCTGACACCGGCTGAAGAGAAGATGCCGGGGTCCATCCGGAAGGCTAAGGAACTGCATGCTGAAAGGCCTAACAGTTTCATCCCCCAACAATTCGAAAACAGTGCCAATCCGGATATCCACCGGACGACGACGGCGATTGAAATCCTGGATGATTTCGATTATAATCTCGATGCATTTGTCGCAACAGCTGGCACAGGCGGTACAATCACAGGTACCGGTGAAACTTTAAGGGAGCACCTTAAAGACTTGCACATTGCTGTGGTGGAGCCTGAAGGTTCGCCTGTATTGTCGGGTGGCAAGCCTGGTAAGCATAAGCTCGTCGGGACGAGCCCCGGCTTCATCCCGAATATATTGAATACCGATATATGGGATGAGATCATTCAAATAAAGGATGATGATGCAGTCGATATGTTCAGGAGGTTGGCTAAGGAAGAAGGCATTTTTGTCGGGCCTTCTGCGGGTGCTTCTGTATTTGCAGCGATTGAGGTCGCGAAGAAACTGGGCCCTGGCAAACGTGTGGCAGCAATTGCACCGGACACAGGGGAACGCTATATGAGCATGGACTTAATAGAATAGAAAGAGCGGCAGAAGTGATTCTGCCGCTTTTTTGTATGAACAAATGTGCCGGAAATCCGGATTCAAGCATTTAATACCGCTTCGTAGATTGCCCTGTCCGCTTCCGTGAATACATTGAAGATGACCTTGGTGAAATGATGCTCATGTGTTTTGAGCCATTCATCGACCGTCCATACAGCAATTTCTGCTGCACGCTCTTCCGGGAAATTGAACTCACCGGTGGAAATGGCCGGGAAGACGAGCGTTTTGACATCTCCCTTTTCTTGTGCAATATCAAGGCATGACCTATAGCTGGATACTAGTGTCGTTTCATGCCTGGCCGATACTTCCTCTCCATCGGAGAGCGCCGGTCCAACGGTGTGGATGACGTACTTTGCAGGGAGGTGGTAGCCTCTCGTGATTTTGGCATTCCCAGCCTCCTCATCCGTTTTCTGTCGATGGATGATTTCGGCTCCGTCATCCCTGAGCATTGGACCTGCTGCTGAGTGAATGACGTTGTCGATGCACCCATGGAGCGGCTGCATGCATCCGAGCAATTTTTCATTGGCGGCGTTGACGATGGCATCCGCTTCTATATTTGTAATGTCGCCCTGCCATAGGGCCATCTTATCCGCTTCCTTGAAGCGCGTTTTAGGAAAATCGGATTGAATGTTTCTGATTGATTCAGGCGACGTCTTTTCTTTCTCCTCTTTTTCAATATGGAGGAGTTTATCAAGCAGCTGCATCATTTCCTTATCGAGGGGGAGTGGTTGCCTGATATTGAGCAGTGCCCGGATAAGTTTACGCTGGGCGGTATAATCTTCGGGTATATCTATATCTTGCGTGCCGGCCTTTTCATTGCGCAGCATAAGAAGGACGCGTTCGGCGAGCACCGTTTTATCATCGATGTCACTCATAGTTGGAGCGAACGGTTCTTCCAACCTGATCGCTTTCTTGTAGTTATCTATATTGATATTTGCCATTTCAATCACCTCACCGTATATTTTGTCATGAATATTTGAATAATGCCATGTATCCGTTTCAGAAGGATTTGTTCGATTACAACGATTTAGGAAGTAAAATTCATAGAGAAAGGGTATAGTGAAATAACACAATTTAACTGGGAGGAATGGGATGATCACATTTTTGAAACTTGTTCTGATCGGCTTCATTTCAGGAGTGTTGCTTGCGGCGATTATGAAGACTGTGAGAAAGGTGACGGGAAATAAAGCGGACATATTACTCTATAATATGGATTATATACCAGTACTTAAACAATGGAGCGATAAGAGTATAACGGGTATCCTGTTCCATTACGCAACGTGCATATCGAGTGCGGTGGTGCTCTACTATATCTTGTTGCCGCTCGGCCTTGAGTCTTTGGTGTGGCCCTATGTGGTAGTCTTCACTGCAGGAGGCGGGGCACTTTATTTTCTGAGTGCATTGACTGAAACGCCCCCTTCAAAGGATGATGCGGCTGCATGGTTCTACTGGACTCTCGGTCACGCGATATTCGGTTTTGCAGTAGGGGGGCTCATCGCAATCTTTATATAAAAATAAGGTCACTTGGCATTTGATCCATATAAAATTCAACATACAATTGTGGTAGTATCGATGGATATTGTAGAATGATGATAAAGAGAACAGATGGAGGGTGCTTGAGTGTCGAACAATAAAGCTGAAACATATGATGTGAAAATAGACATGCTTGATAAGAAGGGCTCCGGTAGGGGGCACGTCTGGCGAGACGGGGGTGGCATCAATCCGAGGAAATTGAAGCTCACCGTACCCCAGACATTGATTGGAGAAGAAGTACAGGTGACAGTAGCGAATCCCGACCGAAAACGCGCCAAGGCACTGCCGGAAGAAATCATCAGGCCAAGTGTGGAACGCACTGCAGCGCCCTGTCCCCACTTCGACAAATGTGGAGGGTGCGTCTGGCAGCATTGGGATTACCAGGGGCAATTGGCCTATAAGGTGGCCGAAGTGCGCCGTTTTCTCGCGGAGAATGGGTTCGACCCGGATGTTGCAGCAGATGCGATCGGTATGGAGACGCCTTGGGAATACCGCAATAAGATGGAATTCACTTTCGGTCCTGAAGGCGGGCTGGGGCTGCATGAGCTCGGCAATTTCCGCAATGTCATCGACCTGGATACATGCCTGATAGCAGGCGGCCCGATGGTGCAGGCGATGCTTGAAGTTTCGCGTTGGGAGAAAGACCATGGCCTCCCAGGTTATGATAAGGACACGCATGCTGGACTGCTGCGCAATCTCATGACCCGATATTCACATAAAACCGGAGAACTCATGCTTGCAATTTTCGCCACCGAATCCCCAAAGGCGCATCAAAAGGCAGTGGATGACCTGATATCGCGGTTGAGCAGTAAATTCAGCGGACTGGTCAGCTTCATGTGGATGGAGAATACAGATTGGGCGGATGTGGCGCAGTCGGAGCATACACACCTCCTTTATGGACGTGATTACATCCATGATGAGATGTATGGCTATAAATATCGGATATGGTTTGATACCTTCTTCCAGACGAATCCTGAACAGGCCGAGAAACTTGTTGAATTGGCGATTGAGATGGCAGAAGTGGAAAGCGAAGATCGCATGATCGATCTTTTCTGCGGCGTCGGCACCTTCTCCTTGCCTTTCGCGAAGCGGGTTAAGGCACTTGCAGGCATAGAGATAGTGGAGACCTCCATTGAATCGGCAAAGAGGAACGCCAAAGACAATGGCATCGATAACACTTATTTCCTGGCAAAAGATGCCCGCCGCGGAATGGATGAGATTTTACAGACATGGGGGATCCCTGATCTTTTGATGCTGGACCCACCACGTTCCGGTGCCGGCGGCAAGGTGATGCGCAGGATTGGACGCCTCGGCACCGACCGCGTCGTCTATGTGTCGTGCAACCCGGAAAGTTTTGCTGAAGATATCACTTGGCTACGCGAGTTTGGCTATGAACTCAAGAGGGTTCAACCGGTTGATCTGTTCCCACATACTGTGCATATAGAACTTGTCGCATTGCTCGAGAAGGCATAATGTCCGTTCCAGAATGTAATTAGCCTAAACTTCAAGGAGGCAGTTATGAAACAATATCGCTATTCACTTTCTCCAGGTTCGAGGAAACATAAGGTTCTTATAGAAGATGAATCCGGGGATGAGATTGCACAGATCGACCGCACGGTGCTGAGGAACTGTGAGAGGCGTAATACTTACTCCTATACTTCTGCGCAAGGCAGAATAGTAAAGCTCGGTCTCAAAAAGCGGAAGTTTCGGGATATGAATATATCCAAGTACATCCTGCAGACAGACCAGGGAGAAATGGTCTTCAAGGAAAGGCCCGGCAGCAATCTGCTCCACTTTCGTGTGGATGGCAAGATTGATGGGCGTTTCCTGAGCATAGAAGAGGATTGGGCGGGTGATATGGAAGTCTACTACCATGGACGCCATGTTGCCACCGTCAAGGAAGATGTAGCCGCCAGGGAGACACTGATTCTTTCTGATCCGCAATTTGATGGGGAGTCTCTGCAATTTCAAATCGTTGTCCTCATGTACTTCATGTTTAAGCTCTATAAAAGGGAACCTTGGCAGATGGCGGATATGCTATCCTGATTATTTGGAGAAGGTTGGATCAAGCGTTGCACATTGAATGGACAAAAAAATCACCCAGTCCGTGGACTGGGTGATTTAATATGACCCCGAGTGGGTTCGAACCACCGACCCCTTGCCTGTCAAGCAAGTGCTCTCCCGCTGAGCTACGGGGTCTTGATATAATTTCTACATGTTCAAATTTACAACGGAGACATGGATTTGTCAATGGCATTATAATGGAATGTGTACATTTTGCACATTCTTTTGCCTTTGGTCATAATTTATAGCGTTGAGAACTGAAAGTACTGGAGGTTTCGCATGGATTTTGTATTTCTTATATTATCGTTTATCGCAGCTCTCATATCATTGGTGATGTTCATTAAAGGTGTGTCCCTATACATATCGGACAAAGGGTATAAAAAAAGTTGGCAGACAGCTTTGATGCTGATTACGGTCGCCGGTGTGCTGGCTATACTGACTGCGCTTATGGACAGCAGTTCGACGCTTGGAACCGGCCTCCTCATCACAGCACTGTACGCCGTTTCTACAGCCATTGCGTTCGGTGTCGTCTATGCAGTGAAGAAGGCTCGTGGAGAGTCATCAAAAGGTTATTTGAGGTATGCTGCCATTGCACTTTTCTGTGCCATTGCAATGCTGGCTGTTTCGATATTCGTAGTTGATGATACGGAAAGCCCTGAGCGGGAAGTGCCTGGGGCATCAGGGTCGGATGGAGAGCGGACTGTTGTAACCGTTGCTTCATTCATAGATGGTGACACCACGCGTTTTAACTTTGAAGGTAATGATGTTTCGTTCCGTTATCTGCTGATAGATACGCCGGAAACGAACCATCCGCGGATTGGGGAGCAACCCTACGGTAAAGAAGCATCCGCACGGACAAAAGAAATTTTGAGTGAAGCAGACACTATAGAGGTTGAATTCGATGTTGGACCGAAGCAGGATCATTACGAACGCTACCTTGCCTATATCTACGCAGATGGCAAGATGGTCAACGAAATTCTTGTCAGAGAAGGGCTTGCACAGGTCCGTTATATAAATCCCCCCAATACTACGCATCTGGACCGATTGGAAAAAGCACAGGAGAAGGCCAAGGAAGAAACGCTTGGCATCTGGTCGCTTGATCAACCTTTCGATTCCGAGGCACACCAAAAAGAGGAGAATCGCGGAAATGGTGATTCAGGTACAGAAGCCCAGTTCAAAAACTGTACAGAATTAAGGCAGGTCCACCCCGATGGGGTGAAGGAGGGACATCCTGCGTATAGCCTCAAAATGGATGGCGATCGAGACGGGTATGCATGCGACTGAAGCAAGCAAATATGTTTGATGGTACCTAGGAACGTGAATATACTAAATATAGACTACAAAAGGAGTTGAGCTTTTAATGGAACCATTGTATCAAGTTAAGATGATCAATACAGGTGGCCGCGATGGAGAGGTTCATAGTGAAGATAAATCATTTTCAATGAATGTCAAGCAGCCGAAGCAGATGTCAGGTGAAGACACGAAAGAAACAAACCCCGAGCAGCTATTTGCAGCAGCATATAGTGCATGTTTCAACAGTGCTCTCGACGGTGTCTTGAAGAAAGCGAAGGCAGATGACGTCAAGCGTGTGGTCAAAGCAACAGCAAAACTCTTGAAGGACGAGACGGATGGAGGCTTCAAACTTGGAGCTGAAGTCGAAGTGGAATTTGAAGGTGTGGAGCAAAGCGACGCAGACAAGTATGTAGAGGATGCGCACAAACTATGCCCATACTCCAAAATGGCTCAAAATGGTATAGACGTTAATATTAATGCCACTACCAAGTAATTATTCAAAAGGGATGGGAGCCCAGGCTTCCATCCCTTTTTCATGTCATGAATGTTATAATACAATGATAAAACCCATCAAATGGAGGAGAATACTCTGGTTTATCTTATTTGTGCATTCTACATAGGAATTATCTTATTGGCGGTCTATCTGATGACCCGAAAAGAGGAAAGGCAGACGATGATCGGCGTCCGGGGATATTTTGCAGTAGTAACTGTATTGTTCCTTATAAGTGTGGTCTTGTTTACCCTTTTTGATATTGGCGGCGGAAACCCGCGCTTCATCCTTATATTCTCGTATCTATTCGTCATTCCGCTCCTGATGCTCATCGGCTATAAAATATTAGGTTACATCAAAAGATATAGTCAGGCACAGCGTCTTGCGCTTGGTTTCGCCGGCCTTTTGAACTTGCTGGTATTCGGATATATACTGCTGTTCATATTCACATGGCTGTTCTACTATATGATCTAGGTGCGAGCCTAATTGAAAAGCCCGGACATCCTCTTATCCCATCAAGAGGTGTCCGGGCTTTCTTTAGTTATGGCATTACTGTGAGGGGGTCAGAAAATGAGTGCGAGCATCGCTATCAAAATGCCGATTGATGCCATCCGAATGGAGAATCCAATGTTCATTCTAGTAATCTTATAGGGGTTGAGTCCCATACTCTGTGCGGTCATGGTGGCATTGATGCCATACGGTGCAGCAGGGGATATACCCATGCCGCAGACAATCATCACCAAAGAAATGCTCAATGCATTTTCAGGCGTCAACACCGGCACTAGTACCTCTGCTAAAATGGCGAGTGTCGCCACTGGGTGAACGCCGACCATCGCAAGACCATAGATGACGACCATGATGAGCACAAGGATCAGAACAAGCAGGTGATCGACATAGCTGAAGACCTGCTGCATCATAGAAGGTGCGGCACTGCTGTTGAAACCGCCTGCGAATATGCCTAGCGACAAAAATAGGATGGCAAAATTTTGAAGATGATTATTATGCTCCTTCCAAGTCAACCACCCCGTTTTCAGGAACAGCTTGAACCGGCGCATGATGAACGCGGCCGTAAAGGAGAACGGCAGTATGATTAGAGCAATGGTCATGATGAAGTCGAGGGCGGCCCAAGTGTTGAGGATCATCACTGCCCCGAGGAAGCTGACGAGCAACAAGAGCATCTTTAAGAGTGTCCTGATAAGTCGCCCGCTGTCGATTTCCGGGGACTGGACGTCAAGTGTCATGCCTTGAAATTCTTTTGTGGCAATGAACATTTCAATCAGGCCTACGAGCAGGGAGACGGTGATGAGCCATGGCAAAAGTGTAAAGTAGGAAGTGCCTGTCGAGTCGACAGTGAGGCCTACAATCACTTCAAGGGGGCTCCAGATTACAGCCAGGGCGAAGGCGCGCAATGTAGACTTGATGATGAATGTATTCCTGAGTGAATCATCTTCATTCTCGAACAGGCGCCATAAGACATTTTGGATGATGTAGAGTGCTGAGATGTTGAGGAAGATGGCCAGGAAGTATGAAGTGAACATACTTTTGCCATAGATCTTTTCAACCCTGTCTGCCTTGTCCTGGATCATGTCCGTGATGCTCGAATCCATACCCCCGACTTTAACGACAGTGCCGATCCATGGCAGGATGCTGAAGAAGAACAATAAGGGCAGGTTGTCCGTGATATGGGAGGCAACAGCTGCAATGCTGTTGCCTGCTGATAACGAAAGCACTATACCGGCAGTGATGAACAGAATGCCGATGATCTTAAACAGCCTGGAACCGAAAACCCATGAGATGAGCAGTACCACAATCGTGTAGACAGTCGTAGTATATGAGAGGAACTCGCTTCCTGTAAAGAATTGAAGCAGGAACAGAAGGAATAAGGACCCATATATGTAAAAGAAACTGTTCAATACACCTGGATTCCGCAGGATATTCAATGCAACACCTTCCTTCGTATTATATATGAGGCGATCTGAGTGACCTATAGGACAGGTGAAGCCCTATAGGTATGAAAAATCGTTCAGATCAAGCACTGTGTCTTGCCCTGTGAGGTGATTCGCCACTTCACGGCCGACAAGGGGGCTTGCGGTAAGACCTGTTGCGCCCATGCCGTTTATCACTATCGTCCTATCATCTACGGCACCGATGAAAGGGAGGAAGTCACGCGCATATGGCTTTAGACCGACCATCATCTTGATGTCTTCTATAGTGGACTCGGGGAAGTATCGCTCAGCGAGATCCCTTAGATATCGATGATTTTCTTCTGATGGTTCCGCAGAAAAACTATCAGTGTCTTCATGGGTGGTACCAATCGCATATTGATTGATTCCCATTTCGACGATATAGATCGGACCGAGTGCCATGACGACAGGACGAGGCTGTTTGTTGCTCGAATCCTTGAGGCGGAAATGCAGTACTTCAGAGCGCTGGTGGCGTATATGGGGTTCGTGCTGCTGTTCAATGCCCCAGGCACCAGTTGCATAGATGAGGGTGCCTGATGCATGGGAGGGGTCAAAATCCGCATTAATCCATTCCCCGCCATATTTAAGGAAGCCGGCTTTCAAGGCTTTCAATAGTTCAGCCCCCTTGACCTGGCCGCCGCCTTCAACCAGGACCCCCGGATAGAGGGCGGTCAAATCTGGATGCATCTGTGCGACTTCTTCCCTTGAGACTTTCCGGACCGTCCCCATTTCAGGCGCATCTGCCTGTTTGGCCGAAATACGCTTGAAGGCAAGTTCCTGTACATGGTCGTCCTTGAATAGGCTGATTGACCCCTCCCGCCTATAACCACTGTCGAGGCCAGTTTCGGCTTTAAGTGCTTCGATGAACTCCGGATAGTATTTTGCGCTCTCTCTTACCAGGGCGTACCATTTTTTGTTCCTTCTCTGGCTGACCCAGGGACAGATGATGCCGGCAGAGGCCTCTGTAGCCTTGCCGGTATCGTTACGGTCGTACAATCTGACGGCATACCCTTTCTTCGCAAGATGGTATGCGGTGGAGGCGCCGGCGATACCGCCGCCTATGATGGTGAAATCTATCACTCTATACACTCCTGTCTCTAATGCTTTATAGTAGTCTAACATTATTTGATTGTATTATGATACAGTGCATCTGAAAGGAGTTCTACAATGGAAGATAAATATGTATTGGATGTGTTTAAAGATCACTCGGTGCTTAAGGTACTGAATATAATGACCATCTCGATTACGATTCTGTCATTTGCGGTATTTTATCTCCTGGAGCTATTCGCAGCCGGTGGAGAGAGTTCCGCTTTAGCCGGCTTTGACCAGCTTGGTGTGTTCGGAGCAGTATTTTTTGTCATGGCACTTCTTTTTGCCATCATCACTTTCCACGAAGCCATCCATGGTCTGTTCTTCAAGATATTTGCACCATCCGGCCGAGTGCGTTTCGGCTATAAGTCCGGGATGTTCTATGCTGCGGCACCAGGGGAGGTCTTCAGCAGGGGACGGTTCATCATAATCATCCTGATGCCCTTCATCATCATTACCACATTGATGCTGATTCTGATGATGACCACTTCACACGGTGCCTTCAAATATCTTCTTGCCCTCCACACCGGAGCATGTGCAGGTGATTTCTACTACGTGTATCTGCTCATGCGCAAAAATCATATGAAGTTTGTTGAAGATACCGAGGTCGGTATGACGATGTATAGAAGTCATCCGGGGGGCAGGAACTAGGAACATCTGTTCGTTTTATGTTATACTGGCTTAAATATTTCTGGATGGGTGGATGTCATGGAGAGAAGAATCATTCACATCGATATGGATGCCTTCTATGCACAGGTGGAGCAAAGGGATAACCCGGCATACCGGGGAAAGCCGATTATTGTCGGTGGTAAATCGGTGAGCCGTGGTGTGGTCGCGACTGCGAGCTATGAGGCGAGGAAGTTCGGTGTGCATTCCGCGATGCCGACTAAACAAGCATATAAACTGTGTCCGGATGGCATCTATGTGCGGCCGAGATTCGATCATTACAAAGCTGTATCTAAAATGATCATGGATATATTCCTCGAATATACCGAAGTTGTGGAGCCACTTTCATTGGATGAGGCTTATCTGGATATTACACACCTCGTAGGCCGGCAACGGCCGGCGCGTGCAATAGCACTTGAAATCCAACGGAAGATATTCGAAAAGACCAGACTGACGTCATCAAGCGGCATATCCTACAACAAGTATCTCGCGAAGATTGCATCAGGTATGAACAAGCCGGCCGGGACGACCGTCATCCATTACGATAATGTACAGGAAGTATTGTTCAATATGGATATCGGCGAATTTCCGGGAGTGGGCCGGGTGACTGAAGCAAAAATGCATGAGCTGGGAATACGAAACGGCAAAGAACTCCATGAATGGAGTGAGGCCGATCTCGTCAATCAGTTCGGGAAAAAAGGCATTAGCCTCCATCAGAAGGCGCGGGGCATCGGTACGTCGGAACTGAAGATCGAGCGGATACGGAAGTCCATCGGTAAGGAGACGACCTTCAACTACGATATAAATGATGATGATGAGATCCTCAAAGTGATCGGTTCATTATGCAGTCAGGTAAGCAGCCGGCTCGAGCTTCAGCAGTATGCCGGAGGGGTGGTCACCGTCAAGATGAAGACGGCGGACTATGCCACCCATACGAGACAGATGATGACGACGAATCCAGTCTTCACTGAAGAAGAACTTTACCATTACGCCTACAATCTCTACCACGAATTGAAATCCCCCGATGAAGCCATAAGGCTCATCGGGGTGACAGTTTCACACTTATCCGACCGTACATACCGCAATCTGACGATATATGATCTCCTCTAGTCTTTTTTCTCCCTGCTCCCGGTCTGGACTTTCCGGGGATTGGGACCAACCTTTTGATGTTGTACAATCATCTGATAGATGACGATGATTTCATATAGTATATGGATCTTAAAAGAATCCTCTTCATCATCCAGTTTTCGGATATCCTTCCTGAGGAAGCGGATTGCAGGATTGGTCATCGATAGGGAGCTGAGGTCCAGATGGAGATAGGCGGTAATTTCCTGTATGGCCCTTTTTTCTTCTGGTGTGAAATCCATGGATAATTTGTCGGGTAGGTAGATCAAGTTGCCGAGATGGGTGAAGTATAGCTTCTTGAACTGGAGTTCACGCTCCAGGCTGTTCAACAGCCGCATCTCTTCACGATTGGATTTATGGTAGCGGTATTCATCTTGCTGATACTTCAGAAGCTTTTCTGAGTTGAGGATGGAGCTTTGGATTTTAGCATAGGCACGCTCACTCTTATCGGATTCATATTTTCCTTCGATGAGTTCCCCAAGCCGATGGATAAGAAGTTTATGGATTTCTTTCGTTGAGGTGGCGGAAAGCGCCTCGATCTGCTCACCATATTTTGGAGGAAGTACCAGAAAGTTGATGAGTGTACTTGTTGCCAATCCTATAGTCGTTGTAGCGAGCCTCGAAGTGAAGTTATAAACGTAGGCATCACCAACTGAAGGCACCATCGCCACAGCAGTGATTGCAGCTACAAGCACCCCGGCCTGTAGATTGAGGTGGTATGTGATGAATATGGTGAGTGTGGCTGCTATTGAGTAGGTGAATGCACCATCCCCAAGCACATAGAGTGAAGCTACGGCGATAAAAGCGCCGATGATGGATGCCGGAAATCTGACATATGCTTTTTTTAATGAAGCATACGCCGTCGGTTCTATTGTCACTATGGCAGTGATTACGGCAAATATGGGGGGCAGCCCCACCCAGAGACAGATGAGCGCTGTCAAAAATGTCGACAGGCCAGTCTTGATGATACGGGGACCGATTATTTTTCTTATATCAAATCTCATATTCATGCTTCCTTCTAAAATTTTAAGTCTTTCAATTCTAGTATAGCATGAAGAGTTTGTTATAATAATTGGTGGATACAATATTTTTAAAGTAAGTAGGGTTGATAAATGATCATTAAAACAGAAGAAGAAATGCAGCATCTTGAGGAGATAGGCCGTATTTGCGGCACTGTGCTGAAGCAGCTTGTGGACTATACAGCACCGGGCATGACAACGAAGGAGATTGACGACAAGGGCGGCGAACTCCTTAAGGAAATGGGTGCAGAAAGCGCGCCGATCAGCGAATACGATTTCCCCGGCCATACATGCATCAGCATCAATGAAGAAGTGGCGCACGGCATACCGGGTAAGCGCATCATAAATGAAGGGGACATCGTCAACATCGACGTTTCGGCAAAGAAGAATGGTTATTTTGCAGATACTGGCATCTCTTTTGTAGCAGGCGAGTCGGACGATCCACTTAAACAGAAGGTAGTGGATGTCTGTGAGATGGCTTTTGAAGAAGCTTTGAAGAAAATCAAACCCGGCACGAAAGTCAGTCAGATCGGCAGGGCGGTACACAAAGTAGCAAGACAGAATGGCATGTCAGTCATCAAAAACCTGACTGGGCACGGAGTAGGTAGAAGCCTGCACGATGCACCAAAACACATCATGAACTACTATGAACCGGGCAACAGTGAACTGTTGACGGAAGGTATGGTCATTGCAGTCGAGCCTTTCATATCTTCGAAGGCATCATTCGTCTCGGAAGGTAAGGATGATTGGGCATTTGAAACGAAAGATGGAAGCTATGTGGCCCAAAAGGAACACACTATCGTCGTCACTAAAGAAGGACCAAAACTTCTGACATTGGTCGAAGAATAGACTGCTCGGAATGTTATGTTTATATATTGAAAAGGACTGTATTGGATAATCTCCAATACAGTCCTTTTCTTATTGATAGCCATCATGTACAAGGTCCACCTTGCCGTTGTCCGGGCTGATTACTGTGCCGTGTACCGGCACATCAGCAGGCATAAGAGGATGGCTCTTAATTTTTCCGATGCTTTCAGTGATGCTTTCCTCTACGCTGTCGAATCCTTTAAGCCAATCTTTAATATCTATGCCGGAATGCTCAAGTATATTGAATGTATTATCGGGAATGCCGCGCTCTTTCATGTTTGCAATCATTGGTTCCGGTTCCAATGAGCCGAAGCCGCAATCATGATGGCCCATGACCATCACTTCCTCCGCGCCGAGCATATAGACTGCCACAAGTATGCTCCGCATGGTACTGCCGTAAGAGTGGGAGATGACGGCGCCGGCATTCTGGATATGCTTGATGTCGCCGTTCTTCAATCCCAATGCTTTCGTCGACAATTCTGTCAGCCGGGTATCCATACATGATATGAGTACCAGCTTTTTCTGTGGGGTTTTATCTGTGAGATACTCTTGATATTCTTTATTGTCTATAAATTCTTTGTTGAAGTCGAGTAGATCATACAGTAGACTCATTGTTTGCATTCTCCTCTTGTTGTTTCTTTTTCATTGAACGTTTATGCAGTATGGCGTTGATCTGGGCTCCGAGGATGATGATGACTCCTGTGATGTATAGCCATAATATAAGCACGATTACACCAGCGATACTGCCGTATGTTGCGGAATAGTTGCTGAAGTTAGAGATGTAGAAACTGAATCCCCAAGACGCGACCAGAAATGCGATGGTTGTAAAGATTGAGCCTGGAATGACCGCTTTAATCTGCAACTTGATATTCGGTGCTGTCGTGTAGATGACGACGAACACGATGAATACCAAGAGAACAGGCAGCAGGCTTCTGACAAGGTTCCATATGGTCTGGAACTGATCATCGAGTCCTATGACGCCGAACATCAGATTACCGATCTGTTCGCCGAATACAATCAATACGAAAGTAAGAAGAACAGAAATCGCAAGAATGATTGTAAAGACGATCGACAATGATTTGGCGATAAGGAAGTTTCTGTTGTCCTCAACATCATATGCGACGTTGAAGGCATTCATCAGAGCAGTCATACCATTAGAAGCTGACCATAACGTCACAATCAAACCGACTGAGAGCAAGCCGCCACTGGAGTTCTCCATGACATCAGAAATGATGCCTTCCAACATACTTGAAATGTCTGCCGGGGCGTAATCCCGGATGAACTGGGTGATCATTTCCTGATCTATCTGGAATAATGGAACCAGGGTCAACAGGAAGATCAGTAAAGGGAAGATCGCCAACAGGAAGTAGTAGGCGAGCTGCGCCCCCATACCGGATGTATTGTCTTTTGAAAATTGGAATAGCAAGTTTTGGAAAAAATTTCCTTTTTCCTTGTATTTAGCAGGCTTATTGATTTTAGAAACATAGAAGCGCTCATCAGGCTTCTTGCTTAATTTTGATTTGAATTCGACTTCTTCGACAAAAGTTTCACCTTCGGAATGCTTGTTTTTATCCACTATCTGTTCTTTCTCTTCTTGTTTAGCTTGATTCAGATAATCAGAATTGGATTGTTTTGACACATGCTCAACTCCTTATCTTTTAAAATAAAAGGGCCGACTGACGTCAGCCCAACGATTTTAATTCAACTTCTTCTGATCACGTTTTTTCATGAATGTATCTTTGGCATCCTTTAAGGACTCCTCAAGTTCAGGATTGTTACGACGAATCTCTTCGACTGTTTCTTTCCAGAACATTACTTCGTCCTTGAGTGAATCGATTTTAGAAGATTGGCCGGAGCCGGAGTTCATCTTCTGCTTTGCCTCTTCTGGATTTTGGGCATAATATTTGAGATCTTTTGTGCCACTCATCACCGAATTTCTCGTGTTCCTGTCGATAAGGCTGAGTCCTGCACCTAGGGCAGCACCGATCAGTATTGCTGGCAACATCTTATTCTTCATGTGAATTCTCCTTTTGGTTGATTTATAGTTGCTTATATCCATTTTAAACAACCTTCAAACTTTATTCATCCCTTAGTTGAATAAAAATTTTATTATTAATTCAACTTTGTTATTATTGTAATGAATTTATTCTACAAGATGGGGGAATGTCCAATGGACAAGGAAAAAATGTTGAAGGATATAGAGAGTTCACTGAACGTAGTGAACAAAGGGGTGTTCAATGCTGAGGATTTCAGTGATGATAATGTTGAACAGCTCAATGAGATTCACGAAATGGTCACATCAAGAAATCAGATAACAGCCATCGAACAGACCGCTATAATCGAAGAATTATCAAAACTCAGGAAATAAAGGAGAGACTTCAATGACCGGAAAAAATTCTAAGCTTGAAAAGTATGCCGACCTGCTTGTCGATGTAGGCCTGAATGTCCAAGAAGGCGGGCGCGTGTTCATAAGATCTGCACAAGACGCTTTACCGCTGATTCGCATGGTTACCGAGAAAGCATATGAAAAAGGAGCAAAGGAAGTTAAAGTGAGCCTGGCGGACGATGCGCTTACAAAACTCCATGCCAAACACCAGGAAAAGGAGGAACTTGCCACTATCCACCAGTGGACCATCGATGAACGGATGCACTATTCTGATGAAAAAGCCGGATTCCTGAGCATCACATCTTCTTCCCCGGAACTTTTGAAAGATATAGATCCAGAGAAATTAAAAGCGATGCAGATCGCCTCAGGTAAAGCATTTAAAGACTTTTCAAACCGCATCCAATCCGATTACCACAGCTGGTGCGTTGCTGGCTATCCATCACTGGACTGGGCAAGACTCGTATTTCCGGATGAAAGTGATGATGATGCGGTAGAAGCATTGCTTGATCTGATACTCTATACTGTACGCGCGGATCAGGACGACCCTGTTGAAGCATGGGAGCAGCATGACGCACTCTTGCACGAGAAGGTCGACTACCTCAATGATAAAAAATATAATGCACTCCGTTACGAAGCACCTGGAACCGACTTGACGATCGGACTCCCGAAAGGGCACTTGTGGGCTGGCGCCTCAAGTGAAAATGAAGATGGCGAAACCTTCATGGCTAATATGCCGACCGAGGAAGTATTCAGCGTACCTGAGAAAACGCGTGTAGATGGATATGTATCCAATACACTGCCGCTCAGTTATGGAGGAAATCTGATAGATGACTTCAAGCTGACTTTTAAAGATGGTAAAGTCGTTGATTTCGAAGCAGGTAAAGGATATGAAGTGCTGAAGAATCTGCTTGATACCGACGAAGGTTCAAGGTACCTCGGAGAAGTGGCGCTGGTACCGGACGACTCGCCGATATCAAACACGGGACGTCTGTTCTATAATACGCTCTTCGATGAAAATGCGTCATGCCACATTGCTCTGGGAAGCGCTTATGCCTTCTGCATCGAAGGCGGCAAGAACATGTCCCGGGAGGAGCTTGAGGCTGCTGGGTTGAACGATTCGATCAGCCACGTCGACTTCATGATAGGTTCTGATGAATTGAACATCTACGGCATCACTGAGGACGGTAAGGAAGAAAAAGTATTTGAAAAAGGGAACTGGGCCTTCTAAAATTGTAGATGCAAAGAAGAAAAAATATGGTAGAATATAAATAATAGGATAAGTATTAGAGGAGGATTCACATGAGCTTTGGAATGATGTTTCTAATAACTATGGCTTTTATGTTCGCCATATTCGGATTTGCTGCGACCCTTTATCACTTCCTGTCAAAAGCACTTACCGTTAAAGATGGACTTGTGATTGATACGCCGGAAGAAGCTTTGGAAAGAGATCTTTAGGTTCAGCATTATAAGAACAGGAAGGGATGATTGTATCCCTTCTTTTTTAATGTAGGGGATATGCTGTTGTAGTAGTATGTGGGATGGAGGGAATCATAATGGAAAGAAAAATGTCAGAATCCTATACAGTAATGACTTCGAATGTAATGCCGCCGGACACGAACAATCATCAGACACTCTACGGAGGAAGGCTTATGGAATACATAGATGATGTTGCGGCAATCGCAGCAAGACGACACTCGAGATCGAAAGTGGTGACCGCTTCAATAGATTCGGTCGATTTTCTTGAGCCCATCAACCTGGGAGATGTCGTGATGCTCGAGGCAATGGTTACCCATACCGGAAAATCTTCCATGGAGATACTTGTCAAAGTATCGAAGGACACGCTTGAGAACGGTACAGAGAGGAAGCTCGCTGCATTCAGCTTCCTCACTTTCGTCGCCCTGGACGAGACAGGTTCATCCATCAGCGTGCCGGACCTCATCGCAGATAACGAGCGGTTGAAGTGGCTGGATGAGACAGGGGAAGAACGTGCTGAACATAGACGCAGAAGGCGCGATCGTTCAAAAGCATTACGGGAATTCTTTGCAACAGATCTTCTCGGTTAGGAGGGATTAGATGCAGATAAAAAAAGTGGCCCGTGGCAAGAAGGGCATGTATGACATACAGATGGATGACGGCTCCACCTTTAAGGCACATGAGGAGTCGGTAGTAAAGTACCGGCTCATACCCGAACGGGTGCTTGAAGAGGAAGAGTATAACGAGGTACTGTCCGCCATCCAGTTCGATGCAGCCTATGTCAGGGCACTTGGATACATCAGCTACAAGTTGAGGACAATCCATGAAATGAGAAAGTATCTGGCCGAAGACTATGCATCTGTAATGATCGATGAGACCATCAAACGGCTTGAAGAAGAAGGATACTTAAACGATGCCCATTATGCAGAAGCCTTGAAGAATACAATGCTTGCCACCACTGATAAAGGGCCGCATGCTCTGGAACGGGAATTGAAGAAACATAAAGTCCAACCAGACATCATCCGTGAGAATGTCGAAAAGTTCAGTGAGCAGATCGATCAGGAACGGATGAATAGGCTGAAGGATAAACAGTTGAAGCGGCATAAGGGGTCCTATCAGCAATTTAAGATGAAACTCACTGAAAAACTATATCAGAAGGGCTACACCGGCGAGCATCTGGCCATGATCGATTTCGATGATGACTACGATGAAGATGTGCATTTTAATCGGGATTTTGAAAAATACTTGAGGCGTTATCAAAAGAAAGAAACAGGATACGCCCTGAAGCAGAAGCTTATACAGGCAATGATGAGAAAAGGCTACACATATGATTCAATTCAGGAAAAGTTGGGAGGGCTGGATGATGAAACCTTTGAACACAATGACGAGACGTGAACTGGAGACCTATATCGCAGAAAAACGTGAAGCGATGAGGAAAGCGGAAATGATGGGGATTGAAAATGAATACCGCGTCAACGAGCGGCAAGTCCTGATAGCAGAGAGCTATTTCGTCGATCTATCCTTGATAGAAAACGGGAAGATATACAAAATAATCAGTAATGAGGACCATTACTTTAAAGTGGAGTACATCAAGGGGATCTTCGCATGGGGATTCTTTATCGGAGGCGATGAAAAAGAGACGGGTATTCCGGTAAGCATGCTGCAATTGCCGAAGAAAGGATGATCTGATGGAAAACATCATTCTGTTCAGGGCCCTTGAGCTTACATATGCCAAGGAAGCATCTAAGTTCATAGACCGCATGCTTGGCAGATCTGAAGGCCTCATCTTGAAGGATGTGACCTTCCATCTGTATAAAGGAGAAGTTTTGGGCATACTGTCCGACTACAGGACACTCCATTATCTGAAGGAAGTGGTCAATGGTACACTTGACCTGAAAGAGGGCAAGGTCAAAACCGCAAGCTCAATGCTGAGCCTCGATGTGCTGGATCATGTGGACAATCCGCATCCTTTGGAGATCTTCACGCGGGAGCTGCTTGAGGAGTTCATGGGTGTAGAAGAAGTCCAAAAGGCACAGGAACGTCTTTTGGAACTGCCACTCTTCAGGAAGCATCAATATAATACGGTAAACAATCTCACAAGGCGTGAACTGGCGCTTGTGCTTCTTGAAATCTCAAAACAGGCCAATACCGATATTGTAGTCTACTGCAATATGTACCACCATCTCCATAAGCAAGATAAAGAAGTATTCAAAGAGACGATCAATGCCCTTGAATCGGCTGAAAAAGGTGTGCTGCTACTTGAGAGTGATATTGAACCGATTCAGACGCTTGCGAACTATTTCCTGTGGCTCAGCTATGGCCAGATCAGGTATGACGGCAGTGTGCGGGAAGGTGTCCTTGAATATAACGCTTATGAAAAGAAGAAGAGCCAGATAAAGAATATGGATGAAGAAGCCCAATTTGATATAGAATGGAAACGCAATATTGAGGATTATGGGCGTTATGAACACGGACTCAAGAGGATGAGCCGGAACCAAAGCGGTCTGATCGACCAGTTCAACGTGCAGAAAATCATCATCTCCGTGGTCTTGCTGTTCGTCATGTTCATGTCCAGCATAATCATTTTCATGGACATTTCATTTACAGACAGCCGATCTGCGACTGAGGAGCCCGCGGCATTGCCAGAGGCTGAAGAGTCAGAGCGATTCGCCTACGGCATCAATACCGATCCGGATTTGGAACTTGAAGGAGAGTCCATTCCATACATGTATCTTCTGGAAATATCGAGCGATAGTGAAGGCGATTATAGAATCGTGGAGGATGGATTGGATGTCGAAGTGGATGCCTCATCCATTCTGTACTTCAACCCGGCAAGCCTCTACCCTGAAACAACTTTAGTAGAACTCCTTCCATATACAGCCGACACATTCGGAGGTAGTTATCTTTTTTATAAAAAGTTCCTGAATGGAGGAGTGTCGTTACTTAATGATGAAGTGGATACGATTACCGAGCAGACAGACAGATATGCGCGCCTCGGTGTCCCCATCACTTATCATATAAAGGATGACGTAGTACTCTCGGTATCTTTCCCAGCCGAAAACATCGAAAAGATGTATAAGGAATTCGGTATTACGGAAGAAGATGCGATATTCCACTTGCCGGAAGGTTATATGATCTTGGATGCATCGAACGAAACATGGTTATACATCAACCGCTAGGAGGGCTGCCATGAACCACAAAACAAAATATCTCATCCGTCAGATATACAGACAGACCTCCATTTTTTCGACCCACACACTCACTCCCCTATTCATATATGCCGGCGGGCTCGGATTTCTGCTGATAGCCATGGCGATCATGGATAAAAATACAGTTATAGAATATCTTTATACACTTGTTGGTATAATGAGTGCAGTATGGTTGTTCGGGATGGTGGTCCTTAACGAGAATGCCTTCTATTACAAGGACTCAGTCCTCAAGATGAGCTACATTCCGATGTATATGAGAATAGTGCCATCAATCATATTCCAGACTTTCGTCTTTTTGATGTTTATAGTACTCTATAGTGCCTTTACCGCACTTGTCATAGAAGACTGGCTCATCAACATTTTTACACTCCTGTATTATCTGATTTTGGGCGTGCTATTGACCTTGCCTTTTACAATGCTCTATCTATCGGCTAAAATTAAAAAACGACGTACAGTCGATGTATTCGTCTTCATCGTCCTTGTGATATCAGTTCCCATACTTTACAGGCCTGAACAGCTTGAACCATGGATTTCAAGCCTGTTGAGTTTAAATCCGTTCTACTATGTCATCAACGGATTGCAGACGAACGCAGTGCAGGTCCCCTGGAACATCAATAGGTTGCCGCATGACATATTGCTCATTGTGCAATTGATATTCCTGTACCTGTGGATGTTCGAATACTACAGTAAAATCAAAATCAACATGTATCAATTCAAAATAAAGCGACCAGGTCAATGACCGGTCGCTTTATTAGTTGATGCATCAGTTTTCTGCGAGTTTCTTCTGAAGCTTGCTCTCTGAAAATACCCAACCTGTGTAGCTATGTTCAACCTCGTTCGTATGACGATTGACATGCATGATACAGACGAACGGGTAATGACCCTCTTTCAAGTATCTCAAGTCAATATAGCGTATCTCGACGATGTCTTCCGAAATGTCTGTCACCTCGTAAGTGTAGATGGATGAGAAGAAGGTGAAAGCTTTGAAATTCTTATCCTGTTTGATCCTGTTGAACCGTTCCTCTTCGATAGGTGGACTTTTGGTGAAGCGGTCGTAAAAGAGGATCTGACCGCGGAAACTCCGACCGACATAATAGGAGGATTGTGCTACAGTAACTATACGCCATTCAAAGAAGCGGATGGTCGGCATGCAGAATACACGTTTGATGTATTCATTCGGCAACAGATGCTCCACCTGCCTTTTCAAGTATGATTGTATGAAGAAGCGGGTGACATAATAGATGAACATAACTAGGTAAAGAACAATGAAAAGTGTCACAGGTGACATTCCAAAATACCATAATATGAAAAAGAGCACATGCATGATGATGATCGGGATATCGATTGTATTGATGACGCTCAATTGGATCCAAGTATGAGTGATGGGTCGTAGGGCCTGTGTGCCATAGGAGTTGAATATATCAACGAAAACATGTAGGAACACGGCGAACTGTATCCAGAGGTACATGTTGAGCGCAGGCAGATCGAACAGCAATACGCTTAAGGCCGTCAGGAGGACTGGCCATATGAAAAAAGTGAAGGGGAGGGAGTGGGTAATACCACGATGGTGGGTGATGTATACCGCATTGTTCTTCATCTTCATCACAGTATCTATATCCGGTATCAGGGAAGCACCTACTACTACAGAGGCGAACCCGATCGAGAGAGGTTCTATTGTCGGATCGATTGCGGCGAGCCCGACGATAGTGCCGCCCATCAATGTATGCGTCAAAGTATCCATGTGAAATCTCCCCATTCGAATAATGTAATTAAGTTGGAGGAATGTATCTATGCTAAAAACTTCAGAATTCAGCCATAATCTGCTTGCCTGGTATCACTTGAATCGAAGGCCGCTCCCGTGGAGGAAGACACGGGATCCATATAAGATATGGCTAAGTGAGGTCATGCTGCAACAGACGCAAGTCATTACTGCTATACCCTACTTTGAGAAATTTATAACAAAATATCCTGATATAGACAGCTTGGCTACAGCTGATGAAGAGGCGCTCCTGAAGGACTGGGAAGGTCTGGGCTACTACAATCGGATCAGAAACTTCCAGACAGCAGTCAAGGAAGTGAAAGAACATTACGGTTCGGTTGTACCGGACGATCCTGAAGCGTTCTTTAAGCTGAGGGGCGTAGGCCCCTATATAGGGGGGGCAGTCCAAAGTATTGCGTTCAATCATCTTATAGCAGCAGTGGACGGCAATGTCCTCCGCGTAATGTCACGTCTTGATGCAGATGATCGCGATATGACCAAGCCTTCCGTTCAAAAAGCGGTCAAGGAAAAGGTTGAGAGATTGATTCCTCTGGAAGCCGGTGACTTCAACCAGGCCCTTATGGAACTTGGTGCAACGATATGTACACCGAGGGCCCCGAAATGCATCATGTGCCCTGTCAGGCAACATTGCGAAGCATACCATGAAAATAAGGTTTCCGAACTGCCGGTCAAGAAAAAGGCGAAGAAGAAGAGTGAGTACTATTATAACGTATATTTCATCCTGAATGGTAAAAATGAGATCCTGCTTCAGAAGCAGGATGGCACATTGCTGCAGGGCATGTATGAACTGCCGCGGTTTGATGTGGACACGTCACTTGAAACGATCGAGGAGGAGCTGGGCATCGAAGTCCACCATAAGGGAGAACATATAGGAAGCGTGTCGCATGTCTTCACCCATAAGAAATGGTTCATGGAAGGGTACATTCTGTATACACGCGATTCCCACCAAGATTTCATAAAACTTGAAGATGTCGGTGCCCTGCCGATGAGCAGGGCGATGCAGAAGCTGTACCACTTGTTTGAAGACATGGGCGGATGACTATATACCTGACTCTGCGTATGCTATAATACAATAGTATAATTTTAAAGGTGGTGTGGAATATGAGTCTGGAATCCATACCGGAGGAAGGCAGCAAGGTAAAGATTCAGAGCTATAAGCATGACGGCAACATCCACCGGGTATGGTCTGAGACGACCATCCTAAAGGGAAGCGATCATGTGGTGATCGGCGGCAACAACCGTACGCTCGTCACAGAGAGTGACGGCCGCACCTGGGTGACCCGGGAACCTGCGATCGTCTACTTTCATGCAGAGTATTGGTTCAATGTCATCTGCATGTTCAGAGAAGACGGGGTCTATTATTACTGCAATATTTCATCCCCCTACCTTTATGATGGAGAGGCACTGAAATATATCGATTATGATCTGGATATCAAAGTGTACCCGGACGGCAAGTACCATCTGCTTGATGAAGACGAATATCGTCTACACAAAAACAGGATGAATTATCCAGAAGATATTGATAGGATACTAAGGCACAATGTCGATGTGCTCCAACACTGGATCGAAAAGAAGAAAGGCCCGTTTGCACCAGATTTCATAAAGGTGTGGCAGGGCAGGTTCAACAATGATTTTAAATCATACTAAAAATCAATCAACTTAAAAAGTTGGTTGTTTTTTATGTAGGAAAAGGAAGTTTTTCTGTGATAAGACGCTATATGCAATTTGTCAAACCGTATAAATGGCTGATCATATTGACGATACTCATCGGCGTGCTCAAATTCGGGATTCCGCTTCTCCTGCCATTGCTGATCAGATACACCATCGATGATATCATCATGCCAGAGGGTCTGGGCACAGATGAGAGAATCGATATGCTGATCCAGGTGCTCTTGATCTTTGCATTCATATTCATCATCATCAGGCCACCTGTTGAATATTTCAGGCAATACCTCGCCCAATGGACAAGCAATAAGGTCCTCTACGACATCAGAAAGAAAATGTATGGCCACCTCCAGATGTTGAGCGCCAAATTCTACTCCAACAGTAAAGTTGGTGAAATCATCTCCCGGGTCATCAATGATGTGGAGCAGACTAAAAGCTTCATCATGACAGGTTTGATGAACATCTGGCTCGATCTGGTGACGATTTTGATTGCCCTTGCGATCATGTTTTCCATGAACGGCGAACTGACGCTGGTGTCGATAATCATCTTCCCGCTCTATATATTCGGGGTGTGGTATTTCTTCGGTAAACTGAGGAATCTTACGCGAGAGCGTTCCCAGGCGCTAGCTGAAGTACAGGGTTTTCTTCACGAGCGCATACAGGGAATCAATGTAATAAAGAGTTTTGCAGTTGAAAAAAATGAAGCCGGACATTTCAATAAGCACAATAACAACTTTCTGAGCAAGGCGACAAACCACGCAAAATGGACGGCGAGAAGCTTCTCCGTCGTCAACACGGTCACAGATATCGGACCGCTTCTTGTCGTAGGATATGGGGCTTATCAGGTCATCCAGGGTAATCTCACTGTCGGGACACTTGCTGCATTCATTGCATATCTGGATCGTTTGTACGGTCCGCTCAGAAGACTCGTTTCTTCATCTACAACATTGACGCAGAGCATCGCCTCGATGGATCGTGTCTTCCATCTCTTTGATGAAGAATATGATGTCAAAGATCGTCCAGGTGCCAGACAGCTTGAACATACTGATGGCAACATCGAATTCAAAGATGTTGGTTTTGACTATAACGGAGAAGATACGGACACGTTGAAACATATCAATTTCCGTGTTGGAAGCGGGGAAACTGTTGCATTTGTAGGTATGAGTGGAGGAGGTAAATCCACCCTGGTTACACTGATTCCGAGGTTCTACGATGTGACTGCCGGTAAAGTGACGATCGACAATACCGATATAAGGGACTACACGATTGAATCCCTGCGTAATAATGTGGGGCTCGTCATGCAGGACAACATTCTGTTCTCCGACAGCATAAGGGAAAATATAATGTTGGCAAAGCCTGATGCAACTGAAGAAGAGATGCTTGAAGCGACAGCAAGGGCAAACGCCCATGAGTTCATTATGGAACTCCCGGAAGGCTATGACACGGAAGTCGGAGAACGGGGCGTCAAATTATCCGGCGGACAGAAGCAACGCATTGCCATTGCTCGGGTTTTCCTTAAAAATCCACCTATTCTGATTCTTGATGAAGCTACCAGTGCCCTGGACCTCGAAAGTGAAAGTATTATCCAGGATACATTGCTGGAACTGTCACAAAATCGGACGACGATCATCGTGGCACATAGGCTTTCAACGATTACGCATGCTGACCGCATATTCGTGATGGCGGATGGCCAGATCAGGGAATCCGGATCACATGCGGAACTGATGAAAAAGCAAGGGGACTATTACAATCTCTACAGCATCCAAAACCTATAAAAGGGGTGAAGTCTAATGGCTGTAATTGATATCAGCTTTCTTGGAGAAGATACATTAAATGCAGCAAAGCAGCTCCTTGGTGTAGAAGTGATCACTCATATAGATGGGGTGGAGACAAGCGGTTTCATCACTGAAACCGAAGCCTACCTCGGGCTCAACGATCGCGCGGCGCATACATTCGGGGGCAAGATGACTAAAAAGAATGAAATGATGTTCAATGATTTCGGTCATATCTATGTCTATACCATGCATGGGCACCACTGCATGAATATCCTGACGAAGGAGCGCGAACACCCAGAAGGTGTCCTGATCCGGGGGATAGAACCGAATCACGGCATCGAGACGATGATTGACAGGCGGGGGCGCGAGAAAGGATTGACTGATGGTCCGGGTAAATTGACGAAATCCCTCGGCATCAGACGGGAACTCCATAACGGCATGGAACTGAACAACGGTATATTGACTTTGAGGGAAGGCAGGACGCCGAGAGAGATAGAGGCGACCAAACGCATTGGTATTGATAATAAGGCTGAAGCGACGGATTATCTGTACCGCTTCATAGTTAAAGGGAATCCTCATGTCAGCAGATTCCGCGGTAAACCTCTGGACAACAACGGATGGAAATGAAAAAGCTCAGGTGCTTAAGCACCTGAGCTTTTTATATATCCAAAGTTTCATCTTGGATGTTTATTTTATTTTTATCAGAATGGAATTTGAAGAAGCTGGATGTGAGTCGGTCAAGGCGATCAAGAGAGTTGGAATACTCATGCAGTGATGAGATGAATTCCAGAATATTCTCATACTGGATTTTGTCGTCTTCTGTTTCAGCTTCCTGATAGAGCTTGACGAAATCATCCATCATGGTTTTTTGGGAGCGTTCCTCCGTATCGTATATCTCAAACTCAGCTTCCGGACGGATCTTTTCAGTGAATTTCATGAATATCTGTTCGTGGTAGGCCATCAGCTGATCCATCTCGTACTTGATACGCAATCTGAAATCATCATCCAGATGATTGTAGTCATTTTCATATCGGTTGAGTTTTCGCAGTAGTTCAAAGGCTCTCCGGGTCGATGAAATGAGGTGCCTGAACAGGATTTTACGCCTGGCGGATGCGAAACGATTACGCTTGAGATAACTTTTTTCCTCGCGGTACCACAAATACATCGTTTCGAGTGTAACGACTCTTGTACGTAAAGATTCAATGTCTTTTTTGACGATCTGGTATTCACTTACCGCATTGAGTTCGAGACGGAGCCATTTGAAGATGTCGCTCGTTATATTGAAACAGTTGTGGTACATTTTCGTCTCGTATCTTGGAGGTATGAACAGCAGGTTGACTAGAAGTGATGATAGGACACCAATCATCACTAAGGAGAATCGGGTTCCTGCCGCTTCAAGAAAGTCGAGTGAAGTGGAGGACTCGATTACGGTCGGGGCATCCATGATGGCAATCATCGTGACCACGGCGAGCGCAGACACACTCTGCAGATTGAAAAACAGCAACACTGCGAGAACGAGAATCACAGTCAGTCCGATCACGATGATGTTGTTGCCGAACAGGAGCACCATGATGATTGCAGCGATTGCGCCGAGTAAGTTGCCCTGGAACTGGTCCCACGTCCGCATCACGGATCTGTGGACGTTCGGTTGCAGTGCGAAGACAGCAGCAATTGCAGCAATCAATGAAGGCTGGAAGTCGAGGAAATTCGTAATCATCAGTGTTAGGACAACAGTAATGCCCGTCTTGAAAACTCTAGCGCCAAATCGCATGGCAGCATCTCCTAAAAGTCATTTTTGAAAACGTCCTCTACAATTGCAAGGGTCTCTTCAATATCTGCTTCAGTATGCTCAGTAGTCAGGAACCACGCTTCATATTTGGAAGGTGCAATATTGATTCCGCGATTTATCAGGCCATTGAAGAACTTGGCGAATTCTTCGCCGTCACTGGCCTCAGCCATAGTGTAATCAGTTACCGACTCTTCTGTAAAGTAAATGGTCAATGCACCTTTGAGTCGATTGATCGTCGCTGTGATGTCATACTTATCTATCAGGTCAACCAAGCCATCTTCAAGCTTCTCTCCAAGGTTGTCGAGTGTCTCGTATACCCCAGGCTGCTCAAGGATTTCAAGACAGGCTAAACCGGCTGCCATACTTAGTGGATTTCCAGCCATGGTACCAGCCTGGTAGGCAGGCCCAAGAGGTGCCACGCTTTCCATTATATCCTTGCGGCCACCGTAGGCTCCGATTGGAGTGCCACCGCCGATGATTTTGCCTAAAGCAGTAAGGTCAGGCTCGACATCAAGCAGATTTTGGGCCCCACCGAACATGAATCTGAAAGCCGTGATGACTTCGTCATATATGACGAGTGAACCATTATCATGGGAGATCTCATTTATCGCCTCAAGGAAACCATCCTCGGGTTCGACGATGCCGAAGTTGCCTACGATAGGTTCAACCAGTACGGCTGCGATTTCATCCTTGAAATGGGAGATGGCCGTCTTGAAGTCATCGAGATTGTTGAATGGTACGGTGATGACATCTTCTGCAACCCCTTTAGGCACCCCGGCAGAGTCTGGTGTGCCGAGCTGCGCTGGTCCGCTTCCGGCAGCGACGAGGACGAGGTCTGAGTGGCCGTGGTAGCAGCCTTCGAATTTAAGTATTTTATTGCGTCCTGTATATGCCCGCGCAATACGGATCGTCGTCATGACAGCTTCTGTACCTGAGTTCACGAAACGTACACGCTCTAATGAAGGAATGGCTTCTTTAATCTTTTTACCGAAGTCTATTTCAAGGGTCGTCGGGGCACCATATAATATTCCTTTGCTGCTCTGTTCGGCTATCGCCTCATGAATCCTCGGGTGTGCATGCCCAGTGATGATCGGGCCGTAGGCGCCGAGATAGTCGATATAACGGTTGCCGTCAACATCATAGAAGTAGGCACCTTCGCCTCGATCCATGACGACAGGCGCTCTGTCTCCAACCGCTTTATATGAGCGGGAGGGCGAGTTGACGCCACCTAGGATCACATTTTCCGCTTCGGCACGGAGTGCTTCTGATTTCTTATGAGAGTACATATTACTTCATCCTTTAGCATCTTTTTTTACAATCAGTATTCTACCACATACCGGAGGCTTATTTAAGAAGTAACATCTATTGAGCGTAAAGGGAAATTTAGGTATCATCAGGAGTAAGAAACCTTTAGGAGGACTACAGATGGAAAAATTTCCTCAGTTCGAACTTGAGAATCAAGATGGCGAACGCATCACCAATGAACACCTCAGGGAGAGGACAGTCATTTATTTCTACCCAAAAGACAATACGCCGGGATGTACGACACAGGCGTGTGACCTCAGGGACAATATGGAGCGCCTGAATGAACTCGGAGTCAAAGTATATGGTGTAAGCGGCGATTCAAAAAGGAAGCATCAGAATTTCATCGAGAAAAACAATTTGAATTTCGATCTGCTGGTCGATGAAGGGTTCGCCTTGTCTGAGGCTCTTGGAGTGTATAGGAAGAAGAAGGCCTTCGGCAGGGAATTCATGGGTATCGCACGTACGACATTCATTGTTGATGGAGAAGGCAACATCCTGAAGCGGTGGGATGACGTCAACGCGAAGTCGCATATGGATGAACTTAAAGCATACATGGAAGGGGTGCATTAGATGAAACATATCCTATCCACAGTGCACCTGAAACCGGACATGGTCGAAGCCATAGAGGAAGCGCATCCCGATATGACATACATCTACCGGAAATCTAAAGAAGTGACCGATGATGATAAAGCGTGGTGTGACATCTTCGTCACCTACGGCTCTGACTTCACTTCTGATGATGTTGAAGCCTTCAAAAATTTGAAATGGATGATGGTTATGAGCGCAGGGCTCGATGACCTCCCGCTTGGGGAACTGGAACATGTCCATATAACGAATGCAAGAGGCATCCACAAAATTCAAATGACTGAATATACGATTGGTCTGCTGCTTGATTTCCACAAAGGTTTCCATCAATTGAAAGAAGACCAGGCGCAACGCCATTGGAGAAAGAATGCCAAAACAGAGGAGATATACGGTAAATCTGTGCATATCCTCGGCACCGGCAGCATTGGGAGCCACCTCGCTTCTGTACTTGGAGCCTTCGGTCTGGAGACGACAGGGTACAATACTACAGGCCACGAGGCAGAAGGGTTTCAGACCGTCCATGCCATTAAAGATTTGACTGCGGAAATAGGTGCTGCTGATATAGTGATCAATATACTGCCAAGCACACCCGATACAAAGTATATGCTCGATTTGGATTTCTTCAAAGAAATGAAAGGATCCGCGGTATTCGTCAATATCGGGCGTGGTGACATCATGACTGACGAAACGATAACGGCAGTCCTTGAAAATGGCATGATCAGGCATATGATACTTGATGTCTTCAATGAAGAACCGCTGCCGGAAAACCATGAATTCTATACGTTCGACAATCTTACGATCACCCCCCATGCCTCTTCCAAGACATCAGGGTATTTGGAGCGCGGCTTTGAAATATTCATGCATAACCTTCAATATATGGATGATTTCGATTCCATGAAAAACATAATAGATCCGGATAGAGGGTATTGATCCACGTGATTTGACAAACAATTTCCAAACCAAGTACAATAATCTTATTATAGTAGTCAGTTATAGAAGGAAGGTATCAATATGAAAATGATGGATGCCCAGGATCGGTTTACCGAGTCGATCAATGCGCTGAAAGAGACTGGCGTCAGGATAACGCCTCAAAGGAAATCAGTGCTCAAGTATATGATCGAAACCGAAGATCACCCGACTGCTGATGATATTTTCAAAGCACTGTCGAATGAATATCCCAATATGAGCGTTGCAACCATATATAACAACTTGAAACTGTTCAAGGAAACAGGGCTTGTCAAAGAACTTACCTATGGGGACTCGTCAAGCAGATTTGATTTCATTACGGATACGCATTACCACATCATCTGCAGTGAATGCGGGAAGATCACTGATTTCCATTATCCGGGCCTTGAAGAGGTCGAACATCTGGCAGGGTCGGTCACATCTTATGATGTGAGCCACCATAGGCTCGAAATATACGGCACTTGCCCGGAATGCAGGGAAGCATAGATGAAATGCAAAAAGACGAGCTGGCTTACGCCTGCTCGTCTTTTTGCATGTTTCCGTCCTGCTTCTTCTCTTCAATTGCCTTTTCCCTACGGTGGGGGACGTTATAGTCGAGGCTGAAATCTTCGCCTTCAAGTTCCTTATCTACTGTCAGCGGTTCTTTGCAGTGCTGGCAGAAGTCCACATGCCCAAGTATCTTCGTATGCTTTTCGCAATTCGGACATTGAACTGTGAGCGCGCGTGTACTTATCATACCAACCCAGAAGTAGATCGCAAAACTTAAGAGAATCGGCAGCAGTCCTACAAAGAGGAATATGCTAAAGAGCCAAGGTATGGTTCTGAAGAACACCCCAGCATACATGATAATCATACCTATGAATATCAAGGCCAAAGCATAGCCTCTTATCCTTAAGATTTTATTGCCCTGTTTCTTCATATACTTATTCACCTCTGAAATTCATTATATACAACTTGAGCCTTTTATGATAAT